>CAWJLT010000009.1:0-346786 GCA_963843775.1 uncultured Actinomycetota bacterium
CGCGCTTCTGCGGGTTTGCTTCCATCGCCGGTACTTTGTTCCGCTTGGGCTTGGATACCCGAGGTTTGCGGATCAACTGATTAATGGTCGGCATTGCGCTCTTTCCATCGGTCCGAAGTTGGTTGCGAAAGACGATGGCAAACCGAAGGGGCGCCAATTCCACCCCAAAACGGAGCAGCAGCGCCTCTCATTGCAGCGGACCGCCCGGCTGTTGACCAAGCGTTAATGCGCACAAAGATTTGTCGTCGTCTCTTGCCTTTGGCGATGTGTTTGAAGTTCCTGGGTGCCCGCACAAGGTGGCGGATACCCGCGTGAACTTCACGACCGACCGCTAAGGTTGCGCCCTATATGACAGTGAGTTCCCCCCGTCAAGGATTCTTCAGCGGCAACATGATGCTCACGCCGCCGGAAATCCGGGGAATTTCCGTTCCTCTTGGGAACGGGCTCGGAGGGCAGAGCTAACGTGCCGCGAACGCATGGCTGACACCAGATCATGCGTCCGGTTTTCCTCCGCTTTCGAGGCTCGGGTAGTAGATCGCCCTGTCCCGCATTGGCCGGCCGTGGACAAAGTGTATCGGTCGGCGGAGCCCGCACGGTGAGGAAAATCGATGAAGTGGGGCGCCTGCTGGGAGCCGTCGCACTGGGCCTCGCCGCAACCCCTGCCCTGGCACGTACGGGGTCGCGCGCGAGAACCTCAATGCTGCCTTCGGGGTGTGGTCGGTGCTGCTGGAGCAGTACACCGAGTATGTCGGCTGCGCGCCGACGCCCTGAGCCTCAGTCGACGATCATGATGGCGAAGCCGTCATAGCCCTTGCCGCCAACGGTCTGCAGCGCCGTCGCCGAGAGGCGCGGGTTGGCCGCGATCAGGTCGAAGGCCGCCCGACTGCCAAGCACGTTGGGGTCGCGGCTTTCGGCGTTCACCAACTGCCCGTCGCGCACGACGTTGTCGAGGACAATGACCGTCCCCGGCCGGCCGAGCTTGATCGCCCAGTCGAGATAGATCGGGTTGCTGGGCTTGTCGGCATCGATGAAGACGAGATCGAACGGCTCGGGATTGGCAGCGGCCAGTTTCGGCAACGTATCGGCAGCAGCGCCGACATGGACCGTGACCTGATTGGCAGAGCCCTGCCCGCTCGATGTTGCGGCGCGCCACCTCGGCATGCAGCGGCTCGTACTCCAGCGTCACCAACTGGCCATCGGCCGGAAGAGCCTTGGCCATCCAGATGGTCGAGTAGCCGCCTAGCGTGCCGACCTCGAGGATGTGCCTGGCACCGGTCATGCGAACGATCAGGTTGAGGAACTTGCCCTGCGCTGGCGGACACGTCGATGGACGCAGCCCTGCGGCCGCGTTGGCGCCAGCGCGCTACGAGACTGGTGTCTTCCTCGACCAGCATTTCGGCGATGTAGTCGTCCACCCTGCCCCACACTCTCCGCTCATCGCACACCTCCAGCCTATTCGCGCCTTCTATGCGCATCGGGTGACGGTTCCATGACACTGCCGTAGGCAAAGAAGGAGCCGGCGAAAAGAAAGGGCCCCGGAGGGCCCTTTCGAAGTTCTGCGATGGCGCTGCCGATTACTCGGCCGGTTCCGCCGGGGCCGGGCGCGTCGGGCCGCGATGGCGGCGGTCTCGGCCTGGCGGCGGCGCTCTTCGAGAATCATGTCGTCGCGACGGGTCGGCGATCGGCCTTGGCCTTGGTGGTGCCGGCACCGGTGCCGGCCGGGATCAGGCGGCCGACGATGACGTTTTCCTTGAGGCCTTCGAGCAGGTCGGCCTTGCCGGAAACCGCCGCCTCGGTGAGGACGCGGGTGGTTTCCTGGAAGGACGCGGCCGACACGAACGAGCGGGTCTGCAGCGACGCCTTGGTGATGCCGAGCAGCACCGGGTTGGCGGTCGCCGGCTTCTTGCCGTCGGCGACCAGCTGGTCGTTGAGCTCGTCGAAGTCCAGCTTGTCGAGCTGCTCGTCCTTGAGCATGCCCGATGTCACCCGGGTTCACGATCTCGACCTTCTGCAGCATCTGGCGAACGATCACCTCGATGTGCTTGTCGTTGATCAGCACGCCCTGGAGCCGGTAGACTTCCTGGATCTCATTGACGAGGTAGCGAGCAAGCTCTTCCACGCCCTTGATCGCCAGGATGTCGTGCGGTGCCGGGTTGCCGTCGAGGATGTATTCACCCTTCTCGATGGTGTCGCCTTCCTGCAGGTGGAACGGCTTGCCCTTCGGGATCAGGTACTCGACCGGCTCGCCGCCCTCTTCCGCCGGCTCGATGATGATGCGGCGCTTGTTCTTGTAGTCGCGACCGAATTTGATCGTGCCGTTGATCTCGGCAATGATCGCGTGATCCTTCGGACGACGGGCTTCGAACAGTTCGGCCACACGCGGCAGACCGCCGGTGATGTCCTTGGTCTTGGCGCTTTCGAGCGGGATACGCGCCAGCACGTCACCCGGCGACACCTTCTCGCCGGGCTCGACCGCGATGACCGCGTCGACCGAGAGCAGGTAGCGGGCTTCGCCACCACGATCGAGCTTGACACCGCGCCGCTGCGCTTGATCGTGAGGGCCGGCTTCAGCGCATCGCTGCGCTGGCTACCGCGCCAGTCCATGACGACGCGCTTGGTGAAGCCGGTGGTCTCGTCGGTGTTTTCCGCCACCGAGGCACCATCGACCAGGTCCTCGAAGGCGACTTCGCCGTCGACTTCCGCCAGCACCGGACGGGTGTACGGATCCCATTCGGCGATACGCTGGCCGCGCTTGACCTCGGCGCCGTCGTCGACGCGGAGCTTGGCACCGTAGGTCACGCGGTGCGTGGCGCGGTCCTTGCCCTCGGGGTCGAGGATGGCGATGGTGACGTTACGGCCCATGGCGACCAGCTGGCCGCCGGCGACCTTGGCCACGTTGCGGTTGCGGATCTCGATCTTGCCTTCGGCACCAGCCTCGAGGAACGAGGTGTCGACCACCTGCGCCGTGCCACCGATGTGGAACGTACGCATGGTGAGCTGGGTGCCCGGCTCGCCGATCGACTGGGCGGCGATAACGCCCACAGCTTCGCCGATATTGACCGGAGTACCACGAGCAAGGTCGCGACCGTAGCAGGCGGCGCAGCAGCCCTGTGCGGAGATCGCAGGTCAGCGGCGAGCGGATGCTGGACCGACTGGACCTTGGCAGCCTCGATGAGGTCCACGTCCTTTTCGGTGAGCAGCGTGCCCTTGTGACGATGCACCTCGCCGTTCTCGGGGTGGACGATATCGTCGGCCGTGGTGCGGCCGAGGATGCGCTGACCGAGCGAGGCGACGACCTGGCCGGCATCGACGATCGGCTCCATGGTGAGGCCACGCTCGGTGCCGCAATCGAGCTCGGTGATGATCGAGTCCTGCGCCACGTCGACGAGACGACGGGTCAGGTAGCCCGAGTTCGCGGTCTTCAGCGCCGTGTCCGCGAGACCCTTACGGGCACCGTGGGTGGAGTTGAAGTACTCGAGAACGTTGAGGCCTTCCTTGAAGTTGGCCGTGATCGGGGTCTCGATGATCGAGCCGTCCGGACGCGCCATCAGGCCGCGCATGCCGGCAAGCTGCTTCATCTGCGCCGGCGAACCACGCGCACCCGAGTGGCTCATCATGTAGACCGAGTTGATCGGCTTCTGACGACCGGTTTCCTTGTCGAACTGAACGGCGGCGATGCCCTTCATCATTTCCTCGGCGACCTTGTCACCGCACTTGGCCCAGGCGTCGACCACCTTGTTGTACTTTTCGCCCTGAGTGATCAGGCCGTCATTGTACTGCTGCTCGAATTCCTCGACCAGCTTGCGGGTGTCCTCGACGATCTTCGTACTTGGTCGGCGGGATGACCATGTCGTCCTTGCCGAACGAGATGCCGGCGCGGGCAGCGTGCTTGAAGCCCAGGTCCATGATGCGGTCACAGAAGATCACCGTCTCCTTCTGACCGCAGCCGCGATAGACCGTGTCGATCATCTTGGAGATCATCTTCTTGGTCATCAGCTGGTTGGCCGTCGCGTACGGCACCTGCGATGCTCTTGGGCAGCAGCTTGCCGATCATCATGCGGCCCGGCGTCGTCTCGACGATCTCGGTCGAATGCTTGCCGTTCTCGTCATAGACGTCGACGCGGCCCTTGATCTTGGTGTGCATGGTGACGACGCCGGTCGCCAGCGCGTGCTCGAGCTCGCCCATGTCGGAGAAGGCCATGCCCTCGCCCGGGCTCGTTCTCGTTCATCAGGCGAGAGGTGGTAGAGGCCGAGCACGATGTCCTGCGACGGCACGATGATCGGCTGGCCGTTCGCCGGGTGCAGGATGTTGTTGGTCGACATCATCAGCACGCGGGCTTCGAGCTGCGCTTCGAGCGACAGCGGCACGTGCACGGCCATCTGGTCGCCGTCGAAGTCGGCGTTGAACGCCGCGCAGACCAGCGGATGCAGCTGGATCGCCTTGCCTTCGATCAGGATGCGGCTCGAACGCCTGGATGCCCAGACGGTGCAGCGTCGGCGCGCGGTTCAGCAGAACCGGGTGCTCGCGGATCACTTCGTCGAGGATATCCCAGACCTCGGGCTTCTCCTTCTCGACGAGCTTCTTGGCCTGCTTCACGGTCGACGAGAAGCCCTTGGCCTCGAGCCGCGAGTAGATGAACGGCTTGAACAGCTCGAGCGCCATCTTCTTGGGCAGGCCGCACTGGTGCAGCTTCAGCTCCGGACCCACGGTGATCACCGAACGGCCGGAATAGTCGACGCGCTTGCCGAGCAGGTTCTGGCGGAACCGGCCCTGCTTGCCCTTGAGCATGTCGGACAGCGACTTCAGCGGACGCTTGTTGGCACCGGTGATGGTGCGGCCACGGCGGCCGTTGTCGAACAGCGCGTCGACCGCTTCCTGCAGCATGCGCTTTTCGTTGCGGATGATGATGTCCGGCGCGCGCAGCTCGATCAGGCGCTTCAGGCGGTTGTTGCGGTTGATGACGCGGCGATAGAGGTCGTTGAGATCGGACGTGGCAAAGCGGCCGCCGTCCAGCGGGACGAGCGGGCGCAGTTCCGGCGGAATGACCGGGATGACGGTCATGATCATCCACTCGGGCTTGTTGCCCGAAACGATGAACTGCTCGACGATCTTCAGGCGCTTGGCCAGCTTCTTGGGCTTCAGCTCGGTGGTCGACTCGGCGATCTCGACGCGGAGGTCCGCGGCGATCTTTTCGAGGTCGAGCGCGAGCAGCATGTCGCGGATGGCTTCGGCGCCGATCTTGGCGGTGAAGCTGTCGGCGCCATACTCGTCCTGCGCGTCGAGGATACTGCTCTTCGGTCAGCAGCTCGTTCTGCGTGAACGGGGTCAGGCCGGCATCGAGAATGACGTACTGCTCGAAGTAGAGGATGCGCTCGATGTCCTTGAGCGTCATGTCGAGCAGCAGCGCGATACGGCGACGGCAGCGACTTCAGGAACCAGATGTGGGCGACGGGCGCGGCGAGCTCGATGTGGCCCATGCGCTCGCGGCGGACGCGGCTCAGCGTGACTTCGACGCCGCACTTCTCGCAGATGACGCCCTTGAACTTCATGCGCTTGTACTTGCCGCACAGGCACTCGTAGTCCTTCACCGGCCCAAAGATGCGCGCGCAGAACAGGCCGTCGCGCTCGGGCTTGAACGTGCGGTAGTTGATGGTCTCGGGCTTCTTGATCTCGCCGTACGACCAGCTGAGGATCTTCTCGGGGCTGGCGATGCGAGATCTTCATCTGATCGAACATCTGCACCGGGACCTGCGGATTGAACGGGTCCATGACGTGGTGATGGTATTCATCTAGTATCTCCTCGTATCGGAGCTTCCCGGGGAGGCTCGGGCCCGGAAGCATCCGAAGTGAATGGGGGTGAACTCGGCAGGCTTATTCCGCCGCGTTCTGAGGAGGTGCGATCCGTTCGGCGTCCGGCTGCCGCGGGCTTCGTGTTCGGTCGATGTATCGAGTTCGACATTGAGGCCGAGCGAGCGGATTTCCTTGACGAGAACGTTGAAGCTCTCGGGGATGCCCGCCTCGAAGGTGTCGTCGCCGCGGACGATCGCTTCGTAGACCTTGGTACGGCCGGCAACGTCGTCCGACTTGATGGTCAGCATTTCCTGCAGCGTGTAGGCGGCGCCATAAGCTTCGAGCGCCCACACCTCCATCTCGCCGAAACGCTGGCCGCCGAACTGCGCCTTGCCGCCCAGCGGCTGCTGGGTAACGAGCGAGTACGGGCCGATCGAACGCGCGTGGATCTTGTCGTCCACGAGGTGGTGGAGCTTCAGCATATAGATGTAGCCCACGGTCACCTTGCGGTCGAACTGCTCGCCGGTGCGGCCGTCGAAGACGGTGGACTGGCCCGAGGCATCGAGCCCTGCCCGCTCCAGCATCTCGACGATGTCGGCTTCCTTGGCGCCGTCGAACACCGGAGTGGCGATCGGAGATGCCCTTGGACAGATGCTCGCCGAGGCGGACCATGCTGTCGTCGTCGAGGTCGGTGACGGACTCGTCACCTGCGTAGAGCGAGCTGATCTCCTTCTTGAGCGGCGTCATGTCGCCCTTCTGCTGGTAGATCTTCAGCATCTCGTTGATCTTCTTGCCGACGCCGCGCGCAGGCCCAGCCGAGATGCGTCTCGAGGATCTGACCCACGTTCATGCGCGACGGCACGCCGAGCGGGTTCAGCACGATGTCGACGAGCGTGCCGTCTTCAAGGTACGGCATGTCTTCGATCGGGGTGATGCGCGACACCACGCCCTTGTTGCCGTGACGGCCGGCCATCTTGTCGCCCGGCTGGATCTTGCGCTTGGTGGCGACGAAGACCTTGACCATCTTCATCACGCCCGGCGGAAGTTCGTCACCGCGCTGCAGCTTGTCGACCTTGTCGATGAAGCGCTGTTCCAGCAGCTTGCGGCTCTCCTCGTACTGGGCGTGGAGCGCCTCCATCTCGGCCATGACCTTGTCGTCGTCGAGGGCGAACTGCCACCACTTGGACCGCGGCTGCGCATCGAAGGTCGCATCGTTCAGCTTGGTGCCGTTGACATAGCCCTTGGGGCCAGCGGTCGCGTGGGTCTACGGGCTCATCGGTCTGGCCACTCCCGGCTACGAGCCGTTCGTCGGTCTGCTCGCCGCGCTGCACGCGGTCTCACGCACCCAACCACGCCCGGTAGCTCTCGGAGCCCTGGCCGGGTGCGCCGTCCCGTTCGGCATCAACGCCTACAACGCCGCGGAGGCCTCAGCCGACGTCGGCGGGACCTTCGCCGGGTCGGCCGCGTTCTGGGTCGCGATCAGCGTGACCGTGTGGGGACTGGGTCGCCTGGCGTACGCCGCCGAGCGACGCGCTGAGGAACGTCGCCTCCTCGAGGCGGCCCAGGCGGTCCGCGACGAACGGATCCGGGTGGCTCGCGACCTGCACGACGTCGTGTCCCACTCTGTCAACGCGATGCTGCTGCAGGCGGCTGGCGCACGTCGGCAGCACACGGAGGCGGACCCGGCTCTCCTATCGGCCCTGGAGGCGATCGAGCACACCGGGGTCGGCGCGATGACCGAGCTGCACCAGATGCTCGGACTGCTGCGCGAGGCAGGCTCCGCCCCCGACCCGGCCCCAGCTGCAGGAGCACCTGAGCGCGACGTCGCCGGCCTGGCTCCGGGTCTGGGTCGTGTCGAGGAGCTCGCGTTCGCAGCCCAGGCCTCCGGGCTCACTGTCGACCTCACCATGCACGGTGCCCCCCGGGACCTGGACCCAGCCGTCGACGTCACCGCCTACCGCCTGGTCCAAGAAGGGCTGACCAACGCGATGAAGTACGCCGGGGTCGGCGCCCACGTCGACGTCGAGCTCACCTGGAGCAGCGACCAGGTCGAGATCCGGGTCCACGACCAACGCGACCAAGACCCGGCCGAGCACGTGCCCGCACCCACCGGTGCCGGTCTCGGGTTGCAGGGACTGACCGAACGCGTCCACGACGCCGGCGGTGACCTGCGCGCCCGCGCCCTCGAGGACGGGTTCGACCTGGTCGCACACCTGCCCACCGCCCCCACGTCTTTTGCGGCAGCTACCCCGGCTGCTACGCGTGCGGCCGCTTCCTCATCGCCGGGTCCGGTGTCGTCGTGACCATCCGAATCCTCGTCGCCGACGACCAGGCGCTGGTGCGGACCGGGATGGTGATGGTGCTCTCCGCCGAGCCCGACCTCGAGATCGTCGGTGAGGCCGCTGACGGCGCCGAAGCTGTGAAGCTGACCCAGCAGCTGGCCCCGGACGTGGTCGTGATGGACGTCCGGATGCCAGGCGACGACGGCCTCGCCGCGACCCGCCTACTCCAGGCCGACTCCGCGTCCGGTGACGGCCCAGGGGCGGTTCCGGGCGAGACGGCGGGGCCGCGGGTGCTGGTGGTGACCACGTTCCCCGACGACGACGTCGTCATCGACGCGCTACGCGCCGGGGCCGCCGGTTTCGTCCTCAAGCACGCCGTACCCGCGGAGCTCGTCGACGCGGTCCGGACCGTCGCAGCCGGCGGTGCATGGATCGACAAGCGCGTCGCGGCCACCGTCGTCTCCGCCGTCACCCAGGCGCCTGGATCAGGGACCGCTGCGGGGACCGCGCTCGCCGAGCTGACCGCCCGCGAACGCGAGATCCTCACCCTGATGGCCTACGGACTGACCAACGCCGACATCAAGGACCGGCTCACGCTCAGTGAGGCGACCGTGAAGACGCACGTGGCCCGCATCCTGTCCAAGACAGGCGTTCACGACCGCGGCCAGGCGATCGCGCTGGCCTACCGCAGCGGACTGGTCACCGCCGGCCCCAGCTGACCACCCAGCCCAGACCTGTGAGGGCGAACCGGGCCACCTCCTTGTCCAGAGACATCACCTCGCCGGCCACGTCCAGCGGCTTGATGGACCGCAACTTGGAGAACTCCAGCTCCGGGCGGTGAGCCCCCCAGAACGCGACCTGCGCGAGGCCGGCGACGAAGTCGGCCAGCCACTGCAGGTCCTGCAGCAGGTAGGCGTAGGCCTCCTCGAACACGGTCCCGGTCGTGTTCTGCGTAGCGCAGGCGAGTTCACGGGTCCGGTCACTGAGAGCGATCCGGTTCCAGCTGGTCGCCTTCGACCTCCCAGTGCCGCAGTTCTGACGCCACATCGCGACGCCGCGCTCGTACGGAGGCTTGAGTCCGAGCCGCACAGCGTTGAACAGGTTCTGGCGGGTGAACCAGCCCACCTGGCACATCGCGTGCAACGCCGCCTAGGTCTCGCAGTGAGGTCGTCGCGATCGATGACTTGCGGGCGATCTTGGAGATCTTGAACGGGTCCTTCGTCTCGTCGGGCCTGGGGAGCTCGAGGTCCTCGACGAGCCAGGTGCACAGGCGTGCGTAGACGAACTCGTTGGCGACCTCAGCGAACCCGGAGGCCTGCAGCACGAGCCAGTACGGCGCGTGAGGTCGGCCACGACTGCTGTCGCGACTCCGGGGTGCTCGAGGCCGGCGAGGACGATCTTGAGCTCGGTGGTGTTGATGCGACCGGTGGGCACCTCGTAGAACGCCTTCAGGGCGGCCACGACGAGGTCCGGGTCCAGACGCGAGGCCCAGTTCAACACGGCGTACGCCTGGCTGCGGTTCCGGATGGGGAGCGCGGCGGCGGCGTCGGTCTCCGGGACCGCCCTCGGTAGCCGAGGGCCTCCAGGCGTACCTGGGGGTGCTTCTCGCCCCGACAACGTGCGATAGGGAGAGTGCAACCCGACGGCCGTACGGGCCGAGCCACGGTCACAGGTCACTGCCTCGATAGGGCCATCCGCGCCGCTGCCATCCAACCTACGCCGCATCCTCGTACCCGCTGCCTACCACCCACTATGACGCTGGCCGAGCTGGGCGCCGGGGGCGTGTGGATCCGCCCGTATCTGCCGAAGAGCGAGCGGTCGTATCAGTGGGCCAGCTTGAGGCCGACCACGCAACCGATCAGGCCGACGATGAGCGCTACCTTCACAAGGCTCACCGACTCCGACCCGGTGACCATCCCGAACGCGACTGTCAGAGCCGCACCAATCCCGACCCACACGGCATACGCGGTCCCAACCGGGAGACTTCGCATCGCGTAAGCCAGGCCGCCCATGCTGAGCACCAGTCCGACCAAGAAGACGAGGGACGGTGTGAGCCGCGAGAACCCCTCCGACTTGCCGAGGGCTACCGCCCACACGGCTTCGAGAACACCAGAGACAACGAGAATCAACCACGCCATGACGGGCTCCTGTCGGCCGTCTTGTCGCGTTCCGGGTACGGCTCCGTCGTCCGGCGAGCCTCATCGGCTCGTAGGCCGAGGATCTCACACGTCCATACGAGAGCACATTCGCGGATACCTGCTCTATCCGCACAGTGCGCGGGCAAGCCGAGCTGCCCGCGCACTGCTGATGGTGGCGCGCATCTGCACGCTCATGCCGCATAGTGTGCGCGTGAGCGCGCGCGGATGCCTGCCGCTGATCGCGCGGTCGTGCCGAGATCGGGCGGTATTGATGGCCGGACATCGCGGATTGCAGGTCACGCCGCTGGACCTACACATGGCGTGCCCTCATGAAGGCCAAGGCAGGGTGGACGCGGTTCGCAACGCGTCACAAGGTCGCACGGATGCTTCTGCTGGGGGCGGTTGACCTTTGCCTGGCAGTCGCGCTGTCGACCGGCTTCCTTCTCGTTTTCGGTGTGTTCAGCAACGACAAGGTTGACCCCCGAGCTGCGCCAACTACTTCGGGCACGAAGTGAACTGCTCGCTTGACGGGCCGATGAACCTGGTCAGATGGGTGCTACTCGGAGTGTTCTTCGCGGGCCTCGTTGCGTTCCACGCGGTGACAGGTCGACCCAGGTTCCACACTCGTGCGCCAAGGCTCAACTGACCCTGACGAAGCAGGGTCCGGACCTCGCCGAGGGCAGGCTGGCGGCACTACCTGACACCCACGAAGAGCGCGCGATCCCATCAGACTCCGTCTCGGATGGATTGGCCTGCGCGTGGTGCGAGCGCGCGATACCGTCCGTAACCATGAAGACGACGAGCGCTCGTATCCTGGAGCAAGTGGAGAGCCCCCATGGCTAAGCGTCTGCCTGACCGCCTGATACGTGCGGTACGACTGAGTTGACGGGGCTGGTGCTAGGCCTCGGCAGCCAAGAGCTGCTCATCATCTTTGTAGTCCCGGTTGTCAGCATTGCGCTGTGCCTCTGGGCATTGATGGATGCCTCGGCACGACCTGAGGTTCAGTGGACGGCCGCGGGGCAGAGCAAGACCCTCTGGTTGATCGTAATCACAGTCTCTGCTGTTCTCAGTTGTGCCTGGTTGGGTTGGCTCGGCCCGCTGGCCTACGCGCTCATCCCGCGTCGGGCTATGCAGAGATTGGCGAAGCAACCAGGCATGTAGTAGGTCTCCACTCCCGGGGCAAATGCATTCTTCCGGGGTCGCCCCTAATCCTGATGGACCAGCCCGATCCATCTGTTGTTCCTGCTACAACAGGGCACGCCGCCACCTGCTCATGTTGCGCTCGATGTAGTCCGCAGCTGGACCCCAGTGCTCGGCGTGGCCGTCTGCATGAAGTCGAGCCCAGGGCTGGTCTCCGGTTTCGGACGCTGAGGTCAAGAGCTCGTACATTGCTCTGGTGGGAGCCGCTAGCGACCGACACAGGTCCTCGCGGTGCTCGTCTCCCAGTTGGTACCCATCTACCAAGGCGCTGAGCCGCTCGGCATCCTGCACCGGGTCGTTGCCCTCTGCCAAGCCGACAAACCCATGTGCGGCGTAGGCGATCTCCCAGATCCGGGATGAGGGACCGGCACTGTCCCAGTCTATGAGCACCCACCGCTCGTCGTCGCCGACGATCAGGTTCCATGGGGCCAGGTCGTTGTGACACACCCACTCGTCACCATGGTCCGGCTTCAGAACTACTTCCCAGGCTGCCCGCGCAGGCGCCTGGTAGTCGGCGGTCGCATCGTGGAGTCGTCGGATGAGCGCGCCCACGCGAGCCAGCGCGGTCACATCCATGCGTGGGAGCTCGTCAAGCGCGTTCTTGCCCGGGACGTACTCGAGCACTTGTCGTCCCTGACTGTCGCGGCCCAGCGGCCGAGGCGCAGCCTCGAACCCGACCTCCGACAGGTAGCTCAGAAGGTCATCCACGGCAGGAGTCGATGCGTGGGCCGGTTTTCGGACCGTTTCACCCACCCTCACCACGGAGTCGGCCACATTGCCCCAGTCAGCGGCGTCTCGAGACACATGAAGACAGGCTCTCAGGAGACCGTTCGGTTCATCGGAAATCTCGGCTCATGCCGCGATTCAAGCGCTACCGGAACCTGCGTCGCTTCACCGCCTGTTGGACGCCCTGACGGGCACTTGCCTCCGGGATCTCCGTCTACATCACGGGGAGTGACATGGCCTTCGCTCGGACCCGCAGACTCAACTCGTGCTAGTGGTCTCACAAGCAACGTGAGGAGCGTCAGATTCGGCGCTCGGTCGCGGCGCTCGATCCTGAGGCCTACGCCGCACGCCTACGAAGCTGGCTGACCCGGCATGTCGCAGTTCCTGGCAAGGTCTCCAAGGCCTACCAAAGCCTGATGAGCCTGCCAAAACCGTTATCGGTTGATAACAGACCAGCCCCCACTGTCAACCGAGGAGGAGGACAGGCAGATCAGGTGACCCTTGGCTAAACGGCGTCGCCTCGAGAAGCTGTTGCTGACCTGAGCCGCCTATTTCCAGCACGAGCACGACGTGCCAGGGTCCCCCTTGGGTCCTTGGTCGCCCTTCGATCCTTGGTCTCCCTTGGGCCCGCGCTCGCCTGTGTCGCCCTTGGGTCCCTGGTCGCCCTTCGATCCTTGGTCTCCCCTGGGCCCGCGCTCCCCTGTGTCGCCCTTGGGTCCTTGCGTGCCCACGCCTTCACCTGTAGGCACCACTACGATGATTGTGGTCGTGCAGTCGGCGTCCTCGGCAACAGGCTTCAGGTACCCGTCGGCGGTGTCGAAGCACAGCTTCTCGTCGTCGTGGTCGGGTTCGTAGTTGCCTCCGCACGCCGGGGTGTAGTAGCCAAGGATCAACTGCATGGCCGACGGCGCGTTCAGTCGCCAGATCTCGTCTGGCCGCCGGCACACGGCGCGCGCTGCGACCGTTTCAATGAGCTGCACGCGAGACACTTTGTCCCGATTGTCCTCGCCCTGAGCCTTGCCCTCCCCGCTCTTGTCGTCCTGGTACTCCGAACCTGTCTCGTTCCCGTCGCCCAACGGCAGCCAAGAGGGCAGCCTGTCGACTAGCCGCGTCCGGTCCTCCAGCACCGACGTGAATCCGCCCTCGTCGCCCAACACGTATCCGTCGTAGACCTCACCTCGCTCGGACACCACGCGCTCGTGTGGCAGCCACGGGCTGACCAACCAGGGAATCACTACCAGGACAAGCGCCAAGAGGCCAGCACCTGCAGAGACGACGACAGGGATCCACATCCATCTGCTCGACTGCGGGGCGAACCGCAGGAGGACCACTGCCAATACGACGAGCGCCGCACCGAGCATGATCGACAACGGAACGAGAAGTCCGGTCGCGATGGCGACACACAAGGCCAACCCCGCCACTGGCAGGTCGTCGCGCCACAGTGCGATGACCAGTCCAACTGCGATCATGAAGAGAGCGGTGAGGATCTCGGTGAACAACGTAGTCAGCGCAGCCTCAGCGATCCCGGACACGCCCTGCATGCGGACGACCTCCAGGGCGACTTCTCGATCCCACCCGCTCACGGCGAGGATGCGAATGGCCAGGTACACCGGCAATATCGTCGTGAGCAAGGCACCGATACGTGCCGGAACCCTTCGGCCCAACCCGTACAGGTACTGCCGCAGTCGTTGCTGGAACCCGGGTTCCCCGAGCGGCGCGGTGGTGAAGGACATCAGCGACGGCGTGAGGCGCCGGGCTCTTCAGCCGCAGCGGCAGCCGGGGGCGACGGCGAAGATCGGATCGTCAGGCCCCACGTCCGAAACGCCGCATTGGTTTCGGAGTGAACCACCTGGACCCCGCGCATCTGCTCGAGACGTCGCAGCTCCCTGAGCAGGCTTTCGCGGGCCTCCAACCTTATGCTCGTGTCGGGTGATCGCTCGGCCTGGACTTCCGACTCGGAGCCTCGTGAGTCAGGAAGCGTCTCGTCGAGGAAACCGGCGAGGTCTGGAAGCGTGGCGAACCCCAGTCTGATCTCCCAAGGGACGAGTTCGCCAGCAAAGAGAGGCTGACGCAATCTGATGGAGCTGACCCCACTATTGGTCAACAAAGTCGCAAAGGGCCTTTCCCTCAACTTCTTGACGGCTTCGTAGAGGAAGGCATGCTCAGCGCCACGCTCGACATTTATTTGCAGGACGAGCTCTGCTTGCTCAGGATCGAGAGGGTCAGGTTCGACGAGCTCGGAGGTCATGCCTGAACACGCTAGCCCCCACCGCCGTCGGCGGTATCCGCAATGATGACTATTTTGCGTTCAACCAGCGAATGGGTCGACCCTTTCATCCGGCGGTCGGGGTAACTCGTAGAAGGGCCAACGCGCGCGCCCTTCTACCCCCTCGATTCGCGTCAACGCCACCCGGGCAACGTTCTGGCCACCCAGCCTCCTCATTCATGCGACCGTCTGAGAGGTCGGCTGGGGTCTTGAGCGTGGTGGCGGCAGGTAAAGCGCGGATCCACCGATGAGGTCGGTCGAGCATGGCGTACAACGAGAATGCCTTTGTGTCGCGGGAAGGGCGGAGTTCTTGAGGCAACGATTCAACCGAACGCAAGGGACATCTCTGAGCTGAACTCGCACGTTGCGGGCGAAATCGGTGGTCTGAAGACACCCTGGGCGTGGGCGACGGCCCGGCCCTGTTCGCAGATGCGGTCGACCACCACTTGCCGGCGGCCGCACTTGTCGTAGTCAAGGCGGGTGGGCAGCGTCGGTGGCCAGCCAAGGCGCGTCCGCGTCCGTCAGTTGGCACAGGTTCGTGCAAGCGCCTGCCGCGAGCCGGGGTGAAGCGACCAGGAGGGTGCCTTGCCTGACCGTCATGTCGCGTGTTCACCGTTGCCCTGCCGTCAGCTTCGATGCAGTCATATCACCGCGTGTCGGGGAGCGCGATGAGTGTGAACAGTCTTCCCTGAGCTCCCGTGCAATCCGCTCGCTGGCAGGCGACACGTCCAACCGGCGCTCGCGTCGATGCACATTTGTCTTCTGCCTTGACATGATGATGAGCATGCAGGGACAGCCGGAAGCGAGCAGCCATGACGACCCGGCTGGAAGGCGCGCAGTCAACCACTCTCGGGGAACACCCGACTTGACGTGTGAGCCGCCCAGCCATCACCAAGATCCCTACCCTCATCCCCGAACCCGTTCGTCGGCGCGCACTGAGCCGTGATGCCCCCACCGAGTGCCGCTGACGAGGGCCACGCAACCGAGACCCGCGCCCTGCTGGCTCACCTCGGCACCGCCATGATCGCGACGGGGCAGCCGGTGCAGGAGATCGAGGAGGAGCTCGCCGAGGTGGGCATTCAGCTGGGCTACCCCGACATCCAGACGGCAGTCGGCCCCACGGGTCTGGTCGTCACCCTGACCGAGGGCGGTCCCGCAACGCAGCGGTCGGCTCCCCACGGTTTGCGCCTCCACCAGGCCGCGAGCGTGCGCCGCATCCGCTACCAGCTGGCCCGGGGCGAGCTCGCGCCCGGCGCCGCCCGCGAGCAGTTGGCGGCGGCTGCGCGTCGTCCGGTCCGGCACCCGCTGTGGCTGGTCGCCCTGGCGTGGCCCGTGCTCGCCGTCGGTATTGCGCTGATCCTGCAACCCGGCTGGGCCAACGTCGCCGCAGCCGCCTTGGGGGCAGTCATCGTTTTCGTGCTCGTACAGCTGTCGGAGCGGTACCAAGTGGTGCAGGCGCTGCTGCCGACGCTTGCCGCGTTCGTTGTGTCCTTGGCCGTCTTCGCCGCCGCCGACGCGGGACTGCTCGAGGGTCCGTTGCGCACCGTCCTTCCCCCACTAGCGGTCCTGCTCCCCGGGGCGCTCGTCGTCAACGGCGTGTCGGAGCTCGCCGCCGGGCACATGCAGGCGGGGTCGGCCAGGCTCACCTACGGCCTGGTGCAGTTGGCGCTGTTCGCGCTGGGACTGCTCATGGCCACCGCCCTGCTACGCGTGCCCTCGTCATCGCTGGCCAACCTCCGGGTCGATGAGATCGGCTGGGCCGGGGCTCCAGTCGGTCTGCTCCTGATCGGGTTGAGCATCTGCCTGATGGAGGGAGTGCCGCTCCGGATGCAGGGTTGGGTGTTGCTCGTGCTGAGCATGGCCTTCGGCGCGCAGGTCGCCGGGCAGGCGCTCGGCTCGATCGGCCTCGGAGGCTTTCTCGGAGCGATAGCGGCCAGCCTCGGGGCGAGCGTGGTAGAGCTACGACGACCGCAGCTGGCCCGTCTCGTGCTCTTCCTGCCAGCCTTCTGGCTGCTCGTGCCCGGGAGTCTGGGCCTCATGGGCGTGACCGAACTCGCCGCCGGTCGTGAGTCGGCCACCGACGTCGCCGTGGGCGTTCTCGGGGTCGTCATCGCGATCTCTCTCGGCCTACTGGTGGGCTCCTCTTTGGGCCGGTCCTTGCGCGGGCGACTGACTGTGGCCACCACATAGGGCACCACGATCAGCCCCTGTCGACACACATGAGCGGCCCCGACTCGAGGAGAGCGCGGCTATCCACCGCCTATGACCTGTCAAGTAGTAGCCGCAACAGATCAGGCGATGCCATTGCCCTGGGCGTTGGCACCTTCGAGGTAGCCGCCGTGCGCCGATCTCCGCAGCCGTCCTGAGGGGCGCAACGTGACTCCGTTGGTCTTCCCCGCGCGCGGTCGTGGGTGCAGGTAAGGGGCGGGTCAGCGCAGGTGCAACCCGGATCGTCTGGGTGCGCGCGCTCGCAGTAGTGACCGCTCGCGGGACGAGAGGAGGAAGATGAGCGCTGCAACTAACATGACGGCCGCCCACCAGCCTCGGTGCGCTGGGTCTTCCGGGCTGCGGACGAGGCAAGTGACGTGCAGCATCGGCTGCAGGATCAGTACCCCGACGAAGATCAGCGCACCGGCCGATGTCACCAGGTTGCCTGGTTCGGACTCGCCATGACGGGCGGTGACTGCGCAGGCGGCCACCGCCAGGAAGGCCAGGCCTGCCGTTTCCCACGCTAGGGCAGGAAGAGGAGCCGACGGAGCCCACCACTTCAGCATCCCGGTGAGCCCAGCCCCGCCAACGGCCAGGACTGCGAAGCCAGCCAGGACGCGGGAGGTGCGACGGCGAAGCAGGGACGCGGGAACAACATCTGTCATTGATTTTGATTCGTCGTCGAGCAGGTAGGCGGCGCCCGCCGCGAGCACGAGGAAAACCGGCTGCAGCAGCAACAGGGGGATCTCGTCGCCGCGCGTAACGGTCGACAGCACACCGACCAGAAGGATCGCCACCGAGGTGGAGACGAGAGCCGGGATGATCGGTCGCAGCAGGTAGCTGGTCATACGACGGGAATCACCAGGCAGGCGGCGGCCACGGCGGTGAGGAGTCCACCAGCCAGAAGCAGCGGCCTCCGGTTGGCGTTGTCGCGGAGCAGCGCGGCGACGACGGCCAGGCCGCACAGGGCTGCGTAGTAGCCACAGGACCACAGGGGTTCGACCCCACCGCGAAGCCAGGTGGAGTGGTACTGACCGTCGCTGTAATCCCCGGCCATGAAGTTGAACCACGGAGAAATCGTGAACCAGGGTGTGGGCAGCGCGTCGCCGTAGGCGGCGCCGACCACGAGGATCACGACGCCGAGCAGGGCTGAGCCACGGAAAGGTGCCCAGCGGGCGCCGGCAACACCCAGTAGCGATCCACCAAGGGCCGCGAGCGGGAGGGCCGCGACCAGGGCGGCCAGCATGTCGATCGTGGGCTCGTGCCCGAACCAGGCCACCCGCTGGCCCGGGGGGATCGATTCCGGAGGCCACACGGCGCCGAAGACGATCAGCGCAGAGATCGTCGCGACCCCGGCGGCCATAGGCACCAGGCAGGCCAGACAGAGGGCAATGGTGCGCCGCTGCTGACCAGTCGGTGAGGTGTCGGCGAGGTCGCCGCTGCGGCGCAGCGACGTCGTCAGCCGATGCGCCACGACGAACCCGAACACTCCCAGCAAGAAGGCCGGCGCGACCAACCCCTCCACCGCGGAGACGGTGACCACCGAACGTGTGGCGATCCCGAAGCCCAGCATGACCAGAACAACGACGACGCCGAACAGGAACAGCGGGTGCCGGGCGAACCGTCGTGAATCCGCGCGGGCGAGGGCCAGCAGCGTGGGCAGCGGCCGGATCGAAGGGGTGGACCTTGGCGCGACCGCGGTGCTCATGTCACGACCTCCAGTTCTGGGTGTCGAGCCTGGTCGCCGACCAGGAGCAGGTAGGCGTCCTCCAGCGCGGCCTCGATGATCTCCGCGTCCGGAGGTGGGTCGCCGATGTTGCGGATTCGACCGGTTCCGGTCCTCCAGGCGTGCTGGGCCTCCGGATGCCGCTCGTCGGCCATCCAGACACGGCCTTGAGCCAGCCCAACCAGTTCCGTGACCGCCCCGTCGAAGAGGACCCTCCCGAGATCCAGGACGACGACCCGCTCGCACAGGGCCGCGACATCGTCGGTTTGGTGGGTGGAGATGACGACGGTGGCGCTCTCGCCGGCTCGCCCCAGCACATCGCGCAAGCGACCTCTTTGCTCGGGGTCGAGCCCCGCCGTCGGCTCGTCGAGCACCAGCAGGTCGGGCTGACCGAGCATCGCCTGGGCGAGGACGAGCCGCCGCCGCTGTCCGCCCGACAACGCGCTGATGCGCTTCGTCGCGACGTCACCCAGCCCGGTCAGCTCGAGCGCCCGGCGCACCTGAGCCTGCCGCTGATCGCGGTCAGACCACTCTTTGAGGATCGCCATGTAGTCCACGAAGCCGAAGGCCGTGAAGCCACGCGGGAAGCCAGTCTCCTGGGGGACGTACCCCAATCGGCGACGTACAGCGAGCCTGCCTGAAGCTGCGGCAGGGTCCTCGCCCAGGAGGTGGATGGAGCCGGCGTCAGGGGCCAAGGCGGTCGCGAGCATGCGCAGCAACGTCGTCTTCCCGGCGCCGTTGGGACCGAGCAGACCCGTCATACCGGGCCCGAATGTGAGGTCGATGCCCGTCAGGGCGGTCGTGCGGCCGTAGGTCTTGCCCACCCCGGCGAGGGTGAGCGTGTTTCTGGATGTGCGATTCATGACTGCCTTCCCAGACGGTCGAACATGGAGTGCTGCTGGACCAGCGCACCGAGCGCGGCCACGGTCAACGCGGCGAGAAAGAGCTGTGTGGTGGGGTTCACAACGGTCATGGGTGAATGCGCTTGGACGGCGACGAGAACGGTCGCTGACCAAGCTGCCCCTATCGTCGTCGCTGACGCCGTGGTGCCGAGCCGGGGGGACAAGGCGAGACACAGGGTCACGCCCGCGATTGCGGGGCTGAGCCAGGCAACTGCCAACCAGTCAGGACCAGGCACCACCAACCCCACCACTACTGCGCTGGGCACCGACAGTGCCAACACGCCTGCGGTGCGCAGGAGTAGCAGTCGCAGAGCCGAGTACGGCGCGACGGTCACCAGTTCATTCGACGGGTCCGCATCGCCACCATAGGAGGCGGCCACCCCCGCGACCGGAGCGAGCGGCGCAACCAGCAGGAACACGGCCAGCCCGAAGCTCTCCGAGAAGGTCGCCGCGAGACCGCTGAACACGGTCACGGCCACCATGCCGACCAACCAGGCTTCACCGAACGCGGGTACGGCGGCCAGCAACCGGGACGTCTCCTCGGACACGCCCATCCGCCCCAGCAGCCGCTCGACTGCACTGCGCCGGGGCGCCTCGACAGCGGCCCGAATCACCTCCCACACCTTCGTCAGAGGCTCGGCGGCCATCATCGGAGCGAACCGTGTTCGGCACTGCGCGCACACCATGAGGTGCCCCTCGACCGAGGCGCTGGCAAGAGGCAGGCCCCGCCCCTCGGCGTACGCGCGCAGCGCATCATCGTCGGCATGCCAGCCGTGCGGAATCGTCGTCGTCATGCCAGCTCCTCACGCATCTTGACCCTCGCCCGGATGAGGCGTGTCTTCACCGTTCCGCGTGGGATCTTCAGCAGCACAGCGGCCTCCCTCGTGGTCAAACCGTCCAACACCGTGAGCTGCAGGACGACCCGCAGCTCCGGCGAGATCCGCGCCATGGCACCGCCGACGTCCGCGTGCTCCAGCTCGAGCAACACCCGCTCCTCGGCCGAGATGTCCCCGGCATCCCCTTCCAGCAGAGCCGGTCCCGCCTGGAAGGCGGGGCGCCTGCGGAGACGGCTCACCAGCCTGCGGATCGCGATGCCCCATAGCCAGGCCGGCACCTCGCCCTCGCCACGGAACCCGTCGGCCCCGTTCCACGCTGCGATGAAGGTGTCCTGCAAGACATCCGCCACCGCATCGGCGTCGGCGCATCGTCGCGCCAGCCGGGCCGCGATCCAGGGTGCGTGGCGTGCGTACAACGCACCGAGAGCTCCCTCTTCGCGATCCGCCATCGCACTCAAGAGGTCGACATCCGTTGGCTCATCACACGCCATATCAAGACTGTCGCACCGTGGACGGCCATCGGCCCACGGCCAGTGAACTTTTTCGCCCGGCCGGGCTGAGCCCATGAGGGACGACCCGCGTCGTATCGCAACAGGTGCCGTCAATCCTGAACAGAACAGCTGCCCGTCTGTCGACCCTCGGAGCTGCGTCAAGATCCTGGAGGGGTGCCCACACCGGAGCCGCACTCTTGTCCGTGTGGAACGACGCCAGGACCTGCGTCACGACGTGCCGATGAGTTCGAATGACAGCAACGGTCCACATGGCAAGTCCCAAACTTCAAGAGAATCGAGCGGACATGTCCGAAAGCCGCAACAGGACCAGCGATCGCGGGCCTGAGTTCGACGGCGTCGAAATCGGCCGTCCTGCGACCGGCGGGCTGATCGACGCTGGCTACACGTCACTGGCGGACCTTCCGGAAGATCTGGCAGACCTCCGCGACCTGCACGGTGTTGGCCCCCGAGCGATCAGCCTGCTGCAGCAGGCGCGTTGTCGATAGCGTGGTGCTTGTTCGGGCATCCGACGCACGACACACCACCGCAAGTCGACCAGCGCCCCTGGTGGTCGTGCAGTGCCTGGAGCACAGGGCGCAACGGATGCGCACGTCAGCTGTTGCCTCCGACGGGTGGCGCCAGGCCCCCGTCAGACGTCTCGAGGGTGAGTAGACGAGTCGCCATCTGATGGGCGTGAACAAGAGGCGAGGGATCATGGCGCAGTGATGCAGTGACCATCGCCCCCTCGAGGAGCAGGAACCACTGCTCGGCCATGGCCGCCGGGTCGAGGCATCCGGCGAGCTCGGCGATCTGCTCGAGGTGGGTGACGACGCCGCGCTTGTGCGCCTCGATGACCGCCCGTCCCGGGTGTGCGGGATCCACCAGCTCGGCCGCGGCGTTGACGAACCCGCAGCCGCGCAGGTCGTCGGCCACGGCCCAGTCCCGGTAGGCACCCCAGATCGCGTCGAGCCGACCCGCAGCGTCCGTGGCACCGGTGGTGCGGCGCTCCAGGTCGCGCCGCCACCGCTCATCGCGGGACCGGAGGTGCTCAGCGACCAGGGCGTCCTTGGAGCCGAAGTGCGCGTACAGGGTCGCTTTGGTCACCCTGGCCCGCGCCGCGATGGCGTTGACCCCCACGGCGCGGATCCCCTCGGTGTAGAACAGATGCGAGGCCGCCATCAGCAGGCGCTCACGAGCCCCCGGCCCTTTCCCGTCGACACGATTCATGGTCACCTCTCGACGTCGGACTATACAGACTGGTATGTATAGCGGGCGCCGAACGAGTTGGCGCCCGACCTCACAGAGGAGCACCGCATGGCTGGTCGTGTCGAGGCGGTCGTGTTCGACGTCCTGGAGACCTTGCTCGATGTCGAGGCGATCGCAGAGCGCCTGGAGAATGTCGGCCAACCCTCCTCGGTGCTCGAACCGTTCTTCCTGCGCTTCCAGCGCGACGCGATGGCGCTCACCCTTGCCGGTGACCAGGCCGACTTCACCGCCGTGGCACGCCAGGCGCTGAACACCGAGACCAGGCAAGCCATGACGGCTCAAGACATCGACCACGTCCTCGAGGGCTTCGCGAAGGTCTCGGCCTTCCCCGACGCCCTTCCCGCGCTGGAGAAGCTCTCCGAGGCCGGCGTCAAGGTCGGCTGCCTGACCGTTGGAGACCCCGACAACACCCGCTCGTTCCTGGCCGCCGCCGGCCTGGCGCCCTACATCGACGAGGTGATCACCTCCTCCGCGGTAGGCACCTGGAAGCCGGCACCGGCCGTCTACCACTACTCCGCGAAGTGCTTGGGCGTCGAGCTGGACCGAATGGCCCTGGTCGCCGTGCACGCCTGGGACTGCCACGGCGCCAAGCGCGTCGGTGCACTGGCCGGCTGGTGCTCACGGCTAGAGGGCGAGCCCGGCGACGTCTTCGAGCCCGCTGACGTCCGCGGTGACGATCTGGTCGAGGTCATCGAAGGACTCCTCGCACTCTGAGCTGACCCCCCGGCCTCCCCACAACCGCGTCTTACCGCTGCGAGAGCAGCCTGCCTTTCCCGCACGATCCCTACGAAACCTGAGTTGCCCGCACCTCTTCGCGCCAGCAAGCATGTCGATATCTCAGACTTGGCTCCGTCCCAGGATCGAACCGTCGTACAACACTTGAAGGATGGATCTTATGGCACACGTAGAACGCTTCGATCACATCGGCATCACCGTCGCGGACCTCGACTCCGCGACGGCATTCTTCGTCGGACTCGGCCTCGAGGTCGAGGGCACCGGCTCCGTGGAGGGTGAGTTCGTCGAGAACGTATGCGGCATCCCGGGCGCCCATTGCGAGATCGCGATGCTGCGGCCGCCCGACGGAGGGTCCCGACTGGAGTTGTCGAGCTTCGTCACGCCCGACCACGTGCCCGGATCGCCCAATGCGATGGCCAACGAACTTGGCCTGCGCAACGTGTCCTTCGAGGTTGGCGACCTCAAGGCGGCCCTCGCTGCGGTGGCTGCGGACGGGTATGGGCTCATCGGCGGCATCGGCGAGTACGAGAAAAGCGTCCGGATGGCCTATGTGCGCGGGCCCGAAGGCATCATCGTGTCCCTGTTCGAGCAGATCGGCTGACGGAGTGCGCGTTGCCCACGTGGGCCATTCCACCGCGAACAGGCGTCAGCCCCGAATGCGGCAGCCCAGAAGTCCTCTTCTTCGACGAGACCGGACTACGCATCTGGTCATTCGCGTTCTGCGCGCGGGTCAATCCGACTAGGGGGTTTTCCCACAGGTAGTCCTTAGGACTTGCCGATGCCTCCGGCCGATCGGGGGTGGGGATCCAACTCTGATCTCGGACTTTGGCAACTCAGCCCATGGCTGCCTCCACTCAGTGGAGGAGGTCACTGAGCCACGACGCACTACCGGATAAATGGGGCGAATCGCCGTGGAGGGCCACAATAGTTGTCATGCTTGGTCCGCAACCCCGGCCAGGAGCGACATGAGCGGTGAACACGTCGGCAGTACCCCGTTGCCACAGCGCGCCCGCTCGAGCAGTTGGGGAGGCGCCGAGGCGCGGGCCGAGTTGCGCCGTATCGCCGAAGACGCCCGGCTCCGAGCCGGCTTCAGTGTCAGTATCGTCGATGTGCTGCGCGGAGACGGTTTCCTGGAGCCGGTTGCGTTCGCGGGTCCGCGCGTCGATGAGACCGACATGGGGCAGAGCTACCCGGTCAGCCACATGCGGCGGGTGGTTCAGGCCGGCACCAGCTACGGGAAGTTCGTCTTCCTCGCCGAGGAGGACATGGACGCGGAGCTGCAGGACGCCATCCGTGGCCACGGATACGTGCCCCTCGTCCCAGACTCCAGCGCCCCCGATCGTTGGCGAGCCCTGGACATGCTGGTGGCAACGCTGACCGACCCAACCGGCCGCACGCGCGCACTCCTGCACCTCGACGAGCCCCGCTCCGGACGCCGCCCCACCCCCCAGGAGCTGTGGGACATCGCCGACAGCCTTGAGCTGGTGCTCCAGTCGGTGATGGTCACAGTCGACCGCGAGGAGCTGACCCGGCGGGCCCGACTTGACGAGACGGCGCGCAGCGTCGTGCGCGCGGCCTCGCGACGCCTGGGCGGTCGAGACCTGCTGGCGGAGGTGCACCCCCAGCTGATGGCCGCCTTCCGCGCCAACTCGCTCGTGGTACGGCTCCACGGCCAGCCCGCGGACCTGCAGACCGGACGAAGCTCCGCCCCCGCCGCCCCCGCCGCCCTGCCAGCCGCCCTAGATGCAGCGATCGAGGCCGCCACACGCCGGGCGTGGATGTCTCGCACGGTGATCATCGCCGAGCCAGATCGGGTGTGGGGCGACGACCAGCTGGACCGCAACCATCGCCAAGCCGTGACCGACCACCTCGCCGCGCACGCCGCCAGCGAGCTGCTGCTCGTCCCGGTCGGCGCCGGGCACGAGGCGATGGGCGCGCTGGTCGTGGTCCGTGACAACCGCGGGGACCGCTGGACAGAGAGCGAGAGTCAAGCTGCGTTAGGGGTCGGTCACGACGTGGGCCGGGCCCTGCTCAGCGCGCGGGCCCATGAGCGGGAGCAGCAGCTCATCGTGGAGCTCCAACTGCTCGATGAGTACCGTCGCCAGCTCATCGACACTGTCTCCCACGAACTGAAGAACCCCCTTGGGGTGATCCTCGGCCACCTCGAGATACTCGAGTCGGTCACGGGCCTGCCGACAGGTGCAGAGACATCACTGAACGCGGTGAGACGCAGCGCGGCCCGCGCAAATGCTGTCGTCAACGACCTACTGCTTATGAGCAGTCTGGGCAACCAGGATTTCATGGTGGGGTTTCCGGTCGAGCTCGGCGCCGTGCTTGCCGAGGTCTGCGATGACGAGTCGCTGCGCGCCACCCAGCAGGGGGTCACGCTGCGGATAGCGCCCTACGTCGATCCGCTGGTGGTGGTCGGTCAGAGCGAGGAGCTGCGCCGGCTGCTCGCCAACCTGGTCAGCAACGCGGTGAAGTACTCCAGCGCCGGAAGCTCAGTGGACCTGTCGCTCAAGGGGGACAGGGACGAGGTCGTCTTCACCTGTGCCGACCACGGCCTCGGCATCTCAGAAGAAGACCGGCAGCATCTGTTCACGGAGTTCTTCCGCTCGACCAACCCCGAAGCGTTGCAGCGACCAGGAACCGGCCTCGGCCTGGCCATCGTCGCTCGGATCGCCGCCCGTCACGGTGGGCAGATCCATATCGAGAGCGCGCTCGGAGCGGGCACGACGTTCCAAGTCAGCTTCCCCACCGCGGACTCGGACAGGCCGACTGAGGACTCGACTGAGGACAGCCGCACCCATGACGAAGAGCGAGCGAAACGTCGACTCGCCGGCCAGGTTGCCACGCGCTAGCGCTTCGAAGGCCAGCCTGGCCGCGCTGATGGTCCTCACTCGGGACTCTCTCTAGGCACCCCGCCTCTGTGAGCTGCTGTTCGCCCCCAGCGCTCATTGTCAGTACACCCGTGTCTTAGCCCCGCCTGTCGGACGCGATGACTTGATCGGGGCTTTCGAGTTGAGAACGTCCAACTAGGAGGGCTTGACCTTGACGCAGGGTCAGGGTTCCACGATAGGTGCATGAATGAGCGAGCCCCCGCGATCGAGATCCACGGACTGGCCAAGTTCTTCGGCGACAACCGCGTCCTCTCCGACGTCGACCTGTCGGCCTCGGTGCTGTGGAGATTGCTGAGGGTCGAATCTGAATGGTGATGGATGACCCGTCAGGTTTGCTCTGGGTCTCGAAGGGGCCACGGACACGTTTGTCTTGGTCGTCGATGACTCGGGAGTCTCGGTCACGCGACCTGTGACGTTGTCGATCGCGCTGAGTGTCAGAACCACTATGACGGCGACTACGGCGGCCCTTTGCATACCCAACGTCGACAGCGGCCGCGGCAACACCGGCACTACCCTGTCTGTCGATGGGCATCCGCTCGGCTGGATCTGGAAGACGCTGCCGTCGGCGTCGCCAACAGGGACACACCCTGTGAGGGCCGGGGATTCGGCGTGGTTGGAGGTCAGGCCTGCTGGTAGGGGTGCTGGGCCTGGGCGTCGTCGTCGTAGCAGGTGTCCCCGGCGATGTCGCTGGGAACCCGGTACTCCGCGAGCACGGCGCAGTCCCAGAGATCTTGGGTGGCGTCGATCTCCTTCCAGTCGCCGTCGACGATCGCCCACATGGCTACGTAGCCGCCGCCGCACTCGTTGACAGCGCCGACCGCGTACCCGTCGGTGCGCAACGACTTGACGCTCACCCCGACGTAACCCTTTCCACAGGTGGGGCCCTTGGTGAGTCGTTCGGCTGTGCGGCCGATGAACTTCTTGAAGGAGTCGGGCGCGCCGGCCAGGTTGTTCGCGTCGGCCGTCGTGCGGACCTCGGCGCGGTCGGACCCGTCACCGTCGTAGGAGATGAGCTTCGGCTCCGCCGAAGCCGGGGCCCGGGTGGGACTCGGCGCCGGCGCCCGCGGCGGCTCACTGGCCTGGGGGGTGCCGAGCGTGACAACCACAGCAAGGACGACCACCGCGGCAGCGACAAGGAACGGTGCGAGACGATCGACTCGTCCGAGGTGGCCACCGCGCAAGCGCCGTCGCCCGGAGGAGGTCACCGCCAGGTCGGGAAGCGGGGGGACGACGAGATTGCTGGCCACGTCGTCCAACTCGCCGATGAGGGTGCGCTCGAGGTCGGAGTGCATCAGCTTTCCTCCTGTCCGAGAGCGGTTCGCAAGCTCTGTAGTGCGCGGTGGGCGGTGGACTTCACGTTGCCGCGGGAGCAGTCAAGGACGTCGGCGATCTCTGCCTCGCTGAGCTGTTCGTAGTAGCGCAACACGATCACGGCGCGCTGCCGCGGTGGCAGCAGGCGCACCTGTGGCCACAGGGCCATCCGGTCCTCAGGACCTGCAATGAGCGGAGAGGCCGGTTCGGGCGCGTCGTCGCCGACGAGCAGCTCCAGTCGACGCCCCTTGGGGCGCTTGAAGGACAGGAACGTGTTCATCAGGATACGCCGGACGTAGGCGTCGGGGACGTCGGACCGACTTACCCGGGACCAGGCGCCGTGGACCTTGATGAGGGTCTTCTGGGCGAGATCCTCGGCGTCTGCGTGGTTTCCGGCAAGGAGGAAGGCGCGACGGTACAGCGACGGCCACTGCGCGGCCGCATAGTCTTCAAACGTCAGCGTGTCTGTATCGGCGAACGACGGCATGGGCACCACCTCCTTACCTCTACAGGCTCCCGATCTGGCCAACAGGTTGCGTTGAGCCGCACACTGTCTCAGGCCGTGGCCGCAGCCCTGTCGATGGGGTCAGGGGGCGATGTCTGATCCGCTCGCACCCGTCCATCGAGTCGGCCGGGTCGGATCACCCCAGTAGCCGACGAAGTCGTCGCCCGGTCCGCGCCAGATCTCGTCGCGGCTACGTCGACCTGCCAGTCCACTCAGGAGTCGTCCCGACACCGAGGGGAACCCCGCCCGACCGACCTCGTCCTGACGGTGCCGCTCCCGGTGATCCGCACCCGAGCGTGCGTGGAGGACATCCGCGCCGGAAAGTGCCCAGTCCTTCGGTTACCTCCGCCGAAATACCAGGGGACCGGAGCAACCATCTGGAGTCCCGCGGCGTGTGGGGAGTGTGGAGATCATGACGACGAGGCCCTCGCCAGCGGTCCCATGAACTTCCGCGTCCTGGCTCGTGGCTCGTGGGCACGACGGGTCGCAATCCTCAAATTCACGAGCGTCAAAGTTACGGAGTCTATCGATGTCCTGCCGGTCCAGACGTATACATCTCTCCATCCTCGGAGTCACCGTGGCGCTCGCCGCGGTCTCAGCCTGCAGTGCGCCCGCGAGGGATATTGCCGACGACCCTGAGAGGGAGACCTCGCAGGTCAGCAAGTCCTCGGTCGCCAAGATCCTCAGCAACATCCCTCGCGGTGCCAAGAATGTGGACATCGAGCGCAAGGTGAAGCTGCGTGTCAAGGCGGGCGCGTTCGAGGCGGTCGAGGTCACCGGCCCCGAGGGCTCGATCATCGAGGGGCGTCTCTCACCGGACAAGACACGTTGGGTCGCCAAATCCCAGTTGCGGGCGAACTCGCGGTACCGGGTCACCAGCACGGCCATGGACTCCGAGAGCCTGAAGAGCACCTTCGAGTCGGTCTTCCGGACACGCAAACTGACCCTCGATGAGCAGACCTACCCGACTTTCGTGCCCACCCGCGGGCAGACCGTCGGAGTCGGCATGCCGGTCGTCATCCGGTTCGACCTCCCCGTCACCAACCAGGCATCGATCGAGCGGAACCTCAAAGTGACCAGCAAGCCTGCGCAGGTCGGCACCTTTCACTGGGTCAGCGGCCAGGAAGTGCGCTGGCGGCCCAAGAAGTACTGGCGTCCGGGCACTGAGGTGACCGTGGAGGCTGAGATCGGCGGGATTCCGGCCGGCGATGGCATCTACGGGCAGAAGGACCGGAGCATGAAGTTCCACATCGGAGATGCGATGGTCAGTAAGGTCGACATGGGCACCCACCAGATGCGGGTGTTCCGCAACGGAAAGCTCGCCAGGACCATCCCGATCACAACCGGTGAACAGCCGAAGTTCACCACCAGGTCCGGAATCAAAGTCATCAGCGAGAAGCACCGAAGCAAGCGCATGAACTCCGCGACAATAGGAATCGATCCCGACAGCGCCGATGGCTACGACCTCGACGACGTCGAGTACGCCATGCGGGTGACGAACACCGGTGAGTTCGTGCATGCAGCTCCGTGGTCAGTCGGCTCCCAGGGCAGGGCCAACGTCAGCCACGGCTGCACCGGCATGAGCACGGCCAACGCGGAGTGGTTGTACGACAACACCAACGTGGGCGACGTCATCGAGTACGTCGGGACGGACAGGCCAATGGACCTGACCAACGGCTTCGGGGACTGGAACGCCTCATTTCACGACTACCGCGCAGGCTCGGCGCTTGGCTGACCACACGACCGGGTGGGCTGCCTCTCCCTGCTGACCTCGAAGGCGTGCATCTCACCCACTGGCGCGGTCGCGAGCGGATCGTGCAGCTCGCTTGCAGTTGATGCAGCGACGGGACAGGCGCGCCCGGCCCAGTGTTGCCGGCCGCTCGTGGCCCACGAGAGGGAAAGCAGAAGGGATAGCGACACCTCTTGGATAGGGCGTCCGTCAAGGCGCTGCAGTCCACCGCGTATGGCTGTCAAGCGCGGGCAGTGCTTCACACTCCCGTCCGTGCGATGCCGTAGGGCGGGCCGTCCATCGAGGCGTTTCTCGCTCGGCTCCGGAACGCCCGGCTACTGACGAGCACCTGACGGCCGTCCTCTGTTCACGGTTTCCACCCAGGTAGGGCCGGACCTCGGCTAGCGCTGAGGCCTCAGATCGCCCGTAGCCCTGCGGTGACGAGGACCGCCACGACGACGCACAGCACGAGCGAGTGGCGTCGCCAGAGCATCAACGCGGCCACGGCAACGCCGACACTGTGGGCACCCACCGACCATGAGCGCCCACTGGCGAACACTGAGGTCACGACCAGTGCGCACAGAAGAGTCGGCGCCATCAGCACGATCACCCGGGTGAACCATGGCGGCAGCTCCCGGGCCCCGAGGAGCACCGGGCCGAATGCCTTGATCAGCACGGTCAGCGCGGCGCAGCCGACGATGAGGACCCAGACCTGGGTGTAGGTCAGCGTCACGCCGACCTCCGCGCCACACCGATGAGAGCCACGGTGCTCGCGGCCAGGATGGGGATGCCCGGGGGACTGATCGGCACCAGGGCGAGAGCGAGGAGGCCACCACCGACCGCCGCCCAGCGGGATGTCGGATCCCGGAGCTCCGCGATCAGGAGAGAAAGGAAGAACACGGGGTAGATCGCGTCGAGGCCGAGCCGGTGCGTGTCGCCGAGGGCGTCCCCGAAGATCGCGCCCACGAACGAGCCGAGCGTCCAGGTGAGGTACTGCGGAAGCGTCGTGCCGAACAGCAACCACCGGTCGAAGGTGCCGTCGCCGCGATTGGCGAGCGCCCACGAGGCGTCGACAACAGTCTGCCCCTGCGCAGCCCGCATCAAGGGGCCGCCCGGCAACGATGGTGCCAGTGCGACGCCCATGGCCAGGAACCGAGCATTCATCAAGCTCGCCGCAGTCAGTGCGGCGGAAATGCCGCCTCCGACGGTGATCACGGACAGCATCGCGAATTGCGCTGAGCCGGCGAAGACGACCACCGAGGTGACGATGGCCTGGCCGACGCTGAATCCTGCCTGTCGGGCCAGAACACCGAAGGAGAGGCTGAGCAGAAAGCCCACCACCGCGAAAGGGACACCCAACCTCAGACCACGACGAAACGCTCTCCGCGCTCCCTCGTCACTCGCCGCTGCCACCGCTGCAGTCTAGGAACCCCACATCCAATGCTTTCCTGCATGCCCTCAGAGCGGCCGTCCTACCGCCGCGTCTGTGCGGCGCCAGAGTGTGGCACGGGACGTTGTGGCGGCGAGTCAATTGCCCGCCGCGAGAGTGAAATCGTGCGTGCAGCGTGCCCCCGCCAGGTCAGGTCAGGTCAGGTCAGGTCAGCGTGTCACCCAGGCCGGGCAGACTGGACTGTTCCACCGCACCCGGGCCGACGGCTGGGCCTTCAAGAAGTTCTCCAACTCCCGATCAGCCCGCCGGGCCGCTCCACCAGCACGGATCCACGAGTACAGACATCGCCGGTCCCGATCGGCCATCGGCCGTACTCACCCGTCATCACGTTGGACCACTTGGCTGGGCATCGCGGCTAGTGGACCTCCGGGACCTCCTGCCTGAGGCCGAGAGATCCGATAGCGGCGAGGATCAGTAGCGACCCGACCGATCCCGCGAGTGTCAGCGACTCACCCAGCAGCAGGACGGCGATGACGACAGCGGTGACGGGTTCGAGGAGGGTGGCCACCGCAGCCGACCCGCTAGCCGTGGTTCGCAGCCCCGCGAAGAGGAGGACGTAGGCCAGGGCCATGGTGACCACGCCGAGGTAGGCGAGCCCCGCCCATGTCGCGGCGTCCGTGGCGACAAGCGAATCCCCCCGCACGAGCCCCACCGTCACGCCGGCGGGCACCATGATCAACGCGGCTACGGCCATGGTGCCGGTGGCGACGGGTACCGCGTCGTACCCCTGGGAAACGAAGCTGCCCAGGTCCGCGGAGAACGCAAAGGCGGCACCGGAACCGAGTGCCGCGAGGACACCCAGCGTCGGGGACGAACCGGCGGTGCCAACGCCGATGAGGCTGACCAGGAGGAGACCAGCGACACCCATCGACACAGTGACCAGCTGCGCCGTGCCCGGCACCCGTCGCCGCTGCACGCTGTGGAGCAGGAGCAGGAGCACCGGCGCAGAGCCCAGCGCCACCACGGTCGCCACGCTCACCCCGACGGCCAGGACAGCCACGAAGAAGAGGAGCTGGAAGGCGGTGGTGAGTACACCCATCCCGAGGATCCGGGTCGGGTGCGCGCGCACCAAGGCGACGCAAGCAGCGAACTGTCCGCGGATGAGCACCACGACAGCAAGCGTCACGAGCGCTGCGAGAGCGCGCCACCCGCACATCGTCAGGACAGACAGCATCGACCGCTCATGCACCACACCCACCGCTGGTCCGATGGTCCCCCAGATGACTCCGGCACCACAGACCAGAGCCAGCCCCCGGCCCCGACCCCCGCGGCGGGCCTCGCCTGCCTCGACCTCCACGCACGCGATGCTGCCAGCCCGATGGGCGAGTGAATCGCCTGGGTCTGATGAAGGCTCGGGCTACTGGATTTCGACCAGATTCTGGTCGGTCCGCTTCGTAGCGTAGAACGTCTCCTCGGAGTCTGCCGACGGGAAGTCATTGAGGTAGCCGTGCAGGCGTTCGTCATTGTGCCGACGGCCCTAGCGAGGGGTCACCTCCGCAAGACCGCACGAAGCTCACACAACACCGTGATCTTCTCGCCGGACAACATCACAACCCCCCTGGGCCGAACGGGTTGTGCGCATCACCTCACAGTCATTCCGCCGAGACTGCACTCTCAGTGGCCGGGACCACCCCACCTGTCGGCCCGTGTTTGATGGTCGAGCCGGGGGCTGCCCTTCGCGCTCGGCGGGACTCGCACCCTGTTCCTCGATGCCGCCTGTCGTCACGGATCCCCACCACGACGACGGCCCAAGGAACTGGCCGACGACGATCAGAGAACCGGTCATCTCAGACCTGCTCGATGGAGCGCCTCACGCAGAATCGTCCGCTTCCGGACCAGGCGTTCTCCAGCATGCGCTTGTTCGGAGATCTGGTCTACCGCACCGCTTTCTCGCGCGTCATTTCCTCGCGAATCGGAAGCCTGGAGCCGCAGCGATCGCGCGGCGGCGCGGGACGACAGCGCCCAGGCGCTCCGATGAACCCCGCCCGCTCCGGACGATCAACTCCTAGGCTGCGTTCACGCTGATCGGCGCACACGAGACGTTCCTTGACCTAAAAGAGAGAAGACCATGACCAACACACCAGCTGGCTGGTACGACGACGGTTCGGGGACTGGCCCAAAGCGTTGGTGGGATGGCCAGAACTGGACGGACAAGTACCAGCAGCCACCTGCGGGCGGCGGAGTTTCCGGAGCTGTCCGCAGAATCGAGGATGGCGCGGTTGCTGGAGGCCAACCTCACCCTGCGACACAGGGCGCAAGTTATGTCGTTCTACAGGTCATCCTCAAGGAGAAGCTGTGGGGTACCGGGTCAGGCAACCTCACTGAGCTGGAGGCCGCGCTCAACGCGCAGGCGTCGCTCGGGTACCGACTCCACACCATTACTGCCGCGGCCTCCGGCAGCAAGGGCCTCGGTGGCGGTGACCGGATTCAGGCGACGATGGTGTTCGAAAGGATCACGTAGTCCGTTCGTCTATCACCGCGAAAAACGCAAGACCGAGCCTGTCGGCGTCGGCTGGAGAAGCGGCTTCGAGCGCGCGTCACTTCACCGCCAGTGCGCCGCCGTCGCGGGCGAGGGACAACCTCCGCCGATCAACACCATTCGCACACTCCGCGGCGTTGGAGCCGGATGCTGGGCTTAGGTAGCAGCCGTTGCGTGGACATCGTGAAGGCGAAGGCATCGGGGAGTGCCTCCGCGCCGACCTACGCGTGCCATTTGTGCCAGGGTCTCGATGATCAGCTGCGCTCCGGGCAGACCAGGTCCACCGGCTGTCGGCCGTAGCAGGTGCGCTCCCGGAGCGGCGTCGAAGCCGGCCAGACCTGCATGGTTGAGAGGAAGGCAGCAAGGAGACGTTGGGCTCCGCCGTACTCGGCCACGGCCGGTGCTGACTCCCCGCGCCACACCGTGGCCACGGTCACCGCAGTGTCGTCGTAGAGACCGCCACTGAAATAGGCCTGCACGTCGTCCCTGAAGTGGACGAGCAACCCGGGATGGCAGTCCCTCACCTCGATGCACAGCTCGACGGCGCGGTCCTCGATCCCGGCGCACGGCGAGTTGTTCGCCTCCACGCAGTGGTCCTCGGCCCACGCGCCGAGGTCGTCGAGCGAGTTGATCTTCGTGCCCTTGTCGAGGGGCACGCTCCAGACGCTCACCCTGACGTCGTCGGTAGGCGACCGGAAAGTGTCGTACGCCGCGCTGGCCGGGTCCTCGGTGTCGTCGAGTCTCCAGGCCCGGGTGGCGGGCATCTCCTTCCAATCGGGTGGACGGCCGACTTTGAAGTCGTACTGGTCCGAGGCGTAGGTCGTCCACGTGCTGGTGTCGATGGCCGTGCGCGTGGTCGCGGTCGCGCTCGACCGGGCGACCGGGCTCGAGGGCGGTGAGGTGGGGTCCGGGTCTGCGCCGTCTGGATCGCCCGCCGGGGCACAGCCAGCCGCCACGAGCACGGCGAGGGCCGCGACCAGGGCAGCTGCTGAGGGGAGGGTCCTTGTGATGTGTCTCATCGTTTCTCCTTTCACACCACTGGTCTGCTCGCCGGCAGTATCAGCGGGTCGCCGATCCGGTATCAGTCGGGTATCGGCCAGGTTGACGTCCCTGAGACAGGCAGCGACAGTCGAAGGCATGGGAATCGCCGTTCTTGGCCCCCTCGAGGTCGACGGCCAGAGCAATGGACTCGGCCCGAGGGACCGGGTGGTGCTCTCGGCACTGGTCGTGCGGGCCGGCGACCCGATCAGCACCGAGGCGCTCGCGGGCGCGCTGTGGGGCGAGGACCTGCCCGCGTCCTGGGCGAAGGTCGTCCAAGGATGCGTGGTGCGCCTGAGGAAGCGGCTTGGTGCTGCCGCGATCGAGCACGGCACAGGCGGATACCGCCTGAGGCTGACCGAGGTGGAGGTGGACGCCCGGCGCTTCGAGCGTCTTTTCGAGCACGCCCGGGAGGCCCTGTCCCGTGGGGACCCCGAGCGGACGCTCCACCTTGTGTGCGAGGCGCTCGAGCTGTGGCGCGGACAGGCTCTGGCCGACCTGGAGGAGTGGGAGCCGGGGCGCGTCGAGGCGGCGCGACTGACGGGTTCGCGGATGGACGCCGAGGAGCTGCGCGTGGAGTCCCAGACCCGGGCTGGCCATGCGCGCGATGTCCTCGATCGTGCGCGTGCCCTGGTTGCCCAGGCCCCGCTCCGCGAGCGGCGTTGGGCGCTGCTCGCCACCGCCCTGCACCAGTCAGGACGACAGGCGGAGGCCCTTGCCGCGCTCAGGCAGGCTCGGGCGATGCTGGTCGACGAGCTCGGCCTGGAGCCTGGCCGGGAGCTGGCGGAGCTCGAGCAGCTGGTGCTCCGCCAGGATCCCTCGCTGGATCCCGTGGTGGAGCGGGAGGTCAGTGCCAGCTGCCCATACCGGGGGCTGCTGCCCTACGACTCAGGTGACGCCGATTCGTTCTTCGGCCGGGAGCGCGAGGTCGCCGAATGTCTCCGCAAGCTGCGGGACTCGGGCGTGCTGGCGGTGGTTGGCCCCTCCGGGGTCGGCAAGTCGTCGCTGATCCGGGCAGGGGTCGTTGCTGCGTTGCTGCGCAGCGGCGCGCAGGTGCTGACGACGTCGCCTGGCCCACGTCCGACCGAGTCCCTCGGCGGGCTGCGCGGACGCGGCTTGCAGACCCTGGTGGTGGACCAGGCCGAGGAGGTCCTCACCACCTGTGCGGACGTGGGCGAAAGAGAGAGGTACTTCGCCCGGCTGGCCATGCACGTCGCCGCCGGAGGCACGTTGGTGCTGTCCATGCGGGCCGACCACATCGGCGGTCTCGCGTCGTACCCGGACATGGCACGGCTGCTGGAGGACGGCCTCTACCTCCTCGGCCCCCTGAGCGAGCCCGACCTTCGCAGCGCGATCGAGGGGCCCGCTCGGCGCGCCGGCCTACGGCTGGAGCCCGGCCTGATGGACCTCCTCGTCCGCGAGGTCGAGGGCGAGCCGCGTGCCCTACCGCTGCTGTCGCACGTGCTTCGGGAGACCTGGGAACGACGCGAGGGCCTGACGCTGACGGTGGACGGCTACCGGGCGACCGGTGGGATCAGGTCCGCGGTGGCCAACTCCGCCGAGCGGCTGTACGACAGGATGGATGCCCCCCAACGGATCCGCCTGCGCCACCTACTGCTGCGCCTGGTGGTGCCGACCGAGGACGGAGACCCGGTGCGGGCGCGGGTGCCGAGGGGGAGCCTTCCAACGGACGCGGAGCACCAGCAGCTGGTGGAACAGCTCATCGAAGCACGGCTGGTGAGCATCGACGGTGACACGGTCCAGATCGCCCACGAGGCGCTGGTGCGGGTCTGGCCGAGGCTGCGCGACTGGCTCGACGACGACCTCGAAGGGCAGCGGCTCTTCCGACACCTGGCTGGGGCCGCCGACACGTGGGCCGCGATGGGCAAGCCGGACAGCGAGCTCTATCGGGGAGCCAGGCTCAGCCGCACCGAGGAGTGGCGGGACCGGGCAGAGCCCGACCTCAACCACGTCGAGAAGGCCTTCCTCGCCGCGTCAGCTGGTCTGACACAGAGAGAGGTGCGAGCCGCGGAGTCCCAGGTCATGCACGAGCGTAGGACCAGCAGCCGGCTCCGTCGCGCCCTCGTTGGCGTCGGTGTCCTCCTGGTCGTGACGCTCGTGGCCGGGGCGCTTGCGATCCTGGCGGCTGGCCGGGCGACCCACGAGCGGGACCGTGCCGAGCGGGCCGCGTACCTCGCGGACGCCCGTCGCGCCGGGGCGCAGGGACCCGTGCACGACAACCTCGCGACCGGACTCCTGCTTGCCGTGGAAGGAGCCCGCGCCGACGATTCCCCCCCGGCACTGGAGAATCTCGGGGCAGCGCTCACGCGGGCTGGAGCGGTAACCGCCGTACGCGACGTCGGTGAGCTGGTCGGACGCCCCGGCACGGCCTGGATGCCGTCGCTGGCGGTCAGCCCGGACGGCGAACTGGTCGCGGGGGTGGTGTTCTCCGACGGGGTGCGGCTGTTCGACGCCACGACGCTGTTGCCACTGCCGCTTGCGCAGGTCACACCCTCGAGTGGCTCCGCGGCCATCTCCCCCGACGGCCATCGGCTCGCCGTCGCCGTCAACCACCTCGATGAACAGCCGCTCAGGCTCTACGACCTGCCCCGTGGCACGCTGTCACCGAACCAACCGGGTGGCATCCCCTCGGGCTCCGGCATCCCGTACACCGACGAGGACCGCCCGGAGGTGTCCTTCAGCCGGGACGGCCGCCGGATGGTCGCGGAGCTGCGACAGTCCGGCCCTGGGACGCCGTGGTCCCCGGTCGGCACCACCATGGTCTGGGACCTCGCCGACCTGTCCGCGCCCATACTTTCGCTGCGCCTGCGAGCGGTCACCCACTCAGCGTTGAGCCCGGATGGGAACCGGCTCTATGTGGCCACGCGGGGAGCCCAGCCGGTCCGCGTGTACGACGTGGGGGGCGGTCGCCGGGTCGCCTCGACCCGGAGCCCGTTGGTGGCCCGGGCCGGTGCTACAGCCGTGGACGTCAGCCCGGACGGCACGACCTTCGCCGTCGCCGTGGGCGATCGCGTCCTCCGCTATGACACGGTGACCCTGCAGCAGCGAGCTCCTGCACTGACTGGCCACAGGGGGACGTTGCGAGACGTCACGTTCTCCCACGGCGGAGGGTCGCTGGCGACGTCCTCCGACGACCGCAACGCCATCGTCTGGGACGCGCGGACCGGAGCACAGGTGCATCGCTTCGTCGGTGGCGGACCCCTCGGGGTCGCCTTCTCCGCCGACGACGCGACGCTCTTCACCGCGGGGGCCGAAGGGCTCGTGGTGGCCTGGAACGTCGCCGGACGGCAGCTCATCCTCGGAGAGGACAGCGACACGCCGACAGAGAACTACTCGCTCGCCCTGCCGGCGCCCGACGGCCACACCGTGGCCCAGGCGGGCTCGGGCCGGCTCTGGTTCGAGAACACCCTGACCGGCCGTCGCGTAGCCGCAGCCGCCCTGACCCGCGACGAGAGCTTCACCTGGTCCCAGGACGCCCGATGGCTCCTATCCTTCGGTCCTGACCGCGTCTTCACCGTGTGGGATGCCTCCGACGGCTCCGTGGCTGCCCGCAGCGAGCGGTTCGCCATCGACTACGACGGCCTGGCGGCCACGTTCAGCCCGGACGGCCGAAGGGTCTACGTGCACGACGAGCAAGCGCTCCACACGCTGACCAGAGAGACCATGCGGCCGGAATACCCTCCGCTTCCCGTGGGCCGGCACCCGGCCGTGGTGCCTCATCCCAGGGACGGATCGGTGCTCCTCCTCGACGAGGATGGAACCGTCCTGCGGCTGGACCCGGAGGCGGGTGAGCTGATGTCGACCACGCCCGGACTGTTGTTCAAGGAGGACCAGGCCGGGGTGATCTCACCGGACGGCTCCCGCCTGGTCGTGCCCGGTCCCGGCCGTCGAGTGCGACTGCTCGATGTCGAGAAGCAGGAGTACGTCGGCCGCGACTCGAAGACCCCCTGGGGCTCGAGCCCCACCTTCGCCCCCGACGGGAGCCAGTTCGCCCTCGTCCAGGCGGAGCGGATCCGGCTCTGGGACGGCCGCACCGGGGAGTACCAGGCCAGTGTTCCCCTGCCCAGCCGAACCGGGACCTTCTCCATCGCCTATCGGCCGGACAGCAGCGGTCTGGTTATCGCCTCCACCGACGGTAGGACATGGACCGTGGACACGCGAACAAGCACGTGGGCAGCCCGTGCGTGTGCGACAGCGAGCAGGAACCTCTCGGTCGAGGACTGGAAGCAGTTCTTCCCCGGTCGGCCCTACAGGTCGACCTGTCCCCAGTGGCCGGCCGGGGAGTGATGCGCTGAGCCGTCAGCCCGCGCCCGTGTCCTCGGCGTGACCGAGGGAGGAGCGGTCGCTCATCTCCACCCCGTCCACACCGTCGCCCTGCGCCAAATTGTGGTCCCGGGAACATCCTCGCCGCGGCCGGCCTCGGCCACCCGCCCTCCATCGCTCCCCTGCGACTCCGCTTTGCGACGTCGCCCTCCGTGCCGGACCAGCAGGTCGTGCGTCTACGCGTACGTGCACCAGGTCAGAAGCTCGAGGGGGATGCATGAAGCATGACGCCGAAACCGACGTGTTCCCAGTTGGACAAGTCCGAAGGCGAGCAAATCCGACGTCCCGAGATCCCGCTGATAGAGCGCCCTGGACCCGCGTCACTCCACCGCTCGTCGGCGCGGCCGGACGCGTTGATCACGTCGCAGGCGATTGACTCGCCGATGGCCAACGGCAGTTGTCGGAATGTGGGCGGACAAAGATACTGAGGTGCGGCGTGCCGACTCGCGATCGTCGGGGCGGGCTCACCCGAGAGGGGTTCCTGATGGTGACTTTCGCCGGAGTCGACCACGTGTCATTCACCGTCTCAGATCTGGATGCCAGTCAGCGCTTCTACACTCAGGTGCTCGACTTTCTCTTGGTGCTGGACGTCGGGTACGGCCGGATCTTCATGCATCCCGACACTGGTTTCACGCTGTCGTTGATGAAGCATGACGGCGCGCGCGGCGGCCCCTTTACCGAACTAACGACCGGCCTCGACCATCTCGGCCTCACCGCCGCATCACGTGAGGACCTTGAGGAGTGGGCACGCCGCTTCGACGAACTCGGTGTGACCTACACGCCGATCCGAGACATGGAATTCGGCTACCACCTCAACTTCCGCGACCCCGACAACATCGCCTTGGAGCTCTCAGCCCCCAACGAACTACTGCTGGCAGCCAAGCAAGCGCTCGCAGATGGCCGAACGAGCCAGACCGACATCAACGCGTTCGTAGAGGACAACAACCTCGACCTCCCGATCGACAAGCGCGGTTGACGACCTAGTCACCCACGTCGTACCGCGTACTGCGCGCCGCCGACCGATGCATTCATTGCCTCGGCATCCCGTGTCGACAGTGCGTCACTTCACCGCAGTCGGGTTAGCCACGGCGCGCGACAAGGGGGGCATGGTCCGCGGCTCCCCGAACACCGTGCGTTCCGGCTCTTGCCGCCGGTCGCGATCAGCGGGCCCTGCTCCTCGGCTGGCTCGCCACGCCGAGCTGGGGTGACCCGGCCGACCTCGGCGGGTGGCGAGGTCCGCTCGGCTGGGCCCTGGTGCTCCTATTCCTCGGGTGGAACGGCTGGTCGCTGTGGCTGTTCGGTCGGCACGAGACCGGGTTGCTGCCAGGACAGGCAACGCACGCGATCATCGAGGAGGGTCCCTACCGGCTCTCCCGCAATCCGTTGCACCTCGGCCTCCTCGCGCTCTACCTCGGGCTCGCGCTGCGGGCACCCAGGTTCTGGGGGCTCGTGTTGTTCCCGACTGCTGCAATCCTCGTCCACTGGGGCGCGATCCGCCCCGAGGAACGATTCCTGCACGAGCGCTTCGGTGCGACGTACGACGACTACACGCGCCGGGTGCGTCGCTGGCTGTGACCCGCGTCATTTCCCTGCGTCTGCATCAGCCAAGCGGGCGCACAGCCAGGGCCGATGCCGGCCCTGCGTAGGCAGGTTCGGCCATCTCGAATGTCAGGGTCTGTAGGCGGGTGTCCCGCAGCCTCGTCCGCAGATGCGCGTCAGGCACACTGCAAGAGTGTCCGACTCGCTGCGCAGCCTGCTCGTGGCGCCGCCCGACCTCCCAGTCACCGCGGGCCTGGCCCCTCTGGTCGAGGCGCTTCACACTCGCGGAGTCGCGGTGGTCCAGGCACCGCCGGGCACCGGCAAGACGACCTTGGTCCCACCCGCGGTCGCTGAGGTCGTCGCCGGACGGGTCGTGGTCACGCAGCCCAGCCGCATCGCAGCCCGCGCTGCGGCCCGCCGGCTGGCGCATCTGCTGGGCGAACAAGTTGGCGAGACAGTCGGATACTCCGTACGCGGAGACCGACGCACCAGTCGCCGTACACGTGTCGAGATCGTCACGACCGGTCTGCTGCTCCGGCGGATCCAGCACGATCCCGAGCTGGCCGGCGTCGGGGCCGTCGTGCTCGACGAAGTGCACGAGCGCCACCTCGACGCCGACCTGACCTTGGCGCTGCTCATCGACATTCGGGCCAACCTGCGTGATGACCTGTCCCTGGTGGCGATGTCGGCCACCATCGAGGCAGAACGGACGGCCGCCCTGCTCGGCCGCGGTGACGATCCCGATGGTCCCGTTGGTGGCTTGGGCGCTCCGGTGATCCGCGTCCCGGGTGCCCTGCACCCGGTGCAAGCGGTCTGGTGTCCGCCACCTGCGGGGGTGCGCCGCACCGACGACCGGGGGATCACCCCGGCGTTTCACGACCATGTCGCAGCGACCGTGCGTCGTGCGCTAGTGGGGCACGAAGGGGACGTCTTGGTCTTCGTGCCTGGTGTCGCGGAGGTCGAGGCGACGGTACGTCGCCTTGCCAGCGTGGACGCGGCCGTGCACGCATTGCACGGACGTCTGTCCGGCGCCGAGCAAGATCGTGCGCTCAGCGAGGGCACACCTCGACGAGTGATCGTCTCGACCGCGGTCGCCGAATCGTCGCTGACGGTGCCCGGGGTACGCGTTGTGGTGGATGCCGGATTCTCGCGCGAGCCGCGTACCGATCACCGTCGCGGATTGGCTTCTCTGGTGACCGTCGCGGTGAGCCGTGCAGCGGCCGAGCAGCGGGCGGGACGGGCCGGACGGTTGGGGCCGGGGACCGTGCTGCGTTGTTGGTCCGAGACGGAGCACACGCATCTGACCGCTCACCCGGAGCCCGAGATCGCGACCGCCGATCTGACGGCCTTCGCCTTGGAGGTGGCGTGCTGGGGCAGCCACGACGTCCACGGCATGGCGCTGCTCGACCAGCCACCGGCGCACTCACTGTCAGCGGCCAAGGAGGTGCTGGTGGAGCTGGGTGCGATGACCGAGGACGGGAGAGCCACCTCGCGGGGTCGGGTGATCGCGAGCGTGCCGGCCGATCCCAGGCTGGCGCGTGCCCTCATCGACGGGGCTGGTCTCGTCGGGACCAGGCGCGCCTCAGAGGTGGTCGCCATGCTGAGCGAGGACGTTCGCGCCCCCGGCGGAGACCTGGTTGCTGCGCTCCGGTCACTGCGCGCTGACCAGCGGGCAGGAGCCTGGCGCGACCAGGTCGCCCGGCTGGAGGAGGTCGTTGCGAAGCAAGGCACCACCGGCGACCGGAGAGGCACGTCGGGCCACGCCCGAGCACTCACCGACGACGTGGCGGTGGGTCTGGTGGTGGCCCTGGCGCATCCAGGCCGGATTGCACGCAAGCGCTCCGATACGTCGAGCTACCTGATGGCGTCCGGGACAGGCGCGGCGCTCGACTCACGCGCCCCCGGGCCGCTGGCCGGACTGGAGTGGCTCGCGGTCGGTGACGCACAGCGACGGCCCGGGCAACGTGAGGCCCGGATCCGCACGGCGGCCCCGCTCACCGAAGACCTCGCGCTGGAGGCGGCGGGATCGCTGTGGACCGAGGTGGATGAGGTCACCTGGGCCAGTGGGCGGGTGCTGGCACGCCGACGAACGTTGCTGGGCGCGATCGAGCTCACCTCGACCCCGCTCAGCGATCCACCCGCGCAGGCCGTGAGCGACGCGATCCGGGAGGCGGTCGCGAGCGAGGGGATCACACTCCTCGCCTGGACGGAGGCGGCCACGGCGCTCCGCGCCCGCCTCGACTTCCTGCACCGCGCGCTCGGTGACCCGTGGCCCGACGTGAGCGACGCAGCACTGACACAGAACCTCGACTCCTGGCTCGCGCCGCAGTTGGCACGGGTCCGCTCGGCGCAGGATCTTCGTCGTATCGACGTGACTTCCACCCTGCGAGCGATGCTGCCATGGCCGGAGGCGCGCAGGCTCAACGACTTGGCGCCTGAGCGCGTCGAGGTCCCCAGCGGGTCCAGCGTGCGGATCGACTACACCCAGGATCAGCCGGTGCTCGCCGTGCGACTGCAAGAGGTGTTCGGCTGGACCGCAGTACCGGTCCTGGCTGACGGCGGGGTCCCGCTCTTGCTGCACCTGCTCTCCCCCGCAGGACGCCCGGCCGCCGTCACCGCAGACCTGGAGTCCTTCTGGGACAACGGCTACCCGGGCGTGCGTGCCGACCTGCGCGGGCGCTATCCCAAGCACGCCTGGCCCGAGGATCCACGCAGCGCACCAGCCACCGCGCGGACGAACAGAGCTCGCCGAAGTTGAGTGGCTTGTTGACCTCTTGGGGTGCCTGCAGGGGCGCCTGCGAAGACACCGCAAACCCTGTGTCATTGCGCCGCGTGGGGCTACGCAGGCGACTGGCCCGACAGGCTGAGCGCGCAACATATGCCCCCTGCGGAACCTGGTTCGACGCGCTCGCCCAGGGCCGACTGCGGTGTCAGATGCCAGTGCTGGCAACGGAGCCCCTTGCGGCGTTCACCGTCCCGGTGGGCACGACGTCCTTGCCCAGTGGAAAGGGGGAGATCGGGATGAATTTGAAGTTCGCCAGGCCCAGTGGGATTCCGATGATGGTGACGCACAGGAGCACGCCGCTGACGGCGTGAGCGATGGCGAGCCAGATGCCCGACGGGGTGAACCAGAAGACGTTACCGACCCTGACCCACACCCGCGCCTGGCTTGGCGACGATCGTCCGGCCGAAGGGCCAGGGCGCGAACAAGCCGATGCCGAAGGAGGCGATCCCGAAGGGGATCCCGATGATCGTGATGCTGCAGAGGGCGCCGACGACGATGTAGGCCACGAACATCCAGAATCCCGATTGCACGAGCCACAGCAGGTTCAGCACGAGCCGCATGCTCATCGCTCCATTGGTCGGTGTGGCTGCGTGCACCATCGCACTCAGACGACTCCGCCATTTCACTCCCTAGTGTGGGAGGAGCCCGAGCTCACGCGCTCGGTTGACGACGCTCACGCGGTCGTGAGCGTCCAGCTTGGTGTAGACGTGCTCGAGGTGCTTGCGCACGGTGGCGGTGCTGATGCCCAGGGCATGAGCGATGTGGTGTGCCGTCCAGCCGGACGACAGCGCGATCAGCACCTCGCGCTCACGGCTGCTCAGCGCTGTTTCCAGCGGCGCCGATGGAGGTGCTTGTGTCCTCTCCTCGGCGGGTGGGCCAGCACGCTGAGGCGGCAGGACCAGGGGCCCCACTCGCCTGGCCACCTCGCGGCTGACCTCGAGGAAGGTCCGCGTGAGCTCCCGGTCGTCGCTCTTGAGAGCGCAGACCACTGCGCTGGGTCCACCGATGACGCGAAGCGGCACCGCGGCGAGTCCGCTGGGCGGATTGATCCTGCCCAGGCTCGCGGGCCCCACGCTGGCCGCACGACCGGCCCTGATCGCCTCCAGGGCATCGAGGGGTCCGAGCACGTCGACCGCGTTCTCGGGGCGCTCGCGCCACGGGCGCAGCATCGAGGCCCGGCGCCACTCGCTGCTCATCGTCACCGAGGAGGTGAAGCGCTCCTCGGCCAGGTCGCTGGGGTCGAGCGACGCGCGTGTTGCCAGCGGGTGCCGGCTCGGGAGGAGCGCCACCACGCTGTCCTCGAACAGGGTCACCAGGTCCAGCTTGTCGCGGGAGACGGGTGTCCACAGGAAGGCGACGTCCACGTCGCCGCGCAGGAGGGCGGTCTCACCGCCCCAGCGTGAGAGATCCGTCAGGCTCAGGCTCACCGTCGGGCAGCCCGACGCGAACGCACTCAGGATGGGGTGGGTGAGCTCGGCCCCGGCCGGCACCAGGACGCCCACCCGGACAGTTCGCTGTGGCTCGGGCGCGCGGGAGTCGCGGTCAATGGCACGGGCCTGCGCGATCGCCTGGTCGAACCTGTCGAGCACCTCGATGGCGCCAGCGCAGAAGGCCGACCCCGCGGGGGTCAGCCCGACGTCGTCACCCGCCTCCGGCGGGACCGCGAAGATCGGCGTGCCCAGCAGTCTCTCCGCGTGCCTGGTGGCCGCGACGACGGCCGGGTCCAGGTGAGGCCGGTCGGCCGGTCGGCGCTGGGGACTGCTGCCTCGGTAGGCCGCGCGCACCACGGAGCGCAGCTCGTCCAGGCTCAGCTGCTCTGGGTCAACCACATCGCACCCTCAGGGATCACGCGCCGTACCCATCGAGGCTGGCGGGGATCGGTGCTCCCGAAATCATCAATGCGCGGCGCAGTCCATACGCAGTACAGCGTATGTCTTCGGCTCGGGAGCGGTGAGACGGTCGAACCGCCCACTGCCCGTTCCGCGCCACTTGCTCGGCGTACGTCTCACGGTTGAAAGGGAGTCCCCACATGTCCGCACCTTCCATCTCTCGTCGCGGTCTGCTCCGGGCCGGCGGCACCGGCGTCGCGGGAATGTCGATGCTGCAGGTCTCCGGGCCTGCGGAAGCCCTCGGAGCCGGGAGCGCCGACTCGGTGCCCTGGCTGGGTGGAAACGGCGACGTACCCGAGTCCTATCCCGGCAGCCCGGGCGACGAGGTCGTGCTGTGGCAGGACCAACCGCCTCCGTTCCCTCCGGGTCAGGGCGTCGAGGACCAGTTGGTGTGGGAGGACCTGTCCACGCGCCTGACCCCGGCCGAGCACTTCTTCTCCGTCAGCCACTACGGCCATCCCGTGATCAACCCTGCGACTTGGCGGCTCGGGGTCGATGGGCTCGTGGAGAGTCCGGCCTCGCTCTCCCTGGCCGACCTCAAGGCACGTCCCCGCCGCCACGTCGAGTTCACCCTCGAGTGCTCCGGCAACTCCGCGTTCCCGCCGTTCATCGGCGGCATCGGCAACGCGGTGTGGGGCGGAGCCGCGCTGGCGCCTCTCCTGCGAGGGGCCAGGCCGCACAGATCCGCGACCGAGGTGGTCTTCTGGGGCACCGACTCGGGCTCGGTCACGATTCGCGACAACTCCGGCGTCGTGAGCCCGCCCACCCCGGGCACCGGGACGGGCACCCCCGACCCCGACAACCCCGACCGCTGGGACATCACCATCACGGAGCAGTTCGCCCGCAGCATGAGCGTGGAAGACGCGATGGCCCCGGGCAACCTCCTCTGCTATCAGATGAACGGCCAGCCGCTTCCCGTCGCGCACGGCTTCCCGGTCCGCCTCATCGCCCCCGGCTGGTACGGCGTGGCCAACGTCAAGTGGCTCAAGCGGATCGAGTTCATCGACCACCGCTACGCCGGCCGGTTCATGGCCCGTGACTACGTGACCTTCCGCGAGCACACCGACCCCTCGGGCAACACCACCTGGACCTTCGAGAACGTGGGCCGCTTCCGCCTGAAGTCAGCGCCGGCCAAGGTCGTACGCCGGGTCCAGGGATCCACGAGCAGCTACCGCGTCATCGGGGTCGCCTGGGGTGGGGCGATCGCCCGGGTCGAGGTCTCCATCGACGGGGGGCCGTGGCGTCGAGCGAAGGTCGTCGGGCCGGACTCCTGGGGTCCGCGGTCCCACGCGCAGACGTGGAACTTCTGGACCTACGACTGGGGCCAGGTCGCACCCGGCCACCACACGGTGAAGTCCCGCGCGATCGACACCCACGGAGCGATCCAGCCCACTCCCGAGGACCCGCTGATCGCCGACCGGCGCACCTACTGGGAGGCCAACCAGCACATCACCCGCGAGATCGTCATTCCCTGAGGCTCCCGCGCACCAGCGGGGTCAGGGGTGGCGGTAGACCGCGTCGGGCACGTCAGTCATTCTCCCGCCGGTCGGCGCGCCCGTGATGATGGTCTCCGGGCCCTTTGGCGGATCAGTTGATGATCGTGCCGCGTTCATCCGCGAGGATCGCCGCCAGCCAGCAGAAGCCAGCCAGCCCGCGCCATGCCTGCAACGCCTCGGGGGTCAGCCCCGTCCAGTCGGCCGCCTCGCCGACGACCCCGAGTGGCTCCCTGCCTCGGTAGTCCCGGGTGGGTTGCCTGGGAACTTCTCGGCCGAGGGGTCGTCAACCAGCACAGCCTTGCCGAAAATCCGCGAGGGGCCACGAAAAGCAGTCGGTGGGTCACCCGACTGGGCAGCGACCGTTCGTCGAGACAGGGGGTGTTCGTCCACCCCCATCGTGCGTGACAACGAGCGATAGCGTGGGACCGCGTTTGACCCTACGGTCCTATGATGCGTGAGTGCCGACTGCGGTGCTCGCCACCAAGCTGTTCGCGCCGGCCCTGCGCTCCCAGGCCGTCGCGCGCAAAAGATTGCGCGAACGGCTCGACACCACCCTCGACCCAGGCCAGCGACTGACGCTGGTCTCAGCGCCAGCCGGGTTCGGCAAGACGACCGTGCTCAGCGACTGGGTCGCCCACCTGGCAGGGCGCGACCTGCACGTGCGGGCCGCATGGTTGTCCCTGGATGAGGCGGACAACGACCTGGTGCGGCTGCTGAGTCATCTGGTGGCCGCCCTGGCAGGCGCCGGCGTCGACCTGGAGCCGGCGGCCGTCCTCGAGCATCTCCCAGGCAACCCGACCGCCGCGATGTCCTCAATGATCAACGCCGTCGCCGATGCCGGAGAACACTCACCTGGCACCCGGTGGGTGCTGGTCCTCGACGACTACCACCTCATCACCGCGTCCGAGGCGCACAAGGCCACCGCGTTCCTCCTCGACCACCTTCCCGACCAGCTGCGCTTGATGATGGCCACACGCGCCGATCCGCCCGTCGCGCTTTCGCGGCTGCGCAGCCGCGGTCAGCTGGTCGAAGTACGCGGCGAGGACCTGCGATTCACCCCCGGTGAGGCGCAGCAGTTCCTCAACGAGGCAATGCGCCTGGGCCTCGACAGTGCAGACGTCGCCGCGCTCGAAGGTCGTACGGAGGGCTGGATCGCCGGCCTGCAGCTCGCGGCGCTCTCGCTGCGCGCGATCCCCACGAGGCTCGAGGTCACCGACTTCATCGAGGCGTTCACCGGCAGCAACCGGTTCGTCCTGGACTACCTGGCCGACGAGGTCTTGTCCCGCCAACCCGACCGGGTACGCGACTTCCTGCTGCGGACCTCGGTCCTCGACCGGCTCACCGGCTCCCTGTGCGAGGCAGTCACTCGGCACCCAGGTGGGGCCGCGATGCTGGCGGACCTGGAGCGCGCCAACCTGTTCCTCGTCCCGTTGGACTCCGAGCGCTCCTGGTACCGCTACCACCACCTGTTCGCCGACGTGCTGCACGCCCGGCTGCTGACCGAGGACCCCGACTTGGTCCCGCAGCTGCACCGGTGGGCCAGCGACTGGTATGCCGAGCGCAGCTTGACCGTGGACGCCGTCCGGCACGCCCTGGTTGCCGAGGACTTCACTCGTGCCGCCTTCCTGATGGAGGAAACGCTGGCCGAGGTCCGCCGTGCCCGGCAGGACAGTCTGCTGCTGAGCTGGGCTCGGGCGTTGCCGCGGTCCGTGGTCCGTCGCAGTCCGGTGCTCAGCATCGCGGCCGGCTGGGCACTGATGATGACCGGCGACCTCGACGGGCTGGAGTCCTGCCTAGATGACGCCGACGCCGCACTCGAGGCCGGCGCCCGGGACGAGGACCTGGCGGCCACGTGGGCCGAGACCGAGGATCTTCGTACGGCACCGGCGACGATCCTGGTCTACCGAGCCTCCCTCGCCCAGGCCCGTGGTGACGTCGCCGCAACGGTGCGCCACGCGCAAGGAGCGCTTGTCCTGGCCGGCCGCGAGGACCACTTCGTGCGCGGTGGAGCCGGCGGGTACCTCGGTCTGGCCGCGTGGGCGGCCGGCGACGTCGCCGAGGCCCTTGCCACGTTCACCGAGGCCATGCGCAGCCTGCACGCCGCAGGGAACTTGGTCGACGAGCTGGACGCAACGGTCAACCTCGGCGACATGTGGGTGGCGGCCGGGCGACCCAGCCGCGCCCGCGGCCTGTACGAGCAGGCGCTCCAGAACGCGACCGGAAGCGGTGAGCCGTTCCCACGGGCTACCGCCGACCTGCACGTCGGCCTCGCCGAGCTCGACCGCGAGCTCGATGACCTGACCAGTGCCGAGGCCCACCTGGAGACGGCGCGGGTCCTGGCCGAGCGCGGCTCGATCACCGAGAACCGACACCGCTGGCCCATGGCCATGGCGCAGGTGCGTGCCGCCCGCGGCGACGCCGAAGAAGCTTCGCGCCTGATGGAGCAGGCGGGGTCCCTGTACCGCCACGGGTTCTACCCCGACGTCCGTCCCATAGCGGCGATGCAGGCCCGTCTCCAGATCGCTACCGGAGACCTGCAGACCGCCGCGATCTGGGCTCGGGAACGAGGACCGGGCGTCGACGATGACCCCGACTTCCTGCACGAGTACGAACACCTCACGCTGGTCCGGCTCCTGTTGGCCCAATTTCGCGCTTCCAGGAGCTCCGACCGCAACGCAACGGTCCCGGCACTCGCGGGCGCCCTCAAGCTCCTCGACAGGCTGCACGACGCAGCCGACGCCGCCCAACGCGACGGCAGCCTGCTGGAGATCCGGGTGCTGCAGACCCTGGCCCACCACGCCGTCGGCGAGATCGACGCAGCTCTCACCGGCCTGAGCCAGGCGCTGCGCTCCGCTCCGGAGCCGAAGAGCCACGTCCGGCTCTACCTCGACGAAGGCGCGCCGATGCTGGATCTGCTGCGCGACGCCGCCAAGTCCCAAGTCGGGGTCGAACAGCTCAGCGACCAGGACCACGTAGAAGAACAAGTTGATGAAGAAAATCAGCAGGAAGTGCTCCAGGTTTGGGCCCGACGGATGCTCCGGCGCACTGGTGCGGGACCCGAAGAACGAGCCCTGCAGGAGTCGGCTGACCCGTTGGCCGACCCGCTGAGCCAGCGCGAGGTAGAAGTTCTCCGGCTCCTGGACTCCGAGCTGAGCGGGCCGCAGATCGCTGACCAGCTCTACGTCTCGCTGAACACGCTGCGCACCCACACCAAGCGGATCTTCACCAAGCTCGACGTCAAGTCACGCGCCGCTGCCGTACGCACGGCTCACCATCGCGGACTCATCTGACCCCTCGGGCCACCGGTTCTGCCCTCCCGGTCCGCGCGATGTCACATCGTCAATCACATCATGTGGTGACGCCCCGACCCCCCGCCTCTTCCTAGGTTTCAGGTATCCCGCAGCACCGGGCCGCGGACCAACCCGAAAGGGGCCAGACATGACCATCACTGCGAACCTCCTGACCCGGTGGGCCGGCATCGCGGCCGCAGCCGCCGGAGCCATCTTCATCGGCGTCCAGATCAACCACCCGCAGCTGAACGCCATCACCATCCAGACCACCGAGATGACCGTCCGCGACACCTTCAAGGTGCTGATGGCCGCCCTCGCTCTGGCCGGCATCACCGGCATGTACCTGAACCAGATCCGCAAGCACGGGGTCCTCGGGCTCATCGGCTACGTGGTGTTCGCCGTCGGCTACCTCGGCATCATGTGCGTGGCCTTCACCGCCGCCTACGTGCTGCCCGAGGTGGCCACGTCCAGCACCGGTTTCGTCACCGACGCCATCTACGCCAACACCGCCCGCGGCACGGTCAAGGGCGACATCGGAACGTTCGGCCCGGTCCTCAAGGTGCTCGGGTTCGCCTACCTGGTCGGCAGCCTGCTCTTCGGCATCGCGCTGTACCGGGCCCGGGTCCTGCCCCGGTGGGCCGCAGCCCTGCTGGCCGTCGCCGGCCTCGCCACCGCCGGCCTCGCGCTGACGCCCGACTCCGTCTACCGCTTCCTGGCCTTCCCCAACGGCATCGCCATGATCGCCCTGGGCTACTCGCTGTGGAAGGTCGCCCGCGCCGCCGACGCCGCACCGGAATCGACGGCCGTCGACACCCCGGCACCGACAAGCGCAAGTGTCGCGTGAGCGTCGTGTCGACCTCGACCACGCAAGGCTCCGAGCCCGGCACCGGTTCTGCTCCGGCGCCGGGTAGGGGGCGGCGTTTGGCCGGCTGGTGGGTGGTGCCCGGCCTGCTGGCCCTCGCCTTCATCCCGGTCCTGGGCGGTGCCGGCCGCCTCGTCGAGTTGGTTGGTGGGCCCGAGGTGCTGCCCGCCGACGCACGGTTTGCCGCGTCCCCGATCCCGCTGATCGCCCACATCGTGGCCTCCGTTACCTACGCGGTGCTGGGTGCCTTCCAGTTCTCGGCCAGGCTGCGCCGCCGCCACGCCGGCTGGCACCGACGCGCCGGGCGGCTCCTGGTGGTCCTAGGCCTCGTGGTCGCGTTCTCCGGGCTGTGGATGACGCTGGCCTACCCGCAGAAGACGGGCACCGGCGACATCCTCTGGGTGACCCGGCTGCTGGTCAGCTCGGGCATGGGCGCCAGCGTCATCCTCGGCCTGGTCGCGATCCGGAGCCGCAACATCGCCCGGCACCGCGCCTGGATGACTCGCGCGTATGCGCTCGCTCTCGGCGCTGGCACCCAAGTGTTCACCGTCGGCTTCGGTGAGGCGCTCTTCGGCACCGGTGTCGTCCGCACCGACCTGATGATGACGTCCGCCTGGGCCATCAACCTCGCTATCGCCGAGTGGGTCATCCGTCGTCCCGCCCGCCGCCGCACCAAGCGTGCACGCCGCACCCAGACAGCACTGGACGCTTCGTCATGATCTCGCCAGCGCCCGACATCGCCGCCTACGAGCTCCGGGTCCAGGGGCATCTCGACCAGCGCTGGTCGGCCTGGTTCGACGGCTTCACCATCACCCACCAGAACGACGGCACCACGATCCTGCACGGTGTGGTGCGCGACCAGGCCGAGCTGCACGGCCTGCTCGCCAAGGTCCGCGACCTGGGCACGGCCCTGATCTCGGTCACAACCCTCGGGGTCGCCGCCAGCGACGACTCCGCCACCGATTCCCAGCAACAGCAACATCCCTAGGCCACCAGGCCACACACGGCCAATGTGGTCCCCAAGGGCAGGCTCCACCCCGGCGCCGGCCGTCCATCTCACTCGAGCAGGAGAAACCCATGGTCACCCTCGCACCGGCTGCACCTGCGACCGCACCCGCTCCTGATCCGTCCACGACGGGTCTGAACCTGATGCGGGCCGGCTACCTGCTCATGGGGGTCGGACTCGCGATCAAGAAGTGGCCGCTGCTTGTGGACGCGCACACACTGCCGCTCTTCGAGGGCGTGACGCTGTGCCTGCTGGTTGCCATGTCGTTGCTGGCGTTCCTCGGCCTGCGTCACCCGGTCAAGCTGCTGCCGCTGCTGCTGTTCGAGTCGGTCTGGAAGCTCCTGTGGCTCGGCCTGGTCGCGCTGCCCCAAGCCATCGACGGAGACCTGGACAAGGCCACGAGTGGCATCGTGTTCAACTGCTCCTTCGTCATCCTCATTCTCGCAGTCACCCCGTGGCCCTACGTGTGGCGCACCTTCGTGCGCGCTCCCGGAGACCGGTGGCGCTGAGCAGCCTCGGTGCGGGTCAGCGAACGCGCTTCACCCGCACAATGGCGCCGGCACCGATGATGGCGCACATCCCGGCCACCGCGTACAGCACGCTGTAGCTGCCGCCGCCCACAGCCAAGATGGCCGGTGCGAGCGCGGGCGCGACCGCCGACGGCAGCGCACCGGCGATGTTCATCACGCCGAGGTCCTTCGCGGCACTGCCGGGATCGGGGAGCACGTCAGCGACCAAGGCGAGATCGACGGCCGTGTAGAGGCCGAACCCGAGCCCGCCCAACGCCATCCCGGTCACGAACCCGCTGAAGCTGGTCGCCAGCGCGATGACGAACATCGCGAGCCCGAACACCACAGATGCGGCACCCACGAAGACCTTCCGCCGTTCCACCCGGTCCGAGAGCCACCCTCCGAGCAGGGAGGCGACCACGACCACACTCGACATGGCCAACGTGGCGAGGAACAGCTGGTGTGGGACGTCCTCCTCCGCGCTGTTGAGCTTCTCCAGCAAGTAGTAGACCTGGTAGGTGGTCAAGAACGCGTAGGCCAGGACGAACATGAAGCGGCTGGCGAACGCCCACGCGAAGTCGGGGTTCTTGCGCGGGTTGACGTAGAACACGCCAGCCAACTCACGCAGCGACCACGGTGGTTTCTCGGCCGGGTCCAGTCGTCGGTCGTGCAGCGTCAGGGCGAAGAGCAAGATGAAGAAGCCGCCGATGGCACACGGGGCGAGGAACATCGCCAAGGTGTTGCCGGAGAACAGCTGGACGACGTAGGTGCCGCTGACTGAGGCGATCGGCAGGCAGATACCCAGGACGCCGGCGACCCGGCCGCGTTGGCTGACGGGGACCTGGTCGGGCAGCACTGCGATGAGCGCAGCGAGGAGCGCGTTGAAGCACACCTGAGCGATGCACCATCCGACCAGGACCATCGCGATGTCGGGTGCCAGAGCCACGACGAGGATCCCGACCGAGCCGCCCAGCAGGCCCGCCAGAAGCCACGGTCGCCGCATCCCCATCGGCGAAGAGGTGCGGTCGCTCATCTTGCCGAAGAACGGGTTGGCGAACATCGCGAGGAACGCGCCGACCCCGGCGACCAGCGACAGGTTGCTGGGGGCCCGGTCGGTGCCCACGAGCGCGTTCACCTTGAGCGACAGGCTGACCAGCAGCGGTGCGAGGAACAGCAGGATGGCGCCGACGTAGGCCAACGCGTAGAGCGTCATGAAGCCCCACCCGACGTGGGCCTCTGGTCGATGATCGGGCACTGCCCCGGCAGGAGCGCTGCCGGTGCTGGGCCCGGGAAGGTCGGGCATGGCGACAACTCCTCGGGCGATGGCTACCAGTGGACCACCTTCCATCGTCACGTGTCGTCGGTCGCCCGGACGAGCACCAGCTTCCCGAGACAACGTGGCCTACGACCAGGACAATTCGGCGCTGGGCCGCACCAGCGCGCTGGTGTGGGTCGCGCTGAACCAGCTACGACCTCTGCTCGCACGACGATGGCGAGGCCGGTGGTCAGCGGGATGAGCGCCCAGATCACGCTGGTGACACCGAGGTGTGCCCACTGCTGGGCGCTCACGGTCCCGTCGATCAGGGTGCCGCCGAGCATGAGGCCCACCATCAGACCCAGGACGTGGCCAGCATGATCGTCACGGTCACGTCCCAGTCGGGTGGCACCGGCGATTCAGGAGCCGATGAGGTTGCCCAGTGCCCCGGTCGCGAAGTTCAACGGGATGGATGCGACGGCACCACCGACGCAGGCGATCGTCTTGGCGGCGATGGCACGTCCTCGATGCGGCACCAGCGTGAAGGTGCTCGGTAGAGCAGTCCTGCGATGCGCGCCAACCGCACAGGGGTCATCGGTTGGCGTGCGTTCGTGGCGGTACCGAGTTCCGTCGTCGGAAGGTGGGTGCGGGACTGTTCGCTGCTGGCGGGGGGTGGTCATCGCGTGCGGCGAGCGGTCGTCGGAGTCACGCGCGTGGACGGGAGCGCTGGTGGCGCATCGAAGGCCGCGGCGTTGAAGCCCTTGGTGAGCAGCCACGCGGCCAGGGTCAGCTCGAAGATGGCCCCGGGAACCAGAAGCACCAGGCTGATGTGAACGCCGAAGATCTCGGCGGCGGCACCTACCAGGTGGAGGCTGTAACCGACCACACCCAGACGGGCGAGCCATCTGGGCACCAGAGCGGTGCGGAACAGCAGCACGGTCAGGAAGACCAGGCCGAAGGCGAGGGAGAGCTGCCCGACCTGGTAGGCGGTCTCGTTCGCGTCCACTGCGAGTGACCCGAGTGCTTGGGCGGTGCCGGGGTCGAGGCGTCCGTCAGCGGCCTGCTCGGCGAGCGGGATGACCATGAGCAGTGCCAGCACGCCGACGGTCATCATCGCCATCTCGAAGACCATCGTGGCCAGGTAGGCGACCGCCGTGCGCTTCCCGTGGCGTTCGAGGACCGGGTAGAAGATGACGGCCTTGCCGATGTCCACGGCGATGGTCGCGATCATCAGGAACGCACCCAGGGCGAGTGTGGTCTGCATCGGGTCGACGTTCCTGAGGAAGTCCGACCCGTCGACCACGGAGTTCACCAGGACCGAACCGGTTCCGTAGAAGAGGAACCCGACCAGGAACAGGGCCCCGATCAGACGCGAGGCCCACATCCGCGACCCGGTCGGCGGGTCGAGCAGCAAGTGGGGTGGCATGCTCTCGGTGGCTCCGGGTTGAGTCACGGTGGTGGTGGTCATCTGTCTGCCTCGCTTCTGCTGGAGATGGGCCGACGAAGAGCTCCGCCGGATGCTGCCTGGGCGCGCGGTGGTCCGTGGTACTCAGAGGGTGATGGCGACCTTTCCGTGGACCGCTCCGGTTGCCAGCTGTCGCAAGGCTTCGGGAACCTGCTCGAGCGGGTAGGTCCGGCCGATGCTCGGGGTGACCTGACCTGTGTCGATGAGGGCGGTGAGACGGTCCAGGTCGCTGGCTCGTTCCTTGTTGATGAAGTTCGCGAACCGCTGGTGGCTGAACGAGGAGAGGGCGAGGGCGCGCAGGGTGCGGTTCATGCCTCCGGTGAGGTCACCGCCGTCTTCGCCGCCGACGATCACGACCGTGCCGTGGGGTGTGAGCGCTCGTCGCAGCCGCGACAGCTTCGGGTTACCGGCGATGTCGAGGATCAGGTCGAAGCGGACCCCGGTCGCGGCGAAGTCCTCGCGGGTGTAGTCGATGACGTGGTCGGCGCCGAGCGAGCGCACCAGGTCGAGCTTGGCCGTGCTGGCCACGCCGGTGACCTCGGCCCCGAGGGCCTTGGCGATCTGGACGGCGAAACTGCCAACACCCCCCGATGCGCCGATGACCAGTACTCGTTGGCCCCGTTCGAGACGGCCGTGGTCGCACAGTGCCTGGAGGGCAGTGGCGGCCGAGACGGGCACCACCGCAGCCTGCTCGAAGGTCAGGCTGGCCGGTTTGCGGGCCAGCTTGTCGGCGCGGGCGACGGCGTACCGGGCGAACGACCCGCGGCCGACCCCGTACACCTCATCGCCCACTTGGAAGCTGGAGACCTCGGCACCGACGGCGGCCACCGTGCCGGCCAGGTCACGGCCCAGAACCGGGACCTTCGGACCCGTGAAGCCCAGCCCGGCGATGCGCATCAGGTAGGGCTTGCCGGTCATCAGGTGCCAGGTTCCGCGGTCGAGTCCGGCGGCCTGCACCCGGACCAGGACCTCGTTGTTGGCCATCACCGGGACGGCGATGTGCTCGTGGCGCAGCGTGCTCTCGTCGCCGTACGTGTCCTGGACGATGGCGGGCATCGTGGGCGGACGAGGCGTCGGGACGTTCGCGCCCGCTGGGTGGCGTGGCGAGGTCTGCGTGGAAGGTGCTGTCTTCGGGTCCATGGCGATGCCTTTTCTTTGGAAGTTCGCGTGGCCCGGACCTGCGCGGTGTACTCTTTCGTACAATGTACGAGATTACCGTACGCTGTACGAAAGTCAAGAGGATGTGAGTGCCTGATGGGGAAGCTCGATCGAACTCACGGCCCGGCACGATCGCGGTTGACCAGGGAGCGGGTACGTGATGCCGCCCTGCTCATCGCGGATCAAGGTGGCTTGTCCGGGCTGACCATCCGATCGCTGGCCGAGGAGCTGGGCACCAAGCCGATGTCGGTCTACTACTACGTCGCCAGCAAGGACGAGCTCCTCGACCTGCTGGTCGACGTCGTGTTCGAGGAGATCGAGCTCCCCGACCCCGAGGGCGACTGGCAGGTGGAGATGCGGCGGCGCGCCTGTTCGGCCCGGGATCGCCTCAAGGTGCACTCCTGGGCGATTGGTCTGCTGGAGTCGCGCACCACACCTGGGCCCGCGACCCTTCGTCATCACGACGCGGTTCTGGCGTGCCTGCGGCGTGCCGGATTCTCCCTCGAGCTGACCGCTCACGCCTACGCACTCATCGACAGCTACGTCTACGGGTTCGCGCTCCAAGAGGCGGCACTCCCCTTCGAGGGACCTGACTCGGTGGGAGACGTCGCTGGGCCCATCATGGAGCTGATGGCAACGAATGCTTACCCGACGATGGTCGAGATGGCCAGGACTTACTACCTGCAGCCCGGCTACGACTTCGCCGACGAGTTCGAGTTCGGTCTCGATCTCATCCTCGACGGCTTGGCCTCGCGTCACAACTGACTCAGTTCGCTCATGACGAGCTGGCGAGGCGGGTCAGGAGCTGACCGCGCAGGCGGTGCAGCTGGGGCATCAGGCCGTAGATGACGATGGGCACAGCGATGGTCGCGAGCACGAACGTACGCGTGACCGCGTTCAACGTGCCCAACCAGTCGCCCAAGAGCAGGTTCAGAACGGTCAGGGTCGGGAAGACCGCGAGCCAGATCATCAACGCGAGCTGGTGCTTGGTCGGCGGACCTGGCTTCCTTCGCCCCGGGGTGGGGGTCGGGTCGTGGCTGGGGTTGTTCATCGAGACTCCTTGATGTGCGTGGTTGCGATGGGGGTGGGCGGGAATCCGTGGTTGAGGTCGCGGACGGCGTTGCGTACGTCGTCGTCGACAAGGTCGGCGTTCATGGCGATGGCGGCGGCTGAGCCGGCACCTGCTGCGGTGATGACTTGGGCACGGGGGTCGACGACGTTGCCGGCAGCCCAGATCCCATCGACGCTGGTGCGTCCGGCGGCGTCGACCTCGACCCACCCGTTCGGATCGATGTCGCAGCCCAGGCCGAGGAGCAGGATGTGGTTGGGCACGAAGCGCGGCGGCACGAACAGGGCAGCACGAGGGATGACGCAGCCGTCGCCCATCTGCACTCCACACAGGTGGTCTTCCTCGTCGATGACGAGCTGGTCGATGGTGCCTTCGACGACACCGATGGCCCGTGCGAGCAGCTCGGTTCGCTCGACGGCGGTGAGGATGCCGGGTGGGGTGAAGTAGACGAGGTCGTGGGTCCACTGGCGCACGATCTGGGCGTAGCGCACGGAACCTGGCGCGCCACCGATGACGCCGAGCTGCTGGTCGCGGACCTCGTGGCCGTGGCAGTACGGGCAATGCAGCACGTCGCGCGCCCACCGATCGGCCAGACCCGGGACGTCAGGCAGCTGATCGCGCAGCCCGGTGGTGACCAGCAGCCGCCGAGTCGAGACCCGCTGCCCGCCATCGAGGAGGACCCAGAACCCGGCGCGGCCATCGGGCACCAGGTCGGTGACTGTGCCGGTGATGATCTCGCCGCCGTAGCCGGCGACCTCGTCCCTACCGGCGGCCAGCAGTTCTGCGGGGGGCATGCCGTCGCGAGAGAGGTAGCCGTGCATGTGGGTGGCGGGTGCGTTGCGCGGATGGCCGGCGTCGACCACGAGGACCTTGCGGCGAGCGCGGGACAGGACCAGGGCTGCGGACAGGCCAGCGGCGCCTCCGCCGATGACCACCGCTTCGTATCTGTTCATGTCCCAAGGTTGGAGCCGGGTACGGCGAACGCCTACGAACGTTGCTGTTTGTGGGAATCAGCGGTCAGATGAACCTTGTGGAGGATGAGTCAGCGGCCGCCATCGCCGCCGCGCTGGAGGGGGTCGGGCCCCGGTTGAAGCGACTCCGCACGCACCGTGGTTTGACGTTGACCGGTGTCGCGGAGACCACCGGCATCTCCAAGAGCACGCTGTCGCGACTCGAGACCGGACAGCGCCGGCCGACCCTCGAGCTGCTGCTCGCCCTTTCCCACGTCTACCGGGTCCCGCTCGATGACCTGGTCGGCGCGCCCGAGGAAGGCGACCCGCGGCTGCGGCTGAAACCTGGCCGCGTCAAGGGCCGGACGGTGATCCCGCTGACTCGGCAGCCTGACGGCATGCAGGCGTGGAAGATCATCATCCCGACCGGGAAGGCCACCCCCGAGCCCCGCGCGCACGACGGCAACGAATGGATCTACGTCCTGTCCGGTCACATGCGGTTCATCCTCGGCGACCAGGACGTGGTGCTCGGCCCCGGCGAGGTCGCTGCCTTCGACACCACTGTCCCGCACTGGTTCGGCAGCACCGGGGCTGAGCCCGCGGAGATCCTCAGCATTTTCGGGCGACCGGGCGAACGGATGACGTCCCGAGGAGCTGTCGACCAAACCTAGGCACCCCGACTTCGCCGCTCGGCACCGCGCCGATGACCTTCCACGGGAGGTTGGAAGAGACGGCGATCACCTGCTGGCGGGGGACCACCGTGTACTCCGCGTATCCGCCGTCGAAGGTCCGTCCCATCCCGCCCATCAGGGTGACGACCTGCTGGCCCGGTCCGGGGCGTCCAGCACCACTGCACGCATGGTGTTGGTCATGTCCCTGTCCCGGTCTGTGACGCGAGTGGCGAACGCCTCAGATCGATGAGGGATGCTCCGCCAGCGGTGTGATGGTCATGGTCATGTAGGGAAACAGCGGCAGGTTCCACAGAAGCTGGTGCAACTCCTCGTTGTCGGTGACGTCGAAGACGCTGAGGTTGGAGTAGGCGCCGACGACGCGCCAGATGTGTGGCCACTTGCCGGCATGTTGGAGGTCTTGGCTGTAGGCCTTCTCGCGGGCCAACAGGTCCTCCCGATCCGGCAGCTCGAGCGGCAGGTCGACGTCCATGCGTACGGCGAAGAGCATCAGGCCGGGTCGAGGACGAAGTCGTAGGTGATCTCGTTGCCGGAACCATCGGCACGCGGGGTCGGGGCCAGCATCAGCTCGGGCTTCACCGCGTCGGCGATGTCGGTCTCGATGTACTCCCCGCCCTCGAAGTAGAGCTGCGTGGTGATCAGCAGATGGTCGGGGGCCGAGACCTTGAGGTGGATGTGGGCCGGGCGCCAGGCGTGCCAGCCGGCCGCCGCGATGAGCCTGCCGCACGAGCCGTCGGTCGGGATCTGATAGGGCGCGGGCTGCATCGTGTTGATGAAGTAACGGCCCTCCTCGTCGGTCGTGACCCGGGCCCGGAAGAGCCACTCAGGCAGGGAGGGGGCGAACTGGGAGTAGAAGCCAGCGTCGTCGGCGTGCCAGATGTCGACCAGGGCACCTGCGAGAGGGGTGCCGTCGACCGAGGTGACCTGGCCCCGGAAGAGCAGCGGGGTGCCGGCCTCGTCCTCGCGCATCTCCAGGGTGCACTCGGCGGGGAGCTCCGGGGCGTCGGGCACGTAGTAGGGCCCCTCGATGGTGCCCTTCGAGCCTTCGCGGTCGGCGTTGGCGACCTCCTCGACGACGTGCTCGATCCACACGTCGAGGAAGAGCGGCCACTCACCGTCCAGGCCGACCTGGATCATCCACGCCTTGAGGGCGTCGTACTCCTCGTAGGTGACGCCCTTGTCGCGGATCACCTCGTGGATCGCCTTGATCGCGGCGGTGGCCACCTCGTCCACGCGCTCCTTGCTGATCTCGGGTCGGCCTGCGGCCTCCTTGCTCCGGAACACGCGGGTGGCGTTGGCTCCAGAGTCGGCGGCCTTCGCGTCGAACTCGGTGGGGTGGTCGAGCTGGGTCATGTCGGTGCTCCTCGGTGCGGTGGTGGGAGGTGGGTCGGTCAGGTGTCGGTGCGGTATCTGGTGAGCTTGTCGTCGTCGATCGCGATGCCCAGGCCCGGACCTTGACGAACCCTGAGCTGCCCGTCCTCGATCACGAGCGGCTCGGCGAGCAGGTCGTCGGTCATGTCGAGGTAGTTGGACAGCTCGGCGGGGCGGCTCGCCGTCAGGGGGTACGCCGCAGCGAAGGCGGCCGCGCAGAGGGAGCCGACCTGGGTGTCGATCTGGTTGCCGACGTACACCTCGACCCCCATGCCCTCGCACTGTCCGAGGATCCGCTGGCTGGTGGTGAAGCCGGTGCGCGAGGTCTTGATGCTGATCCCGTTGGCCGCACCGGAGAGCAGCTCCCGGGTGACGTCTGCAGGGGTGGGCACGCTCTCGTCGGCGTACATCGGTATGGGGGAGCGTTCCACCAGCCAGCGTCGGCCGAGCACGTCGTCGGCCGGGCACAGCTCCTCGGCGAAGCTCAGGTCGAGGTCGGCCATCTCGTTCAGGGCCCGGGCGGACTCGCTCGCGGTCCAGCCGCGGTTGCCGTCGACGTAGAGCTCGGCGTCGGGCATGGCGGCGCGCAGCGCTCGGCAGGCCTCGACATCCAGACGGTAGGGGCGACGGCCGACCTTCACCTTGAAGGTCGTGATGCCGTAGGTGGCGCGGACTCGTTCGGCTTCGGCGACCATCGCCGCGGCGGGTGCGAAGCCGACCATGTGCGAGACGCGGACGCGGTCGGTGAAGCCGCCGAGCAGCTCGGTGACCGAAGCGCCCAGCGTTTGTCCGATGGCGTCCCAGATCGCCATGTCGAGAGCGGCCTTGGCGACCGGGTTGCCGACCGTGCGGTTCAGCCGCGAATGGACGACCTCGCGCTCGAGGATGCTCAGGCCCAGGATCGCGGGTGCGAAGTGGTCCGCGACGATCGAGCGCACCGATGTCTGGGTCTCGCCGTAGGTGAACGGCCGGGGCGGGGCGTCGGCGGTGCCGACGACACCGTCATCGGTGTGCACCCGGACCAGCACGTGCTCGGCGGCCCGCACCTCACCGCTCGCGAACGCAAGGGGCTTGCGGTAGTCGATGGCGTAGGGAACGGCCTCGACCCGGGCGATCTTCATGCGACGAGCGTCACACGATGAGTCGGTCAAGAGAAGTACATGATCGGTCTCGATTGAGACTTCAGGAGTCTCAGTCGCGCGCGTGCACGAGCTCCTCGGCCAGCGCCAGGACCCGGCGCACGGCGGCCGAGCTCTCGCCCTTCCTGGTGGCGACCGCGAGCTCGACGGTGGGGGAGGGGCCAGCCATCGGGCGGTACACCGCACCCGTGATCCGCAGGTGCTGCACCGACGCGGGGACCAGGGCGACACCGAGCCCAGCAGCGACGAACGAGACGAGCGTGGAGGTCTCCGCCACCTCCGTCGCGCGGGGGCTGAACCCGGCGTCCTGGCAGGCGTCCAGCACGGCGTCGTGCACCACCGAGCGGTGGTGCGACGGGTAGGTGATGAAGGGTTCCTCCGCCAGGTCCGCGAGCGTGATCTGCTCCCGGCCGGCCTGGGCGTGCGACCCGGGCAGGACCACCACCAGCGGTTCCTGTCGCAACGGGTGCACCTCGATCCCAGGGTCCCGCACCGGAGGACGCAGGAACCCGACGTCGAGCGTGCCATCGAGGAGCCCGGTGACCTGGCTGGGGGTGAGCAGCTCGCCGCGCAGGTCCAGCTCGAGACCTGGCCACTGCTCACGCAGCCTCCGGCTCAGGCTCGGCAACAGCTCGTAGGTCGCAGAACCTGTGAACCCGATCGCGACCCGGCCGATCCGGCCGTCCGCGACCAGGGTGGCCTCCTCCCCGGCCGCGTCCACGCCGGCCAGGATGCTGCGTGCCCGATCGAGGTAGCGAGCGCCGGCCGGGGTGAGCTCGACGCGGCGGGTGGAGCGGATGAGGAGCTGCACGCCGAGCTCGGCCTCGAGCTGCCGGATCTGCTGCGACAGTGGCGGTTGGGCGATGTGCAGCCTGTGAGCCGCCCGGCCGAAGTGGCACTCTTCTGCGACTGCGACGAAGTAGCGAAGATGCCGCAGTTCCATGCGGCCGAACCTACCTGCGAAGAGCCCGAGGTCGTGGTGTCTGCCTGAACGAGGACGCGCGTCGTCTGCCTGAGGACCGCGCGACAGCCTGGACAGGGGCCCACCCGGCCCCCTCGGTCCGTCCTTCAGCGACTCGAGGCTGACGGCGACGGCGACGGCGACGGCGACGGGGCAGCCGCCGTGGAGGCGCGTACGACGAGCTCGGTCGCCAGCTCGACGTGGTTGGAATCGATCCTCTCGCCGTCGACCAGGCGCAGCGCCGTGCGCAGGGCGACGGCACCCATTTCCTGCAGCGGCTGGCGCACCGTCGTGAGCGGGGGGGAGGCGATGCGCGCGATCTCCGTGTCGTCGAACCCGACGACGCTCAGGTCGGCGGGCACCGAGAGGCCGACCGAGCGGGCGGCTTCGATGACGCCACGTGCGAGCTCGTCGCTGGCCGCGAAGATCGCGGTCGGTCGCTCGGGCAGGGACAGCAGCTGTGGCGTCCCGTCGAGGCCGTCCTGATAGCGGAAGTCCTGCAGGCTGCGCACGAGCTCGTGAGGCAGGCTGATCCCTGCGGTCTCGAGCGCGGAGCGGAACCCGGCCAGGCGTGCCTGGCTGCACTCGGCCGCTGCCCGTCCACCCAGGTAGGCGATGCGTCGGTGCCCGAGCTCGATCAGGTGCCTGGCGGCGGCCTGCCCGCCGCGGAAGTTGGTCGAGCCGACACTGACGATGTCCCGTGACGGGATGTTCATCGGGTCGATGACGACGAGCGGCAGACGCAGCCGGGCGAGGGCCGAGATCTCGTCGTACCCGAGCTCGTCCGTCACCGCGATCACGGCGCGGCGCCCGTTGGCGGCGAGGTCGCGGGCCCAGCTGGTCGCCTCGGCCTTGGCCGAGGGGCGCTGGTCCACGGGCTTCACACCGATGGTCACCGTGACGCCCAGCTCCGCGGCTGCGGTGGCGACGCCCTGGACGATCTCGGAGGAGTAGGCACCGATCGTGCCGCGGAAGGTCAGCTCGATGGTCGGGTGCCGCTCGATGGTCCGCAGGCGGCTCCCGTAGTCGTAGGCCCGCAGCAGCTCCTGCACCCTGGCCCGGGTGGCCGGGGCCACGTCGCTCCGGCCGTTGAGCACCTTGGAGACCGTGGCGACCGAGACACCCGCGGACTCGGCCACGGTGGCCAGCGTCGGTCGGGGCTCTGTCACTGACATCTCGGATGCTCCTCCTGCGGATTGCCTAGTCTGACGGGTGGGGCTCGACCCGCACGGGGGTGTCCAGCCGACGATCGTGCCCGACGATGCGCGTGGCACCCGTGAGCCGGACGGTGACCCGGGCCCGTTCGTCTGCAGCAGAGGTGCCGACGAGGAACTGCACCTCGCCCGCCTCGACGATGCGGTCGAGACCCGCGTCAGTGTAGGCCGTCCGGTCGGCGTGGAGGTCGAAGACGACCTCGGCGGAGCAGCCCGGCTGCAGCCGGACGCGGGCGAACCCGACCAGCTGGCGCACCGGCCTCGCCACACGCGCCACCGGGTCGTGCAGGTAGACCTGGACGACCTCGTCACCGGCGCGGTCGCCGGTGTTGGTCACCACGACGCTCACCTGTACCGCCTCGTCCGTCCTGATCTCCTGCGCACTGGCGCGGATGTCGTCCAACCTGAAGGAGGTGTAGGAGGCGCCGTACCCGAAGGGGTAGAGGGGCGTCGAGTCCACCGAGGTGATCCCGGCACTCTCGAGGCCACCGAGCGGCGGCTGGAGGTAGGTGCCGGGCTGGCCGCCCGAACGACGCGGGACCTGCACCGGCAACCGGCCACCGGGACAGAGCCGTCCGGACAGCACGCCGGCGATCGCGCCCCCGCCCTCCTCACCGGGGAAGAACGACTGCACCAGGCCGGCGACGCGACCGTGGACGTCGCCGAGCGCGTAGGGACGGCCGGAGACCACGACGAGCACCACCGGTGTGCCCGTCGCCAGCAGGGCCTCGACGAGATCGGCCTGGACCCCCGGCAGCCGCAGGTCCTCGGCGTCACACCCCTCGCCCGAGGAGCCGTGGCCGAAGAGTCCCGCCAGGTCGCCGACGAAGGCCACGACGAGGTCGGCGTTGCTCGCGGCGTCGACCGCCGCCGCGAAGCCGGTGCGGTCCTCGCCCATCACCGTGCAGCCGGTCTCGTGGGTGATGTGCACGTCTCCCAGCTCGGCGCGGAGGGCGTCCAGGGCGGTGGGAACCTCGATGCCGAGGTCCGAGCGTGGGTGGCGGGGAAGCACATGATTGGGGAACGCGTAGCACCCCATGAACGTCAGGGGATCATCAGCGCACGGCCCGATGACGGCCACCCTCTGCGGCAGTGGCCGTCCCTCGCTCCTGATCGGCAGCGCGGTGCCGGCGTCGAGCAGGACGACGGAGTGCTCGGCGACCTCGCGTGCCAGGGCGCGGTTGGCGGGCGAGTCGAGGTCGACCTCCGCGGCGTGCGCCACCGAGGTCTCGGGCGACCACTCCGTGTCGAGCAGCCCGGCCTCGGCCTTCGCGAGGAGGGCGCGCCCGGCAGCTCGGTCCACGGCCGACTCGTCGAGCACGCCCGAGCGGACGAGCTCGACCAGCCCGGCGCCGTACCCCAGGGTGTCGGGCAGCTCGACGTCGATGCCCGCCTCCAGGGCCAGTGCTCCCGCCTCGGCATGCCCTGGTGCGACTCGGTGCATGGTCGCCAGGAACGGCACCGCCCAGTAGTCCGAGACCACCGTGCCGGTGAAGCCCCACTCGTCACGCAGCACCTCGGTGAGCAGCCAGTGGCTGGCGCCCGCGGGGACACCGTCCACGTCCGAGTAGGAGTTCATCACCGACCTGGCCCCGCCGAGGGCGATGGCTGTCTCGAACGAGGGCAGGATGACGTCACGCATCTCCCGAGGTCCCATCGAGACCGGCCCGTGGTTGCGGGCGGCCCGCGAGGCGGAGTAGCCCGCGAAGTGCTTCAGCGTGGCGATCACGCCAGCCGACTGGAGGCCCTGCACGTAGGCGGTGCCCAGGCTGGCGACCAGGTAGGGGTCCTCACCCATGGTCTCCTCGACGCGTCCCCAACGGTAGTCGCGCACGACGTCGAGCACGGGGGACAACCCCTGGTGCACCCCGAGGGCAGCCATGTCGCGACCGATCGCCGCGGCCATCCGGCGCACCAGGTCGGGGTCCCAGGTCGCACCCCACGCGATGGCGGCGGGGTAGACCGTGGCGCCGTACGCCGTGAAGCCGGTGAGGCACTCCTCGTGCACGAGCGCGGGGATGCCCAACCGGGAGTCCTCCAGGACGACGTGCTGCTGGCGGACGAGCTCGGCCGCGCCCTCGGCGGGTGTCACCGGGGCGCTGCCGTAGACCCGGGTGAGGTGCCCCAGTCCGTGCCGGCTCGCCTCGCTCAGGGACAGCGACCCGGACGCGGTGAAGACGTCCTGCATCGGCGCCACCTGCAGGTCGGTGCCCTCGACGCCGGGCTCGCCGGCCAGGTTGTTGCCGACCCATCGGCTGCCGAGCTGACCGACCTTCTCCTCCAGCGTCATCGCGGCGAGAAGCAGCGAGACGCGCTCCGGCAACGGCCGCGTGCGGTCGTGCCAGGCGCGGGCGGGGCGGGTGCCGGTGGCAGACGTCACGGGGTCCTCCTGGGGGTCGGTCGGGCGTTCTGACCACCACCGATGCGTCGAAATATATTTCGCGAGGGGGCGCTGGTCGCTGATGCATGGGCACAGTACCGCCCTCCGTGCGACTTGGGAACAGGTGACGAGTCCGGCGGAAGGGTGGCTCGGTTGGGCGGGGATAACGTTTACATGTGATGCTTGACACACCGTACGACGAGGCCTAACGTCCCTAACAACCGATCGCCGCAGTACCGAAACATGTTTCGGAACGCGGCCTGTCGGGGAGTCGCCCCGTCCCACGAGGCGACGAGTCGGACTCGAGCCGTGGTGGTCGCGGCCATCGACGCGGAGGTCAAGACATGGAACCGATGAACCCGTCCCGCCGCAGCTTCCTGCGCCTCGTGGGACTCGGCGTCCCGGTGAGCGTGGCCCTCGTGGCCTGTGGTGGTTCCCCCAGCCAGACCGGTGCCGGTGGCGGCTCGGGAGGCGGCAGCAAGGGCGTCGCGTCGTACTGGACGCTGTCGGGCAAGCCGCAGGAGGACATCCGCAAGGACACGATCGCCCGCTTCAACAAGGCCAACCCCAAGTCGTCGATCGACGTCACCCTGTTCGCCAACGATGCCTACAAGCAGAAGGTCAAGACCGCGATCGGCGCGGGCCAGGGCCCGACGATGATCTGGGGGTGGGGAGGCGGTGGCCTGAAGAGCTACGTCGACGCCGACCAGGTCCTCGACCTGACCAGCTGGTTCGACGAGAACCCCGACCTGAAGGAGCAGCGCTTCCCGGCCACGTTCGGGGCGGCGACGGTCGACGGCAAGCTCTACGCGGTGCCGATCGAGACGGTCACGCCGATCGTCCTCTACTGGAACAAGAAGATCTTCGACCAGGTCGGCGCCAAGCCACCGGAGTCGTGGGGCGACGTCATGGACCTCGTGCCCACGTTCAACGCCAAGGGCATCGCGCCGTTCTCCCTCGCTGGACAGTCGCTGTGGACCAACATGATGTGGCTGGAGTTCCTCTACGACCGCATCGGCGGCGCGGAGGTGTTCGCCAACATCTTCGACGGCCAGAAGAACGCCTGGAGCCAGCCGGCCTCGTTGCAGGCGCTCGCCGAGGTGCAGAAGCTGGTCAAGGCCGACGGCTTCCAGAAGGGCTTCCAGTCCACGGTCGCCGACCAGAACGCCGACCAGGCCCTGCTGTTCACGGGCAAGGCCGCCATGATGCTGCACGGAGCCTGGACCTACGGGTCGATGAAGGCCGACGGCGGCGACTTCGTCACCGGGGGGAACCTGGGTTTCATGAACTTCCCCGGTGTCGACGGCGGCAAGGGTGACCCGAAGGACACCGTGGGCAACCCCGGTCAGTACGTCTCCATCTCGTCCAAGGCGAGCAAGGAGTCGCAGGACGCAGCCAAGAAGCTGCTGACCTCGACCATGCTCGACGACACCGAGGTCAAGAAGTGGGTCGACAGCGGCAACATCCCGGTGGTGAAGAGCGCGGGCGACCTCATCTCGGGCGTCTCCGACGCCGACGACAAGGCCTGGCTGCAGTTCGTCTACGACACCTCGAGCCAGGCCTCGGTCTTCGCCCAGTCGTGGGACCAGGCGCTGCCCCCCTCCCAGGCCACGCCGCTGCTGGACAACATCGGCAAGCTGTTCCAGAGGAGCATCAGCCCCCAGCAGTTCGCGGACAGCATGAACAAGACGATCGGCACATGACCACCGAGGCTGCCTCGCTCGGGTCCCGGAGTTCGCAGCCACGGGGAGCCCGCGCGGGGCAGCACGGCCCGGTGGCCTGGATGGCCCTTCCGGCCCTGATCGTGTTCCTGCTCTTCGCGGTCCTCCCGCTCCTGGGCGTTCTGGTCCTGAGCTTCACCCGGTGGGACGGGCTCGGGGCGATCACCCCGGCCGGTCTCGGCAACTGGAGCACGGTGCTGCGGGACCCGGATCTGCTGCACTCCCTGTGGGTCACCTTCGAGGTGATGTTCTACTCCTGGCTGGTGCAGACCCCGATCAGCATCCTGCTCGGGGTCTTCATGGCTGGCCGGCAGCGTCATCGCGGCTTCCTCGCGGTGTTCTACTTCATCCCGCTGCTGCTGAGTGCCGCCGCGATCGCGGTCACCTTCAAGGCACTCCTGGATCCGAACTTCGGCCTCGGGCCAGGGCTGCACTCGGACCTGCTCACGCAGAACTGGCTGGGCAGTCCGGTGCTCGCGATGGGCGTGATCATCTTCATCGTGTCGTGGCAGTTCATCCCGTTCCACTCGCTGATCTACCAGGGCGCCGTACGCCAGATCCCCTTGTCCATGTACGAGGCCGCCTCTCTCGACGGAGCCGGTCGGGTCCGCACGTTCTTCAGCATCACCTTGCCTCAGCTCAAGCACACGATCATCACGTCCTCGACGCTGATGGTCGTGGGCTCGCTGACGTTCTTCGACCTGATCTTCGTGCTGACCGCAGGTGGCCCGGGTGCCTCCACGCGGGTCCTCGCGCTGGACATGTACCGCCGCGGCTTCGGCGCCAACCAGATGGGTCCGGCGAGCGTGATCGCGGTGATCCTCGTCGTCGTGGGCCTGGCGATCGCTCTCGGCCTCCGCCGGCTCGGTGGGGACGCCGACGAGAGCCAGATGGAAGGGATCTGAGATGGCCGCCCTGCTCGACGTCACGGTGGACGAGCCGACCCGGCGGGTCGCGCCGACCGGTTCGCAGCGCAGTTCGCGCGGCTGGCGCGGTCGCAACTGGCTCGGTGGGCTGGCCGGCTGGTGCTGGCTGGCGGTGGTGATCATCCCCCTCTACTGGATCGTCATCACGAGCTTCAAGGCCTCGAGCGACTACTACCAGCAGAACGCGTTCGCGCCGCCTTCTGCCCCGACCCTCGACAACTACCGGCTGGTGATCGAGAACGACTTCGTGCACTACTTCGTCAACAGCGTCGTGGTGGCGGTCGGTACGACGGTCCCGACGGTCGTGCTGGCCCTGATGGCGGCGTACGCGATCGTGCGCGGAGCGCACAGCGGCCTGCTCAAGCGGGTCCACAGCCTGTTCCTGATGGGGTTGGCCATCCCGCTGCAGGCGGCGATCATCCCGGTCTACCTGATGATCATCAAGCTGGGCCTGTACGACAGCCTGGCGGCCATCGCGATCCCGTCTGTCGCCTTCGCCATCCCGCTGGCGGTGCTGGTCCTGACCAACTTCCTGCGCGACGTCCCGCGCGACCTGTTCGAGTCGATGCGGCTCGACGGGGCCAGCGAGTGGACGATGCTCTGGCGCCTGGCCTTCCCGTTGACCAGACCTGCGATGGTGACGGTGGCCGTCTACACCGGCGTGACGGTGTGGAACGGCTTCCTGCTGCCACTGGTCCTGACCCAGAGCCCGGACCAGCGGACGATGCCGCTGGCGGTGTGGAGCTTCCAGGGCCAGTTCCAGGTCAACGTCCCGGCGGTGCTGGCCTCCGTCGTGCTCAGCACCATCCCGATCGTCGTGCTCTACACGATCGGCCGTCGCCAGCTGGTCAGCGGACTGAGCGAGGGGTTCAGCAAGTGAGTCCCGCAGGTGTCCGCGGCCCGCTTCCCGACGGCTCCCGGCTCGAGTTCGGGACCGCGACCGCGTCCTACCAGATCGAGGGCGCCACGGGAGCGGACGGGCGGTCACCCTCGATCTGGGACACTCTCACCCGCGTGCCCGGCGCGGTCGACGACGGCTCCGACGGGTCCGTGGCGTGCGCGTCGTACCCCGATCCCGGCCCTGACGTGGCCCTCCTCGCCGGCCTCGGCGTCCAGTGGTACCGCTTCTCGGTGTCCTGGCCACGGGTCGTCCCGGACGGCCATGGCGAGGTGAACAGGCAGGGTCTCGACTACTACGAGCGCCTGGTCGACGGACTGCTCGAGCACGACATCAGGCCGATGGCGACGCTCTACCACTGGGACCTGCCGCAGTCGCTCGAGACTCCGCCGTCGAGAGGAGCGGGAGGCTGGCTGGTGCGCGACACCGCCGAGCGGTTCGCCGACTACGCCATGGCCGTCCACGACCGGTTGGGTGATCGGGTGGCGCTGTGGGCCACCCTCAACGAGCCCTGGTGCTCGGCCTACCTGGGCTACGGCTCGGGGCGTCACGCCCCGGGGAGGCAGGTGGCGAGCGGGGCCCATCGCGCTGCCCACCATCTCCTCCTGGCGCACGGCCTCGCCTCCGCCCGGCTGCGCGAGGCTGGTGTGGAGGGTGTCGGCATCGTGCTCAACCTGACCCCGGTACTTCCCGAGCCGGAGGCGGCCGTCGAAGCCGTGGATGGCGTCGACGCGCTCCGGAACCGGTTGTGGTTGGCGCCGCTCGTCGACGGGGCGTACGACGCCGGGACCCTGCGCGTGGCTCCCGTGCTCGCGGACCCCGAGCTCGTCCGTCCCGGTGACCTCGACCTGGTCCAGGGGTCGGCCGACTGGCTCGGCGTCAACTACTACACCCCCGCACGGGTCGCGCGAGCCGCGGACGGGGCGACGGCGGGTGATCCCGACGGCGACGGTGACCTGTCCGCCTTCCCCGGTGTCCATGACTTCCGGTTCGCCCCGCGTCACCCGCGCACCGACATGGACTGGGAGGTGGATGCCGACAGCTTCCGTGTCCTTCTCCTCGACACCCATCGCCGCACCGGCCTGCCGCTGGTCGTCACCGAGAACGGCGCGGCGTACCCCGACACGGTGCTGCTGCCCGACGGCACCGTGGACGATGCCGACCGCATCGGCTACCTCGCTCTCCACCTGGAGGCCATCGACGCCGCCCGTGCCGCCGGAGCGGACGTGCGCGCCTGGCTGGTGTGGACCCTGCTGGACAACTTCGAGTGGTCGCACGGCTACACCAAGAAGTTCGGACTGGTCAGTGTCGACCGCGGCGACCTGAGGCGCACCCCGAAGCGGTCCTACCACTGGTTCGCCGACCTGGTCCGCACCCGCCGTCGGTGACGTGCCGCGGACAGGACCCCCGGCAGGGGACCCGGCTCTTGAGCTGGGCGGGAACTCCCGTGGCGACCTGCCCTGCAACTGCACCACAACCGCAGCGCTTCGTCACCCAGGGCCTTCGCGTCAGGGACCTTGAGGCCCTACTGGTGGCTCAGCGCTGGATCGACCTCTTGCCACGACTTGCTGGTAGTCCGAGTACAGTCCGCGACCGGTCTTCACGCCCAAGTCGCCTCGGGCGACGAGCTCTTCGAGCAGCTTCCTCGGTTCTTCGGGAACACCCTGCCGAACCTGGGAGTAGTGCTCCTCAATGGCTAGCACCACGTCGAGGCCAACCTGGTCCATCAGGCGGCAAGGACCGTAAGGGGTTGCGAGCGACACGCGAAAGATGGAGTCGAGGTCCTCGGGACCAGAGACACCCTCTTCGAGAATCATCAGGCATTCACGCTTGATCGCTGCCCAGACTCGATTGAACAGGAAACCCACGCTCTCGCGCTGGACGTGGAACGGCACCAGGCCGTGGCCCTCCAGCGTCCTGGCAAGCACGGGAATCAGCTCAGGGTCGGTGTGCCCACACGACATGAGCTCCACGGCGTTCATGGTCGGAGGCATCTGGAAGTGCATGTTGAGCAGTCGCTCGGGGCGACTGACCGATTCGGCGAGTTCGCGGCTGGGATAGGAGGAGGAGTTGGTGGCGAGCACGGCGTCCGGTGGTGCGCAACGATCAAGCTCGGCAAACACCTTTCGCTTCAGCTCGATGTCCTCGGGCAGGGACTCGATGACCAGCCATGCCTGGTCGACCGACGCAGGTATCTCACCGAACGCGGTGACTTTGCCGGGCTGTTGGACGTCCAGACTGGTGGCGAGAGCATCGACGTTCTCGCTCACGTAGGCCAACGCTGCGGCCTGCGACTCCGCGCTGCGGGAGTACACCTGCACAGCGGTGCCACCGGCAGCGAACATCAGGGCAATGCGCCGTCCGAGCGTCCCCGCCCCCAGCACGGCGACGGGATCCGTGAGTCTCATGGAAAGGTCGGGATCGCGACTCGACATGGCTTCCTCTGCAGTGGGTGATGAGTCGTGCGGTTCAGGCACGAGCTGGTGGCGGGTCAGTCGCATTGTGCTCGGCGATGATGTCGAGCGCTCGTACGTCGCCGTCCGCTATCGCCTCCACCAGTTCTGCGTGGAGCTCGTAGCGCGACTGGGCGTGCTGCAACAGCGGCTGTTCGCTGACGGGCTGCACTGAGAGCAGATGTGACTCCACCAGGTCGAGCAGGCTTGTGTAGAGCGATCGCAGGATTGGGCTGGGGGAGACGTCGGCGATCCTGGCGTGCAGAGCCCAGTTGGCGTGCAGGAAACCGATGCCGTCGCAGCCGGCGGCGGCCGCCTTCATCTTCTTCAGCTCAGCACGCATGGCCCGGATGTCCTTGGCCTTGGCGTGCTTGAGCGCGTCCTCCACCAGCAAGGGGTCGATCGCTTCGCGCAGGCGTACGGCGTCCGTCACCGAGGCGGCATCCTTGTCGAGGGCCATCATCGAGTTGCCCAGTCGCACCATGGGGGAGGGGGTGTCGACGAACAGCCCGCCTCCTGGTCCGGGCTTGACGCGCACGATGCCGCGCGACTGCACCACGCGCAGGGCCTCGTTGAAGGTGCCGACAGAGACCGAGCAACGGGTGCGCAGGTCTTCCTTGGTGCCGAGACGCTCGCCGGGCTGGAGCGCGGCAGCCAGTCCCGCGATCACCTCGGCAGCCTGCTCGGGCCTGGTCAGCTTCCGGTCCCGACGGAGCTCCCAGCCGGCCCGGCGCAGAGCAGGGGCGGCGACGGACATGGCTGTATCGATCCTCGATCCGGCTCGTAGGTGGGGTCTGGTGCGTCACCAAAATCTACCATGATGAATTCGCTGAGAAGTGTTGACTGCGCTGTCGACCAACGGGCACCCCTTCGGGGGACTCCAGGCCGTGCACGTCGCGGTTTCGCCAGGGGCATCTGGCCCCGCGGCTGGTGTGACACAGCTGCCCCCTCAACGCTGGCGTACCCGACAACGCGCTCGAAGCAGCGGTCGCCCCAAGCCAGCATGGATCAGATCTGGCACACCCGATGGCAATGCGGAACCGCCGCTCGACAGCCGTCCAAGGAGATGAACTCGGTGCTAGACCAAGTGGCGTCTGGTTTCCTCTTCTCGGGTCGTCGGTATGTGCCTGTGACCTCACAACGAACGGGCACCGGCCGATACGACACTCGGTGATTCCGGACCCGCGAGACCACCGTCTACCGATGCTCCTGGCGTCGGCGAATTCGGCGTCGAACTTCTCGATGTGCGGGTCACCCGTCGTTTCGTCTGACGGCGGGGTCACGCGGCCAAGGCAGCGGCGAGGGTCTGTACGAGTTCGCGGATGAGGTCGTCTGCGGGTCGCTTGAAGGGAGCTGATTCATCGGTGAGGAGGGCTCCGACAGTGCCGAAGACGCACCATCGGATCCGCCAGGCAACGTCGTCGAACGAGAGTTGAGGCAAGGCCACCTCGATGTGCGGGCGAAAGGCTTTGGCCACTGGGGCGAAGTGGGCCGCGACGGTCGCGGCGACGAAGTCACTGGGACGGAGGTAGATCGCGCCGATCAGGCGGGCCCTTCCGGGCGACTGCGCATGCAGCATGTGTGCGATTTCGATGTCGGGGCGGATCAGTGCCTCGAGGAGCTGCGACACCAGTGGAGGGCTACTGGTCACCGCCTCGTCGAGCAGGTCGAGTCGACGTGCGTTCAGCGGGACCAGGATGCGATCGAGCACCGCAGCAGCGAACGCCTCACGTCCGCCGAAATGGTAGTGAACCGCTCCAGGGTCCGCGCCCGCCTGACGCATGATCTTGCGGAGTGATCCGCCTTCGATTCCCTCCCTGGCAAACTCCGCTTCGGCCGCGTCGAGGAGGGCGTCGACCTTGGGGCTAGCCATGTTCGAGGATCTGCTTGAGGGTCCGTAGGTCCTTGCTGGTGGCGCGACGCATAGCGATTCGGAGGAAGGGGGCAACGAGCCGCGAGAACCCGCTCGGCGTTCCACGGTTCCGAAGCGTCATTCGAGTGGCGCCGTCAGGCATCGACTCGTAGTGGTAGCTGGTCTCCATGGTGAACGGCCCCTCTGCCGTACGCATCACCAGCGACTCGGCGGTGTGGGTGGTAACCGCATACGTATAGCGAAGCTCCCGACCGAGGAACCGGGCGACGAAGGCAGTCTCGGTGCCCACCTGCAGGGGTCGCGGCGTGTGCCACACCACTTCGGAGATGTTTGCGTACCACTCCGGAGCATGGGACGGATCGCTCGCGTATTGCGCCACCACCGCGACCGGACGGTCGATGAGCTCGGTCACTCGGACGTCGATCGGTCGCCCCAGAGATTCAGTCATACGACTGAATCTAGTCAGTCACATGACTGATTGACAACCCTGAGCCGAGCCCCGTGGTCGCGTCAGGCGTTGGTCTGGCCGCGCCTGCAAAGTGAGCCGTCATCCCCCACCGCTGACACGGAACCCGAGGATCGAGCTGACCTGTCATGGGTGGGTCCCTCAACTCAGGCGCGCCGGCAGGCGATGGATAGACGCCTGTGCTTGTGATGGCGAGCCGGGTGGCGGTGGGTGGCCCGGCGGCGGAACCTGTCAGGAATGCCTGTTGCCGTCTGTCGGGGTCTGGTGGTCTCATCGACTCATGTTTGCGATTCGCGCGGACTATGCCTTCGACGGGGAGGGGTTCGTCGAGGGTGGCGCCACGGTCTTCATCGAGGGATCGACCATCGTGGGTGTCGAGTCCGGGTCGAGCGAAGTGCCCGCTGACTGTTCTGTCACCGATCACGGACGTGCCACGGTGCTGCCGGGGCTCATCGATGCCCACGTCCACCTGGTCGCTGACGGCGGCCCGATGGCTCTTGACCGGGTGGCGGGCTACTCCGAGGACGAGCTGGATGCCGTCGTGACCAAGGCGCTGCGTGAGCAGCTCGCTGGAGGTGTGACGACCATCCGGGACCTTGGTGACCGCCGGTTCAACGTCGTGGAACGCCGCGATGCCCGTCGTTCTGAGGACGAGGGGCTGCCCAGGATCGTCGCCTCCGGGCCGCCCATCACCAGTCCGGGGGGCCACTGTCACTACCTCGGCGGCGTGGTGGCCAACGGAGCCGACATCGCCGAGGCGGTGAGTGAGCGGGTGGAGCGGGGCGTCGACGTCGTGAAGGTGATGGCCAGCGGGGGCATGAACACTCCAGGCACCGATGTGACCGCACCGCAGTTCGCGCTCGAGGACCTCCGGCTGCTGGTCGACCTCGCACATCGTGCCGGGCTGCCGGTGACAGCGCACTCACATGCCGCGGCAGGTATCGACCAAGCCATCGAGGTCGGCGTGGACGGCATCGAGCACGCGACATACCTCGCCGGGGCTGCGCTGCCGGGACTGGCTGGAATGCTCAATGTCTCGGCCACCGATCGGCAGCTCGACGCCCTCGCCAGCAGCGGCATCACGGTGTGTCCGACCCTTGGCGGACTGTCGCCGGACTTCTACCGGAAAGCGCCGCCGCACGTGCAGGAGATGATCGCGGCAGCGGGCGTCACCCCGGAGCAGATCGTGGAGATCCGGATGTCGACCATCCGCCGGATGCACGAGGCGGGGGTCCGGTTCGTCACGGGGACCGACGGCGGCATCGTCCCGCCCAAGGCGCACGGCACCTGCTCGCGCGCCGTCGTCGAGCTGGGATCGGTCGTGGGGGCGGTCGATGCGCTGGTGACAGCGACGAGTCGAGCCGCGGAGGCCTGTGGACTCGGTTCATCCACGGGCAGGCTGCGTCCCGGTCTCGAAGCCGACGTCCTGGTGGTCGAGGGTGACCTCGCCGCCGACCTCACCGCCCTCGGCAGCGTTCGGCAGGTCCTGGTGAGGGGTCACACGAAGACCCCGTAAGTGGCCCGTGGACTGCACGAACCGCGTCGATCGCGGTGGTTGACGCGCGACGCGGCAACCCGAGTCCGAGAACAACTCAGTCGGCAGGTCGCGAACACTTCGCCGCGTCAAAGTCCTTCCCTAGCAGGGTTCACGAGTCCGGCTTGGGCTGGGACAATCGTGCGATGGAGCAATCCATCGGACGCTCTTCGGGCGACTTGGGGGCTTCGGCCCATGCGGAGCAGACGAGCGTTCTTTTGGCCGAATATGCGGCCTTGCGCTCAGAGCTCGAGCGACGCGCGAGCATCCAGTGGAACGTTGTCGCACTTCAAGTGAGTTCTGCAGGCGTCGTTGCCAGCCTTGCGATCTCGAAGACCTCCTACAACGCCCTGCTGCTCATCCTTCCGCTTTCTTCGTACGTATTCGGCAGCCGTTACATCCTGCACGATTTCCACATGAAGCTCATCGATCGCTACGTACAAGAGTCGCTATCAAGACGTCTCGGCGGGAACCTGCAATGGCAGGCTTGGAAAGTGAATGAATCGAAGCGGGCCACTATCGGGAGCACCGCACCACCGGCAGTCAAGTGGAATGTCTTCCAACCCACACGCCTCACGTTTGAAGGCGTGGCATTCCTAGCTCTGCTCGCCGCCCTTCTGGCTGGCATCGTTGCCTGGACGGACACGAGTCCAGCTTGGTACGACCTGTCTGGGCTCGCGCTCTTGTGGTTGCTGGGTGTCATCGCGGTCGTCGCTCTGCACGTTTCGTTTCGACGTGCGTCCTGACCCCAGTCGCCCTTGCGTACTGTCTGCGCTGAGTAACCACGAGCTTGCCAATACGACGGAGGTCGCGGGAGTCACACCTTGCGCGGTGAGTCCGGTGATCGAATATGGGTCGCGGCGAGCAGCACGCGCCAATACGGTCTGGGACTATGCCATCGGTCAAGCAGTTCCAGGTCACCTTCGACTGCGCGGAGCCCGTGCGCGTCGCCCGATTTTGGGCCGAGACGCTGGGTTACCGGGCAGAGTACGACGACGAGCTCGGCGGGTCGGCGTTGTGCCTAGACCCCACGGGCGCGGGGCCGCGGCTGTACTTCCAGCGCGTGCCGGAGGGCAAGGTCGTCAAGAACCGGCTGCACCTCGACATCCGCGTCGGCACTGGGATGGTCGGCGACGAGCGGGTGGCCGTGCTCGAGGAGGAGTGCTCGCGGCTGGTCGGGCTCGGCGCCACTCGCGTGCGGCTCCTGGTCGCCGATGAGGAGAACGAGTCGTGCCTGGTCATGCAGGATGTCGAGGGCAACGAGTTCTGTCTGGACTGAAGGGACGGGAACCTGACCCGGTTCTTTTTTCGCCCGGTCGAGATGGGCACGGGGTCGCCGCACGCGGCCGTCGCCGTAGGTCCGAACGTGAAGAGGCCGCCGCCCGCTCGTCGGCATGGGGACTCTCGGAGGCGCCGACTCGAGGGGGTGTGACGCGGTTAGGCGCTGGGCGGCGGCCTGTCGTCACCGGTATTGCGATCAGGGCAGATCGGGATCTGGGTGAGCGGCCGCGAACGCCTCGGCGGCGCCGCCGTCGATGAGTTCCTGGTCCAACAGCCATTCGACGGCACGTCGCTGGGCACGAACGTCATAGAAGGCATGCCAGGCCGAGATCAGCTCGGGGTGGCGCTCGTAGAGCTGGTTCTTGAACCGTCGGAATGCTCCCTTCCCTTGAAGGGCGCGGGCAAAGCGTCCGCTGGCCGCGTGGTCGGTGATGCCCTCGGCGAAGTCGACCATGTCCTGGTACCAGACGTACGACGGCAGCGGATCGATGGGGATGAGGTCCAGCTCATCGATCTCAACGGGGTTCTCCCCATCGATGCCCGTGTCGCTGGTCCAGAACGCCACTTCACCGGTGCGTGAGTCGATGAGCCACCGGTGGTCATAGTCGGTCTGATCCGCGAGCGCGGTGGCAATCTCCTCGACATCGATGCGGGTCAGGTCGAGCATCTGGTCAGGCTAGGACCCGAGCCCGGCTTTCAGGAAGGTCGCATCGATCGTGATGTGGCCAGCTGCGAACTCACGGAAGGACGCGGGTCGGTCAGTTCCAGGACCGTGGTGGCGGGTTCTCGAGGTTCCAGAACTCGGTTGGCCCACCGGCATCGAGGCCGCGTGACTGGAGCAGCGTGCCCATGAAAGCGTCGAGCAGCACCGGATGAACTATGCCCAGCAGCGGCGCGAGCCGATCTATCGGCCAAGCCCATCGAGGTAACGAGCGACCTTGCTGACCGGCCACTCCGCGTCGAGCTCGCCGATGACTCGGTCGAGCACCTCGGCCGGCGTACCCGTGGCCACGGTCCAGGGGGACCGTCCCCAACCCGCGAGGTAGTCGTCGGCCCCAGTGTCACCGAGTCGCATCGCCGCCTCATCGATCGCTTCCTGGAACCGCGGTGGGAGCTGAGCCTTCACAGCCTCATCGCCCGTCCGGGCCGCGACCATCGATGGAAGCTCGCGCCACAGCGTCACCTGATACTCCGTCATGCTCCGGAGCCTACGTCCGACGACGCCTGGCGACGGAAAGGCCAACCGTGCGCCGCACTCTTCCCCGCACTGGACCGGTTAGGTCGCCACACTCGACGTCCACCACGCCACGGTGATCGGCCGCTGCGCACCCACCACCGGGATCGTAGCGTTCGGCGAGCTGGTCGAAGAGGTCATCACCCGAAGCCCTACGCCTTGGCACGGCGGGTGTTCTGGGTCGTCGACAACACCTTCTCCCGCGCCGGAGCAGCCTCGATCGAGCCGATGCGCGGGGCCTGGCCCACCGTCGACCTGGTACACCTGCCGGTGCCCGCCTCCTGCTCAACCAGATCTACTTCTCCATCGTGCAGCGCAAGGCCATCAAGCCGACAACTTCATCGACCTCGACGCGCTCGAACAACGACTGCTGTCCTTCAAACCAGCCGCCTGACCCCCGCAGAACTCACGCCGCCGACCACTAGTGAGCCCGACCGCGATGGTCTTCGAGCCACTGCTTGACGTCGTCGCGGCGCCAATGGGTGACGTCGCCGAACCTCGTGGCCGGGGGTAGCTTCTTGTCGCGTTCCAGCTCCTGGACGTGATGGACGCTCTCGCCCAGGTAGGCGGCAAGCTCCTCGATGGTCCAGAACGCCTTGTCTGGCTCGGTCATGGACCAAGGGTAGGTAGCCGCTGAGCAACCCGTCTAGCCCCCTCACGCACGAGGGTCGCTACTGGTCGCCGCGATTCAGCCTCGGTCGCAGTGCGGGCGGCAGTCGCCACGTGCCGGTGTCCCAGACAAGGCCCGGGGTGCGTGAAGGATCAGATTGCCGTCGTTCTGCATGACCATTCGGTCCAGGCTGTTGGTCGAGGTCAGTGGCTGCCAGACGCGAAGGCCTTCGCCGGCGTCTCCAGAGGAGTTGCCCTCCGAGGCGCTTCGACTGCGGGGCTCACCCTCCTGGCACGGCGATCGCGGTGCCAGGACGTGCACCGAGGGAAGCAGGCATCGGCGAGGACGAATCGGTGGATACCGCGACGGCCCTTGATGGAGCGGGATGAGGGGAGGAGAGTCAGGGGTGTTCAGGGGGCCTCGGCAGGCTCCTGTGGAACCTCCAGGCACTACGCCACGTCGGGCCCGGGGCCGACAGCGTCGTGCTTCGTCCCGCTCGGTCTGCCCGCCCTTGGGGAGACACCCGGTGCCCGGGTGTCTCGAAGCGAGGGAGTTGCTCATGGGTACACCCCACCTCCGGTCAGCAGCGTGGGGAACGGCGCTGGTCGTCGTTCTTGCGTGGTTGCTGATCATTGCCCTGCCGACGGGTGCGTCGGCCACTACCCCGGGCCACAACGGCAGGATCGTGTTCAAGGGTTATCTCAGCGCCGATCGGACGACCGGTGCGATCTTCAGCATCCGGCCCGACGGCACTGCTCGTCGCCAGCTCACGTTTCCTGCTACTGGCACGGTCGACGACCAACCGGACGTCTCGCCCAATGGCCGACTGGTCGCATTCCGGCGCTGCGAGCCCGACACCGTCTGCGCGATCTACACGGTCCACTCCAATGGCACCCACCTCCACCGCCTCACCGCTCCGTGCAATGCCACCGGGCCCGATCTGGAGACGAAGTGCGCCGATGAGTCCGAGGTCGCGTTCCTCCCCGACGGGCATCGCGTCGTCTACACCCGGTCCACCGGGTTGGTCCGCGAGCTCTCCGATGGCGAAGGGTGGATCCAACACTCCGACATCGTCGTCCGTGACCTGTCCGGTCGGCATGTCCACGTCGTGCTACGCGGCCACCCGTACGCGGGTGACAACCACGAGATGGTCGTCTCGCCCCACGGTCGTCGCATCGCCTTCGTGGTCAACAACTCCCCACTGGGAGCGTCCCCAGGAGACGAGGCCATCTTCACCGTGGGCATCAACGGGCGTCACCTACGCCGGCTGACGCCGTACTCGCTCCGAGCTGGCGACCACCCCGACTGGTCGCCCAACGGTCGCTGGATCCTGTTCCGTTCCCCGGACAACGGCGACTTTCTGAACTCCCAGCTCTATGCCATCCATCCCAACGGTCGCGGCATGCACCCCATCACGCACGTCGATCCCACGACCCAGCTGCTCTCGGCGTCGTTCTCACCCAACGGATCGCGCGTCGTCTACTCCCGGACCGGTGTGGCCGATCAACCCGATGTCTTCACGGCACGCCTCAACGGCAGTGATGTCCACCACGTGACCCGCACCCCCCTGTGGGAGAGCGCTCCGGACTGGGGGCCACGCCCAAACTGAGGCTCAGCGCCCGCGTCCCGTGTTCAACTGAACGGTGCTCGCCAGCGTCCATGGAAGTCACATGTCATCCAGCTGCTCTGATCGCCACGACCTCGGGGCTCGTGCCGCTCGGGTCGTCGAAAGATGAGCCCCGCGACCGCCAGCGTGGAGGTCGAGAGACACCTTCTGCTCAGGCCCGCGACGGGCGGGTGGGAGGTGTCCGGCCTTGCGCGCCGTGGCTGGTTCGTTCAACTCCGTACGCCGTACTGATAGGCGCTGCGATCCCGAAGGCAGGCAACCAGCAACACCAGCTACCAGGCGGAAGGAAAGCCTTTGAGCCTTGCCGAACAGACCCAGAACCTCATCGACCTCGGCGTGCACGACCTGGCCGGCGTCACTGAGGACGACCTCCGGGTCCACGCACGGAAGCTTACTGAAACGCCTGGCTCGACTCTCGCGGTGCATCCGGCCCTGGTCCCCGCAAGCCGTCTGGCCGGACTCCTGACTCGACGCGACAAACCGGGATTCGTCGTTGTCGACATGACCGATCTCGACCAGTTCGCACCCATCGCAGGCGTTGAGGTTCCCGAGGCGCCGCTGTATCTCATCCACGACGTGAACCGTGGAGACGAGATGCGGAACTGGAGCCCCGACGAGGCGCTGCAGGCCATCAAGTCGATGGGTCGCAGCCCATTGACCATCAGCGAGGGGATCAGCTGGATGCTCCAGGAGCCGAAGCTCCTTGAACCCAATCACTGCTTCATGACCATTGCGTCGCGCCTCTCCCGAGGCTCGCGGCTGGACGCCCGCACACCGGCGATTTGGATCAGCGGCGGCACCGGACGCGACGGCAAGGGCAACAAGGACGCCCCGAAGGTCGGCTGGTGCTGGGCTGGCAATCGTCACACCTGGCTGGGCTTCGCCACGACCAGCCAGCGAGGATCCTGAGAGGGGCCGAGCAGCGCAAGCAAGCCCCTTCGCAGAGGGAACCTTCGGCGGAGATGACGCTCCTTGGAACGCGGTCGAGAAGCGCCATGTCCCACAACACCGTCCCGATGACGGCCTCAGGACGCGGGCGTGGGCGCCTCGACCAACGCCCGGTCCCACGTAGGGATCCCGACGGAGGACGGGACCAATCGCGTCACCCTCACACCGCTCTGGCATCTGACGAACGGGGGTTGCCGGTGAGAACCCCTAGCCCGGCGCGCTGCGGGATCACTAGTGTCGGGAGCGACCAGCCGACGCAATGTCAGGAGCCGCCATGCCGCAGGTGCAGCAGCACAAGTTCGAGCTCGCTGAGAGCGAGATGCCCACCCGCTGGTACAACGTGCTGCACGACCTGCCGACCCCACCTCCGCCGGTGCTGCACCCGGGGACCGGGCAGCCGGTGGGGCCGGAGGATCTGGCGCCCCTGTTCCCGATGGACTTGATCCTCCAGGAGGTGTCCACCGATCAGTACGTGGACATTCCCGAGGAGGTGCTCGACGTGTACCGGCTGTGGCGCCCGAGCCCCCTGTATCGGGCGCACCGGCTGGAGAGGGCGTTGGGTACGCCGGCGCGGATCTACTACAAGTACGAAGGGGGCTCTCCCGCTGGCTCTCACAAGCCGAACACCGCAGTTCCGCAGGCGTTCTACAACGCCAAAGCCGGGATCAAGCGGCTGACCACGGAGACCGGAGCCGGCCAGTGGGGCACGGCTCTGGCCTTCGCGTGCGCACAGTTCGATCTGGCCTGCGAGGTCTGGCAGGTGCGGGCGTCCTACGACCAGAAGCCCTACCGGCGGATGATGATCGAGGCGTTCGGCGGCACCGTGCACCCCAGCCCCTCGGAGCTGACCGAGGCCGGACGAAGCATCCTGGCCAAGCACCCCGACTCGACGGGGTCGCTGGGCATCGCCATCAGTGAGGCCGTGGAAGTCGCAGCCCAGGACCCGACCTCGAACTACGCGCTGGGCAGCGTGCTCAACCACGTGCTGATGCACCAGACCATCATCGGCGAGGAGGCGCTGCTCCAGCTCGACCGGGCGGGGGAGACCCCGGACCTTCTGATCGGTTGCACCGGTGGTGGGTCGAACTTCGGCGGGCTGATGTTCCCGTTCCTGAGAGAGAAGTGGGCGGGCCGGATGAACCCGTCCGTGCTGGCGGTGGAGCCGGCTGCGTGCCCCTCACTGACCAAGGGCACCTACGCCTACGACTTCGGGGACACCGCAGGTCTGACGCCGTTGATGAAGATGCACACTCTGGGCCACGACTTCGTGCCTGATCCGATCCATGCCGGTGGCCTGCGCTACCACGGCATGAGCCCGCTGATCAGCCACCTCTACGAGACCGGTGAGATGGAGGCGGTCTCCAAGCCGCAGACCGAGTGCTTCGCTGCCGGGGTGCTTTTTGCCCGCACGGAGGGCATCGTTCCCGCCCCCGAGCCGACGCACGCGCTCGCAGCGACCGTCGAGGAAGCGTTGCGCTGCAAGGAGACTGGCGAGGAGAAGGTGATCGTGACCGCGCTGTGCGGGCACGGCCATCTCGACCTCCCCGCCTACGACGCCTACCTGTCCGGCAACGTCGTCGACCACCTGTGGGACGACGCCGACATCCAGTCAGCCCTGGCCGACTCGCTCTCCAAGCTGCCGACCCTGGCTTGACTGCGCACCCGTCGACCCCCACGCAGGCGTCCCAGGTCGGCCCGGTTCGTGTCGGGCCGGCGCACGTACGACGATCGTGACCAGGTCATGCGGCAGCGACCAGTGGGGCTCCCAGCAGGTTGGTCTGTGCGGGTTTCGCGGAGTCGCGGATATGACCTCCTCGTCAAGGTCTCTGCAAGCGACGTGATGCTGCCCTCGCGCTCCTTGTGTAGATCGACCATGGCCGCGCCGAGGGTGCTCAGTCCTCATCGAGATGGCAGACCCTCTTGAGGTCCTTGTACGTCACCCGCGAGACCGCTATCGCCTGGTCAACACGAGCGCGCTTCCTCGAGCGCATGGCCACCGACACGCCGGAGAATGATCCAGCACTCGCCCGGACCGCCAACTCGACCCCTGGATCCTCAGCCTGCTGGGCCTGGGCGGCCAGATCGCGGGCTCGGGATGCCAGCCGCTTCGAGATGGTCCTGTCGAAGGGGTTCAGGTTGGGCGACCACTGAGCAGTTTCGCTCGTGAGGTGCCCCAGGATCGCCTCAGCACCAGCGCATGCCCTGAAGTCGCCAGTGATCGGTCGCTGCGTTGGGTCGACGACCGACGGGGCAGGCAGCGCCTTGTCCTGGATGGTGTGGTCCGTCGCTGTGTTCGTGCCGCACCCAGCCGCCAGTACGACGGCCACCCCGGCGACTGCCGCCTTACGCATCCATGCTCGACCGTTGTCAGCCACGGCATCCCCTTCGACTTTCGTGGGATCACGGTGTCGCCGCTGCCTTGGAGAAACCTTGAGTCCGATGGGCTGGTTCAGCCCACCTCCCCCAGCCATGAGCGCGAGGATGTCGGCTGCCATGAGGAGGTGACCACCCTGAGCGGTCTTCTGCCAGGTTCATGGACCACCTGGCCCGGTGCAACACGGACCTCACGCTCGAGCTCGCCGGGGTACTTCCTGGGTGCTGCCATGACTGATCCTCGATGGATCTAGCGTCTCCACCAGACCCTGGACTGGACCCCCGGGCGGGGTCCGTTGTCCCAGGAGCTGTCAGAGGAAGGCGCGGACTCCCCAGTGAACTGTGTTCACTGGGGAGTCCCAGCCTCCTAGGGGGAAGGAGATTGGTGGTGTCGCCGTCGTGAGGTCGGCTGCATGGAGAGGCAGGCTTCGCCAAGGTCACAGCCGTTGATAGGGCAATGTCTGGCTCCCATGGCGGCAAGTCTGGGTGCGCCAGTTGCGCGCCCACCAGTGTCCATTGGTACTAGTACTTCGGGCCGCTCAGCGCTGACCCGGTCGAGGGGGTATGCCGCGGCCGTGGTCCTTGTGACGCCCTCAACGCCAGGGTGGAGGGGGGCCGGCCGGGGCAGTGCGTCCCTACCATCCGCCAGGACAACACACGTCCACACTTTCTCGTCCCAGGAGCATCGCGATCGTCCGACATCAGGTCACGTCGTCTCCTGCCACGTGAGCCGTCGGTCACGATGACCCGCTCAGCTTGAAATCAGGTGGGGCGGACGTCAGGGGAGCCAGGCTCCTCCTTTTGGCCTAGGCCGCTCGTCCGATGGCGCTCGACCTGTCCTCGGGCGGAGGGTGGCGGGGTCCGCATCTGTTCGGACACGTCACCAGGGGGTAACTGTCATGAGGTCGAACCGCTACATCTGGCTCAACGCCACGACGCTGCTCGCGAGGCGTACGCGGCGCCCGTCCCGCTCAGGGACGCGAGTTAGCCGCCTTCGGGCGGCCACCGTCGGGATCGCGATGACCGGCCTCGGCGTCGCCAGACGCCAGCCCTAGCCGGAGATCACCATGCCTACCTATGACCACCATGACCCAGCACAACCAACCCACGTCGTCCCTGAGCAACGCGCTCCGTCGAGCGTGGACACGGCTCGCGCGAAGGGGGTCTCGCGCCGTTCGATCCTCCGGATCGGCGCCGTGGGCGCGACCGGCGCTACCCTCGCGACGGGAGGTGCCTTCGCGGGGCCGCTGCTCGCCGACAAGGGGCTGCTCAACCCCGATGGCGTCATCGCCGCGGGGGCCGAGATCGTCGGGACCGTGGTGTTCTACACCGAGGTCTTCCCGACCAGCCCGCTCATCCTCAGCCCGTTCGAGGACAAGCTGAACATCCCGAAGGCGTTGCGCCCGGTCCCACCCTCGGAGTTCACCCGCTGGGACAACGCTCCGGGACCAGGAGAGGGTCAACAGAACTCGATGCGCAACGAGCACCACCAGCGCTGGAAGGGCTACGCGGACGACCCGGACCCCCTGGTGTACAAGATCGACATCGTCGTGGGACAACACTCCTTCTCAAGTTCCGACGTGCTGCCGATCGACTCACGCGGCCGCCCCACGAAGTCATTCGACGAGAAGGGCAACGTGTACGCCGCCGGCATCAGGCGCAAGCTCCCGCTGAGCACGATCTACGGCTTCAACGGCACCTTCCCGGGCCCGCGCATCAACGCCGAGTACGGGCGGCCTCTCATCGTGCGGTTCGTCAACCGTCTCGACGAGAACCCCATGAATCTGGACCGCCAGGACTTCGGCGCACCGGACTACTCGGCACTGATCCACCTGCACAACGCGCACACGGCCCCGGAGAGCGACGGCAACCCGCACTACTCGATGCGCTACGGCCCTATGCACGAGGGCTACCGGTACGGCCAATGGGTCGACCAGCTCTACCTGAACTGGCCGGCAGGGGGTGACGACTCCGAGAAGCAGAGCTTCTTCTGGTTCCACGACCACCGCATGGACCACACCGGGGCCAACGTCTACAAGGGACTGGTCGGTCTATACCCGATCTATGACCCCAAGGACGGCAAGGACATGGGTGACGAGCGGCAGGGACTGCACCTGCCCGGTGTCCGCAACGACTACGGGGACGGCAGCTTCGACGTCGACTACGACGTCCCGCTGGCCTTCTTCGACTGCCGCCTCGACGACGGCGTCACCGTGCACCAAGACATCCACGACACCGCAGGTGAGTTCCCCGAGGCCAAGAACCCGTCCACGCACCCGGAGTGGTGGGGCAAGACCTTCTACAAGCACTTCCCAAGCCACGGGTTCGTAGGTGACATCTTCACGGTCAACGGCACGGCATATCCGACGATGGAGGTCAAGCGCCGCAAGTACCGCTTCCGGTTCCTCGACGCCTCGATCGCCCGGATCTACGAGTTCAAGCTGATGTCCTCCACGAAGGAGCCGCAGTCCGCCGCGTCTCTGGGCTACACCGGCAACGAGCTCCAGGGCCAGTACCGGATCCCAGAGGCGCAGCAGTCCATGAAGTTCACGGAGATCGCAGACGACGGTGGGCTGCTGCCCTTCGCTCTGACCCGCGACTCCTTCGAGCTGTGGCCGGCCAAGCGACGCGAGATGGTCATCGACTTCAGCCGCTACATGGACGGCTCGCCGACCTCGCCCGGCGACGTCGTCTACCTGACCAACGTGATGAAGATGCCCGACGGACGGATGTGGGCGAACTCCTCACGGTTCTCGCCGGATCCCAAGTACAAGGTGCCTGTGCTCAAGTTCATCATCACAGGCAACGCCGACGATGCCAGCGAGATCCCGACCGGCATGATGCGGCCGCTGCCTCCGCTACCGAGCAACTGGCAGAGCATGATGGACAACCGAAGCATCTTCGAGGTCAAGCGGGGGACGGCCGGTGGGGAGCTGGAGTGGCTCATCAACGACAAGCCGTTCGATCCGCAGCAGGTAGTGCAGTGCCTGAAGAACCCGGCTGGCATGAGCCCGCTGGCCCGGCAGAAGATGGGCAGTTTCAACCTCTGGGAAATCCGTAACGGTGGCGGCGGCTGGGTCCATCCGTTCCACTTGCACATGGAGGAGCACCGGGTGGTGATGCGCAACGGCAGGGACGTCACCAAGACGCCGGACAAGGGGCATCCGGACGACGTCTCGAGGGAAGACCTGGTGGCACTGGACCCGAACGAGTCGGTGATCGTCTACCGAGGGTTCCGTGACTTTGTCGGCCCCTACGTCGCCCATTGCCACAACCTCGCGCACGAGGACCACGCGATGATGTTCGGCTGGGAGATCACGCCGTGAGCATCACCCCGGCACCGGTCGTCGGTCGCCCCGTGACAGCCGGGCTGACCGCCTGGGCTGGGACAAGGGTCCCGTGGGGGGCGGTCCTGGGCTTCGCGGTGCCTCTCGCCCTCACCAACACCTTGGTCGTCGTCGTCGTGCGTGTGGCTACGGGCTCGATACTGCGTACGAGCGACCCCTTCGTTTCCTGGGTGCGTGAGTCCGTGCTGCTGTCACCGGTGTACGTCGTGCTGGTCCTGATGGGTCTGGCCTGGTCCCACGGGCTGCCCCACCCGCCGACGGGCCGACGAGCCACCGTACGAGGCCTCATGGTGTTGGGAGGCTCGGGCGCGGCCGCCGGACTGGTGTGGCTCGGCGCCAGCGTCGCCTACGACTACCGTCTCGAGGTCGACGAGGTGCGCTCAATGCCGGCGATGATCGCGTCCTGCTCGGGGGCGTGCCTGGACAGGATGGACGCAGCCACGGCCTCCCTGCAGCTGCGGGCCTTGACCGTCGGGGCGGTGCTGCTGCTGGTGGGTAACGCCGTCGTCGTGGTCTGGTGCTGGGCGTGGCGCGGCGGAACGGTCGTGGCCGCGACGCGATCAGGAACGCCTCGTGCCACCGCTCGTGGTCGGTTGTCGCGTCGTGACGACGTTCGCCATCTGGTCATGGCTGCTCTGTTGGGCACAGCTGCGGTGCACGCCGCGGTGGTGCCCGAACACTTCGGGGAGTGGTTCGCGGCCGGGGTGTTCTTCGTCGTGCTTGCGGGGCTCGAGGTGGGGGCTGCCGTGCTGGTGACGCTGCGTGCGGACCGGTGGAGTGTCCTGTTCGCCGCTGGGTTGTCACTGGCCCCCCTGCTGGTATGGGCCTACTCGCGATGGGTCGGGCTTCCCTTCGGCCCCGAGCCGGGAGCGGTGGAGGCGGTGGGCGTGGCTGATCTGGCGGCCGACCTGCTGGAGCTGGTAGCGCTGGCCGGCGCGGTCACGCTCCTGGGCTCACGGTCAGGTCGGCACCGACCGGCGTCGGCGCCGTACGCCATGACAACAGCCGTGGCGGCCGTCGTGGCAGTGACGGCTCTGGGCCTCGGCGGCAGCGGGCTGGGATGGGTGCACGCGTTCGGCGTCACGGGCGGGCACGGCGCCGAGACTGCGGGCACCGACGCCGGCCCAACCTCGGGTGGAGGTTGAGGAAAGGACTTGCCGATCTCGATGAGGCCGTCGTCTTGTGCGCCACCCCATCCGGCGGTCCGCGAGAACTGTGATATCCACACGTGCCTACGAGTCGCTCGCGACAAGGCGGTCGCGGGAGTGCGCGCGTTACACGGGGACCTCTGTATCGAGGTGGGTGCGCGCCCACAGCGCTGCGGACGTCCGGTCCGTGACACCGATCCGCTGGAACACGCTGCTCAGGTGCGTCTTGACCGTGCTAGCGCTGATGCCGAGACGTGAGGCGATCTGCTTGTTGGCCAAGCCCAGGCTGACCAGCCGGAGGACGTCACGCTCACGCTCGGTCAGCTCGGGCTTCTCACTCCAGTCCCCAGCGCCCAGCAGGGACCGGGTCACCCGGGGGTCGACCGGGTTCTCGCCGCGCAGCACCGATCGGGCGGCTTCGATCAGCGACGCGGAGGGTGAGTCCTTGAGCTGGTAGCCGTTGGCACCGTCCTGCACGACCCGGTGGACCATCGTCGGGTCGACGCACGAGGTCAGCACGAGGATCCTGCAGTCATCTCTGAGCTCTCGCAGCCTGCGCATGACCTCGGTGCCGTCCAGACCCGGCATCGACAGGTCGAGGACGACCAGGTCCGGCACGGTGCGGGCGAACGTCGACGATGCTTCGCGAGCGTCCTGGACGGCGCCGACGACCTCGAAGTCGGGTTCGGCGGCGAAGATGCACTGCAAGCCCAGCAGGATCGCCGGGTGGTCGTCGATGAGGAGGATCGAGGCGGTCATAGGGGGGTCTCCCACCTGATCTCGGTGCCCCGGTCGGGCGCAGTGCGCACCTCGAGGAGGGCGTGCAGCTCGACCGCGGCATCGGCCAGGGCCCGGAGTCCCAGGTGACCCTCGCGACGGTCGAGTCCCGTCTGGCAACGTGGGTCCAGTCCCACCCCGTCGTCGCGAACGATGAGACACAGACGTTCCCGCTCGACGTAGAGGCGGATCGACACGGTCGAGGCGCGAGCGTGCCGCGTGACGTTGCGGACGGCCTCCTGAGCCACCCGGTAGGTGGCTTCCATGACAGCTCTCGGCAGCGTGTGGTCGATCTCGTCGTCGACCGTGACCTTCACGCCCCGGGTGCGTAGTGGCTGCGCAAGATCTTCGACGGCCTGACCCAGGCCGCCGTCGCTCAGGGACGGTGGGTAGACCACGATCAGGGTGGCGCGAAGTGCTTGGACGCTGGAGCGGACGCAGTCGCCCACCCGGTCGAGCAGGATGTCAGTACGCGCTACGTCGCCGGCGCACAAGGACGCGCGGGCTCCGTCGACCAGGTAGGCGGCACCCACGAGCTCCTGGACGACACCGTCGTGCAGGTCTCGGGCGACGCTGCGCCTTTCTCGCGTGGTGACCTGCTCGGCCGAGTCCTGGAGCTCGGCCTGCCTGCGGCGAAGCCATCGGAGGTTGACCGCGCTGAGCCAGACCTGGAAGAGGGCGAAGACGCCGATCAGGCCGACAGCGAGGATCGACAGCATCGTGAAGACGGTCGCCCGCCGGGTCTGTACCTGGTCGTAGCTGAGGTAGGCCTCGAAGAGGACGGGCCGCCCGCCGGCCACCTGCAGCGCGGTGTAGACCTCGACCATCTGGGCCCCCAAGGCCCGGTCGGAGACGTTCTCCGCGCTGGTGAGGTCGCTGACGCTTGCAGCCGGTCGTCCGGTGTCCAGGACGCGTCGTCGTTCGTCGTCGAGACGGAACGACCTGCCGATCTCCGTGGGGTCGGTGCTGTAGAGCACCACCCCGTCCGGGGACCAGATCTTCACGCGGCGGATCGGGCTGTGCCGCAGGAGGCCGCCGCTCACGACCTGGTCTAGCCGGGCGAGTGCGTCCGGGTTGCCGCCGAGGACCTCAGTAGTCAGATGCGGGCCTACGGCCGTCTCGCCGACCACCTCGGTCAGGCGGCGGGCGTCATCGAGGGCTTGGGACTCAGCGATCCGGGCGCCGACGAGATAGCCCGTGACGACCAGGACCAGGAGCGCCGCCAGGCTGCCGGCGAGAATGCGATGCACGGTCTGGCGCGCTCGGTCCGGTCGTGGCGGTGCGGCCCTACCGTCCGCCAGGACAACACACGTCCACACTTTCTCCTCCGCCAGGAGCATCGCGATCGTCCCCCAATCAGGTCACGTCGTCTCGGGCCACGTGAGCCCTCGCTCAGGATGACCCGCTGACCTTGGGATGAGGTGGGGCGGACGTCAGGGGAGCCAGGCTCCTCCTTTCGGCCTAGGCCACTCGTCCGATGGCGCTCGACCTGTCCTCGGGCGGAGCGTGGCGGGGTCCGCATCTGTTCGGACACGTCACCAGGGGGTAACTGTCATGAGGTCGAACCGCTACATCTGGCTCAACGCCACGACGCTGCTCGCGAGGCGCACGCGGCGCCCGTCCCGCTCAGGGACGCGAGTTAGCCGCCTACGGGCGGCCACCGTCGGGATGGCACTGACCGGCCTCGGCGTCGCCGGCCTGGCCGTGGTGTCGAGCGCCCCCGCCTCGGCGGCGACCATCACGGGCACCATGGTGACCCAGAACCTGACCCGCCCCGGGGGCGGCGTCTGGTTGCCTGGCGGCGGCGGCAACCTGTGGGTCAGCGACGGCGTGCTGGGCCTGTGCGAGACCGTGCCCGCGTCCCTGAGCACCACCAGGTGCAACGGGACCGCCAAGGGCGGCCAGGTCGTCTTCGACGCCACCAAGAACCTGGTCTACCAGGCCGACACCACCAGCAAGACGAACCAGGTGATGCGGTTCCCCTACGCCGCGGCCGGCGACAGCCTCGGCGGATCCACCCGGTTGAGCGTGCCGAACCCGACCGCGGTCGGGGGCGGTACGGCAGGCGGTCGCGCCATGGGACTGGCCTTGCTCACCGGCCCCGACGGCACCCAACGGCTCTATGTCGGATACCTGAAGTCCGGCGACGTCATGCAGGTCGTGAACCCCTCAGGGAAGAACGCTGCCGGCGCGACGGTCACCCCCACGGTCACCAAGATCGGCGATACCTCCGACGGACGCGGCGTCACCTCGATGACCGCGTTCACCCGGACCGACAACGCCGGTGTGAGGCACGACGACCTCTACCTCGGTGAGTCCGGGGGCAATGGGCTATCGGTGATCAAGGACGTGGACGGCACCGGCGGCCGGCCCGCGTGCGGGACCGGCGCCACGCCCTGTGGCGCCACCACCGTCGCGAACGCCAGCGGTGGGGCACTCTTCAGCTTCCCCGGTGGCCTGGAGAGCGACGGAAAGGTGATCTACGTCGCCGACTCACCTCTCAACACCCCGGCCCAGGTGCTCGTGTGGAACCCGGTCAGCAGGGCTCAAGACGTGCTCTCCACCGACATCACTCCGGCCTACACCCCGACCTTCGACGGCGTACGACGCACCCGCTACCAGAACATCACCGGCCTGGCCCTCAACCTGGCCACCCTCGACCTTTACGCCGGCGACGACCCCAGCTTCCCACTCGCAACCCCTGTCAACGCCCAGGGACACCTGTGGAAGATCTCCGGCAGCGCCCAGCGCCCCACCATCACCTCGGTCTCACCCGGCACCGGCGACGTCGCCGGTGGAGACGTCGTGACCATCACCGGCACGAACCTGGTCAACAACGTGGCCGGGGCCGCGGACCCCGCTGCCTTCGGCACCACGGTGAAGTTCGGCACCTTGGCCGCCACGCACGTGTCGTGCACCTCTGACGGCACCACCTGCACCGCCACCTCCCCGGCCACCCCCGGGACCGGTGCGGTCGACGTACGCGTCACCAACGTCGAGGCCCAGACCAGCCCCGTCGCGGCCGCCGACCAGTTCACCTACACCCAGTCCACGGTCCTGACGCCGGGAGCACCCGTGGTCACCAAGATCTCCCCGACCTCCGGCGTCAGCGCTGGCGGGACCCCGGTCACCATCACCGGCACCGACCTTGTGAACGCCGACGGCAGCAACACCGTCACCTTCGGGACCGAGCCTGCCACCGGTGTCACCTGCGTTGCAGATGGCACCAGCTGCACCGCAGTCAGCCCCGGAGGCACCGACGGCACCACCGTGGACGTGCAGGTCACGACCACCGTGGCCACCAGCGCAGCGAGCGCGGCGGACAAGTTCACCTACCAGACCGCCCTGGGCAAGCTCTACTCCAGCGGCATCACCGCACCCAAGGGAGGAGTGACCTGGATCCCGGACACCACCCCGGCCGCTGGCCACTACTGGGTCTCCGACCACGGCAACGGCCTGTGCCGGCTCGACCCGGTGCCCGGCACCACCGTCAGCGCACCCAACGTGGGCGCGTGCGACCCCGGGTTCACCATCGGTTCTCCCGGCCAGGCGGTCTACGACAGCCGCGCCAACGCCGACGGCACCCACTGGGTCTACGTCCCGGACAACGCCGTCCGCAGCCCCGGCGTCTGGAGGCTGAGCTTCGACCCCGCCACAGCCACCGTCAGCGACCCCGTGGGCATGGCTCCCGGTCTGATGGACAACCTCAAAACCAACGCGTTGGCGCTGGACACGACCAAGGACGTCCTCTACGTCGGTGACCTGGTCGACGGCAACATCCGTCGCATCAACGGCATCAAAGGCGATCCGAGGTCTCAGACCGTCGACGTCATCGCCACCACGCAGCCGCAGAAGGTGGGCGGCGGCGCCGCTGGCCGAGGGATCAACGGCACCATGGCGCTGCTGGGCGACCGTCTCTACCTGCCGGAGAACAACGCCGCCACCTACGTCGACGTGACCGCGCCGTGCGCCAACCCCACCGTGAGCCCCAACCCGGCACCGTGCTCGACGACGGAGGTCAGGTTCCTCAACAGCGTGTCGCCGGTGTTCGTGGCGGGCGTAGCAGCCGACGCGGCTCACCGCTTCGTGTACATCTCCGAGTCGCCAGGGACGGCGAACGCCACGATCTACCGCTTCGACGACAGGACCATCACCAACGCTGACCCTGGCGGCTCCGCCGGCATCGTCTACGTGACCAAGGGCCGGATGCCGGCCGCAGGCTCACCGGAGGCCACCGTGTACTGCTCCCTGACGTGCACCCGGCCCGCTGACCCGGCTCTGACCCCAGGATCTACGACCGGGTTCCCCTTCGCCCAAGGTCTGTACGTAGACCCCATCACCTCGAGGCTCTACGTCACCGAGGACGGCTCAGCCGGCGCCCGCTCCGGTCGAGGACACGCATGGGAGGTGCCCTACATCCCCTAACCCCTCAGGACTGGCAGGCGTGGTGGCTCCAGCCCATCCCCAGGCAGGAGCCGCCACGCCTGCGTGGGGGCTAGACCACCCAGCGGCGGCTGAACCACTGCGCGCCCGGCTCCGTAGTTCCCTGAGAAAGCACCCTCAACGAAAGGAGCTGACCCATGCGTCGCTCCGGAATCTCCCTGCTTCTCGTCTCCATGTTCGTCGCCGTTGCTGCTGCGAGCGCTCCTGCCCAGGCCCACGGCCGCACCGGGCACCACGATGGCGCCGACCACGGCCGTGCCGGCCGCTACGAAGCCGATCTCGACCCCGTCAACACCAACGGTGAAGGCCGCGTCAAGCTTCGCGAGCGCCACGGAGAGCTGGTGGTCAAGCTCCGTGCCAAGGGACTCGACAACGGGATCCACATCGCCCACATCCATGGCATGGCTCAGGCCCAGAGCGAGTGCCCGGACGGCTCGTTCGACACCGACGGCAACGGCTTCGTCGACCTGGTCGAGGGGCTCCCGGCCTACGGACCCGTCCAGGTCACGCTGAGCAACGGCCTGAATGACACCGGCACCCGCCTGAGGTACAAGCGCTCCTACTCCATGCTCGACAATGGATCCTCCCTGAAGTCGCTGGGTGACCTGAGCCACTACGCGATCGTGGTCCACGGCGTCGACCTCGACCATGACCACATGGCCACCAACCCGGACGCAGGCGGCGACGGCCAGCCCAATGCTGCGGACAACGAGATATCGATGCCTGCGCTCTGCGGTGTCATCCAGGAGGACTGACACCGACTCGCCCGGCCGTTGCTGGGTTGATGAGTAGGCAGGAGGGATCGCAGGCTTGTTTCAGCCCGCGGACTTGCCCAGATGGTCTCGCGCCCAGAGCGCCGCGCTCGTTCGGTCGGCCACGCCGATCTGGCGGAACACTCGGCCCAGGTGGGCCTTGACCGTGCGTTCGCTGATGCCGAGCCGGCGGCCGATCTGCTTGTTCGCCAGGCCGTTGGCAACCAGCTGCAGCACCTCGATCTCCCGCGGGCTGATCAGGTCCTCGGGTCGGCCTCCGGAGATGTCGGGGAGCAACAACCGGGCGACGCGCGGGTCGATCGGGACGTGCCCCGCGGCAGCTGCTCGGACAGCGGCGAGCAGGTCGGCGGGCTCGCAGTCCTTGAGCTGGTAGCCGATGGCGCCGGCGGCAAGGGCGTCGCTCACGCGTTCGCGGTCGGAGAACGACGTGAGCACGACGATCTGCACCTCCGGTTGCTCGGCCAGGATCCGGCGGGTGGCCTCGACGCCGTCCATGTCCGGCATGGACAGGTCCATCAGGACGACGTCTGGTTGGCACTCGGAGGCTGCGGCCACGGCTGCGCGGCCATCTGCGGCCTGCCCGACCACCTCGAGATCGTCGGTGACGCCGAGGAGGGCAGCGATGCCGGCCCGGACCATCGCATGGTCGTCGACCAAGAGCACCCTGGTCATCGCTGACCCTCGTGATCGATGCCGGTGGTGGGAGCCGGGTGAACGCGCAGGCACCACCGGGTGCCGAACCCCGGAGCTGACGCAACCTGAAGCGTCCCACCCTCGGAGGCAGCGAGCTCCGCCAGCAACCGGAGGCCGAAGTGGCCGTGGTGTGGGTTGGCCAGTGTGGCCTCGGTATCGAAACCCCCGCCGTCGTCGACCACATCGAGGACCACGTCGTCTCCATCCCGTTCGAGCCCTACCCTGACGGTGCATGGTGTCGCGTGCGCGGCGGCGTTGCGCAGGGTCTCTTGTGCCACCCGGTAGATCAGCCGCTCCTGTTCGGGCTGAAGGCCCAGCTCTACCTCCGAGATCGGCTCGACCACCACGTGCAGCCCTGCGGCACGCACCGTCTGCGCGAGGTCGGTCAGGGCCACGGCGAGTCCGGCCTGGGCCAGGCTGGGCGGGTAGATGTCGACCAGCAACGTGCGCAGTGCCCGAATGCTGGTGCGGACCGAACCTGCGACGCCACGCAGCTCATCGGCCAGCTCGTCTCGGCCCATGGCCTCGGCGTGCGCGGTCGCGCCTGCGATCACGAAGGAAGTTGCCGCCAAGTCCTGAACCGGACCATCGTGGAGCGTCGCAGCGATCCGCCGTCGTTCCGCATCCGAGGCGTCCACGGCCCGCTCGAGCAGTCGCTCGCGTTGGTGCTGGTCCCGGCGAGCGCGGGAGAGCAGGTGCCACAGCACGGGGGCGAGCAGTACGACGAACAGCAGGAGGCTGCTCATGGTCACCCCGGCGAACCCGCGCCACAGCTGGCCGGTGCGCTGGCTGACCAGCTCGTAGGGCGCGTAGATCTCGAAGAGGGCCTCCCGGCCCGATTCCGTCCACACCGGTCGGTAGACCTCCACCAGCTTGTTGCCGATCTCCCGGTCCAGTGCGTTCTCGGCTCGGGCCAGGTCCGAGATCTCAGCCACTGTGCGCGGGTTCCGGAGCACCTCACGCTCTTCGGGGTCCAGAGGGAAGGTGCGGCCGATCAGGTCGGGTTGGTCGGCGTACAGCACCTTGCCGTCCGGGTTCCAGATCTTCACCCGGACCAGGGAATCGCTCAGCACGCGGTCGCGTACCAAGGTGTCGAACACCCGCACCGCAGCCGGGTCCCCCGCGAGCAGCGCATCGGTGAGCGCAGGCTGGACGACCGTCTCGGCGAGCACGTCAGCCATGCTGGCGGAGTCGTTGACGGCCTCGCGTTCGGCCAGTCGTCTGGCCGCGAGCGCACCCCCGATCGTGACTGCGACGAGCACCAGAACGATCCCAGCGACGAGACGCACAACGACGCGCCGGGTGCCCAACGGCACCTCCTCGGATGCCTCCTCAGCGGGCCTACCGACGGTCACCCAGTCCGGTGGACCGCTGTCAGGCGGTGCGGGCGACTCCCCGGCAACGCTTGCCGGGGAGTCGCCGAGGACCTGCACCGGTCTAGTCGGGTCGGGCGGATCAGTCGTCGGAACCGTGGCCACCCGACCCCCCACTGTCATCGCCTCTGCGGTCATCCGCGCCGCCGTGACCGCCGCCGCTGATGTCGTCACCACCGCGACCGCTGCTGGGTCCTGTGTTGTCGTGACCACCGTGACCGCCGTCGCCGTGACCGCCGCCGCTGGTGTCGGCGTGACCGATGTGGGGGCTCGACGTGCTGGGCCCACTGCTGTCGTGGCGGTCACCGTGATCTTCACCGACTCGCGGCCCGCGGGTGTGCCCCCGGTCGTCCACGTCCTCGGTGTCGTCGGACGTCGGCCCGTCGCCCGGTCCCTCGGTTGCGGAGTCCTCTGGGTGGTCGCGGCCACGACCTCGGTCGCGGCCGCCGGCGTCATCGGTTGGCGACGCGGTCGGTGTCGGGACCGCGGGTGTTGTCTTTGCCCGAGCCGGGACCCGGACAGGAAGGTCCTGGGAGAAGGATGCGTTGCCCCAGAGGCCGAGCACCGCCGGGATGAGCGCGGCGACGATCGCCACTGAGTAGATCTGGATGCGGTTCATGGTTCCTCCGTGGTCAGTGTGTCAGGTGGTCTGGTCGGCTTCCGAAGCCATGAGGGTTGACTTGGTGGACGAGGACGTCTTAGGAGCGCTCGCTGGTCTTGGCCTCGAGCTTCCACACGGTCGCCGCCGCGGAGCAGTGCCCGGATGCCGACCAGGGCCACGACGAGCAGACCGGCTGCGAAACTACGAATCGTCGTGTGCATGGTGATCTTTCAGATGATGTGACCGGCAATCCCGGTGTTCTCTCTCACTGTGGGTCCGGTGACGGGCGCGAAGCCATCGGGCATTGGTCGTAGTACCGAGTGGCGGGGCGGGACGCGGGCACTCGTTCCCGGGGTTGGGGTTCGTTGCCGTTGCTGCTGCCGAGGAGGCCCGGCCCGACCGGGCGAGACCACTGGGCTCCGATCAGGCACTGGAGGGCCTGTCCGCAGCAGCGCCGGGTCCGTCGTGATGCACGGACCCGGCTGCCTGAGGGGTCAGCGGTGGTGGGGCCCGTCGTCGTTGCCGTGACGGTGGTGGTTGGGTCCGTCGTCGTTCCCGTGACGACGGTGGTGGTTGGGTCCGTCGTCGTTCCCGTGACGACGGTGGTGGTTGGGTCCGTCGTCGGCCCCATGGCGGGCCGAGGTCGTGCGGTCATCGCCGCCGCTGTGATGACCGGGGGCGTCGTCGGCGCCGTGGCTGGCGTAGGCGCTGGCCGGGACGAGAGCGAGCAGGGCGGCCGCGCTACCGGTGGCGAGGGTGCGTAGGACGTTCATCGGGTACCTCCAGGAATCGGGTGATCGGTCGCTGCGAGCCTGGCAAGGACTGGGTACGAGCCGGTAGTGGACCTGCGTGCTACTACCCGCCCCCAGCGACACGTTCGAAGGTCGTGCCTCTCTGTCCACAGAGCCCCTGGGTGCCGTCGATGACCGCGAGGCCCTGCTCCCCGCCAGACCCGGGCTGGGGATCCTGAACAGGTACGGCGGGACCTCGCTCATCCCCGCCAGCGAACGGGGTCACGTCGACTACGTGCGTCGGGTGCTGGGGACGGGCATCGACGTCGACCACATCAACCGGCTCGGCTGGACCGCGCTCCTCGAAACCGTCATCCTCGGTGACGGAGGACCGGACCATCAGCTGCGTGGGGCTGCGAGGTGAGGCTCGTCCGGATCGTGGGGCCGAGCGTGTCGTTGCCGCCGAGGTCACGGCGAGGCTGACGGCATTCGTCGAGCCGCCGCGCGTGCTGGTGCTCACGACCTACGACACCGAGTCCGACATCATCCGAGCACTCGACGCCGGCGCCCAGGGCTACCTGCTCAAGGACGCGCCGCCCGAGGAGCTGTGGTCCGGGATCCGATCGGTCGCCCGTGGTGAGACGGTCCTGGCCAGCTCCGTGGCCGCCACCCTCGTACGACGCATCGCCTCACCCGGACCCGTCGTCACCGAGCGCGAGGTCGAGGTTCTGGATTTGCTCTCCCGCGGCCTGGGGAACAAGGAGATGGCCCGCGAGCTCTTCGTCTCCGAGGCCACGGTGAAGTCCCATCTCTCGCACATCTACACCAAGCTCGGCGTCGACACCCGAGCCGGCGCGGTCGCGGCCGCGATGGACCAACGCATCATCAGGTCGTAGCCGACCTTCCTTCACCCGCCCGCGAGTCAGATCGAGGCTCCACGCTTTCTCGACCAGCGTGACGGTCACCACGTCTAGGTCGGCCCAAGGTCGTGGGAGCAGGCTTCCCCACAGCCGCCGGGGCAGCCGGCATCCAAAGCCCGAGGAGACGTCGACGTGAGCACCTTGAGTCGCCGGGACCTGTTCAAGCTCGCTGGCCTGGGGGCCGGCGTGACCACCGTCGGCATGGTGCTGCCGCTGGGAGAGTCGGCCAGCACGGCCGACTGGATCAGCACCTCGGCCAAGCCCGCCCGCTTCGCACGCCGCCTCTACGTTCCTCCGGTGGTCAGCCCGACCCCCATGACCGACGCGGACGGTGACTACCTGCTCTACGAGATCACGGAACGCGCGTCCTCGGTGCAGATCCTCGACGCGGGGGCGCCGGCGACCCCGGTCATGGGCTACTCCGTGGGAGGTGCGGAACCGACGGTCCCGGGTCCGCTCATCAAGGTCGACCAGCACACCCGCGTGCGGATGCGGGTGAACAACGCCTTGCCGACGACGCACCCGACGTTCGGCTACGTCGGCGTCGACACCTCGGTGCACCTGCACGGGTCCGCCTCGCTGCCGCAGTACGACGGGTACGCCGACGACGTCACGACGCCGGGGCACCTCAAGGACTACTGGTTCCCGAACCACCAGGGGCCGCGGACGCTCTGGTACCACGACCACGGGATGCACCACACCGCCCAGAACGCCTACAGCGGCCTGTTCGCGCAGTACCACATCACGAACCCCTGGGAGCGTGAGAACCTGCCGCAGGGAAAGTACGACGTCCCGCTGGTGGTGACTGACGCCATGTTCGCCAAGGACGGCAAGCTCGCCTACCAGGACCGGAACCACTCGGGGCTGTGGGGCGACGTGATCCTGGTGAACGGCGTGCCCTGGCCCTACCACGAGGTGGAGCGACGGTTCTACAGGTTCCGGGTGCTGCTGGCCACGCTGTCACGCTCGATGAACCTGACGTTCGTCAACGTCCGCACCGGCAAGACCCTGCCGACCTACGTCGTGGGGACCGACGGTGGCCTGACGGTGCCCCAGCCGATCACGAACTGGCGCCATGCCGGCGCCGAGCGCTACGAGGTCATGGTCGACTTCAAGGACTGCCGCCTGGGCGACACCGTCGAGCTGCGCAACAGCAGCAACAAGAACAACGTCGACTACCTGCACACCGGCAAGGTCATGCAGTTCCGCGTCACCTCCGACTCCACGGAGAGCCGGTGGAACTCCGTGCGCACCCCCCCGGCCGAGGAGCTCAACCCGGTGATGTCGAAGACGAGGGCATCCTCGCGGCGCACCCGCAACATCGACCTCGAGCACGACGACGAGACGAACGAGTTCATGATCAACGGCATGACCTGGGACGACGTCCAGGCCAACAGCTACAACATCTTCGCCGACGAGCGAGGCGACCCGCCGCGACCCGGTGACTGCGAGGTCTGGCGGATCGAGAACAAGTCGGGTGGCTGGTACCACCCCCTGCACATCCACCTCGTCGACTTCCAGATCCTCAGCCGGAGCGGTGGAGCCGGGCGGGTGCAACCGTGGGAGAAGGGCCCGAAGGACGTTGTCTACGTCGGCGAGGGAGAGATCGTCGATGTTCTCGTGCAGTACTCCGTGGCGCCGACCAATTACCCCGACGGGCGGTCGACCGGTCCGGCCGGCGCGACGGCCGCTCAAGGCGGGCGATACATGATCCACTGCCACAACCTCGCCCACGAGGACCACGACATGATGCTGCAGTTCCTGGTGGCCGCCTCCGACGGCACCGTGGACCTCTCGCCCACTCATCCCAACCACCCCGTCACGGCTGCCCCTCCGCTGTGACGCCCAAGACGGGGCCGCGGCGATGACGCTCGGCACCCGAGCCAGGCCACGCCGGCCCTCCTCCCCCCGGGAGGGTCGGCGTGGCCGTGCGCGCAGGCTGACCCGCCGCAGGACCGTCGCGCTGTTCCTGGTGCTGGTGGTCGGTACGGTGCTGCTCCTGCGGGCGTACGTCGCAGTCCCCGTACGGGTCGAGTCGGCGAGCATGCTGCCGACCTACGGCGCCGGCGACGTGGTGCTGGTCGCGCGCAGCCAGCCCGATGTGGAGGACCTGCGCCGCGGTGACCTGGTCACCTTCCGCTCTCCCGACGACGGGTCCCGGGCGCTCAAGCGCGTGCTCGGCCTCCCCGGCGATGCGCTCGTGATCCTGGACGGCCGCCTCCTGGTCGATGGCGTCGCGGTCCCCGAGCCGTACGTCGACCACGCCGGCATCGACGGCTACTACAGCCGCACCTACCGGGTCCCTGCCGGCACCGTCTTCGTGCTCGGTGACAACCGGGGCAACTCCGTGGACTCCCGCGACTACGGGCCGGTCGCCGCCGACGACCTGCTCGGCCGGGTGCTGCTCGGGCTCTGGTCGGTCACCGGCTGAACCCCGCCGGGACGGAGCCGCGTGCTGCTCCGAACCACCGCCGCCAGCACGCCAAGCGTTCCCAGAGCGGCGGCTGCGGCGACGAGCCCGCCCAGCCGCTGGTCGGCCACCGGGTCGACCCAGCCCCAGCCCAGCGTCAGGAACCAGTCACCTGCCAGCAGCCGGTCGCCGAGTCGCAGCTGGGCCGCGAGCAGCAGCAGGCAGCCGACGACGGCTGCGACACAGGCCGCCCGCTCGGTCAGCCCCCGGGGCCGCAGGACCTGGTCCACGCCGAGCACCGGGACCCACAGGGCCGTCCCGGCGGTCACGGCGAGCGCCTGGACGAGCAGGTGCACCCACAGAGAGCGCAGCGAGACCTCGATGAGCGGCGTCCGGTAGAGGCCGAGCAGAAGCGTGCACACGAGGGCCGCGCCGACCACCGGGCTCGACAGGGCGTGTGCCGTCGAGCTCCAGGCGGGCCGCGTGGGCGCCGTCCGCGCCAGGCGCCACAGCGTCAGCGGGGCTCCGGCGGCGAGGAGGGCAGGGACGGCGAGGAGCGCCACGAGCAGCTGGCCGAGCTGCACGCTGACCAGGGCCGGTGCATAGGTGGCCACCCCGGAGCAGAGATCGACAAGGGCGAGGGTGAGCCCCCCGGCGAAGGCCAGCGTGCGTGGTACGGGCCACCGGATCCCCTGCCGGGTGACCCTGCGGAGCCCGGCGAGGTAGCCGGCCAGGGCGAGCCCCAGCACCAGGAGGACAACCGCGTTCGGCCGCCAGGCGCCGGCCAGCTCACCGAGCGAGACCGGGTCGACGGCCGTGGGCAGCGTGGAGTGGCCGAGGCCGTGGCTCGGTGCCGCGGCACCGGACGTCGGTGGGGTCGGCGTCTGTGACAGGGCCGAGGCGAGCCCCATCGCGGCGCCCATCACCACCAGCTCGACCCCAGCCAGGCGCAGGAACGGGCCGGGCCGGCCCCCAGCCAGCCGGGGGAGCGTACGACGACGGTGCCGGTGGCCGAGCACCCCGAGGACGAGCACCAGGAGCACCTTGACGGCGAGGATGCCGGCGTACCCGCTGAGCCAGGAGCGTGCCGAGAGGTCGAGGTGGGTGCTGGCCGTCAGGACGCCGGCGCCGGTCAGGGTGACGTAGGTCGTGAGCGCCAGCGTGCTGAGTCGAGGAGCGGCGGCGGTGAGGGCCACAGGCGCGTGGCGCATGTGCACCAGCACCCCGGTGAGCCCTCCCAGCCAGAGCGTGGCTGCGACGACGTGCACGACCAGACCGGAGGTGGCGACGTCCTGGTCGGCGGCGGACGCCGGGTGCCCTGCCATCGCCGTCGGCAGCAGCGCCACCAGGGCGAGCAGGAGCGCCAAGCGGTCCCCACGTGGCGTCCGGGCACGGTCGCAGGCCGGGGCGAGGAGCCCGGTCAGCAGGACCGTGACGAGCAGAGCGGTGCCGCGGCCGGTGGCGAGCAGCGGCGTCACGTGGTCGGTGCGCACCTCGCGCAGGGGCACGCCGGCCGTGTCGGCCACGGTCAGCACGAGCACGGCGACGGTCAGCAGGCACCAGGCCGTGGCTGAGCCACCGGCCAGCCGGGTGGCCCGGCGAGCGAGCGCGGCACCATCGGCAGGGCGCTGGCCACCGCCGGGCAGCAGCACCGCCCCGACGAGCAGGGAGCCCACCGTCAGCACCGCGCACAGCTGGGTCAGGAGCGCCAGGAGCCGAAGCGCCCAACCCGTGACCGGACCGGCATCGGGCAGTCCTGCTGGGACCCCGACGGGCGCCCCGCCGCCCAAGGGCCAGGGCAAGTCCGCCGACGGCGACTGCGGTGACCGCGGCCAGCACGAGCAGCCGTCGATTACTACACATGCGCGCGAGCGTGGCCGATCGATCTAGTGCAGACCTTGGGACGCGGGGTGTTCCCGCCAACCCCGAGACCTCGATGGCGATTCAAGGTCTGCCCGAGGTCGACTCCCCACGATGAGTGCGACCGCGATCAGCCGCCGGTCTGAAAAGGAGTTGAGTCCCATGGCACCGACACCCCCCACGTTCCGGCCCCGTGCACCACGCGGCCTGGCGCGACTCGTAGGCCGGACCCGGCGGAGGCCGCGCCTCGTCGTCGCCGCCCTCGCCGGAGCCCTTGTCCTGGGCGCTACCGCCAGCGCCCTCGGCGTGCCCGTGGCACCCACCGCTCCAGACGGAAGCCTCAAGGCACGTGACGGGCGGCTGACGCAGGTCGGTCCGCTGGCCGAGCACGGCTTCCCTGCCTGGTACCGCGACAGCAACGGCGTCCGCCTCGAGGCGTGCACGACGCTCGACGACCCGCTGTGCGCGACCCTCCCCGACGAGGTGCCCGACCCGGACGCCCCCGTGTCCTACCCGGACAACTTTCCGGGCGAGTTCTTCTACCAGCTCGCCGGGGCGGCGCTCACCGGCCCCGGGGTCGACCTGAACATCGGCATGGACCTGGAGGGGGCCTGGGCCAACGAGGCGGTCGTCGACGGCGACCAGATGGTCTTCGGGCGGATCCGGATCCGCGACAAGGGGATCGCCGACGGCACCTACCGGATCACCCATCCCTACGGTGTCGACGAGTTCGCCGCCGACGGGTCGGGGATCAACTACACCCAGGACATCGGCACCACGCCTGGCCTGTTCGGCCAGGCCCTGGCCAGCCGCGTGGGGCCGTTCCTGCGCTGGGACCCCGCAGTCGCCCCTGCTGCTCCGGCCGGCTACGTCGGTGACCCCGGGGTCGACCACCGGGTGGTTGGCAGTCCCTACGGCACCAACTACGTCGCGATCGAGCGCAGGGCCGCCGACGGCACCTGGGCCGAGCTCGCCCGGACCGACGTGTTCAGCATCCAGGGCCGGATGGCCTCCAACTCGGGTGTCGACGTGCAGCAGTCGACCTACAGCGTGGGCGCCGACGGCAAGGGCTTCGTCGACGTCTACGCCACCTCGGACGCCGGTCAGTCGCTCCACGTCAAGGACACCGGACTCGGCTTCATCGAGAGCCGGATGGAGGGCGACCGGGGGGTCTACTACGGCCGCTACGCCGTCGATGCCTCGCCGGACGGCAAGTCCGTCACCGTCGCGAACGTGGGGGACACCCCGGTCGCGCAGAAGGTGAGCAAGCTGATCGACGTCGTCCGCGTGACGGGGGCGACCTACGACGCCGACGCCGACCAGCTGACCGTCGTGGCCACCTCGAGCGACCAGGACAGCACCCCGGGACGGCTCACCGTGCTCGGCGAGACGCTGGTCGACGGCACGGCCCGGATCAGCACGGTGGCGCCGACCGCCACCGTCACGGTGACCTCGGACAAGGGCGGCTCGGTCACGGTCCCGGTGCTCACCCAGGGAGCCGGGATGCAGGCCGACAAGCCGGTGGCCGCCGCGTTCGCGAACCCCCAGGACGCAGCCCCGGGTCAGCGGGTCACCCTCACCGGGACCGGCTCGACCGGCACGATCACCTCCTACGTGTGGCGGCAGGTCGGGGCCACCCGCACCGAGGACGTCGAGGTCACCCTGCCCGACGGCAGCACCGGCACGGCCCCCTCGACGGTCGAGGTGCCGGTGACCGACGCCAACCGGGTCACCCTGAGCGGTGACCGGTCGTCGGTGGCGACCTTCAACGCCCCGTCCGGCTATGAAGGACCGCTCGCCTTCGAGCTCGTGGTCAGTGGGCCTGCTGGCACCAGCGAGCCTGTGGTGGTCACGACCAACGTGGTCGTGCCCGACCCGGTCGAGCCCTCCCCGGCACCCACGGCCGACGCCGGGCCCGACCAGGTGGTACGCCGCGGCAGCGTCTCCACGCTCGACGGCTCGCGAAGTGCGCTGGCCGACGAGTACGCCTGGAGTCAGGTCAGCGGGCCCACCGTGTCCCTGACCGGGGCCACCACGGCCAGGCCGACCTTCACGTTCCCGGTCATGGCCCTGCCCACCAGCACAACGACGACCAACCCCGGCTACGCGCCGGACACGAGGCCGGTCGTGCTGGAGCTGACGGTGACGGGCCAGGGCGGCCAGGTGGCCACGGACACCGTGAGTGTGGCTCCGCGGCCAGAGGGCTTGGTCATCGGTGCTGCGGAGTTCCGTGCCGGGGTGGAGTGGCGGGTCAGCGGGACCAGCAACGTGCTTGCCGGGCAGCGGGTGGCCGTGGTGCTCGGGTCGGCGCTCACTGGTCGGGTCCTGGGCTTCACCAACGTCGACGCCGCCGGGGCGTGGTCCTTCCGCGGCGCCGGCGGAGTGGCTCCCGGGACCTTCACGACGGTCAGCACCGTGAGCACGATGGGAGGCAGCCAGACCGCGTTCACCTTCCGCCGGAGGTGAGCGACGCATCGTGATCCCGAGGGCCGCACCCCAGCCGGGTGCGGCCCTCGGCGTACGCCCCGAACCTGGAGGCCGTGCCCTCAAGATCCGCCCAAGATCCTGCCCCCACGATGGGCAGGGCAGGGCCGGGTGGTCGGCCGACGACTCGAGGAGCAACGGCATGGACGAGTGCGGCACGAGCGGGACAGCGGTGTGGAGGCGGCGGTTCGCCGTGCTCCTACCAGTGGCTGCTCTCGCGTTCCTCCTGCTCGCGGTGCCCGCCCCGGCCCAGGCCCACACCGACCTGGTCAGCAGCTCGCCCGCTGAGAACGCCCTCGTCCCGTTGGCGACCGACCGGCTCGTCCTCGTCTTCAGCGAGGACGTGGTCCCGGTGGGCAGCCAGGTGGTCGTGCGCGATCGGTCGGGTGTGGAGGTCACGCTCGGTGCGCCGGGTCGCGCAGGGAACTCCCTGGTCGTGCGGTTGCACCTGGTCGAGCCCGGGCGCCACGTCGTCTCCTACCGGGTCGTCGGCGCGGACGGCCACCCTGTCACCGGCGGCTACACGTTCCGCGCCGTGGCGGCAGGCGTGGCCGGGGAGCCCGTGGTGTCTGCCTTGGATCGCACCGTCCCCGCGCCGGTCGACGCGGGCGTGCGTCAGGGCGCTGCCGCGCGGTGGCTGTTGCCGGCGTCGGGCATGGCGCTCGTGCTGATCGTCCTGCACACGCTGTCATGGCGTCTCAGGCGAGCAGGTCCTCGCGCCTAGAGACGCTCGAGGTGCACGGCGCGGATCGCCTCGACGATCTCGGCCGAGGCGCTCTCCTTGAGCAGGTATCCGTCGGCACCCGCGGCGAACGCTCGCTGGATGGTGGCATCGCGGGAGTCGGTGCTCAGCGCGAGCATCCTGATCCCGGGGGCCGCGCCGCGGATGCAGCGCATGGCGCTGATGCCGTCCATGACGGGCATGGACAGGTCCATCAGCACGACGTCCGGGTGTTGGTCGAGCGCGAGGTCCACCGCCGCGCGCCCGTCGCCGACCGCGGCCACGAGCATCATGTCGGCCTCGCCGGCCAGAAGCGACGTAAGCCCGAAACGTACGACATCGTGGTCGTCGACGACCAGAACCCGGATCACGTCACGCCTCCGCCCGCTTCCGCTTCCAGCCCGTCGGTCAGTTCTGCGGGGAACGACGCCTCGAGCAACGTCCCCTCCGGGTGGGCCCGGCGTACGACCAGGGAGCCGCCGAAGTCGAGCAGCGTGTCGCGCAGTAGGACCAGCCCCAGATGGCCCTCCTGTGGTGCGAGCGGCTCCGGCACGCCCACCCCGTTGTCACGCACCTGCACGTGCACCCGGCCGCGCCGGGACTCCACGGTGACCAGGGCGCGGCTCGCCCCGGCATGCTTGACGACGTTGCGCAGACCTTCGCGCACCACTCGGTAGGCCAGCCTGCTCGCGTCGAGGGACTCGGCGTAGGGCTGGGTCACCTCCACCTCCGCATCGACCCCAGCTTCGCGCGCCTGCCGGACCAGATCGCGCACGGCGCTCTCGAAGCCGGCCCCCTGGAGGTCCGGGGGATAGATCTCGACCAGCATGGAGCGCAGGGCGGCCACGTCGCGACGGAGCACCTCCGTCGTGCGCCGGACGGCCTCGCGGGCGCCGGCCGCTTCAGGGGTCAGGGGGAGGTGGGACTGCACCTCTCGCATCGCATAGCTGAGCCCGGCCAGGTCCTGGATGACGCCGTCGTGGAGGTCGTCGGCAATCCGGCGCCGCTCCTGGGTCGCCATCAGCAGGGCCTGCCGCATGATCCGGACCCGCTCGAACTCGCCGTGCTGCACGCGCCGGGCGAGAGAGACCGCCAACGGCAACACCGTCAGCTGGAAGAGCAGGATCCCCCCGATGGCAAGCGGCAGGATGTCGAAGACGATGCGACGTTGGTCGCTGCGCATCCGTGCCGTCGAGAGGTAGGCCTCGAAGACCATTGGCTCGGCGTCGGCGTCGTGGGTTCCGGCGTAGACCTCGAGCAGCTCCCCCTCGTCGCGCTCGCCGACGTTCTCAGCCTTGGTCAGGTCAGAGAGCTCCGCGGTGGCGCGACGGGAGCCGAACAGCTCCTTGACATCCTCCTCCAGGGGGAACCGGCGCCCCACGAGTGCCGGCTCGTCCGACCACAGGATCGTGCCGTCCCTGCTCCACAGCTTGACCCGGGACAGGTCGCCATCGGTCATCCGAGCGCGCATCACCTGGTCGAGGCGCTCGGTGGCCGCGGGGTCTCCCGCGCGGACCTCCTCATCCACGAGCGGTGCTGCGACCGTGTTGGCGATCGTGGCTCCGCGGAGCCTGGCCTCCTGGAGGGCCGAGTCCTTCGCGATGCTGCCGCCGATCAGGATCGCCGCCGTCACCAGGACGAGCATGGTCGCCGCGCTCCAGACGACGAAGTGGCGCAACGCGGAGCGGACGAACCGTCGCGCACCGGCCGACTGCGACGCGCGGCTCGACCCGGTGCGGGTGGCCCTACCAGGCCAGGCGTCGGCGCTCGGCGAGGCGTCGGTCTCAGCGGGCGTCGTCATGATGGAGAAGTCCCACCTTGATGGCAGTGGCGACGGCTTCGAGCTGCGAGTGGGCGCCCAGCTTCCCGAGCAGGCTGCGCACGTGTCCGCGGCAGGTGTGCACCGAGATTCCGAGCTCTCGGGCGATGCTGCGGGCGTCCACACCCTTGGCGAGGCGTGCAAGGACGTCGTGCTCGCGCTGGGTGAGCGCAGGCGGAGGTGGATCGATGGATCGCCTGCCGGTCATCAGCGTGTGCATGAGCGTGGGGTGCACGACGAAGCCGCCCCTGCGGGCCGAGCGGAGGCCGACCAACATCTCCTCCAGCGATCCATCCTTGGGCAGCAGGCAGCACGCGCCGACCTCGGCCGCGCGCTCGAGGAGCGACTGGGTCGCGTGGGCGGTGAGCACCACCACGCGCACGTCGGCCGAACGGGCGGTGAGCTCGGCGGTGACGGCGAGCCCGTCGTCTTCACCGAGCCGTACGTCCATCACCACCACGTCGGGGTCGAGGCGCCCCGCGAGCGCCAGCGCCGTTGCCGCGGTGGTGGCTGTGCCCACGCACTCGAGGTCCTGCTGACCGGCCAGTGCGAGGGCCAACAGGTCGGCGAAGGTGCGGTGGTCGTCGACCACCAGGACGCGGGTCCGCATCGTGGTCTTCGATTCGTCGCGCACCTCGGTCACCCCTATTTCCGCGGAGACGGCTGCCCGGAGCACCAGGTACTGCGGACCGCCACTGTCCCCTAGGAGAACGGGGGCGGCCACCAGGACCTCGGCTCCGGTCCAGTCCAGTCAGGCCACAGCCAGGGCCTGCACGGCGGCGAAGGACAGGGCACTGTCCCCCCGTGGCACCGTGACCCCGGGGGTCGAGTCGAGTGCCCGCCGAAGCAGCACCAGCAGTGCACGCAGCTCAGTCGGGTCGGGACGGCCGCACACGAGAGGCTGGGACTCCTCACGGAGGATCTCCAGGTAGAGGTCACGCGTGGACGGGGCTGGCTCGACCCCGATCCGCTCGGACATGACGGCCCGCAGCACGCCGTACGCCTGAAGCGCCTCGCCCCGACGGTCGCACTGTCGGAGCGCCACCATGAGCTGGCGCGAGGCCTCTTCCGCGAGCGCGTTCAGCTCGACCCCGCGTCTTGCCAGCCTCACCGCACCCGGTCCGTTGCCGACCCGGAGTGCCTGCTCCGAGGCCTGCACGCAGGCCTCGACGAGCTCGCACGTGATGACGTGACGCTCCTCCTCCGTCCATGGTGCGAACGGGTCGCTGCCCAGGAAGGGGTCGCGCGAGAGTCGTAGCGCGTCCTCGACCAGCACCAGCGAGCGGGCCGGGTCCGAGCGCGCCTCCTCGAGCAACGAGCGACAGACCGCCAGGTCCACCCGCACCCGGTGTGCGTCCAGGACATAGCCGCGCGGGGTCGTGGTGATGACCGAGGCTCGGCCCCTGGAGCCGATCTGGCGGCGCAGGACGCAGATGTAGCTCTCCAGGGTGGCCAGGTAGGAGCGCGGCAGGTCTCCCTGCCAGAGCAGGTCCGCGAGCCGCTCCTTGCTGACCGGCGTGCCCTGGGCGAGGGCCAGGATCTGCAGGATCTGGCGAGGCTTGACGCCGCCGAGGTCGGTGGACTCTCGGCCGGCGACCACGACCGAAGTGTGGCCGAAGAGTTTGATCTCGAGCATGTTTCCCCCTGTGTACTTCCCACTCCCCATGACGCACTACGAGTCTGGGAGCTGGACAACGAGTCGGGCAGACCAACATTTGGGGGGTTGCCACCAGTCAATGCGGGGGGACGCATGTGGGCGTCGTCCTACCGTTGTCCGACGGACGAGTCGCCCAGCCGCCACCGATTCCTGGTCTTCCGCCTCGACCCACCGACCGGACGTTCACGCTGGAGGTCCGGCTCGGATGGGGGTGGTCGCTCGGGCCAGTGTGGGTCCCCGGGGTGGTGGCTGCGTTCTTCACGTCGGTGGATGGAGGCTTACGTCGCATGGGTGGTGTCCTCGGCCTGGCGGAAGCGTTCGGACAGGGCGTAGGTGAGCAGCACGACGTCGCCCATGCGGCGGACGTCGGCCAGCTCGGCTCGTCGGTGCTCGTCCCAGGGGAAGTGACCGTCGCCGACGAATCGCGGCGCCTGGGAGTCCCCGACGAACAGCGGAGCCATCACCAGCTGCAGCTCGTCGGTCAGCCCCGCAGTGAGGAACTGGGTGTGCACGCAGGATCCGCCCTCGACCATCAGCCGGCGAACGCCGCGCTCCTGAAGGGCTTCGGTCACCTGATGCATCGACACTGGGCAGCCGCCGTCGAGCACGGTGGCCACCCCATCCAAGGTCCTGCGCATGTCCGCCACTGTGGACGAGGAACAGAACACCAGCTTCTCGGTGTCACCGGTCTGGAAGAAGTTCGCGGACGGGTCCAGGTCTCCGTGCTCGGTGACGGTGACCTTCACCGGAGTGGCGGGGAGCCCGCGCGCGACACGCTTCAGCCTCCGCGACTCGCTCTGCACCAGCAGGCGCGGGTTGTCTGCGCGCACCGTGCCCGCGCCGACGAGGATCGCGTCGCACCCGGCGCGCACCTCATCGACCCGGTCGAGGTCGGCAGCGTTGGACAGCACCAGTCGTTGCTGCGAGGCGTTGTCCAGGTAGCCGTCGAGGGACAGGCTGCAGCTGAGCAGGACATAGGGTCGCGGCACGATCGGAACGGTCATCGGCCGCCGACCCCGATCCGCCGCGGCAGGACGTCCAGCGTGAGTACCAGCGCCCCCGGTGAGGACCCCACCAGGGTCAGGATGCCGTACGCCGCCGCGACCGTGATTCCGGTCGAGGCCCCGAACCCGCCCGTGCTGAACACCCAGGCGGCCACACCCTCGCGGGGACCCCAGCCTGCGATGTTGGTGGGGAGTGACGACGCAACCAGCACGACCAGCAGCAGCGGGACGGCCTGGAGGAGGGGGAGGTCGACACGGACGGTCCGCAGGGCCACGAGCAGCACCACCACGTGCCCGGCAGCCGCAGCCACCGACAGCAGCACCGGCAGCCAGGGAACCCCTCCGGCGAAAAGCCTCCGCAGGTCCGCGATCACTGCCGCCGTGGCCCGTCCAGCGACCTGAGACCATCGCCTCCGACGTACTCCGGCCAGCGTCAGGGCCGTCAGGCCACCCACAACCAGCACGGCCGACGCCAGCGACGCAACGCTCCCTCGGAGAAACGAGGGCAACCCGAGCACCGCGACCAGGGCCAGCGCGACAAGTCCGACCTGCCCGACCACTCGGTCCCACGCCACAGCACGGAAGGCGCGGCCCCGCGCCTTCTGGTCGTCACCGTGGCGCAGCGCCCGGTGCACGTCACCCAGGACGCCCCCCGGCAGGACCAGGTTGAGGAACTGCGAGCGGTAGTAGGCAGGCACGGCCGATCGCACCTCGAGACACAGGTCCAGCCGTCCGGCGATCCAGGCCCAACGCCAGGCCGAGCACACGGTGGTCACCGCGGTCGCGACGAGCGCCACCCCCAAGGCGTCGAATGTGATCCGATCAACGGCCTGCAGGAACGGTCCGGTTCCGAACCGCTCCACGAGCGCCACCACCACCGCGCCTGGCACACCGATCCGGACCAGGAGTCGGACCGCACCGAATGAGCTAGGGGGCGCCATGTCCTCTGCCCCTCCCAGTGCGGGTGTCGGTCTGTGTGTCACCGTCCACGCGCAGACCACGTGCGCGGCCTCGGGTGGGGTGAGGGGCGTCCTGGAGTGCTACCTGGACGTTGTCCGCCGTCGTCGTCCAGTCCGGCAGTTCGGCTCGGCGCAGGTGGGCGGTGGCGCGCAGCTGCCGACGCCAGGCTGGGTCCTGCAACCAGCGGCGCGCTGCCGTGCTCAGCGCCTCGGCATCGCCGGGGGGCACCAGGACGCCGGGAAGCGTCCCGTCGGGCGCGCTTCCCACCGCCTCGGGCACGCCCCCCGTGCGACTGGCTACCACCGGCAGCCCATGGGCGAGCGCCTCGGTCAGCACCATCCCGTAGGTTTCCAGTCGGCTGGGCAGCACGAGCAGGTCTGAGCTGTCGTAGGCAGCGCTGACACCAGCGTGTGTCAGGGGTCCGGTGAACCGGATGCGACCCTCCAGCCCACGCGTCCGGACGTGTCTCCGTAGCCGGTCGACGAAAGCCGGAGCACGGTCCAACGACCCCACGATGTCGCACGACCAGGACAGATCGGCGATGTTCGTCAACGCGTCCACAAGCACGTCATAGCCCTTGTCGGGCACGACCGCGCCCACGCTCACCAGGGCATCCTCGTGCGGGCTGCCGGTCGACAACCTGGACCGATGCACCCCCGGCCGGGCCACGCTCACCTGCTCCGGCTTCAGGCCGTAGCTGGCCCGTAACCAACGGCGGGTCCAGTCGCTGGTGGTGATCACTCCGGCCGCGGAGCTCAGGGCTTGGAGCTCCTGCGCCCGGGCTTGGGGGGTGTCGCCGACCGCGAGCACGAGCGGTAGGTGGAGGAGCAGCCACAGCCGGATCCGGGAGTGCTCGGAGACCAGCACGTGTACGGCGCCCAGCCCGACCAGGCCGTCGATCAGCACGGTCGCCCCGTCCGGCAGTCCGGCGAGGACACGGGCCAGGTCAGTCGCGGACGAGTCGGCCAGCGGTGGCCAGCTCCCCCACACCCGGTGCTCGCAGACCTGCTGACCCAGCGACCGCAAGCCGCGGGCCAGCTCAAGGTCGTAGAGGTTCCCGCCGCTGGGATGCTGCGGGTCATCGATGGTGTGCGGCACCACGAGGTGCAGCACGTCCCCGGGGTCTCCACCGGACCCGCTGCTGGGTCGGCTCATCGGGCCGCCAGGAGGGCGCGGCGGTAGCTCGCGCGGGCTACGTCCGACTCGTGGAGGGTCACCTCGACCTCGCGCAGATGTGCGAGCTCGTCACCGAGCGCACCGTTGGACGTCTGCTCGGCCAACCGGTCCGCGACGATGCGGGCGAGCACCTCGGTGGTGGTGTTCACCTCGGCGAACGCCGGCTCGTCGTCGAGGTTGCGATACTCCATGTCACGCAGCACCGACCTCAGCTCCCGTGCCAATGCCCCGATGTCAACGACGACACTGTGTGAGTCGAGGGCTTCGGCCCACAGCGTCACATCGACGACGTAGGTCGCTCCGTGGAGGTTCTGTGCCGGGCCGAAGAACTCGCCGCGCAGACTGTGGGCGACCAGCATCCGGTCGCGCACGGTCACGCTGAACATCTCCTCGCCCCTTGCCCGTAGGTGATGGTGTGACAGATCCCGTCGAGCGAGCCGGCCGCGAGGCGCTTCATCACCTCAGGCAGATCCAGGAAGCGTGATGTGCCCGTGATCAGGTGGTCGAAGGCTGGATCCCGAAGCAGGTCAAGGGCCAGGGCGCGGCGCTGGCGATGTGTCCACCGGCCCTGGCGGGCCGGAGCCAGCCCGCCGACCTGGCTCGCCCGGACGGCCAGCCGGCGCGAGTGGAAGTCCCCGCCCAGGGACAGGCTCGTCTCCGTGGCGCCGTACCAGCTCAGCTCGACCACGGTGCCGTCGGAGGTCAGAAGGCCGAGGGAGGCCTGCAGGCCCGACGCGGTCGCGCTGGTGTGGAAGACGAGGTCCTGTTCACCGGCAGCGTCCTGCGGGAGTGCGAACGCCACGCCGAGCGCCGCCGCGGTCGCGGAGCGGGACGGATCGATGTCGACCAGGGTCACCCGCGTGCCGGGGATGCCGACGAGCAGTCGGGCGATGCAGCAACCGACCATGCCCGCGCCCACCACGGTGACCCGGTCGCCCAGCAACGGCGGCGCATCCCACAAGGCGTTCAGGGCGGTCTCCACCGTGCCGGCGAGGACCGCTCGGCGAGGCGGTACGTCTCCGGGTAGCGGGGTCACCTCGTCGGCCGACACCACGTAGAGGGTCTGGTGGGGGTGGAGGCAGAAGACGTCCCTGCCGATCAGTCCTGCAGGACCATCCTCGACGACCCCGACCGTGAGGTAGCCGTACTTCACCGGGCCTGGGAAGTCCCCGACCTGAAACGGGGCGCGCATCCGTTGGTACTGGTCGGGGGGGACGCGTCCCTCGAAGACGAGCCTCTCGGACCCGCGGCTCACCGCCGAGTAGAGGGTCCGCACCAGCACCTCACCCGCGGCCGGGTCCGGCACCGACTCGTCCCGGACCTCGCCGGCGCCGGGTTCGGTGACCCAGAAGGCCAGGGCCTCTCGTGTCACGAGCGATCTCTCCCTCCAGGTGCTCGGGCCCCTGTTGAACCAGGACGGTGGTTCGTCCGTCGTTCCTCATGACCGTGCTATCTACTACACGGAGGACTCGTGAGTCCGGTTCACCCAAGCTGGCTCCCCCTTGGGGCCGCGTTCCTCGGTGAGATCGCACTGCTGCTGGCGCTGCGGGCCGCGGCAGGCCTGGGCCCGGCAGCGTGGGCGGTGGCCGTCGGCGCCCAGCTGGTGGTGGTTGTCCTGGTCGGGCGAGGACTGGTGCGCCACCGGTCATTCGGCTTGGGTCCGGCCAACCTGGTGACGTTGAGTCGAGCAGTGCTCACCTGCGCGGTCGCCGGTCTCGCGGTGCAGTCGTTCCAGGAGGCGATCCCCAGTCGGGCCGTCGTCCTGCTTTCGGGACTGGCATTGGCGCTCGATGCCGTTGACGGGTGGGTTGCCCGGCGCACGCGCAGTGTCACCGAGCTAGGCGCCCGGTTCGACATGGAGACCGATGCGCTCCTGATCCTGGCACTGAGCGGGTACGTCGCCGGCGCCGGCGCCGTCGGGTGGTGGGTGCTGCTGATCGGACTTGCTCGGTATCTGCTGCTCGGAGCGCAGCGGGTGTGGCCTTCCCTGCGCGGCCCGGTGGCCCCGCGTTCTGCCCGCAAGGTCATCGCCGCGATCCAGGGAGTGGTGCTGGTCGTCGCGGCGAGCGGGTTGCTGCCCCGCTCGGTGACGATCGCGACGCTGGCTGGGGCACTGGCCCTGCTGGTGGTCTCCTTCGCCGGCGAGGTCCGCGAACGTGTGGCTGCAGAGTCCTCGGCCGGCGAGCGGAGGGAGTTTGCGGTGCCGTGGGATTCGGTCGTCTCCGGGCTCGCCGTCGGCCTGGTCTGGATCGCGCTGGTCGCGCCGAGCGGCGGCGAGCTGTCGCCGTGGCTGCTGGTGCGGATCCCAGTTGAGGGCTTGGTCCTGGTCGTTGTGGTGGTGCTGCTGCCGGATCGATGGGGCGGCGCGTTCTCGGTGCCATTCGGGCTGCTGGCCGCCACCCTGGTGGTGCTCAAGTCGCTCAACGCCGCCTTTACAGCGGTCCTCGACCGTCCCTTCGACCCCGTCGAGGACTGGGTCTACCTGAACTCGGCGGTCGGCGTCCTCGCGGACTCCGTGGGACGTCCGTTGGCGCTGGTGGTCGCCGCGCTCACCGGCTGCCTTGCCCTGGCTCTGTTCGTGATGATGCCGCTGGCGACGAAGCGGGTCTGCTGGCTCGCCAGGCGGCACCGCGGCCCGGCGGCCGGGATCGTCGTCGGAATCCCTGCGCTTGCGCTCCTGGTGGGCATGACCGGGTTGGACCCGCAGCCAGGCCACACCGTGCTCTCGTCGGTCTCTGCCGCCCTGGCTGTCGAGGAGGTACGTGACGTGCGTGCCGGTCTGCGTGACCGCGCGGTATTCGCCGAGGAGATCGCCACGGACCGGTTCGCCGCCACGCCGGGCAACCGTTTGCTGCAGCGCCTGCGTGGCAAGGACGTGCTGCTGGTGTTCATCGAGAGCTACGGGCGCGCGGCAGTCCAGGGGAGCTCCTTCGCCCTCGGTGTCGAAGCCGTTCTCGACAACGGCACCCGTCGGCTGCGCAGAGCGGGCTACCGGTCGAACAGCGCCTACCTGACTTCGCCCACGTTCGGAGCGGCCAGCTGGCTGGCGCACTCGACCTTGCAGGCAGGGATCTGGGTGGACAGCCAGCGCCGCTACGACCAGTTGCTCGCCACCGAGCGCCTGACGCTCACCGGAGCCTTCGACCGGGCAGGCTGGCGCACCGTCTTCGACGTTCCCGCCAACACCCGGGCCTGGCCGGAGGGGTCCGACTTCTACGGCTTCGACGCTTCGTACGACGCCGGGAACGTCGGCTACCGCGGCCCGAAGTTCGGGTATGCCGCCATGCCGGACCAGTACGTCCTGTCCCACTTCCGCACCGAGGAGCTGCTACCTGTGCACCGGCCGCGGGTGATGGCCGAGATCGACCTGGTCTCCAGCCACCATCCGTGGGCGCCGCTGCCGCGCCTTGTCCCCTGGCGTGACGTGGGTGACGGCTCGGTGTTCGACCAGATGCCGGAGCAGGGAGACTCAGCCGAGGAGGTCTTCAGCGACTCAGCCCGTGTCCGGCAGGCCTATGGGCATTCCATCGAATACACGCTGCGCGCGCTGGTCTCGTTCCTCACCACCTACCCCGACGACGATCTGGTGGTGGTGATGCTCGGTGACCACCAACCGCACCACTACGTCAGCGGCGCCGATCCTGGCCACGACGTACCGGTCACGGTGATCGCCCGCGACCCGGAGGTGGTCGCCGGAATCTCGGGCTGGGGGTGGACGTCGGGGTTACGGCCGCTGCCGGAGGCGCCGGTCTGGCGCATGGACGCTCTGCGTGACCGGTTCCTGAGCGCTTTCAGTGGGGATCGTCCACGCACGCCGTGAACCGAATGGTGCCCACCACCGTCGTCAAGGGTGAGGACATCGTTGGACGTCGGAAGACGCATCGCGATCGGAGGTGACCGTGAGGACTCGAGCGATCGGTGCGGTGATGGCGGTGGTCTCCGCCCTCATCCACCTCTACCTGTGGTTCGACGGCGTCAAGGACCAGGGCGTGGTCGGTGCGCTCTTCCTGGTCAATGTGCTCGCGGGCCTGGTCCTCGCGGTCATGCTGCTGCGGTGGAGACATTGGATTCCGCTCTTCTTGCTGTCCGGGTTCGGCGTCAGCACGCTCGGCGCCTTCCTCATCGCCGCGACCGTCGGCCTGTTCGGCATCCGTACCGGCTGGAGCTGGTATGCCTGGGTGGCGGCCGTGTCTGAAGTCGGGGCGATACTGCTGGGGGTGGTGGCGGCGAGGCAGGAAGGGTATCTGGCACGACTGACGGCGAAGCCCGGAGCGCGGCAGGGTCGAACCGGCTCGTGAGTCTCGTTCCCGGAGCAGGAGGCGTTGTGCCCGAGGATCGGGAAGAGCTGATGCGGGCGCTGCACGACGAGCATGCCGCAGCCCTGTGGCGCTTCTGCCTGCACCTCACCGACAATGACCAGGCCCGGGCCCAGGATGTGTGTCAGGAGACCTTGCTGCGTGCCTGGAATCACCCGGCCGTGCTGACCAAGCCGGCTGCTCTGGCGCGGGGATGGTTGTTCACCGTTGCCCGCAACATCCTGATCGACGAGTGGCGCTCCCGGCGGGTTCGTCCCGAGACGGTCACCGCGGAGCCGCCGGAAATCGGGCAGGAGCAGGACCAGGTCGACCAGATGCTCCAGTCGTGGGTTGTGGCCGAGGCCATGAGCCGCCTTTCTCACGATCACCGCCAAGTCCTGCACGAGTGCTACTACCAGGGGCGGACGGTCACTGACGCCGCTCGCCGTCTGGGGGTGCCCGAGGGAACGGTCAAGTCTCGCGCCCACTACGCGCTGCGGGCGTTGCGACTCGCGCTGGAAGAGATGGGGGTCACCGGATGAGCGGCGACGATCCCTTCGTGCACGACGACGCGGCCTACGTGCTCGGGGCCCTCGGACCTTCGCAGAGACGAGCCTTCGAGGAGCACCTGGCCGGGTGTGCCAGCTGTGCGCGCGCTGTACGCGGCCTTGCGGGCATACCCGGGCTTCTCGCTCGGCTCGACGAGTCCGCCTTCATCGACCCCGAGAACCTGCCGCCGGTTCCGGCACGCTGCTGCCGCAACTGCTGCGCAGCGTGGAGCGGCAGGCTTGGCGCATCCGCCTGGTCGCCGTTCTCGCCTCGGTGGCGGCTGTCATCCTGGCTGTACTTCTCGGGGTCTCCCTCCTCGGATCCCGACCAGACACCACCGTTGTCCAGGCCCAAGAGATGACCCAGGTCGATCAGCATGCGCTCAAGGTAAGCGTGGTGCTGCAAACGGTGGCGTGGGGGACTCGGATGCACCTGTCCTGCACCTACGCGGGCGGGGACTGGGGTGCGACGTCGCCTCCCTCCTACGCGTTGGTCGTGCACACCAGCGACGGCGCCACACAACAGGTCGGCACCTGGCGTGCGGTACAGGGGCGTACCAGCGAGGTCGATGCTGCCACGGGCGCGGAACAGGACCAGATCACCAAGGTGGACGTGGTGGTCGTAGGCACCGGTCGGCGGGTGCTGACGCTCAGCCCTGCCGGCTCGTGACAGAGGGGTCAGCGAGCGTCGCTTTGTCCGAATGCCATCGCGGACGCAGTCGCGGTGGGTCTCCGAGCGATGCCCAATTTCGGCGGTAGACACCCTGACGCCGTTCCCGTAGGTTCAGTTTTCTGGTTGGGACAACAGCCAGCGGCACGAGATCGGATCGCCGCGACAGCCCTCTCGAGGGAGCACGGTATGTCCGTTGACCTCTTCTTCCCCCACAGCGACGCCCGCTACCCCGGTGTCGGCGTGCTGGACACGCTGCTTCGATGGCGAGAGGCGGCCAGGGTCGCTCCCTCCGAGTGTCACGTTCTCGAACGCCCCGCGATCGAGGCCCACCGTGCCACCATCGTTCGCCAGAGGCGCGTGGGTGCGGCACTACGGAATGGACAACTTCCAGGTCTTCTCACCGAGGGTCATCTCCGCTACGCCGACCCCTGATCTGGGTGTCCCAGCACCGTCCGACCGGTGTCCTACCCGGTCGCCCAAAGGTTCCGCATCGTTGTCGTGGGTGCGGAAAGAGGGGGGGTGCGGGGGCACCACTCACGCAGATGAGTGTCCCCGCATCACCACCCCCACAACCGTGTCAGACCTTTCGCGAGAGGACGCGTTCGCAGATGAACCAACACCCCAGCAGCATCCCCTTGAGGCCGACCATGCACCAGCGAGTCGCTCAAACCCTGCGGTATCTCGCCGGGCTCATCAATCAGCAAACGGCCCGAACCAACGCGGCCGAAGGCAGCGCCACCCTTCGGAAGAGGCGACAAGACCAGGAGCACGTGGACGAGTACCTGCAGGGACGTCACCACGGCTACCAGCCCTTTCCGACCGACCGACCGGCCGGCCAGACCAAGAAGGGGAAGCGGGGTGCCTCAAGGCCAGGGTGACGTCCCTTCGCCCAGGCGAGCGCCTGACCCGCCCCGGTGCTGGCTTCCTGTGCTGGCCCGGGTGACCGGTTGGAGGTGGGTGGCACGCGCGATGCGTGTGGGCTTGCTGGGTACGTTGCACCGGTGAGCATTCGTCGTGCGTCCACCGGGCTTGCGGCGGCCAGCCACCCCGGCCCGGTGCTCGCGGTCACCGTCTTGAGCGCGCTGCTCGCCGCATCGGCGGGACTCACCTCGGGCACTGCCTCGCTGGTGGTGGGGGCCGTCCTGACCGGTCAGCTGTCGATCGGCTGGTCGAACGACCTGATCGACGTCGCGCGCGACCGCACCGTGGGGCGGGGGGACAAGCCACTCGTCAGTGGTGCCGTGAGCTTGCAGAGCGTTCGGGTCGCCTGTGCGGTGGCAGTGGCCGCCACGGTGGTGCTCTCGCTCGCGTGCGGAGTCACTGCGGGGTTCGTCCACCTCGGTCTGGTCGCCATGGGTTGGCTCTACAACCTCAGGCTGAAGTCGACCGTGTGGTCGTGGCTGCCCTACGCCGTCGCGTTCGGTGCACTGCCGGCGTTCGTCGAGCTCGCCCACGACTCCACCCGGGTCCCCCCGCCGTGGATGGTGGTCGCGGGTGCCCTGCTCGGCGTGGGCGCCCACCTGGTCAACGTCCTGCCGGATCTCGTGGACGATGCCGCGACGGGAGTCCGTGGCCTCCCGCACCGTCTGGGCCCGGGGTGGACCCCGCCCGTGGCGGTGGCCGCGCTCGTGCTCGCGACCGCCACGATCGCCATCGGGTCCCCCGACCCCTCCTGGCTGCTCCTGGCGCCTGCCCTGGCGGTCGTCGCGCTCCTCTGCGTGCTGGCACTGCTCGGCAAGGACCGCACCCCGTTCCGTGCTGTCATCGCGATCGCCCTCCTGGACGCCGCCATGTTGGTAGGGGCGCAATGACCAGCCCCGGCAACCCCACCCCGGACACCCTGACCTGCGACGTCGCCATCGTCGGTGCCGGACCGGCCGGGAGCGCCGCCGCGCTCGCGGTGCTCGCGACCGCCCCCGGGCTGAAGGTGGTGCTCCTCGACCGGTCCGACTTTCCCCGGGACAAGTGTTGTGGCGACGGCATCGCGCCGCACGTCCTCGACGTCCTCGCGGAGGTCGGGGTCACCGGGCTCACCGACGGCTGGACCCCGCTCGAGCGCCTCGCCCTCTCGCGCGGCGCCCAGTCTGTCGAAGGCCGGATGGCCAGGCCTGCGTGGGTGATTCCACGCGAGGTCTTCGACGCCCGTCTCGTGGAGCGGGCCGTGGACGCGGGCGCATGTCTGGTCCGTGCCCGGGTGGTCACGGTGGAGCCCTGGTCGGAGGGACTCGTCCTCAACGGCCGGATCACTGCACGAGTCGTGATCGGGGCCGACGGCGCTCACTCGTCGGTGCGGGCAGCGGCCGGGCTGCCGGCGGCGACGAACCAGGCGTTCGCGCTGCGGGGCTACGCACCCACCGACGTCGTACGCCGTGGCCTGCAGGTGATCCGGTACGGCGAGCGCCGCCAGCCGTCGTACGCCTGGGCCTTCGACCGCGGCGACGGTCTGTCCAACGTCGGCTACGGCGAGCTGCTCGGCAGCTCGACCGGCCCCGGCGAGCAGGGGCTGTCCCGCGCCCTGCTCCTCGAGCAGCTCGAGGATCTGCTTCCGGGGACGGTGGCCCACGGCGAGCGCTGGCGTGGGCATCACCTGCCGCTGTCGGGCTGGCGCTGGCAGCAGCCTGACGGTCCGGTCCTGCTTGCGGGCGATGCTGCCGGGCTGGTCAACCCGTTGACGGGTGAGGGGATCTACTACGCCGTGGTGACCGGGGTCGGCGCCGGCCGCGCGGCAGCCCGTGCGATCGGCCGCGGCAACCCCGGCCTGGCCGGTGCCGACCACCGTCGCCGCGTACGCCGCCTGCTCGCCCGCCACCTGCGCCACACCTGGACCGCGTCCCGCCTCTCACGTGCGCCCATCGTGGTCGACGCCGGCATCCGCGCGGCCGGTCGCCGCTCGCAGGTCTTCGATGATCTCGTCGAGATGGGTCTTGGCCGCGGTCGCATCACCCCTCGCCTGGCAGCCGGTCTCACGGCCGGTCTCGTCGCGCGTTCCGGTCCCGCCCAGATGCACGACCATCGATGAAGGAGTCGGCCATGCAGATCCTGTCCGTCCGCGGGGCCCTGCCCGGACACCGCCGCCCGCCGGAGGAGTTCACCGCCGCCCGCACCGGCGAGGGCATCGGCCCGGCCCGGGCCCGAACCGCGGTCGCGGAGCACCGGCTGGCGAGCCCGGCATGAGCGCCCCCGAGCTGGTGGTCCTGCTCGACGACGAGGGCCGTGCGATCGGCACCACCGCCAAGTCCGGTGTCCACCACGCCGACACCCCGCTGCACCTCGCGTTCTCCTGCTACCTCTTCGACGACCGGGGTCGGATCCTCCTCACCCGGCGGGCCCTGAGCAAGCCGACCTGGCCGGGTGTGTGGACCAACAGCGTGTGTGGACACCCCGGTCCGGGTGAGGACCCGGCCGAGGCTGTACGCCGCCGCGTGCTGGCCGAGGTGGGCGTCCGGGCCGAGGACATCCGCCTCTTGCTCCCGGGGTTCCGCTACCGGGCCGTGATGGACAACGGCGTGGTCGAGAACGAGATGTGCCCCGTCTTCGTCGCGACCGCAGCGGGGGACCCCCGGCCCGACCCGGCGGAGGTCGACGACCTGATCTGGGTCGACTGGGCGGACTTCCGGGGCGGCGTGCTCGACGGGACGCGGCCGATCAGTCCGTGGTGCCGAGACCAGGTCGCCGCCCTACCCGCCGACCCGCTGTCCGCCCCCGCGGCACCGAGCTCGGCGTTGCCGCCGGCGGCGAGGGGGGTTGGTCCCTGACCGTTCGGTCACCGGCCGGCGCGCAACGAGACCAGAGCGGCGTAGTCGCCGATGCCGGTGGCAGCCAGTCGCGTCAGCAGCGCCCGGGTGTCGGGGACGAAGGGCCAGGTCGGATCGGCCAGGTTCCGGTCCAGCTCTGCGAGCGTCATCCACGCTCCCCAGGCCACTTCCCCGTCGGCGTGGGTGACCGGGCCGTCCCAGGTGGTCTCGAAGCAGTGCTCGACGCAGCGGGTGCTGTCGTCCTCGTAGACGGACAGGCCCAGCGTTCTCAGGACGGTTCCGGTGATCCCGAGCTCCTCGGCGAGCTCCCGCGCGGCGGACCCGGCCGGCTCCTCGCCGGCGGTCAGCATCCCGCCTGCGGCGGCGTCGTGGGCCCCGGGGGCCCAGTCCTTTTCCGGGGACCGGCGATGGACGTAGATCCGGGCGCGGTCGTCACGGACGAGTACCGCGGTCGCCGCATGGCGCAGGTTGTCCCGCCGTACGACGGACCGCTCGGCGGTGCCCACGACCGTGCCGGAGCGGTCCACGAGGGTGACCACCTCACCACCCGTGGCTTGGTCTGCGGGGGCGTCCTCCGGGACGTCGCTGAAGTGCTGCATCGGCACGTCGGCCAGTCTCGCAGGTGCTGGCTCAGGTGAAGGCCCTGCGCCGGTCGCCTGCGTCGATGCGGTGCAGCCCGGTGTGTGACGGCCAACCGATCGTTCTGCGCAGCAGCACCGGTCCCGCGACCGGGCTCGGCGAGGACTGGGTCGGGAGGTTCCGGGTACAACGGAGTCATGCGCATCTTCTTCACCGGTGGTAGCGGCAAGGCAGGCAGGCACGTTGCGCCGTACCTCGCCGAGCAGGGCCACCACGTCACCAACGCCGACCTCGTCCCTCTCCAGCACCCAGGCGTCGCCGACCTGAAGGTCGACCTCACCGATGCCGGTGAGACCTACTCGGCGCTGGCCGGGCTGGCGACCCTCGACGAGCTGGACCTGCCCGAGAAGCCGACCTACGACGCCGTCGTGCACTTCGCCGCCGTGCCGCGGATCCTGCTCTCCTCGGACGCCACGACCTATGCGACAAACGTCCTCAGCACCTACAACGTGCTCGAGGCCGCGACGCGGCTGGGGGTGCGCAAGATCATCTTCGCCTCCTCGGAGACGACCTATGGGATCTGCTTCGCCCAAGGGGAGCGGCGGCCGGACTACGTGCCGGTCGACGAGGAGCACCCGACGGTTCCCGAGGACGCCTATGCGATGTCGAAGGTGGCCAGCGAGGTGACCGCGCGCTCCTTCCACGCCCGCACCGGTGCGGACGTCTACGGGCTGCGGATCAACAACGTCATCGAGCCGCACGAGTATGCCGAGATGTTCCCTGCCTTCCTTGCCGACCCGTCGCTGCGGCGGCGCAACGTGTTCGCCTACATCGACGCGCGCGACCTCGGACAGATGGTGCAGTGCTGTCTGGAGACCGACGGGCTTGGCTACGAGGTCTTCAACGTCGCCAATGCCGACATGTCCGTGGCCGCGACGACGACAGAGGTCAAGGAGCGCTTCTACGACGGCGTCGAGGTGCGCCGCGAGATGGGCCGCGACGAGACCTTCTACGCCATCGACAAGGCGCGCGAGATGCTCGGCTACGAGCCGCGGCACTCATGGCGCGACGTCCTGGACGATCCCGGGACCGGGCTCGGCTGAGCGGCTTGCCGAACGGTCCTGATCGCGCCCGCGATGCCGCAGCGCAGGGTACGTTTCGAGACGTGGCAGGAATCGCGGACGCGGTCGACGACGCCCAGCGACGATTTCCCGCCATCGGGCTGCCGATCGCGGTCGTCTACAAGTTCTTCGACGACCAGGGCAACTACCTGGCCGCGATCATCACCTACTACGCGTTCGTCGCGATCTTCCCGTTGCTGCTGCTCGCCACCTCGATCCTGGGGTTCGTGCTCCAGGGAAACCCCGAGTTCCAGAAGAGTGTGCTCGAGTCCACCCTGGCGCAGTTCCCGGTGGTGGGCGACGAGCTCGGGCGTCCGGGGGGTCTGACGGGCTCGACCGGGGCCGTGGTCGCGGGGGCCCTCATCGCGCTCTACGGCTCGCTCGGCCTGGGGTCGGCGATCCAGAACGCGATGAACATCGCCTGGTCGGTTCCTCGCAACAGCCGGCCCAACCCGTTCCTGCTGCGACTCAAGAGCCTGCTCCTGCTGATCGCGGCGGGGTTCTCGGTGCTCGCGGTGACGGTGATGTCCGTGGCCGGGAAGAACACCGACGTCTTCGGCGCCCGGCTCAGCATGCCCCTGCAGTGGTTGGTGACGATCCTCACCGTGGCGCTGACCGCGTTCGTGCTCACGCTCCTGTTCCGGATCGCGACCGCCCGCGGGCACACCTGGTGGTACGCCGCCCCCGGCGGCATCTTCGTCGCCGTGCTGTGGCAGGTGCTGCAGACCGTGTCCACGGCGTACGTCAAGAGAGTGCTCGGGGAGACCTCCTCGATGAACCAGACGTTCGGGGTGGTCCTCGGCCTCATCGGGTTGATCTTCCTGGCCTCGGTCATCGCGGTGCTGGGGATCGAGCTCAACGTCGTCGTCACCCGACGACTCTGGCCGCGCGCGCTGCTGACCCCCTTCACCGACTCCGTGAAGCTGACAGATGCGGACCGCAAGGCCTACACGAGCTACGCCAGCGCCCAGCGCCACAAGGGGTTCGAGGAGGTCACGGTCACGTTCTCGGCCTCTCCCCGGGACGAGGACGACGCCAGGGAAGCGGCCGCGGAGAACGGCGAGGAACCGGAGGGCGCAGGCCCGACCTAGGCGTTCGGACCCTGGCCCCACCTCGGGCGAGACCACACAGTTGGCGGACGTGTGGCTCGCCCGAGGCCCCGGGCCGAGGGGACCGGACCCCCCTCAACGAACCACACCGAACTGGAGGGTGTGTGATTCGTTCGCGGTCCCCTGGGCAATTGGGTTCTCGGAGGGTGGACCGCCAACAGTCGACCTCGGGACACGCGACATGGCATCGGGTCCTGGTCGGTCCTGCTGTGCACGGCTTCCCCTGGTGACTCAACGATCGGTCAGCAGCGGGGTCCGGGCTGCCACGCCCGGAGGGCGCGTTCCGGGCGGTGCCCGGCCTGCGGCGAGGTTACGACATCGGCCGCGGCTTTGACCAGAGCCATTCGTGAGGTCGACACCGATGGTCTCGGCCGAGGTCAGTCAACAGGGCTCGTGGGGACGTCCGCGGCAAGCACCTCGTCGGCGAGGTGTGGCGGGTAGACCACGCGGTGGGCGAGGTCGCTGAGCTTGAGGTGGTGGCTTCGGGCGTAGCTCCGCAGCAGCGCGAAGGTCTCCTCCATGGGCAGCCCCCCGCGCTCGGCGAGGATCCCCTTGGCCTGCTCGACGACGATGCGAGTGCTCAGTGCACGCTGGAGGTTCTCGGCGAGCAGCGAGGTGCGGTGGAGCGAGCGTTGCTGGAGGATGCCGATCGTGGCGATGTCCGCAAGCGCCTGCGCGATCATCCGGTCCTCCGGGTCGAGCGCGTGGGTCTCGCCGCCGAAGAGGTTCAGGCCGCCGATGGTCGCCTCCCGCAGCCGCAGCGGGAATGCGTAGACCGAGTGGAAACCGTCGGCTGCGGCGTGCGCGGCGAAGGTCGGCCACCGGTCCCTGGTCGTCGCGATGTCCGGGACGATGATGGTCTGGCCGCTCTGCACCGCCTCGAAGCAGGGGCCCTCACGTGTCTGGACCTGCAACAGCTCGAGCAGCCGCGCCTCCTCGCTGGAGGACGCCACCCGCTGCAGCCTCCCCTGGGCGTCGTTGAGCAGCAGCCCGGCCTCGTCGACCTCGAGCAGCTCGAGGCAGCTGCTCATCAGTCCGTCGAGCACCTCCACGACGTCGTAGTCGTCGACCAGGGTGTCCGCCAGGTCGACGAACCGCTGGGCCAGGGCGGCCTGTCGTTGCAGCTTCTTCTCGGGTGTCATGTCTCCTCCTTCGACAGGCGCCGACGTCGACGCACGATCGTTTCGGCCAGCTCGTCCACGGTGCTGCCCTCGGCGTAGGCAGCGGCGCGCATGCGGAGCAGCGCCTGGTCGATGGGCACGCCGAGCTGCACCATCACCATTCCCGCTGCCTGGTGCACCCGCATCGGGTCGAGGTGTCCCGCCTCGTGCAGGTGCTCCTCCGGACCCGCCAGCGTCAGGGCCACGGCGTCGGCGCTGATCCACCCCTGGGAGAGCTCGTCCGGGCTGAGCCCACCGACCGTGGTGCGGTAGAGGCTGAACGCCCCGATGCTGGCCGTCCCGAGCAGCAGCGGAAAGGCGAAGGCCGCGCGGACCCCGATAGCCGCCGACTCCCTGGCGAAGGTGGGCCACTGCCCCAGGTTGACGTCGGTGAGGTCCACCATGTCCGGCACCAGCACGGCCGCACCGGAGTCGGACGCGGCCACCCCCGGTCCCTCACCGAGGGTGTGCTGGAGGTCCTCGACGGCGCCGGCCAGCAGGTCGGACGCGTGTGCGGTCACGCTCTGGCCACCACTGGTCACCATGCTGACCCCACAGCAGGTGACTCCGGTGAGCTCCACGGCGCTGCCACAGAGCCAAGCGAGCTGGTCGTCGACCGTGCTGGACCTCATCGGGCCTCGGAGGTCGCGACGCGATCGAGCAGGGGGCGGGCAGGCGCGGACGACATCAACGCGCCTCCCCTCCGACAGAGGGGCCACGGGGTCACTGAGGTGCCAGCGATCCGGGTGGCCCTCTTGCTCGAGCCAGGTCGAATGACCGTGGCGGCCAGCCTAGACGCCTCAGCGGGAGGACGGCAGGGGATCGACCACGCTGCGGGCGGGGCGCGGCCCGCCACGCGGCCGCACGGCTCGGTCGTCGTGCCCGACCTGCCGCCGGCCACGGACCTGCCGCACGCCAGGGGGTGAAGGTTGGTAGCGTCCGGACCGTGAGCCCCACGCAGCCCGGCACCGGCCGGGTCACGGACCGCGCCGGGCGTGGTGAGTGGACCGAGCCCGGTGCCTTCGAGGTGGCGCCCGGCGTGCACCGGCTGCCGCTTCCACTGCCGATGGACGGCCTGCGAGCGGTCAACGTCTACGTCCTGGAGACCGACGACGGCCTGGTGCTGATCGACGGCGGCTGGGCGATCCCGGAGTCCCGCAAGATCTTCGACGCCAGTCTCGCGCAGCTCGGCTACACCGTGCGCGACATCCGTCGGTTCCTCGTCACGCACATGCACAGGGACCACTACACGCAGGCCTCCGTGGTGGGCCGTGAGGTCGGCGCCCACGTCTCGCTGGGACTGGGTGACAAGGCGACCATGGACCTGATCCACAGTGACGCCCGCAACGCCGACCCCAACGTGACGCGGCTGCGCTCGGCCGGTGCCGAGGAGCTGGCCGAGGGGTGGCGCGAGATGATGCCCCCGAAGCCTCCGTCGACCGACGACTACGGCATGCCGGACGAGTGGCTGGACCGAGACCTGGTGATCGACGTCGGAGCCCGCCAGCTCGACGCGCTGTCGACCCCCGGACACACGCAGGGCCACTACGTCTTCGCCGACAACGCCAACGCGCTGCTGTTCGCGGGCGACCACGTGCTCTCAACCATCACCCCCTCGATCGGCTTCGAGCCGGCGTACGTCCAGCAGCCGTTGCGTGACTACCTCACCTCGCTGGCGAAGGTGCGGGCGCTGCCTGACCTGAAGCTGTTGCCGGCGCACGGCCCGGTCACCGATTCCTCGCACGTGCGCATCGACGAGCTGGTGGCGCACCACGACGTACGTCTCGACCAGTCACTGAAGGCGGTCGAGTCGGGTGCGGAGTCGGCGTGGGAGGTCGCAGGCGAGCTGCCGTGGACCCGCCACGAACGCACCCGCGAGGAGCTCAGCCCCTTCGACGGGGTGCTCGCGGCCTTCGAGACCCTGGCCCATCTCGAGCTGTTGGCCCTGCAGGGCAGAGTCCGCCGCCTCGACGGCGAGACGGTCCGCTTCCAGCCGTTGGGTGACCACACCGTCTGAGTCGTACACCGCTGGTCTTGACCGGTCTCGCGGTCGACGTGATGTCGGGGCAGGATGCGAGGAGCAGCGCACGACCTTCCGTGAAGGACCACCCATGGCGACCAGTCCGCTCCCTCAGCTCACCGGTGAAGCCGTCTACCTCAGCGACGGCGGCCTGGAGACGACTCTGGTCTTCCGCGAGAGGATTGACCTCCCGGACTTCGCGGCGTTCCCCCTGCTGGACTCCGACGACGGGCGGTCACGGATCGCGGGCTACTTCACGCCCTACTTCGACCTGGCGGAGGCAGCTGGCACCGGCTTCGTCCTGGACACCCCGACCTGGCGTGCGAACTCTGACTGGGGCACGCGACTGGGGTACGACGCGGCCGCGCTGGCCGCGGCGAACCGGCGGTCCGTGGACTTCGTCGCCGAGCTGGCCGGCACGCGCCCAGCGATCCCGATGGTGCTCAACGGGGTGATCGGGCCTCGCGGGGACGGCTACGTGCCGGGTGCGCTGATGATCCCGGACGAGGCCGCGGACTACCACGCGCCGCAGGTGCGGGCACTCACCACCGGGGGCGCGCAGCTGGTCTCGGCCCTGACGATGACGTATGTCGCAGAGGCCATCGGGATCGTGCGGGCCGCAGGCGCCGAGGGGGTTCCGGTGGTCCCCTCCTTCACCGTCGAGACGGACGGGCGGTTGCCGTCCGGGCAGTCCCTGGCCGAGGCGGTCGTGGAGGTCGATGACGCCACCGACGGCGCGGCGGCGTACTTCATGGTGAACTGCGCGCATCCCACCCACTTCCTCCCCGCCCTCGAGGGGGCCGGCGCGTGGCTGGAGCGGCTCAAGGGCGTCCGGGCGAACTCCTCGACCAAGAGTCATGCCGAGCTCGACGACGCCACCGAGCTGGACCGAGGGGACATCGCTGGTCTCGCCCGCCACTACGGCGAGCTGCACCGGGTCCTGCCCGACCTGCGCGTGGTCGGAGGCTGCTGCGGCACCGACGACGCCCACGTCGCCGCCATCGCGCGGGAGCTCGGCGCATCCTGAGTCGTCCGCCCCGATCCCAGGCGACCGCCTCCTGGGGTCCACCCCCTGGGGTCTAGGCTGATCCCGTCCGACAGGGGAGCGCCGTCACGGCGCTGAGAGTGCGAGCAGTCGCAGACCCTTGAACCTGATCCGGTTAGTACCGGCGAAGGAAGTCGAAGGAGATTTCCGATGCGTATGCACTTTTTCCCGAGGATGCGGCCATGCCGGGTCGCCCTGTCCAAGTTGATCGCCGCCTTGCTGGCGGTCGCGCTGGTGGCCGGCTGTGGCTCCTCAGGTGGCTCGTCCGGCTCGTCCGGGAGCGACTCCAAGACCCTGGTCGTGGCCACCCACGACTCGTGGGCGATGTCCAAGGAGGTGCTGGCCGCGTTCAAGGAGAAGACCGGCATCACCGTCAAGGCGCAGCCGCAGGGCGATGCCGGACAGCTCACCAACAAGCTGGTGCTGACCAAGGACTCACCCCTGGCCGACGGCGTCTACGGCATCGACAACACCTTCGCCTCGCGCGCGGTCGACGAGGGCGTGCTCTCGCCGTACGCCACGAAGGTGCTGCCGAAGTCGGCCGAGACCTTCCGGCTCGAGGGTGACGGCGCCGACCAGCTCACCCCCGTGGACTACGGCGACGTCTGCGTCAACGTCGACGACACCTGGTTCGCGGACAAGAAGATCCCCGCACCGCAGACCCTCGAGGACCTCGTGAAGCCGGCCTACAAGGACCTCTTCGTGACGCCCGGCGCCAGCACCTCCTCGCCAGGGCTCGCCTTCCTGCTGGCCACGATCGGGGCCGAGGCCAGTGGTTGGCAGGACTACTGGAAGAAGCTGATGGCCAACGGCGCGAAGATCACCTCGGGCTGGTCGGACGCCTACGAGGTCGACTTCACGGCCGGTGGTGGCGGGGGAGACCGGCCTATCGTCACGTCGTACTCCTCCTCGCCGCCCTTCACCATCCCCGAGGGGAAGACCGAGCCCACGACCCACGCGCTGCTCGACACCTGCTTCCGCCAGGTGGAGTACGCCGGTGTCCTCAAGGGCGCGAAGAACCCCGAGGGCATGCAGGAGTTCATCGACTTCATGCTGGGAGAGCAGTTCCAGGCGGCGCTGCCCGACAACATGTACGTCTACCCGGTCGACACCTCGGTGGCCCTGCCGGAGTCGTGGGCGAAGTTCGCCGAGGTGGCACCGAAGCCGTTCTCGGTCGCGCCGTCCGAGATCAGCGCGAACCGCACCGACTGGCTGCGTGAGTGGCGAGACCTCACCACTCAGTGAGCCCGGGCCGGAGTCGGCCACCGGGCCGGAGGGGCCGGTGGGGGACCGTGGCCCTGGCCGCGGTCCCGCTGGCCGCGTTGGCAGCGTTCTTCCTCTACCCGGTCGGCGGCATGCTGGCCCGTGGCTTCTGGCCGGACGGCACCTTCGCTCCGGGGCAGGTGCTGGAGGTGCTCGCCCGGCCGCGGGTGCACCGGGTGCTGTGGTTCACGCTCTGGTCGGCGGCCAGCGCGACGGTCGTCGCCCTGGTGGCGGGGGTGCCGGTGGCGTTCGCCCTGCACCGGCTGCGGTTCCCCGGTCGTGACCTGGTCCGGGCGCTGGTCGTGGTGCCGTTCGTGCTGCCGACGGTGGTGGTCGGGGTCGCCTTCCGCCAGCTGATCGCACCGTCGGGTCCGCTCGGAGCGCTGGGGCTGGACGGTACGGCGACCGCCATCGTCGCGGCGCTGGTGTTCTTCAACGTGAGCGTCGTCGTACGCACCGTCGGGTCGTTCTGGGAGGCGATCGACCCCCGACGGGAGGAGGCCGCCGCGGCCCTGGGCGCGAGTCCCGCCCAGGTGTTCCGGACGGTGACCCTGCCGGCGCTGCTCCCCGGGATCGTCTCCGCCGCCAGTGTCGTCTTCCTCTTCTGCGCCACCTCGTTCGGTGTCGTGCTCACGATGGGTGGCCTGCGCTACGCCAACGTCGAGACCGAGATCTACCTGCTGACCACCCAGGAGCTCGACCTCACCGGGGCGGCGGCCCTCTCGGTGCTCCAGGTGCTCGTGATCACCGCCCTGCTCGCCGTGTCCGCCCGCACCCGCCGCCACGTGGTGCCGATCGACCGCACCACCAGGCAGGTCCCGCGACCTCGCCGGACACACGTGCCGGTGCTGGTGTGGACCGCGGCCGTCGTGGTGTTCCTGATGGCCCCCCTCGCGTCGCTGGTGCTCGCCTCCCTGCGCCGCGGGGAGAGCTGGGGACTGCAGAACTACCGGGCGCTGAACACCACCGGGGAACGCAACGCCCTGCTGGTCCCGGCCACCGAGGGGCTGCTCAACTCGTTCAGCACGGCCCTCGTGGCCAGCCTGTTCGCGCTCTCGCTGGGCTCGGTGGTGGCCTTCCTCGTGTCCCGGCCGGCTGGTAGCCGGCTCACCGGAGTTCTCGACGGGCTCTTCATGCTTCCGCTCGGGGTCTCCGCGGTGACCGTCGGCTTCGGCTTCCTGATCACCCTCGACCGTCCTCCGCTGGACCTGCGCAGCTCCTCGCTGCTGATCCCGATCGCCCAGGCGATGGTGGCGCTGCCGCTCGTCGTGCGAACGGTCGCGCCGGTGCTCCGCTCCATCGACGACCGTCAGCGGCAGGCCGCCTCCTCGTTGGGCGCCGGGCCGCTCCGGGTCCTGCTCACCGTCGACGTGCCCGTCGCCTGGCGGTCCCTGCTGGCGGCTGCCGGCTTCGCCTTCGCCGTCTCCCTCGGTGAGTTCGGCGCCACCAGCTTCCTGGCCCGCGACGACCGGCCGACCCTGCCGGTGGTCATCTACCGGCTCATCGGGCACCCGGGGGCGGAGAACTTCGGGATGGCGATGGCGGCCTCGGTCGTCCTCGCCGCGACCACGGCCGCGGTCATGTTCGCCGTACAACGGCTGCGCGTGGGTTCGATGGGAGCCTTCTGAGATGAGCGGACTCCGGGTGAGCGACCTGACGGTGCGCTTCGGGGCGACGATCGCGGTGGACCACGTGGACCTCGAGGTGCCGGCCGGGTCGGTGGTGGCGGTGCTGGGGCCCTCGGGGTGCGGGAAGTCCACCCTGCTGCGGGCGGTCGCCGGTCTCGAGCACCCGGCCTCGGGTGCGGTGGCCTACGACGGGCACGACCTGGCCGGCGTGCCGACCCACAGGCGCGGCTTCGCGCTGATGTTCCAGGACGGCCAGCTCTTCGAGCACCTCGACGTCGCGGCCAACATCGCCTATCCGCTGAGGCTGAGGCGCCGGAGCCGGGCCGCGCAGCGGGAGAAGGTGACCGAGCTCCTGGAGCTCGTCGGCCTGCAGGGGTACGCCGGGCGCAGGCCGGCCACCCTGTCGGGAGGTGAGCGCCAGCGGGTGGCCCTGGCCCGCTCGCTCGCGGTCGACCCGAGGCTGCTCCTTCTCGACGAGCCGCTGACGGCCCTCGACCGCGGCCTGCGCGAACGGCTGGCCGGCGACCTGCACGACATCCTCCGCTCGGCTGGTGCCACCGCGATGCTCGTGACCCACGACCAGGAGGAGGCCTTCGCCGTGGCCGACCGGATGGCGGTGATGCGCGACGGCGAGATCGTGCAGAGCGGGACCCTGGACGAGGTGTGGAGCCGCCCGGCGGACGGGTGGACGGCCCAGTTCCTGGGCTACGCGACCGTGCTGAGCGGCGCTCGTGCCCGGCGGCTGCGCGAGCTCGCGGTGCCCACGGCGAGCTGGGAGTCCGTGGCCCTGCGGCGTTCGGCCCTCCACGTGACCCCCGAGGGGGCACTCACGGCACGGGTGGAGGAGGCGCGCGTGACCCCCGACCAGGTCCGGGTGCAGCTCGACGTCGACGGGGTGGGTTCGCTGCCCGCGGTGGCGGACCCAGGTGCCGACGTCCGGGTGGGGACACAGGTGCGTGTGGCCCTCGACACGTCCCGGATCGCGCCCGTGCCGCTGGAGCAGTAGGCATCGAACCCTAGACTTGAGCCTTGTGAACCGGCGGGCCTATTCGACGATGGTGACCATCGCTCTGGTCATGGGTGCTCTCGCGGTCTTCACCAGCTTCGCGGTGGACCGGCCGCTGCGCGATCCCGACGGCTTCCTCGGCCCGGCCTGGGTGCGGCTCCCGATGCTGGTCCTGGGTGCGTTCGTCGCCGACATCGTGCCGCGGACCCTGTGGCGCACGCGCGGGAAGGTCGCCCGGTTCCGCGGCGAGGCACGCCTGCTCATCCGCGAGCACTGGACCCGCGACCGCATCACGCTGGTCGTCCTGGGGCTGATCTGCTTCTACGTCACCTACGTCAGCTATCGGAACCTGAAGAACTTCCTGCCCTTCGTGCGCTCGCGGGGCTCCCGGGTGCGGGGCGACTACGAGCTGCACTCGCTCGACCGGTGGCTGCTCTTCGGGCACGACCCCTCCGTGCTGCTGCACAACCTGCTCGGCACCACGGTCTCTGCGCACGCCCTCTCGTGGATCTACCTGATCTTCCTGCCGATGGTGCCGATCTCGGTGACGATCTGGCTGGTCTGGTCGCGCAACGTGAGCTTCGGCTACTGGTACGTCACGGCCCAGTGCATCTGCTGGACGCTGGGCACCGCCAGCTACTACATGATCCCCACGCTCGGCCCGAACTTCATGTTCCCGTTCCTCTACCAGGACCTGGACGCCACCGGCGTCTCGGCGTTGCAGTCCGCCCTCTACTGGGGCAGACGTGGGGTGCTCAACGATCCCCTGGCCAGCGGGGTCCAGTCCGTCGCGGGCTTCGCGTCCCTGCACGTCGGCGTCACGCTCCTGATGGCCCTGGTGGCGCAGTACACCGTGCGCCACCGCCTCATCAAGATCGCCCTCTGGACCTACATGGGTCTGGTGGTGATCTCGACGACGTACTTCGGCTGGCACTACATCGCCGACGACATCGCGGGGGCGGTGATCGCCTTCATCTCCTTCTACCTCGGTGGTCTCGCCACCGGGCAGAGGTTCGACGAGCACGGGCGACACTCGCATCCGACGACCACGACCAGCGACGTGCCCGTCGACGCGGACACGGCCTGACCCTCACCGGTCGGTTCACCCTGCCCGGATGCGGCGTTCTCCCCACCCAACCGGGTGGCTGGAGTGACCCCTGAGACATGTGTGACAGGAGTGATTGATGAGTTACAACGGTGTAGTTGTCAAGTCGACACGCGTATTACACCGTTGTAATTGTGTTAAACGTGTTCCATGTGGGGCCTGTGACGCCTAACGTCTGGTTTGTCTCGTGTCGCGGGGAAGCGATGCGAGACCCACTACGAAGGGATATGTCCGGTGCGCCCCGTTGCACGCATGGCCTTGGCAGCCGCCACGACCGTCGCGATGACGCTTCCGCTCACCGGGGTCGCGACCGCGGACGAGAAGCCCAGCCCTCACGGCAGCAGCACGGGGTCCGCCGTACCCAGCCAGGCCCAGGTCGACCGGGCCAAGGCCGAGGTGGCCACCAAGAAGGAGAGCGTGGCCCAGCTCGAGTCGGCGCTCGCAGCCGCCACCGCCCGGATGGAGACCGCCTCGGTCGCCGCCGAGGCCAGTGCCGAGGCCTACAACGGTGCCATGTGGCGCCTCGACGAGGCGCGCACAGCCAGCGCCCAGGCCAAGGTGCAGGCCGACCAGGCCGCGCAGAGCGTGGAGCGTCAGCGGTCCGGGCTCGTCACCTTGGTCACCGACAGCTACCAGAACGGCACCGAGCTCAACACGGCCACCGCGATGATGAGCGACGAAGGGCCCAAGGGCCTGATGAACCGCTACGCCGTCGTCGAGAGCGCCGGGGACTCGATGGAAGCGCGCTACGACGCCTTCCGGACCGCGTCCGCGCAGGCGAAGGCCTACGTCGCCAAGGCCGCCAAGGCCCAGGACCGGCAGCAGGCCCTCACCGCCGAGGCCAAGGACCTCGCCGTCGCCGCCGGGCAGGCAGCCAGCGCAGCGGGAGCCGCAGCCAACCAGATCTCGGACCAGAAGCAGCAGCTGCTGGTCGCAGTCGCCAAGGCCGAGAACATCTCCCTCGGCCTGGCCACCCAGCGTCACGATGCCCTCGAGCAGATCGCCAGGCAGAAGGCAGCCGCCGCCAAACGCGCCCTGGAGGCGGCCGAGCAGGCCGCGCTGAAGAAGGAGGCGAAGGAGGCCAAGAAGAAGGCCGCTGACGCCAAGCCCACGCACTCCTCCTCCAGCGGGAACACCAGCACCGGCGACACCACCATCATCCCCGCCGCGAGCCCGGCCCCGCCGCCCGTCGCCAACCCCGCGCCCAACCAGGCGGTCGCCGTTCAGCGCGCCATCGCCTACGCCAAGCAGCAGCTCGGCAAGCCCTACCTCTGGGCCGCCGCAGGGCCGGACCGGTTCGACTGCTCCGGACTGACCATGCAGGCCTGGGGCACGGCCGGGGTGGCGCTGCCGCACTACTCGGTCGCGCAGTTCTCGCAGAGCACGCGGGTCTCGATGGCCGACGCCCGGCCGGGAGACCTGCTCTTCTGGAGCAACAACGGCAGCCCCAGCGGCATCCACCACGTCGCTCTCTACCTCGGCGGCGGGCAGTTCATCGAGGCTCCGCGCACCGGTCTGAACGTGCGCTACAACTCGATCTACACCTGGTACCCGGACTTCGTCGCTCGCCCCTGACCCGTGCTCCACGGGCCCCGGTGACCACCATTCGGGGAACCGGTGACGGGTCCGATCGTGATGCGGCAGAGTGCCACTCATGGCCGACCACGCACAGCCCGACGTCGACGTACCAGCCCTGACCGCACTGCTCGACGGCACGTACGCCGAGGTCCGTGAGATGACCCGCAAGCACCTGGTGGAGCACGCCGGCGTGCTCGACCAGGCGATCGAGCTGCCGATCGCTGAGTTCCGCGAGCGGGTCCTGGAGGTGGTGCGCGAGATGGCGCGGAGCGGGGCCACCGGTCTCGGCTTCCCCACGGAGTACGGCGGGGGCGGCGACATCGGCGCCTCGGTCGCGGGCTTCGAGACGATGGCCTTCGGGGACCTCTCCGTCCTGGTCAAGGTCGGCGTGCAGTTCGGCCTCTTCGGCGGCGCGATCCTGCAGCTGGGGTCCGAGCACCACCACGACGCCTACGTCGCCGACCTCGTCAGGGGTGACCTGCTCGGCTGCTTCGCGATGACCGAGACCGGCCACGGCTCCAACGTGCAGGCGCTGGGGACCGTCGCGACCTACGACGCCGAGGCGCAGGAGTTCGTGATCACCACGCCCGACGACCGCTCACGCAAGGACTACATCGGCAACGCCGCCGCCCACGCCCGGCTGGCCGTGGTGTTCGCACAGCTGGAGATCGATGGCGGCTCCGAGGGCGTGCACGCGTTCGTCGTACCCATCCGCGACGAGGACGGGAGCACGCTGGACGGCGTACGCATCGAGGACGACGGGACCAAGATCGGGCTCAACGGTGTCGACAACGGCCGGCTGTGGTTCGACGGCGTGCGGGTGCCGCGGGTGAACATGCTGAACCGCTACGCCGACGTCAGCGAGGACGGGACCTACTCCTCGGGCATCGAGAACGCCGATCGCCGCTTCTTCACGATGCTCGGCACCCTGATCCAGGGACGCGTCTGTGTCGGTGGGGCCGGCATCAGCGCCAGCAAGGTGGCGCTCGCCGTGGCGGTGAGGTACGCCAACAAGCGTCGCCAGTTCGGCGCGCCCGAGACCGACCAGGAGGAGCTGCTCCTCGACTACGGGTTGCATCAGCGCCGTCTGCTCCCCCTGCTCGCCACGACCTATGCACTGCACTTCAGCCAGGAGATCCTGGTTGCCGAGCTGCACAACGTGCTCTCCACCACCGAGGCCCCCGACCGCCAACGGCGCGCCCTGGAGTCGCGTGCAGCGGGCACCAAGGCGCTGAGCACCTGGCACGCCAGCAGGACCATCCAGGAGTGCCGCGAAGCGTGTGGTGGCGCGGGCTACCTGATGGCGAACCGACTCGGAGCGCTGCGCGCCGACACCGACGTCTTCACGACCTTCGAGGGCGACAACCACGTCCTGCTGCAGCTGGTCGCCAAGGGCCTGCTCACCGACTACTCCTCCTCCTTCGGCGAGCTCGACCAGCTCGGCATGGTGCGCTTCGTGGCCAACCTCGCCGTAGGGACGGTGATCGAGCGGACCAGCGCCCACCAGCTGCTCGAGCGCATCAAGGACGTGCTCCCCGGCGGGAGCGACGACCGCTGGGACCAGGAGGCCGGACTGCTCGACCCGGAGTACCAGCTGGCGATGTTCCGCTGGCGCGAGGAGCACATCCTCTCCGGCGTCGCCCGGAGGCTCAAGCGCGGGATGGACAACGGCACGTCGGCCGTCGAGGTCTTCAGCAACGTCCAGGACCACGTGATCGCGGCCGGCCGCGCGCACGTCGAACGGCTGGTCCTCGAGGCCTTCGTGGCGAAGACCGCGATGATGACGGACGGCGACAACCTGGTCGCGCTGAACCAGCTCTGCGACCTCTACGCCCTCTCCACGATCGAGGCCGACCGCGGCTGGTTCATGGAGCACGGCCGCCTCTCCAGCAACCGGTCCAAGGCGATCAGTCGTGAGGTCTCCTCGCTGTGCCGGGCGCTGCGCCCCATCGCGGGGGATCTCGTCGACGCCTTCGGGATCCCGGAGGAGTTGCTCAAGGCGGAGATGCTCGACGATCCCGGAGCAGCCTGATGCTGGAGCGCCTGCGGATCCCCGGCCTCGGTGGCTGGGGCGACGACCCGCTGTGGGCCTCGGTCTACGACTGGACCGTCGAGCACCCCGGGGCCGGTGGGCTTCTGTGGAAGGTCGGGATCGGCAGCGACCTGGGCCGGCTCTACGCCGCGGCCGCCGAGATCGGCCGTCAGCCGGCCGGATCCTCGGTGCTCGACGTGCCGTGCGGCGGCGGCGTCGCCCTGCGTGGGCTGCGTCCCGGCCAGGGGGTGCGCTACCTCGCCGCCGACATCTCCCAGTCCATGCTCGACCGGACCGTCGCGGTGGCGCGACGCCGTCAGGTCGCGGCCCAGGTCGAGCCGGTGATCGCCGACGTCGGGGACCTGCCCTTCGCCGACGGGGAGTTCGACCTCGTCGTCTCGTTCACCGGCCTGCACTGCTTCCCCGACCCGCACCAGGCCGTCCGCGAGATGGGCCGCGTGGTGCGCGTCGGGGGCGTGCTCACCGGCAGCGCCCTGCTCAACGACACCGGCCTCCGCTACCTCCCGATGCGTCAGGCCGGCCGCTTCGCCGGGCTCCTCGGCCCCGGTGCCACCACCAGGAACGTCCGCGACTGGCTGGCGGAGGCCGGGTTCTCCTCGGTCGCGGTGACGCGGTCGGGGGCGGTGGGGTACTTCCGCGGGGAGAAGCGGTAGCGGTGCAGGTTTCCCCGGGCGACCGGGGATTCCGGCCGTTGAGGGGCGTTGCAACACCCAGCAACATCAGGGACTGCCCACGAACCCCGCCCGTTTTGTCCGTACGACGGAGTCAGCGCCGCCGTGGCTGCTCAGCCCGGCAGCCCCGAACCAGGACGTATGACGACCCGTGACGCCCCGGCGGGAAGCCTCAGTGCTCGGGGGTGCGGCCGCTCTCGGGGCTGGCGTCGCTCTTGACCCGAATCTCCTCGGCGTGGTCCTTGGCGCGCTTGAACGAGGCGTTGACCTCGGCCTCGGCCTCGTGGCGGCCGACCCAGTTGGCGCCCTCGACGGACTTGCCGGGCTCGAGGTCCTTGTAGACCTCGAAGAAGTGCTGGATCTCGAGACGGTCGAACTTGGAGACGTGGTTGATGTCGCGCAGGTGCTCCAGACGCGGGTCGGCCGCGGGGACGCACAGCACCTTGTCGTCGCCACCGGCCTCGTCGGTCATCCGGAACATGCCGATCGCGCGGCAGCGGATCAGGCAGCCGGGGAAGGTCGGCTGCTGGAGGATCACGAGTGCGTCGAGCGGGTCGCCGTCCTGGCCGAGGGTCTCCTCGATGAAGCCGTAGTCGGCCGGGTAGGCGGTCGAGGTGAACAGCGTGCGGTCCAGGCGGATGCGACCGGACTCGTGGTCGACCTCGTACTTGTTGCGCTCACCCTTGGGGATCTCCACCAGTACGTCGAACTCCACAGATCTTCCTTCCGACAGACGTGCGCACCCGTTCCGGGGCGCAACAGGGATAGTCTCGCAGCACTTCGACCGGACGGCACATCGATGGGAGCCTGAGGCGCCTTGCGTGAGAAACGCCACTGGCTGGTTCGATTCTCCGCCGAGATCGTCGTCCTGGCCCTGCTGGCCACCGCGTTCGCCACCTACCGGTTCGACCTGGGGGAGCGATGGCTCGGCGGGTCGGCAGCCGATCCGACGACCAACCCCTCCGCCGTACTCCCTCCCGAGGGGCTCAAGCTGCCTGCCGCCGGCGCCGTGCCAGCAGTGGCCGGTCAGAGCACGGCCGTGGCCGTCGACCCGGCCCGGGTGGCAGCCACCGTGCAGCCGCTGCTGCGCAAGAAGGTGCTCGGCAAGCACATCGGCGTGCTGGTGACCGACCTCAGCACCGGCCGCGCGGCCTACCGCACCGGTGCGCCGACCGTGACGCCGGCGTCGACCACCAAGCTGGTCACCTCCACGGCCGCCCTCGAGGCGCTCGGTCCGATGGTTCGCTTCCGTACGACGGTCAGGTGGGTCCCCAGCACCCGACAGCTCGTGCTCGTCGGCGGCGGCGACCCGTTCCTGGCCAGCTCGCCCCGAGCCGCCCGGGCGGCCTACCCGCATCGCGCCGACATCGAGACGCTCGCCCGGATGGCCGTCGAGAAGCTGCAGACGATGAAGGTCACCCGGGTCCGGTTGGCCTACGACGACTCCTACTTCAGCGGCCCCTCGGTCAACCCCGCCTGGCCCGCGTCGTACATCTCGGAGGACGTGGTCTCGCCGATCACCTCGCTCTGGGTCGACGAGGGCACGGACCCCACCGGCTACGGCTTCCTCGCCGACCCGTCCGCAGGCGCCGCCGAGCAGTTCCGGTCGGCCCTGAGGAGCAACGGCCTCAAGGTCGGGTCACAGGTGACCCCCACCCGGCTGCCCGAAGGTGCGCTCGACGTCGCCACGGTCTCCAGCGCGCCGCTCGGCGAGATCGTGGAGCGGACCCTCGCGGTGAGCGACAACCAGGCGGCCGAGGTGCTGGCCCGCCACGTGGGGCTGGCCGAGCGGCAGGAGGGCTCGTTCCTGGCCGGGGCGGCGGCGGTGCTCGGGGTGGTCAAACGGCTCGGTGTCCCCGTGGCCGGGAGCCGGCTGTACGACGGCAGCGGCCTCTCGCGCCGCAACCAGCTCACCCCCGAGCTGCTGGCCGGGGTGCTCCAGCTGGCGGAGAGCCCTGACCACCCGCAGCTGCGCCAGGTGTTCACCGGCCTGCCCGTGGCCGGCTTCACGGGGTCGCTGCAGTACCGCTTCGCCAAGGGGCCTGCCGAGGCCCGGGGCCGGGTCCGGGCCAAGACGGGAACGCTCACCGGCGTGCACGGACTGGCCGGTACGACCGACGACGTGGACGGCACCCGGATGGCGTTCGTGCTCGTCGCGGACCAGGTGCCGTCGCCCAAGGACTTCGAGGCGCAGACCCTGATCGACCGCATCGCAGGCGCCCTGGGCGCGTGCACCTGCGGCGTAGGGTCGTGATCATGAGCGCAGACAGACCCGCTGGGGCCGCCGGGCCCGCCGGGCGGCCCGGGATGATCGACTGGGACCTCGCCGTCAAGGTGGGGTCCCGGCTCGTTGGTGAGGGTCCGCAGGTGTCCCGAGACGAGGCGGTCGAGGCCGTGGAGGAGCTGCGGGCCGGAGCGGAGCGCTCGACGCCGCTGGTCCGCGAGTACACCGGTCTGGTCGCCAGTGAGCGCACCGCGCCCGTGCTCGTGGTCGACCGACCTGGCTGGGTGCAGGCCAACGCCGACGGCTTCGCCTCGATCATCGCGCCCCTCATCGACAAGCTGCAGGAGAAGAAGGGCGCCCCCGGCCCCGTGGCCGAGGCCATCGGCTCCCGCATCACTGGCGTCGAGCTGGGCGCGATGCTCGGCTTCCTGGGGTCGAAGGTGCTGGGTCAGTTCGACCCGTTCCACGACAAGCCCGGTGAGCAGGGGCGGATGCTCCTGGTCGCGCCCAACATCGTGCACACCGAGCGCGAGCTCGACGCCGACCCGCACGACTTCCGGCTCTGGGTCTGCCTCCACGAGGAGACCCACCGGGTGCAGTTCACGGCCGTGCCGTGGATGACCGACCACCTCCGCTCGGAGATGGGCAACATCATCGGCTCCGTCCAGACCGACCCCGGAGCGCTCCTCGCGGACGCGGTGAAGCGCGTCGGCGACCTGGTGTCCGGCAAGTCCGACGGCAGCCTCATCGACCTGTTCTCGAGCCCGGAGCAGAAGGTGGTGATCGAGCGGGTCACCGGTGTGATGAGCCTGCTCGAGGGGCACGCCGACGTCGTCATGGACGGCGTGGGCCCCGAGATCATCCCCTCCGTCGAGGACATCCGCCGCAAGTTCACCCAGCGTCGCAAGGGCGTCGGCGGTCTCGACCGGCTGCTGCGGCGGCTGCTCGGGCTCGACCAGAAGATGGCCCAGTACCGCGACGGCGCCATCTTCGTCCGCGCCGCCGTCGACAAGGTCGGCATGGAGGGCTTCAACGCCGTCTGGGCCGAGCCGGCCAACCTGCCGACCAAGTCCGAGATCCTCGATCCCTCCCTGTGGATCGCCCGCGTGCACGGCTGAGCTCCAGCTGATGTCGCTCCATCCCTCCGTGGCCGCGGTGCGTCTCGCCGTACGACGCACGCTCGCCGATCTCGAGCCCGGTGACACCGTCGTCGTGGCCTGCTCGGGCGGGGCCGACTCGCTGGCCCTGCTGGCCGCGACCGTCTTCGAGGCCGAGCGTGGGTCCTGGCAGGTGATCGGTGCGACCGTCGACCACGGCCTGCAGGAGGGATCCGGGGAGCACGCCGACCGTGTCGTCGAGCAGATGCGCGCGCTCGGTGTGGCCGAGTCGGTGACCGCACGGGTCCGCGTCGAGGCGCCGGGGGTGGGGCCGGAGGCTGCGGCACGAGAGGCGCGGTACGCCGTACTCGCCCAGATCGCGGAGCGCTTCGGGGCCCGAGCCGTGCTCCTCGGGCACACGCTGGACGACCAGGCCGAGACGGTGCTGCTGGGGCTCGCCCGCGGGTCGGGTGGCCGGGCGCTGCAGGGGATGCGGCGGGCCTTCGAGGTCTACCGCCGGCCGCTGCTCGACCTCACCCGCGCCGACACCGAGACGGCGTGCCTCGTGGAGGGCATCGAGTTCTGGACCGACCCGCACAACAGCGACGACCGCTTCACCCGCGTCCGGGTCCGCACGACCGTGCTGCCGATGCTCGAGGAGGAGCTCGGCCCAGGAGTGGCCGCGACGCTCGCCCGGACGGCCGACCTGCTACGCGCCGACACGGCGTACCTCGACGCCGCCGCCGCTGCCGCCCTCACCTCCACGCGCGGCGAGGGCGGGCTCCTCGTCGACGAGGTGGCGTCGCTGCCCGAGCCCATCCGCACCCGCGTTCTGCGCCTCGCCGCCCTCGAGTCAGGCGCCCTGGCCGCCGAGCTCTTCCACTCCCACGTGCTCGAGATCGACAGGCTGGTCACCGACTGGCACGGCCAGAAGTGGGTCGACCTGCCCGGGCACGTCCGCGCCTCGCGGCGGGCGGGGGTGCTGGTCTTCGGGCCGGACACCGCCATCGCTGGATAGTCCGAGACGAAACCGTCGTTCCGGGGCTCCCAGAACGACGGTTTCGTCTCGGACTACCCGGAGTGCCGGGCTCACGCAGTCCCTGACGTTCCGGCCCCTCCTCCGGTTCGGGCGGGCCGGCTCGTCAAGGGCCACCCGCGCACGCTGGCGTCCCCGTCATACGTCCTGGCTCCTGGGACGACCAGCTCGGATGACCTTCGCCGGGACGTCGTACGACGTGGTGGTCCGGACGATCAGCCCGTATGACGTCCGACGGCACCCCGCACAACCCTCGATACTCCGAGACGAAACCGTCGTTCCGGGGCCTCCAGAACGACGGTTTCGTCTCGGACTATCCGGAGTGAGGGGGTCAGATGGCGTCCGCCAGCAGCCGCAGGGTGTTCTCGCGGGCCGGGGCGGTGTCGGGGTCGGTCCCGATGAAGGCGCCGGCGACCGGGTGGACCATCACCTCGTCGACGTCGTACGTCGCAGCCAGCTCGGCGACCTGCCGGGCGGCGGAGGCGGGGGAGCCGATGACCCAGCGCTCGCGCATCGACGCGAGCAGGCCCTGGTGGGCCGGCGCGACCGGGTCCTTCTCCGACTCCTCGACGAGGCGCTGGGGGCGCAGCGTGCCGCCGGTGCGGAGCTGCACCATCGCCTCGAGCTGCGGGAGGGCCAGGCGCCCGGCCTCCTCCTCGCTCTCAGCCACGGAGATGTTCACCGTGAGGAAGGTGCGCGGGGAGGCCAGCGCCTCGGAGGGACGGAAGGTCGAGCGGTAGAGCGCCAGCGCCTCGGCCGTGCCCTGGCCGGAGAAGTGGTGCGCGAAGACGTAGGGCAGGCCACGCTCGGCGGCCAGCCGGGCCGAGTAGTCCGAGGAGCCCAGCAACCACACGGGCGGCACCGAGGTGGCGTGCGGCGTCGCGAGCAGCGGGTGCGTGCGGCCCTGCACCTGCAGGCCCACACCGCCGGGGCTCATCATGGAGACCACGTTGTCGACGTACGTCGGGAAGCGGGACACCGCGTCGTCCTCGACCCCACCGGCGCCGTGGCGCAGCGCGAAGCTGGTGACCGGGTCCGAGCCGGGGGCGCGGCCGATGCCGAGGTCGATCCGCCCGGGGTACGCCGCCTCGAGCAGCGCGAACTGCTCGGCGATCACCAGCGGCGCGTGGTTCGGCAGCATCACGCCGCCGGAGCCCACCCGGATGCGCTCGGTGGCGCCGGCCAGCATCGCGATCAGGATCGGCGGGTTGGTGGCCGCGACCGCGGGCATGTTGTGGTGCTCGGCCACCCAGTAGCGGCGGTACCCGGACTCGTCGGCCACCCGCGCCAGGCTGCGGGTCGCGGCGAGCGCGTCGCCGGTGGTCTGGTCGGTGCGGACGGGAACGAGGTCGAGGACGGAGAGGTGCATGCCTGGTCCAACGCACGCGAGCGGTCGAGACTTCCCGATGCGTGCAGGGGTTTCAGGGCAGCTCGTAGGACAGGGCGTAGTGGTGGGTGCCGTCGGTGACGTCCATCATCAGGGTGCCGGTGATCCCAGCCAGCTCGCCGGTGCCGCTGCCGGGCACGATCTCGTAGACCTGGTGGGCCTTCCCGTCGCGCATCGTGCCGAACTGCTGGAGGGCGAAGCCGCCGACGAGGGGGCCGATGTGCCCGTCGACGAACTCCATCGCCACGTAGCCGGCGCTGCCGGCCCCCGGGTCGCCTCCGGAGATCATCAGTCCCCACCCGGTCGCCTCGACCTCACCGGTCCACGCCTTGCGGATCTGCATCTGCCCCAGTCGTTCGGTGTCGGGGTCGGGCGGTCGGGGGCTGATGTCGACGGTGAAGGTGCCGCTGGCGGTGTGGCTCATCTGGCCATCATCGTCCGCGACCTGCGCACCGGCAACGGCGGTTCCCGACGGCTGTGGCAGGCTTCCACCCATGGACGCAGCTGACGTCGAGGGTGACCTGGTCAACATCTTGTTCACCGAGGAGCAGATCCTCGATCGGCTGGGTGAGATGGCCCGGGAGATCGAGCGGGACTACGAGGGCGAGGACCTGCTCATCGTGGGGGTCCTGCGCGGGGCCGTGATGGTGATGGCCGACCTGGCCCGGGCGTTCAACCGCCACGTCGAGATGGACTGGATGGCGGTCTCGTCCTACGGCTCGGGCACCAAGAGCTCGGGCGTCGTGCGCATCCTCAAGGACCTCGACACCGACATCAGCGGACGCCACGTCCTGATCGTCGACGAGATCATCGACACCGGGCTGACCCTGATGTGGCTGACCTCCAACCTGAACTCGCGCAACCCCGCTTCGGTGGAGATCTGCACGCTGCTCCGCAAGCCGGACGCGCAGAAGATGAACATCGACCCCAAGTACGTCGGCTGGGACATCCCCAACGAGTTCGTGGTCGGTTACGGACTCGACTACAACGAGAAGTACCGCAACCTCAGGGACGTCGGAACCCTCGCCCCACACGTCTATTCGTGAGCGTGGTCCCCGGCTTGGGACCGACCTGAGAGTATTGCGCGGTGAAGCGAATCGTGCGTAGTCCATGGCTCTGGATCCCGGTGGCCGTGGTCGGTGTCCTGCTGGCCCTTCAGTACCTCGTCCCCAACGGTGGCTACACCGAGATCAAGACCTCGGCCATGGTCGAGAACATCAACTCGGGCAAGGTCAAGGAGATCACCTTCCGTGACGGGGGTGAGCAGCAGATCCAGGCCACGCTCGACGACGGCAAGAAGGTCATGTCCACCTGGGTGGCAGGCCAGCAGGTCCGCCTCGTCAGGCAGGTCCAGACGCAGGTCGACAAGGGCACCATCGAGGACTTCAACGTCGAGAACCCCAAGCCCAGCCTGCTGGGCCAGATCCTCGGAACCGTGCTGCCCTTCATCCTGATCATCGGCCTGTTCCTGTTCCTGATGAACCAGGTCCAGGGCGGCGGCGGCAAGGTGATGCAGTTCGGGAAGTCCAAGGCCAAGCTGATCACCAAGGACATGCCGAAGACCACCTTCGCCGACGTGGCCGGGTGCGAGGAGGCCATCGAGGAGCTCGGTGAGATCAAGGAGTTCCTGCAGGAGCCGGCCAAGTTCCAGGCCGTCGGGGCCAAGATCCCCAAGGGCGTGCTGCTCTACGGCCAGCCAGGAACCGGCAAGACGCTGCTCGCCCGCGCCGTCGCGGGTGAGGCCGGCGTGCCGTTCTACTCGATCTCCGGCTCGGACTTCGTGGAGATGTTCGTCGGTGTCGGTGCCTCCCGGGTGCGCGACCTGTTCGAGCAGGCCAAGGAGAACGCCCCCGCCATCGTGTTCATCGACGAGATCGACGCCGTCGGTCGCCACCGCGGCGCCGGCATGGGCGGCGGGCACGACGAGCGCGAGCAGACCCTGAACCAGCTCCTCGTCGAGATGGACGGCTTCGACGTGCGCGGCGGGGTCATCCTGATCGCCGCCACCAACCGTCCCGACGTCCTCGACCCCGCGCTCCTGCGTCCCGGTCGGTTCGACCGCCAGATCAGCGTCGACGCCCCCGACCTCAACGGGCGCAACATGATCCTCAAGGTGCATGCTCGCGGCAAGCCGATGGCCCCCGACGTGGACCTGCTCTCGGTCGCACGGCGTACGCCGGGCTTCACCGGCGCCGACCTGGCCAACGTGCTCAACGAGGCCGCCCTGATGACCGCCCGCCTCAACGGCAAGATGGTCGACAACGCCGCGCTCGACGAGGCGATCGACCGCGTCATCGCCGGCCCGCAGAAGCGCACCCGGTTGATGAGCGAGAAGGAGCGGATGATCACCGCCTACCACGAGGGTGGCCACGCCCTCGTCGCCGCGGCGCTGCCCGGCACGGACCCCGTGCACAAGGTGACGATCCTGCCGCGCGGACGGGCGCTGGGCTACACGATGGTGCTGCCCGACGAGGACAAGTACTCCCAGACCCGCTCCGAGATGCTCGACAAGATGGCCTACATGATGGGCGGCCGGGCGGCGGAGGAGATGGTCTTCCACGACCCCACCACCGGCGCCGGCAACGACATCGAGAAGGCCACCTCGCTGGCTCGCGCGATGGTCACGCAGTACGGCATGACCGAGAAGCTCGGCGCGATCAAGCTCGGCGAGACCGAGGGCGAGCCGTTCCTGGGCCGCGACATGGGGCACACCCGCAACTACTCCGAGGACGTCGCGGCGATCGTCGACGACGAGACCAAGAAGCTGCTGGCGACCGCCCACCAGGAGGCCTTCGACATCCTGGAGGAGAACCGGGACGTGCTCGACTCGCTCGTCCTGGCCCTGATGGAGAAGGAGACGCTCGACAAGCAGCAGATCGCCGCCATCTTCGAGCCGCTGCGCCGCCGTGCGAGGCGGCCCGCCTGGACCGGTTCGCCGGACCGCAACCCGTCGGCCATCCCGCCGGTGGTCATCCCCGAGAAGGTCCGCGCCGCCGCGGCCGAGGGTGCCCTCCCCGAGGACAACCAGACCGCGGTCGTGATCACCCCTCCCGGTGCGGGTGGTGACGTCCACGGTGACCCGGGCTTCGGTCACGGGGGCCCGCCCAGCCCACCCTCCTCCGGCCTATGACGGTCGACCCGATGGGTGGCGGGCAGGGCGCGGTCGCCGGGTTCGACCACGACCGGGCCGCCGCCGCGGTCAAGGAGCTGCTCTACGCCATCGGCGAGGACCCGGAGCGCGAGGGGCTGCGGGACACCCCGGCCCGGGTCGCGAGGGCCTACGCCGAGCTGACGCAGGGTCTGCACCAGACCCCCGAGGAGGTGCTCAGCACCACCTTCGACATCGGCCACGACGAGATGGTGCTGGTCCGCGACATCGAGCTCTGGTCGATGTGTGAGCACCACCTCGTGCCGTTCACCGGGGTCGCCCACGTGGGCTACATCCCCAACGAGAACGGCAAGATCACCGGGCTCTCCAAGCTGGCACGGCTGGTCGACGTCTACGCCAAGCGCCCGCAGGTGCAGGAGCGGCTGACCACGCAGGTCGCCGACGCGATGGTGGACATCCTCGAGGCACGCGGCGTGATCGTCGTGATCGAGGCCGAGCACCTCTGCATGACCATGCGCGGCGTGCGCAAGGCCGGGGCGCGCACCATCACCTCCGCCGTCCGCGGGATCATGCACCGGCCCGCGACGCGCGCCGAGGCGATCTCGCTGATCAACGCCGCCCGGTGAGGCAGACTCTCCTGCGATGATCACCAGGGAGTCGTGGAGCGCCGGGTTGCCGGTCCTGTCGCGGCCCCTGGTCATGGGCGTCGTCAACGTCACGCCCGACTCGTTCTCCGACGGTGGCGAGCACGCCACCACCGACGCCGCCATCGCCCACGGGCTGCTGCTGCGCGCGCAGGGCGCCGACCTGCTCGACATCGGCGGCGAGTCGACGCGACCCGGGGCGACCCGGCCGCTGGTCGCCGAGGAGCGGGGCCGGGTGGTGCCGGTGATCCGCGCGCTCGCGGCCGAGGGGGTCGCCGTCTCGGTGGACACGATGCGGCATGAGGTGGCCGAGGCTGCCCTCGAGGCGGGTGCGGTGCTGGTCAACGACGTGTCCGGCGGGTTGGCCGACCCCCAGGTCCTCGACGTGGTGGCCGACCACGGGGCGGCGTACGTCGTGATGCACTGGCGAGCCCACTCCGCGGTGATGCAGCAGCTGGCGTCCTACGACGACGTGCTGGCCGAGGTCCGCGACGAGCTGGCCCAGCGGCTCGAGACGGCGGCGGCGGCCGGGGTCGACCCGGCCCGGCTGGTCATCGACCCGGGGCTGGGCTTCGCCAAGACCGCCGTGCACAACTGGGAGCTGATCCGGGGGCTGCCGGAGCTGGAGGCCCTCGGGGTGCCCATCCTGGTCGGATCCAGCCGCAAGTCGTTCCTCGGCTCGCTCCTCGCCGGACCGGACGGGACACCGCGGCCCGTGCACGACCGGGAGGCCGCCAACGTGGCCCTCACCACGATCGCGGCCATCCAGGGGGTCTGGGCGGTCCGGGTGCACGAGGTCCCGGGAAGTCTGGACGCGATCAAGGTCGTCAACCGGTGGCGCGGCGACGAACCCACGTGATCGTTCCCACAGGTCAGGGCGCTGTCGCGCCTGACCGGGTGGGACGGCGGTACCGGTCGGTGGGAAACCGCCGGTAGTCTCGGGGCACGATGACCGACCACCTCGCGCCCGACTCAGGGGACCGCCTCGCCGTGCGCGGCCTCGCCGTCCACGGGCACCACGGCGTCTTCGACTTCGAACGACGTGACGGCCAGGAGTTCATCATCGACCTCGTGCTCGGCCTGGACACCCGTCCGGCCGCGGCGAAGGACGATTTGCAGGAGACGGTGGACTACGGAACCCTCGTGGACGACGTCCGGTCGGCCGTCGCGCACGATCCGGTCGACCTGATCGAGACCTTGGCGCAGCGAATCGCGGACGTGTGCCTGCTCAACGCCCTGGTCGAGGACGTGGAAGTGACCGTGCACAAGCCGCACGCACCGATCCAGGCGACGTTCGACGATGTCGCCCTGACCATCAGACGGAGCCGTCAGTGACCGAGAGCCCGAACCCCAACATCGTCGACGCCGACAGCCTCACCGGCGAGATGCACCCGATCCGCCGAGCCGTCGTCTCCATCGGCTCCAACCTCGGAGAACGCCGCAACAACCTCCAGGGGGCGGTGCACTCGCTGGCCGACACCCCTGAGGTCTGGGTCACCGACGTCTCGCCGGTCTACGAGACCGAGCCCGTGGACGCCCCCGAGGGGTCCAGGGAGTTCCTGAACGCCATCGTGCTGATGGACACGACCCTGTCCGCACGCACCCTGCTGGACCGCGCCCTGGCCGTCGAGTCGGCCTACGGACGCGATCCCGGCGGCGAGCGCAACGCCCCGCGCACCCTCGACGTGGACCTGATCGTCCTCGGTGACCGGCGAGCCGACGAGGCAGACCTGGTCCTTCCCCATCCACGAGCCGGCGAGCGCGCCTTCGTCCTGGTGCCGTGGCTCGACGTCGAGTCGGACGCCGAGATCCCCGGTCTCGGTCCGGTGGCAGAGCTGGTCGAGAAGACCGGTCGCGAGGGCGTGAAGCTCCGCGAGGACATCGAGCTCGAGTTCAGCTGACCCGGGTGAGCCACCCCGGCCAGGAGGAGCCCGAGCACGTCCAGGGACGGGTTCGGCCGACGGGTCCCGGGCCGCTGGTCATCCTGGGCGTCCTCGGGCTGGTCGTCGGCTGGGCGGTGCGGCCGCTGTGCCTGCGCCTGGGCTACCGCGAGCCGAACATCTCCCTGGTCTCGATCGGGTTGCTGTTCTTCGCGGCAGCGATCATCGGCGGCTCGGCGTACCTCACCCGGCGCACGGTGAGCCGCGACCGGTTCGCCCTCGCGCCCCACCATGCCGTCAACCGGCTCGTGCTCGGCAAGGCGTCGGCGCTGGTCGGAGCCCTCCTGATCGGCCTCTACTTCGGCTTCGCCCTCGCCCACCTCGGCGTCACCGGCCCCGCCGCCGACACCCGGCTGTGGCGCTCGGCCCTGGCGGGGACAGGTGCCGTCGTGGTCACCGTCGCCGCCCTGCTCCTCGAGCACGCGTGTCGCGTCCCACGGCGCCCTGAGTAGAACCTAGGCTGCCGCCCATGGCAGCCTCAGGCACCTCCCCGCGCCGCCAGCGCCACGTTCGTCCGACCGTGGCCGTGGTCCTGCTCGCGGTGGGCACCGCCGTCGTCCTCGCCTCCCTCCCCACCCAGTCGGCCCGGTGGCTCAGCGCCGCTGCGGTGGTGGCGCTTGCCCTGGGGTGGGCGTCGCTGTGGACCACGAGGAACGAGCTGCGTGCGACGCGCCGTCTCCATGCGGCCGACCGGGCGGCAGCGGCCGTGGCCTATCGCCACCTGTTCGGCGTCCGGGAGGCCGAGCACGCCGACGTCGCCACCGCCATGACCGAACGCCTCGCCGAGGCCCACTTCGCCCAGCACGAGCTCGAGGGCCTGGTGGCCCAGCACGAGACCGGGGCCCGGAACGCCGACGCGAGGCTCAGCGAGGCACAGCAGCGGGTACGCCGCCTCGAGGAGGCGGTCGCCCTGCTGCAGGGTGAACACGCGCTGGCCGGCCTCGGCACCTGGGAGGAGCAGTCGAGCCAGCAGGTGGCCGCCAGGAACCGGTCCGCGAGGGACGGGGACCGCCCGGACCTCAAGCGGGCCTAGCCCGAGGCCGCACCCGGTCGCTGCACCGGTCGGACATGGGCCGGGAGGGCGTCCACGAGCTCCTCGGCGAGCAGCAGGTCCGAGGTCAGGTCACGGTCGTGCATGTCCGGGATGCCGCCGTCCCGCTCGTCGAGGTAGGCAAGTGCGCTGACCAGCGCGGGTGGGTGTGCCCCCTGCATCCGGAGGCACCGCAGCGAGGCCACCAGCTCGGCCGCCAGCACGGCGCGGAAGCGGGAGACCGACTCCAGGGCCTGTCGTGCCGCGAGGGTCGCGAAGGAGGCGTCCTCCTCGACCCCGCGCGAGAGCGTGACGGCCTGGATGCCGGCAGGGGTGGCGAGCGCCCGCAGCTCGGCCAGGGCCGACGCCGCGCTGTACTCCACGATCATCACGCCGGACGCCGCCGGGGTCCCGTCGCCGAGGAACGGGTGGAGACCGGTGTACGCCGGCTCCGCCAGCATGGTCAGCCTGGCCAGGCTCAGCTGGGCCGACTGGGCCACGGCGAGCACCAGCGAGTCCAGGCTCTGCACGAGGTACGCCGCGTGGAAGGCGCCGTGGTGCGCCACCCCTAGGCGCGGCGAGACGATCGGGTTCTCCGAGGGGCTGTTGGCCATCGCCACGATGACCTCCTCCGCGAACGCCAGCCGGTCCATCAGGGCTCCGTGCACCTGCGGGAAGGTGCGCAGGCTGAACGGGTCCTGGATCCGGGCCGCAGGCACCTCGGGGCCGATCAGCTCGCGCATCGTGCGGCAGACCCAGCGGGAGCCCGGGAAGGGGGTCGCCACCTCCACTGCAGGGCTGAACGCCTCCGCATTGCCCCGCACGGCAGCGAAGTCCATCGCCGTGATGACGACGGTGGCGCGGGCGAGGCGGCCGAGTTCGGAGACGGCCAGGGCAGAGTCGGCCAGGACTGCGGCGTTGCTGGACATGAAGGTCAGGGCGTCCCCGGGACCGAACACGGTGGTGCTGGGCACCGCCGGGGTGCTCGGCACCTCGCCCGAGAGCACCAGGGCCGTGGTGGCGAGGGCAGCCAGGTCGGCGGTGCCGACGCTCCCTCCCTCCCGTACGGGCGGCAGGGCGTCGGCTGCCAGCATCTCGGCCAGGGCGTCGACCACGGGCGGGCTGATCCCGTTGCCGTCAGTGGCCAGCTGGTTGAGCCGGACCACCAGCATGGCCCGGACGCGCTGGGCCGAACGCAGCTCGCCGGAGCTGGTGGCGTGCGAACGCAGCAGCTGGAGGGCCTGGGAGTCCGGGTCCGACTGGACGAGGTCCTTGTTGGCCCCGACCCCCGTCGAGCGACCGTAGATCGGGCGCTCCTCGGCGACACTGTCGGCGTACACGTGGGACGCCTCGACCCGCTCCCGGGCCACGCCCTCGACCTCGACCGGCTGGGCCCGCCGGGAGACCGCGACGATCTGGTCGAGGGTGAGGCTGCTGCCGTCCAGGGTGAGCACCAGGGACTCCTCTTCAGGCGCGACGTGCGGGGTGGAGCGGGGCCAAGCCTTCCCGACGTGCGGGGGCAGGTGCAATAGTCTCACTCAGCGGCAGTCGACTGCTGCCCAGTGAAAGACGTTCGAGTCTGTCCGACCCAGGATCCTGCGAAGGGTGACGTCCATGGCGGCGAAGACCCACCTCGGCACCCGCACGACGATCGTCGCGCCCGGCCGCGCCAGCTCGACCCGCACGGTCGAGCGTGCGCTCGCGCTGCTGTCCGAGGTCTGCCGGCGGGGATCGGTGACGCTCACCGAGTGCGCCCGCGAGACGACCCTGCCGGCCAGCACCGCCCTCCGGCTGCTCCGCACCCTGGAGACCGCCGGGTTCGTGGCGCGGGACGAGACGGGCAGCTTCCGGGCCGGCCCGGTGATGACCCAGCTCGGGGCCTCGGCCCTCGGGCGCAACGACCTGGCCCGGTTGGCCGCGCCCGCGCTGGACCGGATCGGGGCGCAGACGAGGGAGTCGGCGTACCTCTCGGTGCGTGGGGTCAACGACACCGCCATCTACATCGCGGTCGTCGAGGGCACCCACGCCGTACGCCACACCAGCTGGATCGGGCGCGCCGTGTCGATGGAGGGTCTGGCCGTCGGCCAGGTTCTTTCCGGTGATATCCCCGAAGAGGGGTACGTCGCAGGGCGTGACCGGATGGAACCTGACGTGACGGCGATCGTGGCACCCCTGCGCTTTCCCGGCGGCATCGCCGGTGCGCTGTCGGTGCTCGGCCCGACCTACCGCATCGACGAGACCACGATGCACGACTACGGCCGCATCGTGGCCACCGAGGCCCTCGCGCTGAGCGAGCTCCTCGGCTTCACCCCCCAGATGCAGGAGCCCCAGGGATGATCCGGTTCGACCATGCGACCAAGCGCTACCCGGGCGGCACCGTGGCGGTGGACGACCTCGAGCTCGAGGCACCCACCGGCCAGATCACCGTGCTGGTGGGGCCCTCGGGCTGCGGCAAGACGACGTCGCTGCGCATGATCAACCGGATGATCGAGCCAACGGAGGGCAAGATCTGGCTCGACGACACCGACACCGCCAGCATGCCGGCGCACGAGCTGCGCCGCCAGATCGGCTACGTCATCCAGCACGCCGGGCTGTTCCCCCACCGCACCATCGTCGACAACGTGGCGACTGTCCCCTTCCTGCTCGGTGACGACAAGAAGCAGGCCCGCGCCCGTGCCCTGGAGCTCCTCGAGCGGGTCGGCCTGGACCCGGCGTTCGCGAAGCGCTACCCGGCCCAGCTCTCCGGTGGGCAGCAGCAACGCGTCGGTGTCGCGCGTGCCCTGGCTGCCGACCCGCCCGTGATGCTGATGGACGAGCCGTTCTCGGCGGTCGACCCGGTCGTCCGCGAGCAGCTGCAGGACGAGTTCCTGCGGCTGCAGTCCGAGCTCGGCAAGACGATCGTGTTCGTCACCCACGACATCGACGAGGCCATCAAGCTGGGGGACCAGGTCGCCGTTCTCCGGGTGGGTGGCCGGCTGGCGCAGGTGGCCGCCCCGGCCGAGCTGCTGTCGCGCCCGATCGACGCCTTCGTCGCCGGGTTCGTGGGCCGCGACCGCGGCTACCGCGCTCTCGGGTTCACCAGCGCCGGCACGATCTCCACCCGCGAGGAACCCACGGTCACGATGGGTGAGCCGCTGCCGACGGGCAGTGACCACGACTGGCTCCTCGCCGTCGACGACTCCGGGGCGCCGCAGGGCTGGCTCTTCCTCGGCGACGAGCCGCACGGCGCGGTCGTGGCGGACCCGATGCTCTACCGCGGTGGGACGCTGGCCACCCAGGGCGGCACCCTGCGCAGCGCGCTCGACGCCTGCCTCTCCTCGCCCTCCGGCCGGGGCATCGTCATCGACGAGTCCGGGCGGCTGCTGGGCTCGACGACCGCTCGCGAGGTGCTGGCGCTCATCGAGGCGCTCCCCGGGGCCCGGGAGGTGCCCACGTGATCGCGCTGGACTCCGCGAGCTCCTCCCCCTGGCACTTCTGGGGCTACTTCCTCGACCACCGCTCGGAGGACCTCGGCTACCTGTGGGACCACACCTGGCTCTCGGTGGTGCCGGTGGTCGTGGGGTTGCTGCTCGCCCTGCCGCTCGGGTGGCTCTCGCGCCGCTACGGCTGGATCTACCCGCCGATGATGTCGATCACGGGCCTGCTCTACACCGTGCCCTCGATCGCCCTCTTCGTGCTGATCCCGCCCCTCCTCGGTCTGGACCCGCTGAGCCCCCTGCAGGTGCCGATCGCGCTCAGCGTCTACTCGGTCGCCCTGCTGGTGCGGGTGGTGGCCGACGGCCTCGGGGCGGTGTCGGAGGAGACGCTCCAGGCCGCCACCGCCCTCGGCTACCGCCCCCTGGGCCGGTTCTTCCGGGTCGAGCTGCCCATTGCCGTCCCCGTGATCACGGCCGGCCTGCGTGTCGCGATCGTGGCCAACGTCAGCATCGTCACCGTCGCCGGCACCATCGGCTTCGACAACCTCGGCCGCCTCTTCGACACCGGGTTCAAGCTGTCCACGGACACGCCGTACTACCCGCCGATCGTGCTGGGCATCGTCCTGTGCGTCCTGCTCGCGCTCGTCCTCGACGCCCTGGTGCTGCTCGTCAACCGGTTGCTCACCCCGTGGCGACGGGCGGTCCGCCCATGATCGGCGACGTCTTCTCGTGGCTGACCGACCCTGCGCACTGGCAGAGCACGAACTTCGACATCGGCATCCTCGCGCAGCTGGGGACGCACCTCCGCTACTCCGCGATCGCGCTGGCCATCGCGCTGCTGCTCTCGCTCCCGGCCGGCCTGTGGATCGGGCACGCCAACCGGGCGACGTGGGTGGTCAGTGCCGCCAACGCGGTCCGGGCGCTGCCCAGCGTCGGCCTGCTGGTGCTGCTGGTGGTGATCATCGCGCCGCACTTCTACGGCCGCACCGACACCGGCTACGTGATCCCGACGCTGATCGTGCTCGTGCTCCTGGCGGTCCCGTCGATCCTGTCCAACACCGTCGCCGGGGTGCAGAACGTCGACCCGGCCGTCCGCGACGCGGCGTACGGCATGGGCATGACCGGGCCGCAGGTGCTCTTCCGGGTCGAGCTGCCCAACGCGCTGCCGTTGATCTTCTCCGGCTTCCGCTCCGCGACGCTGCAGGTGATCGCGACCGCCACCATCGCCTCCTACGTGACTCTCGGCGGGCTCGGACGGTTCATCTACGACGGCCTGGCCCAGCAGGACTACCCGCAGATGATCAGCGGTGGACTGCTCGTGGCCGCGCTCGCGCTGTCCGCCGACCTGCTGCTGGCCCTGCTGCAGCGCTACTCCGTCTCGCGCGGGATCACCGGCCGGACGGGCCGGTCCGACCGCCAGCCAGACGTCCACACCGACGGCCACACCGACCGGCAACCCGGATCGCGGGTCGCGGCCCAGAACGAGGAGATCCCGTCCGAGGCGACCTGAGCCGCAGCTACCCACGCCTGACCACCCGCTCGACCAACCCCACCCCCCAGGGAAACCAGGAGAAACCATGAAGACCAAGCTCATCGCCGTGGCGGCGATCGCCACGACCCTCACGCTGGGGCTCAGCGCCTGTGGCTCCAGCGACTCGTCGTCGGACGCCTCGACCAAGGACGGCGGGACCATCGCCTCGCAGATGATCTTCGGCGGACCGCCGGAGTTCAAGACCCGCGTGGACGGCATCCCCGGCCTGGAGAAGGCCTACGGCGTCACCTTCGGCAAGTACACCGTCACCGACGTCGGCGGCCCCGTCACGGTCAACGCGCTCAAGCGCGGCCAGGTCGACGCCGTCGACCTGTTCACGACCGACCCGGCCATCGAGGCCAACAACTTCGTCATCCTGGAGGACCCCAAGTCCAACTTCGCGGCGCAGAACATCGTGCCGATCATCAGCAAGGACAAGGCCACCGACGGTGTCAAGGAGGTCCTCAACGGGATCCAGGGCAAGCTGACCACCGACGGCCTCGGCGCGCTGATCGGCCAGGTGGCGAACGACAAGTCGGACCCGGCCGACGTGGCCAGCGGCTGGTTGAGCGACAACGGCCTGGACGCCACCGGGTCGAGCGCCAAGGGGGTGTCCCTGACCGTAGGCTCGGCGAACTTCCCGGAGAACGTCATCCTCGCCGAGATCTACGCCGGGGCGCTCAAGGCCCAGGGGGCGACGATCCAGACCAAGCTCAACATCGGCAGCAGGGAGAAGTACTACCCGGCGCTCGAGTCCGGCTCGCTCGACCTGTTCCCGGAGTACACCGGCACCATCCTCAGCTTCATCGACAAGGCCGCCACGGCGACCAGCCCTGAGGACGTCTACGCCGCTCTGACCAAGGCGCTGCCGGCCAACCTGGTCGCGCTCGACCAGGCCGAGGCCCAGGACAGCGACGCTGTCGTGGTCACCCAGGAGACGGCCGACAAGTTCAACCTGAAGACGATCGCCGACCTGGCGAAGAAGGGCTGACCCCGCCTCGACCTTCTGCTGACCGGTCGCACCGACGCGCACCAGACCTCCGGGTCGGGTGCGCGTCGGCGTTCCGACGGCCCCCGTTAGAGTCGCTGGCGGCCCCGGACGAGCGAGCCCGGCGCCGCTGTCGACCGGGAGAGGCGGATCAGATGCACCCCGTACGGCGAGCCCTCGTCGTTGCTGCGTCCCTGTCGGCCCTGCTCGGCGCGGCCGCCTGTGGCGCCGCCACTCCCCGGCCGGGGGACGTCGAGACGGTCACCATCGTCGGCCAGAGGTTCACCGAGGCCGACGTCATGACCCAGCTCTACCGGCTGCTCCTGCAGAAGGACGGGTTCCGCACCACGGTCAAGCGGGTCGGTGCGCGCGAGATCTATCTCGGGCCGCTCGAGAGGGGCGAGGTCCAGGTGTCGGCGGACTACCTCGCCTCGATGACCGAAGCCCTGAACCGGAAGGCCAACGGTGAGGCTGCGCCCCCGGTGGCCACCTCTGACGTCGCTGCCACCCTGGCGAGCCTGAGCACGCTGGGTGCGGCGTACGGCATCACACCGCTGCGGCCCGCTGCGGCCGAGGACGGCAACGCCTACGCCGTGACCAGGGAGTACGCCGCGAAGAACGGCCTCACCACGCTGACCGACCTCGCCGAGCTCGGGAAGCCGGTCGCCCTTGCCGGGGCGGAGGACTGTGCCGAGCGCCAGGACTGTGCCCTGGGACTGACCAGGGTCTACGGAATCAAACTGAGCCGCGTCGAGCCGCTGGGTCTCGGATCCTCGGACACCACCACCGCGCTCACCAGCGGCCGCGTCCAGCTGGCGCAGGTCGGCACCACCGACGGCACCCTGGAGGCCATGGACCTCGTGGTCCTGGACGACGACCGGGGCTGGCAGCCGGCCGAGAACCTCGTCCCGCTCGTGAACACCGACTGGCTCGAGGACAACCCCCGGGCGAGGAGCGCGCTCGAGCGCCTGTCCGCCGTCCTGACCACGGCCGACCTCACTGCCCTGAACACCCAGGTCGACACCGACGGTCGGAGGCCGGGCCAGGTCGCCGAGGACTACCTGAGGGGCCAGGGCCTGCTGTAGGCCGACCTGCTGTAGGCCGACCTGCTGCAGGCGGCGGCACTGGTGGCGGGGTCTGTGCAGGTCAGGGGGAGACGAGGACGCAGCCGGGGGGCATCCCGGGTTCGGTGCGCCAGGGGTGGTCGAAGACCTCGACTCCGTCGACCTCGGCCTTCACAACCCCGTTCGTGTCCAGGAAGTCGATCAGGGTCTCGAGGTCCGCGCGTCGGTCCTGGGCCACGAGCCACCCCATCAGGCGCTGCTGGACCGGCACCAGGGTCTCCTCGAACGGGACGGTCGTGGCGTTCCAGAACTCGCGGACGGCGTCACGGAGCATCGTCCAGTACTCCGGCGAGCACTGCGGCACCGAACGGTAGTACTCCCACATGTCGACGGGCAGGACGTAGTCGAAGAACGTCGAGGTGACCTCGGGAGAGCCGTGGGCCAGGACGCTGCCGACCGTCATCTGCTTGGTGACGATGCGGTCGCCCAGGTCGGTGATCTGGTGACGCAGCTGGGTGGTCGAGGACTGGTCGGCCCGGATCCAGTAGTGGTAGACGGTCTCGCTGAGCACGTCGAAGGTGCCCGCGAGGAAGGCGCGCGTCATCACGGGCTGGTCCTCGTAGAAGAGGCCTTCGGGGAAGCTCAGGTCGAGGCCGTCCCAGAACGTCCGCCGGTAGACCTTGTTGACCGGGAAGACGTCGGCCAGGATCCGCGGCATCTCCTGGATCCGCAGGCGGTCGCGGTCCACGGCGTGGTTGCGCTCCATCCGCTCGGTCGCGAACTGGCGCCGGCCGTTGTCGCGCACGAGCTTGCCGACGGACAGGTCCGAGCCGGTGCGCTCCAGCGCACCCACCAGATGCTTCCAGGCGTCGGGCGGGAGGGTGTCGTCGCCGTCCACGAAGGTGAGGTAGGGCGCGCTGCAGTGCCGGATGCCGGTGTTGCGCGCGGCGGACGGGCCGGCGTTCTCCTGGCTGACCACCCGGAAGCGACGGTCCCGGGCGGCCCAGGCGCGAGCGATGTCGGCGGAGGCGTCCGGAGAGCCGTCGTCGACGATGACGACCTCGAACTCGCGCAGCGACTGGGCGACGATGCTCGCGAGCGTCGTCTCGAGGTAGGCCGCGACGTTGTAGATCGGCAGCACCACGCTGAGGACCGGGGGTCGTGAGGCCGCGCGCGAGCTCCGGGCACGGCGTACGGCGTCGAGGATCGGCATGTCAGCGGCGCTTCGACCCGCGTCGCGCACGAAGGCGCTGCCCGACCGCGAAGCGCAGGCCGCCGAGCAACCCGAGGGACTCGAGCTCCTGGACCCGTCCGCGGGCGCGCTTGATGAGGCGGCGCTGGTCGGCCACCACGTCGGCCACTTCGGCGAGCCGGCGCTCGGCGGGCTCGCGCGAGGACGTCTCGATCCGCTCGATCTCTGCCCACGTCGCCGGGTCGACCCGGCGACGCAGGGAGATCTTGTGCATCTCCGCGAGGAACCGGTGGTAGTAGTCGGGCGTGTAGTGCACCCAGAACGGACCCCACGGGTGCTCGTCGTACGACGGGGCCTCCAGACCGCGCAGGTCGATCGACTCCCAGCCGTGGCGCTCGATCGCGTAGTCGTCGAGCCGCGCCCAGAAGGCGTTGGCGCCCCTGACGTCGAAGGCCGAGAGCTTGGCGTGCTCGCGCAGCGAGACGGGTCGTGGTCGGCCGGGCACGAGCACCCGGCCGGTGTTGTAGCCGCGGTGGACGACGACGACCGTCCGCGGGCACTTGCGCGCGATGAAGGTCGCGAACCGGTCCAGCGCCTCGGTCCACAGGGCGAAGTACGCGTCGGCGTCGGCCTCGTAGGACAGGCGCGTCAGGTCGCCGGCGTCGCGGTGACGCGCGTAGAAGTCCGTGAAGTGGGTCTTCCAGCGGTTGTCGGTCAGGTAGCGCCCGTCGGTCAGGCGGGCGACGCCGAAGTGCACGTCACCGAAGAAGTCGAGGATGAGGTAGTCCGGCTGCAGCTCGACCACCTGCGCCAGGAACTCACGTCTCAGGTCGGAGACGATGTTCCAGGTGTCGTAGTCGCTGAGCTTGCGGGTGGTCTCGAACCGGTCCTCGATGGGAGGTGACATCAGCGCGATGACCGAGCTCTGGTTGGCGCTCAGCACCACCTCGAAGTGGTCCTTGTAGCCCGGGTTGAAGAGGGAGTTGAAGTTGTCCCGGGTCACACAGCTGCCGAAGACGCTCACCGTCTCGGGTGCACGGCTCTCAGCAACGGGGTCGTTCACCCCTCCGTCCTGACCGGGGCGGACGGGGCGAGGACCGGCTCGGTGTCCCTGTCCGGCCTGGTGGAACGCAGGACCTCCTGCACGACGCGCTCGCAGGACCCTCCACCACGCTGGGGGAAGGTCTCCTCGATGCGGCGCATGTACTCCGGCAGTGGTGCCCCGCCGTGCGCGATCGCCTCGGTGATGGCCGCGACGGTCGCCGGGATCTCCGCCGTGACCGGGCCGAAGCCGTCCCGCTCGTAGTCGAAGTAGCCGCGCTGTCCGACGTGTGCACCGGAGAGGACGGCCTCGCCGTCGAACTGGAAGTAGACGACGGGGCGCTCCAGGTAGGCGGCGTTGAACGCGATCGAGGAGTAGTCGGTGACCAGCACCCGAGCGCGGGCGAAGTACTCCTGCACGTCGTTGCCCTCGTAGAACAGGGTCGTCACGTGTTCGGGCAGGTCGAGCTGCGCGAGGAGCTTCTGCAGGTTCGGGTGGGGGAGGAAGGCCAGCTTGAGACCGGCGTCGGCGCAGGCCTTCGCCAGAGCGGGATCCTTCAGCAGTCCCACCCACTCGCGCACGAACTCCGACTCGAGGATGCTGCTGCCGAGGTTGCGCTCCTGGGAGCCGGAGGCGAGGTTGTCCACCAGCCAGTTGCGCCAGGTGGGGGTCAGCAGCACGAGGTCGCGCTTCTCGCCGGGGAAGCGCCGTCCCGTCTCGGCCAGTCGATCGAACCGGGGGAGCCCCGTGAGGATCGTCTCCTTCGTCGTGAAGGGGTAGGGCGTGTGGTCGCCCGCGATCGAGGCGAACTCCGGGACGGTGCTCACCACGAACAGGTCGATCCGCTTGTAGTTGAGCCACCGCGACAGGTCGTCCTTGATGACACCGTGCTGGAGGAAGGTGAAGTGCCACTTCGGCTCCATGAACTCCTGGATCTCCGGCGGGGCCATCACGGGCGCGTCCGCGTGCGAGGAGAGCACGTGGGTGCAGTTGGCCATCAGCAGCCGCCACTGGGTCGACCCGTGTGCGACGAGCCGGTCGCCGAACCCCTCGGACCTGAGCCGGGCGTAGTCGGCGGAGTCCTTGGTGATCACGAACCACGCGTTGATGTCGGCGTGGTTCTGGCGCACGTGCTTGAAGAGGATCTCGCCGCTGTCCCCGGCGTCATGGATCCGGTCGAGGAACACCCAGGCGCCGGCGTACTTGCGACGGGGGAGCCTGCCCTCGCTGAGCCGCTTGTAGATCCGGGCCTGCCGGGTCTTCGGCAGGTAGCGCTCCGGGTCGTAGTTGGTGCGTTTCTTCTTGACCAGGAAGTTCTTCACCATGATCGGCGTCGCCTTGGTGGGCGGGATCGGGAACTGTTGGTCGAAGACGACCCTGGCCCACTCTCCGTCGATGCGGATCCGCGCGTCGGGCTTGTAGCGCAGCCAGAGGATGCGTTCGCGCATCAGGACCCGACCGAAGAAGCTCAGGTCGCGGGTCTTGGAGTGCCGCGGCGCGCTGACCACGTCACCGTTGTAGACGACCTCGGTGGGGGCGGGTCCGGTGAAGCGGTAGCGCGCGCGGACGAGGCCCTGGTCGGTGTCGAGCTTGTCGAGGAGGACGACGTCGTCGCGCCAGGGCTGGTCGCGGTAGCCGTACATCGAGATCAGCCTCGCCTGGCCGCCCACCTCGAACTCGTGGGTGCTCAGCGTCCTCTCGGGATCGACGCGCGCGAGCACCTCCTTCACGTGCTCGTGGAAGACCTCGACCAGTGGACCCTCGGTGAGCGTCGAGACCGAGTTGTTCTGGGCGGCCTGGAAGTAGCCCGCGATCTCGTAGCAGATGAAGTGCTTGAGCCACACGGGAATCTCGCCGCGCAGCTCCTCGGCCCGGTCGAGGATCGCCAGGTAGCCGTAGGTGAACACGTCGGTGTAGCGGCCCGGGTGGGTCATGCTCGAACCGAGCGAGGAGCTCTGGTCGTCCCGCTTGCGGTAGTGGTAGCGCGTCGAGCGCAGGAAGCCGACCTTCGGGTTCTCGCTGTGCAGGAGGTAGAGGGAGCAGAAGTGGCCGTCCTCGAAGTTCGGCCGGATGCGTACGTCGTGCTCGAGGCCGTGCTCCCGGATGACCGACAGCTTGAAGAAGGCCGCGGGCGAGCTGCCGTGGAAGCGTCCGTCGGCCTCGTTGAGGTCGACGAGGCGGTCGTAGCGGAAGAAGGTCTCCAGCGGGTGCCGGTTGCTGAGCCGGCCGGTGGACTCGTACCAGAGCCAGCGGTTCACGGCGACCATATCGGCCTCGGCGTTCTGCTCGAGGAAGTCGTGCACGGTCTGCAGGTAGTTGTCGTCGATGACGTCGTCGGGGTCCGGGAACGTCACCCATTCGCCGCGGGCGTTCGCCACGCCGTTGTTGCGGGCCGCTCCCTGGCCGGCGTTCTCCTGCGAGAGCACCCGCACGGTGCCGGGACGACGCTGGGCCCACTCCTCGAGCAGGCGCAGCGAACCGTCGGTCGAACCGTCGTCGACGAGGACGACCTCGACCCGGTCGAGGCCGTAGGTCTGGTTCTCGATGGAGGCGATGAACTCCGGGAGGTAGCGCTCGACGTTGTGGACCGCCGTGACGATCGAGAAGCGCGGGAGCTGGAAGGAGGTCATGGCGCGAGCCTATTCACTTCCTGCTGCGACCAGTCGTCGCAGCGGTGGTCCGAGGTAGCGGTCGAGGGTGCCGGCGTAGGTCGCGGTCATGTGCGAGCCGTCGAAGTAGGTCACGACGCCACCGATGACCGCACTGCAGGTCGTGGTCGGACAGATGTGGTCGGTGAGGTCGAGGAACCGGATGCGCGCCGATCCCACGCGCTCCACGGCGCCCTCGGACTGGTCCCCGGGGAGCCAGGTGTCGCGCGGGCCGTCGCAGGCGGTGAGGTCGTCGGGGTGCTGGGCCAGGCAGTCCGGGACCGAGTCGTCCGGGGCGGGGGTGTCGCGCAGCACCAGCACGTCGAGACCGGCGTCGTCCCACTCGCGCAGCACCGCCTCCATGCCGTCGCGGTAGAGCGTCCCGCTGTCCTCGAAGGACTCACCCTCGGCGCCGACCGAGATGCGGTTGGTGTAGACGACCGCGTCGGGCTTGCTGCGCGCCACCGCCTTCTCGGTGCGTCCGACCCACGCCTCGCAGGCGTCGGTGTTGGCGGGAGTGGGGAAGGCCTGACGGGTCTCGGCCGCGGCGCACTGCGAGGCCAGGTAGGTCGTGACGTGCCAGTCGTAGCGCTTGGCGAGCCGTTCCACCGCGGGGAGCCACTGCCCGGCGTGCGAGTTGCCGACGAGGGCGATCTCGACCTTGCTGTCCTCGTCGCCGAAGCTGCAGCGCACCTGCCGGAAACCTGGCAGGTAGGAGAAGCAGTCCTTGCCGCCGGAGACGTCCGCGTAGGCGTTCGACTTGTCGGAGGCGGCGTCGGCCGGGGCCGGGACGATCTGGTCGAAGGGCACCGGCTTGCAGCCACCCGGGTCGTCCAGCGCCGCCGCCCCGAAGCAGGGGCCGCGGTCGGCGACGGCCCGCGCGAGCCGGGCTTCGGACTGGGCCTGCCGGTGCTCGACCTCGCGCAGCTGCAGTCCGGCGAGAGCGATCACCACCACCATTCCGACGGCTCCGAGCAGGAACGGCTTGCGCAGGGGGTTGCCCCACCGCGGCGTGCGGAAGAAGTCCTCGACGTGCTTCTTGGTGAGCCAGGCCAGCACCAGGGTCAGGGCCAGGGCGGCCACCCGGTCGAGGTTGTCGATGTCGTGGCCTCGCACCTGCGGGATCAGCACGATCAACGGCCAGTGCCACAGGTAGACCGAGTAGGACACGTCGCCGAGCCACTGCATCGGCCGCACGGCGAGCAGGGGGCCGGGCGAGAGGCGGGTCATCGGGGAGTGCGCGCCGATCACGACGGCGGTGCCCACGACGGGCAGGAGCGCCTGCCACCCCGGGAAGGGCGTCCTGCCCGTGTAGGCGAAGGCGGTCCAGGCGATCGCGGCGAACCCCACCCAGGCGAGCACGACGCGCGGTGAGGTCGGGAGCAGAGGGGGCAGGTCGCGCCTCTGGCGTACGGCGACCACGACGGCGAGCAGACCACCGACCCCGAGCTCCCACATGCGCGTCGGCGTCACGAAGTACGCCGCCGACGGGTTGCTCGCCGTCTCGTAGACCGAGTAGCCGAGCGAGACGACCACCAGGACAGCCAGCCCGCCGAGCACGGCGACGTCACGGTTCCAACGGAGGCGGGCGGCGAGCAGCACCATGCCGAGGATCAGGATCGGCCAGACGAAGTAGAACTGCTCCTCGACCGAGAGCGACCAGAAGTGCTGCACCGGGCTCGGTGCGTTCTCGGCTGCGAGGTAGTCGACGGAGTCACGGGCGAGCAGCCAGTTGACGACGTACAGCGTCGCGGCGCGTGCCTGCCGGGCGGTGTTGCCCCACTGGGTGTCGGGGGCGACGAGCCGGGACAGGACCAGGGTCGTCGTCAGCACGAGCAGGGACGCCGGCAGCAGCCGTCGGATGCGACGGCCCCAGAACTTCGCCAGGTCGCGTCCGCCCGCCGGTGGCTTCTGCATCAGGTGGAGCGTGATCAGGAAGCCCGAGATGACGAAGAAGACGTCGACACCGGCGAAACCACCGGTCAGGCTCGACGGGAAGAGGTGATAGATCACCACGAGTGAGACCGCGACCGCGCGCAGGCCCTGGATGTCGGTGCGCAGGACGGTGCCGCGGTCGGTGCGGTTGCCGTCGCGGCCCGGCCCCGGTGGTGTCCCTTCGGGCGCGCCTGGGGGGTCGCCGACGCCGGATGACCCGGAACCGAGGGTGGTCGCGCTCATTCGGTGGATCGTACTGCGGCAGGCGGGCCGCTCCGCTCAGGCGGTCGGCGTGTGCGCCCACGGCTGCCCACGGGTGTGTGACGGAGGTAACTCCGTGGGCCCGTTCCACTCCCCGGACGTCCGGCGTAGCCTCGAGAAGCACGATTCATGAGTAGTGCGGTACCCACCCTGGGACTGCAACGAAAGGGATGTCGTCTGATGGCCCGTATCGGGGTTGTTGGCGCCGGACGCGTCGGCGCCGTACTGTCCGCGGCTCTTCGCGCCGCCGGTCACGAGGTCGTGGCCGCAGCCGGAGACTCGCCCGCCTCCCTGCACCGCATCGACTCGATGCTCCCCGGCGTCCGTGTCGCCAAGCCGACCGACGTCGCCCGTGCCTGCGACCTGTTGCTGCTGACCGTGCCCGACGACATGCTCGGCAACGTCATCACGACGCTGGTCGGAGCCGGTGCCGTCCGCGAGGGTCAGGTCGTCCTGCACACCTCCGGTCGCCACGGTCTCGCGGTGCTGGAGCCGGCGACGTCCGTCGGTGCCCGCGCCATCGCGATGCACCCCGCCATGACCTTCACCGGCACCGAGCTCGACCTGGACCGGCTGAGCGGCTGTGTCTTCGGCATCACCGCCGGACAGGGCGAGCGGGCCTACGCCGAGGCGCTGGTCGCCGACCTGGGCGGCCTCCCGCTGTGGGTGCCCGAGGACAAGCGCACGCTCTACCACGCCGGTCTGGCCCACGGCGCGAACCACCTCGTCACCCTGGTCAGCCAGGCGATGGAGCTCCTCGCTGCCTCCGGCGCCGAGGACCCGGCCGCCGTGCTCCGGCCGCTGCTCACCGCCGCCCTCGACAACGCCCTGGCCTCCGGCGACGCGGCCCTCACCGGCCCGATCGTGCGCGGCGACGTCCGCACCGTCCAGGCCCACCTCGACGACATCGCCGAGAACGCGCCCGCCACCATCCCGTCGTACGTCGCGATGGCGAAGGCCACGGCCGACCGGGCCGTGCTCGACGGTCGGCTGCTGCCGATCCGCGCCGTCCGTCTGGTGCGGATGCTCGACGATGCCCTGATGCGCGTCGGTGAGACCTCGGTGGTCCAGGCGGCCCTGAGCGGTCGCCGCCGGAGCGTCCGGGGCACCCGGAGCGACTCTCGATGACCGCTCCACCCCTCCTCGCGAACAGTCGCGAGGAGCTTCGGTCTGCTCTGAGCGCCTTCTCGGCCCCCGTCGCCCTCGTCCCCACCATGGGCGCCCTGCACGCCGGGCACGCCTCCCTGATGGGTCGGGCCCGGCTGGAGATCGGGCCGGGTGCCCCGTTGGTGGCCTCGATCTTCGTGAACCCGATGCAGTTCGCGCCGGGTGAGGACCTCGACCGCTACCCGCGCACCTTCGACGCCGACCTGGAGATCTGTGCGGATCAGGGCGTCGACGTCGTCTTCGCGCCGTCGGTGGACGAGGTCTACCCGGGGGGCGACCCCCAGGTCACCGTCGATCCCGGACCGCTGGCGCGGGTGCTGGAGGGGGCCTCGCGCCCGACCCACTTCCACGGCGTGCTCACGGTGGTCGCGAAGCTCTTCGGGCTGGTGCGCCCCGACGTGGCGGTGTTCGGCGAGAAGGACTACCAACAGCTCACGCTGATCCGCCGGATGGTCGCCGACCTGTGCATGGGCGTCGAGGTCGTGGGCGCGGAGACGATGCGAGAGCCCACCGGTCTGGCGCTGTCGAGCCGCAACCGCTACCTCGACGAGGACCAGGCGTGGCGCGCGGTCGCCCTGTCGCGCACGCTGTTCGCCGCGCGAGCCGCGGCGAGGTACGGCGCCGGCCCGGCGATCGAGGCCGCGCGTCACGAGCTGCGGCACGCCCGCGGGGTCGACCTGGAGTACCTCGAGCTGAGGGCCCCCGACCTCGGGCCGGCTCCCACGACCGGTCCTGCCCGGCTGCTGATCGCCGCGCGCGTGGGGTCCACCCGACTGATCGACAACGTCGCCCTCCAGCTGGTCGGGGACAGCTGATGCGCACGTCATACCTCCTGGTCGTCACTGGTGTCACCTCGTACGACGTCCCCGCGGACGTCATACGACCCGGTGGCCACGGCAGCCATCGCGTATGACGTCCCGGCCGGCCGCTAGCCTGCTGGGATGACCCTCACCGGTTCGCTTCCCGCTCGGCTGACCTCGGGCGAGCCTGGCTGGACCACCGACGCCGACGTGGTGGTGATCGGCTCCGGGATCGCCGGCCTCACCGCGGCGCTGCGGCTGCGCGACTCCGTCGAGAAGGTCCTCGTCGTGACCAAGGACGTGCTCTCGGCGGGCTCGACCCAGTGGGCGCAGGGCGGGATCGCCGCCGCGCTCGGGCCGGGGGACACCCCCGAGCAGCACGAGCTGGACACCCTCGTGGCCGGGGCAGGGGCCTGCGACGCCGAGGCCGTGCGCATCCTGGTCAACGAGGGACCCGAGGCCGTGCACGAGCTGATCGCGCTCGGCGCCAACTTCGACCACTCCCCGGAGGGGGTGCTCTCCCTGACCCGTGAGGGTGGGCACCACCGTGACCGCATCGCGCACGCGGGCGGCGACGCCACCGGTGCCGAGATCCAGCGGGCGCTCGTCGCAGCGGTGCACGCGGCGCCGGACATCGAGGTCGTCGAGCACGCGCTCGCCGTCGACCTGCTGCTCGCGGCCGACGGTGGCGTTGCGGGGATCACCCTGCACGTGATGGGTGAGGGTCAGCGTGGCGGTGTCGGGGCGGTCCGCTGCCGCGCCGTCGTACTCGCCTCGGGAGGGCTCGGACAGGTGTTCTCCCAGACCACCAACCCGTCGGTGTCCACCGGGGACGGCATGGCCCTGGCCCTGCGCGCGGGGGCCGTGCTGCGCGACCTGGAGTTCGTCCAGTTCCACCCGACGGTGATGTACCTCGGCCCCGACTCGGTGGGCCAGCAGCCGCTGATCAGCGAGGCGGTCCGCGGGGAGGGTGCGGTCCTCGTGGACTTCGAGGGCAACCGGTTCATGCAGGGCCAGCATGAGCTCGCGGACCTGGCTCCCCGCGACGTCGTCGCCAAGGCCATCACCCGACGGATGCACGAGACCGGGCACGCCCACATGTGGCTCGACGCGACCCACCTCGGCCTGGAGTTCTGGGAGCGGCGCTTCCCCACCATCCTGGCGACCTGTCGCCAGCACGGCGTCGACCCGGTGACTCAGCTGATCCCGGTCGCGCCGGCGTGCCACTACGCCTCGGGCGGGGTCGCGACCGACCTGTGGGGCCGCTCCCACCTGCCGGGGCTCTACGCGACCGGCGAGGTCGCCTGCTCCGGTGTCCACGGCGCCAACCGGCTGGCCTCCAACTCCCTGCTCGAGGGACTGGTCTTCTCGCGGCGGATCGCCGAGGTGCTCCCCGCCGAGCTCCGGCCGTACGCCGAGCCGGTGGCCGACGTCCGCGTCCCGGGCGTGGTCGCCGCCGACATCCGGCCCGACCTGCAGGCCGTGATGACCGAGCAGGTCGGCGTGCTGCGCGCTGCGGGCGGCCTCGACACCGCTGTGCACGAGCTGGCCGCCCTGGCCGGCAAGCCGGGAGAGATCGGTACCTCGGCGTGGGAGGCGACCAACCTGCTCACCATCAGCACGGCGCTGGCCGGAGCCGCACGTTTGCGTCGCGAGACACGCGGGTCTCACTGGCGGGAGGACTTCCCCGACCGCGACGACGATCACTGGTCCGGCCACATCGACGCCCGGCTGTCGCCGACCGGCCTCGAGCTGTCCTTCCACCCGGCACCACCGACCGACGGAGGAACCTCGTGAGCGCGCGGACGCCGTACGACGAGCTGCCGGCCGTGCTGGTCGCCGAGCTCGAGGTCGCGGGCCTCGACCCTCGCGCCGTGCACGACCAGATCGTCGGCGCCCTCGAGGAGGACCTGCCGGGCGGCAACGAGGACGTCACCAGCGCCTCGACCATCCCGGCGGACGCCCTCGGGGTGGCCGACTTCAACGCTCGCGAGCCGGGCGTCGTGGCCGGTCTGGGCATCGCTGCCCTGGTCTTCGCCTACGTCCTGGGTGAGGAGGCCGTGGTCATCGACCGGCTGCCCGACGGCTCGCAGGTGGAGTCGGGTGACACCGTGATGCGCGTCTCGGGGCCCACCCGAGGGCTGCTGACGGCAGAACGGACAGCGCTGAACTTCGCCTCGCACCTCTCCGGGGTCGCCACCGCGACGGCGCGGTGGGTCGAGGCGCTCGAGGGCACGAGGGCGCGGGTCCTGGACACGCGCAAGACGCTGCCGGGCTTCCGGGCGCTGCAGAAGTACGCCGTGCGCTGCGGCGGCGGCGTCAACCACCGGTTCTCGCTCTGCGACATGGCGATGGTCAAGGACAACCACGTGATCGCCGCGGGCGGTGTCGTGCCGGCCTTCGAAGCCGTGCGAGTGGCCTACCCGGACGTCCAGGTGGAGGTCGAGGTGACCGACCTCGAGCAGCTGCGCGAGCTGCTCGACGTGGGCTGCGACCGGGTCCTGCTCGACAACATGACCGACGAGATGATGGCCGAGGCGGTCCGGATCACCGACGAGCACCCCACCGCGCGCTCCTCGCGGGCGACGCTGGAGGCGTCCGGTGGGCTCACCCTCGAACGCGCCCGTGACGTTGCGCGGACCGGCGTGGACTTCATCTCCGTCGGGGCGCTCACCCACTCGGTGGTCGTCTTCGACCTCGGGATGGACCTGCAGTGACCCTGCTCTGCGCCGACATCGGCAACTCGCACACCGTGATCGGGCTCCTCGACGACGGCGAGGTGCTCGACCACTGGCGGGTGGCGACCGACGAGCGGCGTACGGCCGACGAGTGGGCGGTCCTGCTCAAGGGGCTGCTGCGCGAGAGCACGGTCTCCGACGACGTGACCGGCATCGCCGTGTGCGCCACCGTTCCGGCGGTGCTGCACGAGTGGCGGGACATGCTCGTGCGTCACTACGGGACGGTGCGCAACGTCGTCGTCGAGCCGGGTGTGCGGACCGGCGTACCCGTGCTGATGGACAACCCCCGCGAGGTCGGCGCCGACCGCGTCGTCAACGCCCTCGCTGCGGCCAAGCTGTACGACGGGCCGGCGATCGTCGTCGACTTCGGGACGGCGACGACCTTCGACGTGGTCAGCCCGCGCGGGGAGTACATCGGGGGAGCGATCTCCCCCGGCATCGACATCTCGCTCGAGGCGCTCGGCCGCCGGGGCGCCCAGCTCCGCAAGGTCGAGCTGCTCCGGCCGCGCACCGTGATCGCCAAGAACACCGTCGAGGCGCTCCAGTCGGGCATGGTCTTCGGCTTCGCCAGCCAGGTCGACGGCATCGTCGCGCGGATGATCGAGGAGCTCGGCGTACCGACCGACACGGTGCACGTCATCGCCACCGGCGGACTGGCCCCGATCGTGGTCGACGAGTGCCGCTCCTTCACCGCCCGCCAGCCCTGGCTCACCCTCCTGGGCCTCGAGCTGGTCTTCGCCCGGAACTCCTGAGGGCCGGCCCCCACACCACCGGAGGGGATAGTCCGAGACGATTCCGTCGTTCTAACGGCGTGTCGGCGACGGAAGCGTCTCGGACTATCCCGGCCGGCGGCCTGTCCCGTCGCCCTTGCTCCACGTGTCAGCGTCGGGTGGGGAGCAAAGTAGCGTGTGCGCCATGAGTGACCAGCCCGACTCCGCCCGATCTGAGACCCCTGCCGACGACCTCCCCGAGCAGATGCAGGTGCGCCTGGAGAAGCGGCAGCGGTTGCTGGACTCGGGCCGTCAGGCCTACCCGACCGTCGTCGAGCGCACCCACACGATCCTCCAGCTCCGCGAGACCTACGACGCGCAGGAGCTCGAGCCGGACACCCGGACAGGGGAGCGCGTCGCCCTGACGGGACGGGTGATCTTCCAGCGCAACACCGGCAAGCTCTGCTTCGCCCGGCTCCGCGAGGGCGACGGCTCGGAGATCCAGGTGATGCTGAGCCTGGCGGAGGTCGGCGAGGAGTCCCTGGCCGACTTCAAGGCGCTCGTCGACATCGGCGACCTGCTGGCCGTCCGGGGTGAGGTGATCACCAGCCGACGCGGCGAGCTGTCGGTCTCGGTGACCGAGTGGGAGCTGGCCGCGAAGACCCTGCGCCCGCTGCCCAACGAGCACCGCCCGCTCTCCGACGAGGCCCGCATCCGCTTGCGCTACGTCGACATGATGATCCGCCCCGAGGCGCGGGACATGGTCCGCACCAAGGCCACCGTCCTGCGCAGCCTGCGCCGGACCCTCGACGAGCGTGGTTACACCGAGGTCGAGACGCCTATCCTCCAGCTGACCAACGGGGGCGCCGCGGCCCGGCCGTTCCGGACCCACCTGAACGCCCTCGACCAGCCGATGCTGCTGCGGATCGCGCTGGAGCTCGACCTCAAGCGGGCCATGATCGGCGGCGTCGAGAAGGTCTACGAGATCGGCCGCACCTTCCGCAACGAGGGCCTCGACTCCACCCACGCGGCGGAGTTCTCCATGCTGGAGGCCTACGAGGCCTACGGCGACCAGTTCACGATGATGGAGCTGACCAAGGCGCTCGTGCTGAACGCCGCGCGGGCGGTCGGGCGCACCGTCGTGCCGGGTCGCGACGGGTCGCAGATCGATCTCGAGGGTGAGTGGCGCCAGGCCTCGATCCTGGACCTCGTCTCCGAGGCGGTGGGCCGGGAAGTCACCGTGGAAACGTCCGAGGAAACGCTTCGTCAGATTTCCGCGTCCCATGACATCGAGCTGCAGCCGAAATGGGGATCCGCGGAAATAGTTGTCGAAATCTACGAACAGCTCGTCGAGGACCATCTGATCAACCCGACCTTCGTGATGGATTACCCCTCCGCGGTCAAGCCGCTGGCGAAGGCACACCGCAGCGAACCCGGTCTGAACGAGGCGTGGGACCTCATCATCAACGGCGTCGAGCTGGCGCCGGCGTACTCCGAGCTCAACGACCCGGTCGTGCAGCGCGAGCGTCTCCAGGCCCAGTCCGCGCTGGCTGCGCAGGGCGATCCCGAGGCCATGGAGCTCGACGAGGTCTTTCTCAAGGCGATGGAGTACGGCATGCCGCCCGCCGGTGGACTGGGCATGGGGGTCGACCGGTTGATCATGCTGCTCACTGGAGCCGGTATTCGCGAGACGATTCTGTTTCCGTTGTTGCGCCCTGAGTGAGGCATTTCGTTCTCACATAGTGGTCTGTTAGCCTGCCATTGGAAAAATCGCCCGAACAATTACGAGGATGGCATTTTCATGGCGCAGAAAGTCAACATCGTGCTGGTGGACGACATCGACCAGAGCGACGCCGACGAGACGGTGACCTTCGGTCTTGACGGCAGGGAATATGCCATCGACCTGAGCACCAAGCACGCGGGCGAGCTGCGTGACGCGCTGGCCCTCTACGTCGGGCACGCCCGGCCGGTCAGCAGCCGGGGCGGGCGCCGCAGCACCGCCAAGGCCGCGGCCACCACCGGCGCCGCCCCCTCCGAGATCCGTGCCTGGGCCCGCGAGAACGGCTTCGACGTCCCGGAGCGCGGCCGTGTCGCCGCCGAGGTGCGCGAGGCGTACGCCGCCGCCCACTGACCCACCCACGCTCCGAGACCACCCTCGCGCCGGGGACTGCTGTCCCTCGCGACGAGGGTGGTCCTCTGTCCTGGGTCCGGCAGCGCCTTCTAGGCTGCACGGATGCCTCCCTCAGCAGCCCGGACCGTCTTCGACCCTGCCGCTGAGGGCGTCAACGCCTACCAGCTGCTGACCGCACTGGTGGTGCCGCGCCCGATCGCCTGGGTCTCCACCCTCGACGCCGGCGGCCGGGGCAACCTCGCCCCGCACTCCTTCTTCACGGTCGCGAGCGGTCGTCCTCCCGTGATCCTGTTCAGCTCCCTGGGGCGCAAGGACACGGTGCGCAACATCGAGGAGACCGGCGAGTTCGTCGTCAGCTTCTCCTCGGAGTCCCTGATCGAGCAGATCAACAACAGCAGTGCCGCCTTCGACCACGGGGACGACGAGGCGGAGCGGCTCGGTATCGCCACGGAGCCCTCCCAGACAGTGGCCCCACCACGGGTGGCCGCCTCCCCGGCCTCGATCGAGTGCCGCCTCGAGCGCATCGTCGAGGTGGGGACGGCCTTCGTCGTGTTCGGGGCCGTCTCCGCGATCACGGTGCGCGACGACGCGCTCGAGGACGGTCACCCGGCGATGCGGCACCTGCGGCCGGTCTCACGTCTCGGACGCAACGAGTGGGGTCGTCCCCCCGAGGTCTTCGACCTGGTGCGGCCGCAGAAGCCGGAGGACGTGCTCTGACCCACCTGTCTAGAGTGGCGAGTGCCCCCGGACCCTCTCGATGACAGCCCGCCGCCCTTCGAGGGGCGGCCGATCATGGACCAGGTGTGGGGCGATCTCGTCTTCCTGCACTGGCGGATCGACGAGGCAGAGGTCACGCCGTACCTCCCGCCGGGTTGCCGCCCCGACGTGCACGACGGCTCGAGCTGGATCGGGCTGATCGGCTTCGAGATGCGGGAGGCGGGGTTCGGCTACGGCCACCCGATCCCGTTCTTCGGCGACTTCGGCGAGATCAACGTGCGGCTCTACTCCACCGACGACCAGGGTCGCAAGGGCGTCGTCTTCCGGTCGCTGGAGGCCGAGCGCCTCGCCGTGACCGCCTTCGCGGGGGCGGCCGGGGTGCGCTACCGATGGTCCCGGATCCGGGTGCAGCGGCCTCCCGGCGCCCTGGGCTACCGCAGCTCCCGGCTGGCCCCTCCGGACCGGGGGGCCACCACCGATTTCGCGGTCCGCACCACAGACGTCGAGGTCAGGGACCCGCTCAGCGTCTTCCTGACCGCCCGATGGGGCATGCACCACCGGATCGGACCGTGGCCGTTGTGGGTGCCCAACACGCACCGCCCCTGGCCGCTGCGCGCCGCCGAGCTGCTGCACTGCGACGACGAGCTGGTCTCGGCGGCCGGTTTCCCGGGCGTGACCGACCGGCCCCCCGAGTCGGTCCTGTGGTCGCCCGGGGTGCGGACCCAGTTCGGGCGTCCACGGCGTACGTCGGTGCCTGTTCGCTCAGAGCGATAACCCTCTTGGTGTGGAACACGTAGGCTGGGCGAAGGGTTTAACCGGCCGTGCGGGTCGCACTGGTCGACCCTGCAGAGTCTTGAGGAGTAGCCCATGTTCGAGCGGTTCACCGACCGAGCCCGACGAGTCGTCGTGCTGGCCCAAGAAGAGGCCCGCATGCTCTCGCACAACTACATCGGGACCGAGCACATCCTGCTCGGTCTCATCCACGAGGGCGACGGCATTGCCGCCAAGGCCCTGGAGAGCCTCGGCGTCTCGCTGGAGGCTGTCCGCGCGCAGGTGGAGGAGATCATCGGCCAGGGCCAGCAGGCGCCCAGTGGCCACATCCCGTTCACCCCGCGCGCCAAGAAGGTGCTCGAGCTGTCCCTGCGTGAGGCGCTGCAGCTCGGCCACAACTACATCGGGACCGAGCACATCCTGCTCGGCCTGATCCGCGAGGGTGAGGGCGTTGCCGCCCAGGTGCTGCACAAGCTCGGCGCCGACCTCAACCGGGTGCGCCAGCAGGTCATCCAGCTGCTGTCGGGCTACCAGGGCAAGGAGCAGCAGACCGCGGGCACGGCGCCCGAGGCTGCCCCCTCCAGCTCGCTGGTGCTCGACCAGTTCGGCCGCAACCTGACCCAGGCCGCCAAGGAGGGCAAGCTCGACCCCGTTATCGGACGTGGCCAGGAGATCGAGCGCGTCATGCAGATCCTGTCGCGCCGTACGAAGAACAACCCGGTCCTGATCGGGGAGCCCGGCGTCGGCAAGACGACCATCGTCGAGGGCCTGGCCCAGGACATCGTCCGCGGCGACGTGCCCGAGACGCTCAAGGACAAGCAGATCTACACCCTCGACCTGGGCGCACTGGTGGCCGGCTCGCGCTACCGCGGTGACTTCGAGGAGCGCCTGAAGAAGGTGCTCAAGGAGATCCGCACCCGCGGTGACATCGTGCTGTTCATCGACGAGATCCACACCCTCGTCGGTGCCGGTGCGGCCGAGGGGGCCATCGACGCCGCCAGCATCCTCAAGCCGATGCTGGCCCGCGGCGAGCTGCAGACCATCGGTGCGACGACCCTCGAGGAGTACCGCAAGTACCTCGAGAAGGACGCCGCGCTCGAGCGTCGGTTCCAGCCGATCCAGGTCAACGAGCCCTCCATCGCGCACACCATCGAGATGCTCAAGGGCCTGCGCGACCGTTACGAGGCCCACCACCGCGTCACGATCACCGACGAGGCGCTGGTCTCGGCGGCGACCCTGGCCGACCGCTACATCTCCGACCGGTTCCTGCCCGACAAGGCGATCGACCTGATCGACGAGGCGGGTTCGCGACTGCGCATCCGCCGGATGACCGCTCCGCCGGACCTGCGTGAGTTCGACGAGAAGATCGCCGACGTACGCCGCCGCAAGGAGGGGGCCATCGACGGACAGGACTTCGAGGCCGCTGCTCGTCTGCGTGACGAGGAGAAGCAGCTGATCCTGGCCAAGGGCGAGCGCGAGAAGCAGTGGCGCGCCGGCGACATGGACGTCGTGGCCGAGGTCGACGAGGAGCTCATCGCCGAGGTCCTCGCCGTCGCTACCGGGATCCCGATCGTCAAGCTCTCCGAGGCGGAGTCGACCCGGCTCCTCAAGATGGAGGACGAGCTCCACAAGCGCGTCATCGGCCAGGAAGAGGCCGTCAAGGCCCTCAGCCGGGCCATCCGTCGTACTCGTGCCGGCCTGAAGGACCCCAAGCGCCCCGGCGGCTCGTTCATCTTCGCCGGGCCCTCGGGTGTCGGCAAGACGTGGCTGTCCAAGACGCTGGCGGAGTTCCTCTTCGGCGACGAGGACGCGCTCATCCAGCTCGACATGTCGGAGTTCAGCGAGAAGCACACGGTCTCGCGGCTCTTCGGCTCGCCTCCCGGCTACGTCGGCTACGAAGAGGGCGGCCAGCTGACCGAGAAGGTACGGCGCAAGCCGTTCTCGGTGGTGCTGTTCGACGAGGTCGAGAAGGCACACCCGGACATCTTCAACAGCCTGCTCCAGATCCTGGAGGAAGGTCGCTTGACCGACAGTCAGGGCCGGGTGATCGACTTCAAGAACACCGTCATCATCATGACCACCAACCTCGGCACCCGCGACATCTCCAAGGGCGTCAGCCTCGGCTTCAACCAGCAGGGCGACGCCGGCACCTACGACCGGATGAAGAACAAGGTCACCGAGGAGCTCAAGCAGCACTTCCGGCCCGAGTTCCTCAACCGTGTCGACGAGATCATCGTGTTCCCGCCGCTGACCAAGGAGCAGATCGTCTCCATGGTGGACAACATGATCGCCTCGGTCGAGCTCCGCATGAAGGACCGCGACATGTCCCTCGAGCTGACCCAGTCGGCCAAGGACCTGCTCGCCACCCGCGGCTTCGACCCCGTGCTGGGTGCGCGACCGCTGCGTCGCACGATCCAGCGTGAGATCGAGGACGTGCTCGCCGAGAAGATGCTCTTCGGCGAGGTCGGCCCCGGCCAGATCGTGCTCGTGGACGTCGAGGGTGAGGGCACCGAGGCCGTGTTCACCTTCGAGGGCAACGTCAAGGGCGAGCTGCCCGACTCGTTGTCGCTCGAGGTCGAGGTCGTCGGTGGTCCCGACGACAGCGAGGGCCCGGTCGACGTCACCAAGGTCGACTGACCCGACCCCAGCCCCACCGCTGAGGCGTCGCAGATTTACCTTCTGCGGCGCCTCAGCGCTGTTCCCGAGGGAAATCTGCGACGCCTCACCATGTTTTCGGGGTCAATCTGCGACGCCTCAGCGAGTTCTCTTGGGGAGGGCGGCGGGTCAGGGGTCAGTGGGGGAGGGAGAACCGGTCCTCGTCGTCAGCTCCGTCGTACCCGTCTGTCCCGCCGCGTCCGTCGGCCCGGACGACGAGACCGTCGTCGAGCAGGCTCTGCAGGGCGCGCTCGCGCTGGGTGGTCTCCGGCCAGACGGCGTTCAGCCGTGATCTGGGCACGGTGCCGTCGGTGTCGCGGAGGACGGCCATCAGTCGCCCGCGGACCTGACGGTCGGTGCCGGCCCAGGCCTGGCCGCGCCGCGGTGGTCCGTCGTACGGGGGTCTGCCTCGTGCCCACCACTCGCAACGTCCGTGGATGGGGCAGGTCTCGCACGCTGGCTTGGTCGCCGTGCAGACCAGCGCGCCGAGCTCCATCACTGCCACCGCCCAGGTGGCGGGCTGTTCCTCGGGGACGAGCGCCTCCGCCAGCACCCGCTCGGCCTTGTTCACCGCGGTGGCGGGGAACTCCACCCCGCTGACCGCCCGGGCGAGGACCCGGCGGACGTTGGTGTCCAGCACCGCGTGGCGGCCCCCGAACGCGAACGACGCGATGGCGCTGGCGGTGTAGTCACCGACCCCCGGCAGGGCGATCAGGTCGTCGTAGCCGGCCGGAACCTCGCCGTCGTGGCGCTCCACGATGGCCGACGCAGCGGCGTGCAGCCTGAGCGCCCGACGCGGGTAGCCCAGCCGCCCCCAGGCGCGCACGGCCTCACCGCTGGGTGCGTGGGCCAGGGCGGCCGGGCTTGGCCAGGTCGCCAGCCAGCTCTCGAAGACGGGCAGCACCCGGGCGACGGGGGTCTGCTGGAGCATGAACTCCGAGACCATCACCGCCCACGGGGTGGCACCGGGACCACGCCAGGGAAGCTCGCGGGCGTGGTCGGCGTACCAGTCGAGGACCGGGTCGTGGAGGTCGTTCATCGCGAGCCCATCGTGCCCGCCGGTCGCCGGATGTCCAACCAGGACGGCGTTCTCGACGTCCAGCAGGGTTGGCTCGGCGTTGCAACCGGGATCCGGGCCGGTGCCTCACTACCGTGGCGCGCATGGGCTCGGTGAGGCAGAAACGTCGACGGCTGCCCAGCCGCGTCTACTGGGTGCGTCGGGCTCTGGTCCTCGGCGTCGCTCTCCTGCTGGTCTTCGGCATCGGCAAGGTGCTGGGCGGGACCGGGTCGGACGACCCGGGTGCGACCCAGGCCACCGTCACCTCGGCCCGGCAGGCACCTGCCTCCCCGGTGACCCTCGGTCCGGTGGCGCCCACCCGGAAGCTCGGCGCCAAGGCCAAGCCCCCGCTCCTGCCGGCCAGCGGTGACTGCCTCGACGACGAGCTCAGGGTGCTCCCCTCCGTGGCCGTGGCCTACGCCGGCAAGCCGATCACCATCAGGCTGGCGATCCAGGGCAACCAGCCCGCCTGCAACTTCAAGGTCTCGGCGGAGAGCCTGGTCGTCAAGATCGCCTCCGGTTCCGACCGCATCTGGAGCAGCCAGGACTGCCTGAGGTCCATCCCGAAGACCCAGGTGGTGGTCCGCAGCGGCCAGCCTGTCGATGTCCCGGTGACGTGGAGCGGTCGCCGCTCCGACGAGGGCTGCACGTCCCAGGCGGACTGGGCGCTGCCCGGTTTCTACCACGTGTACGCCGCCGCCCGGGGCTCCGCGGCCTCCGACGTCCAGTTCGAGGTCACCAAGGCCCCCACGGTGATCCGCACCCGCACCCCGAAGCCCAGGCCGAGCGCCTCCGCCACCCCGGAGCAGCGCCCGTCAGCCACGCTCACGCCGAGCGGCAGGGCCAGCCCCAAGGCGAAGGGCAAGACCACACCCAGGGCCAGCCCCAAGCCCACCCCCTGAGCCCGACCAGGGAGTCAGACCAGAGGGCCCGACCGGAGGGCCCCGAGGGGTCGGCTCAGACGTAGCGCTCGAGGATGCTGGACTCGGCCAGCCGGGACAGCCCCTCGCGCACGCTGCGCGCCCGGAGCTCGCCGACCCCCTCGACCATCTGCAGGTCCTCGACACTCGCGGAGAGCAGCTTCTGCAGGGTCTCGAAATGCTCCACCAGCCGGTCCACCACGGCCGTGGGGAGGCGGGGGACCTTCGCGAGCAGGCGGTGGCCACGCGGGGTGACGGCGCCGTCGAGGTGCTCGCCCTGGCCCAGCCCGAGGGCCTTGGCCACTGCGGCGATGTCGACCAGCTCGGTGGGGGACAGGCCCTCGAGCTCGGCCAGGATCTCCTGCGCAGGTTGGGTACGCCGGCCACCGGCCTGGTAGTCGCGGACCACCAGCCCTCGCTCCGCCTCGACGCCGGTGACGAGCTCCTCGAGCTGGAGGGACAGCAGTCGGCCGTCGGTGCCGAGCTCGTTGACGTAGTCGTCGATCTCCCGGGCGATCCGGCTGACCATCTCCAGCCTCTGGGCGACCACGGCGACGTCGCGGACGGTGACGAGGTCCTCGATCTCGAGGGCGGAGAGGGTGCTGGAGACCTCGTCCAGCCGCACCTTGTAGCGCTCCAGCGTGGCCAGGGCCTGGTTGGCACGGGCGAGGATGCTGCCCGAGTCCTCGAGCACGTAGCGGATGGCGCCCACGTAGACCGCGATGATCTGCATCGACTGCGACACCGAGATCACCGGGGCGCCGGTCTGCTTGGCCACCCGGTCGGCGGTGCGGTGGCGGGTGCCGGTCTCCTCCGAGGGGATGGTGTGGTCGGGCATCAGGTGCACGTTGGCGCGGTAGATGCGCGAGATGTCACGGTCCAGCACGATGGCGCCGTCCATCTTGGCCAGCTCACGCAGGGCGGTCGGCGCGAAGGGGACGTCGAGGTTGAAGCCGCCGGTGACGATGCCCTCGACGTCCTTCTCGTGACCGACCACGATCAGGGCGCCGGTGCGGCCGCGCAGGATCCGCTCGAGCCCGTCGCGGAAGGAGGTGCCCGGCGCGATCCGGGCCAGGGTCTCACGCAGACGCGCAGCGTCGTCGAGACGTTCAGGGGAAGCCACTCGGGGAGTCTATGTGAGCACAGCGGTGCGCTAGGGCAGCTGTCGGCGGGAGCCCTCTCCCCGCGCGTCGTCACCGGCGTCCATCCCCAGCAGGGTCAGCGCCCGCGCGATGTTGTCCACGTCCACGACACGCATGCCGTCCAGGACCCGGCTGGTCCCGGCCGTGTCGGAGGACAGGGCCGGCACGACCGCCGCCCGGAACCCCATGCGCCCGGCCTCGGCCAGCCGTACGCCGACGTCGCGCACCCGACGGAGCTCGCCTGAGAGCCCGAGCTCGCCGATGGCGGCGACGTTGCGCCCCAGCGCCTTGCCACGCCAGGCCGAGGTGATGGCCAGCGCGATGGCCAGGTCGTTGCTGGGCTCGGTCAGCCGCGCCCCGCCCACGCTGGAGACGAACACGTCGTGGTGGTGGAGCCGGACCCCGGCGTGCTGCTGCAGGACGGCCAGGATCATCGCGACCCGGGAGGAGTCGACACCCGAGGTGGTGCGGCGCGGACGCTCGGAGGTGGTGCCGGTGACCAGCGCCTGCACCTCGCTGAGCAGGGGGCGCCGTCCCTCCAGGGCCACGGCCACGCAGGTGCCGGGCACCGGGCCTCGCATGGCGTCGAGGAAGAGCCCGGTGGGGTCGGTGATGGCCACGATGCCCTCGGCGGAGAGGTCGAAGCAGCCGACCTCGTCGACCGGGCCGAACCGGTTCTTCATCGCGCGGACCATCCGGAGCCGCGAGGTGCGCTCGCCCTCGAAGTGGAGCACCACGTCGACGAGGTGCTCCAGGACGCGGGGGCCGGCGATCGAGCCGTCCTTGGTGACGTGGCCGATGATCACCAGCGTGATGTTGCGGAGCTTGGCCATCCGGATCAGCGCCGCCGAGACCTCCTTGACCTGCGTGACGCCGCCGGGGACCCCGTCGATGTCGTTGGCGCTGATCGTCTGCACCGAGTCGACCACCAGCAGGGTCGGCTTCACCTCCTCCACGTGCCCCAGCACGGCTCCGAGATCGGTCTCGGCCGCCAGGTAGAGCTCGTCCTGGATCGCCCCGGTGCGGTCCCCCCGCATCCGCACCTGGGCGGCTGACTCCTCACCGGTGACGTAGAGGACCCGGTGACGCTGGCGGGCCATCTGCGAGGCCACCTCGAGGAGGAGCGTCGACTTCCCGACTCCCGGCTCGCCCGCGAGCAGGATCGCGGCGCCCGGCACCAGTCCGCCGCCGAGGACCCGGTCGAGCTCGGGAACACCGCTGGTGCGCGACATCGAGTCCTCGATGGGCACCTCGCCGATCGGTCGCGCGGGCGCGGTCACGGGACCGGCCTGGACCCGGCTCTTGGGGGCCGACTTCTCCACGACCGTCCCCCAGGCCTGGCACTCACCGCAGCGGCCGACCCACTTCACGGCCTCCCAGCCGCACTCGTTGCAGAGGTAGGTCGCGCGAGGGGGTTTCGCCGGACTGCGGCTGGAGTTCTGTGCCATGGACCGAACGCTAGGTGAGTGCACTGACAGATCCTGGGTACGACGTGCTCGAACAGGCGTTCGTGTCGGATGTCGGCGAGTTCGTCCTCTACGATTGGAACGATCCAGAGGTCGTGCGACGAGCGCCATCAGCGACGAGTCCGGGGGAAGAGACCATGAGCCAGCACGGCAGTCGGCCCGACGTGCCGCGGGGTCGTCAGCAGGCACCGCCGACCCTGGCCACGGTGGCCGAGGAGGCCGGCGTCTCGCGCCAGACGGTGTCCAACGCGCTCAACAACCCGGACCTGCTGCGGCCCGAGACCCTCGAGCGGGTGCAGTCGGTGATCGGGCGGCTCGGCTACTCACCCAACCGGGCCGCCCGCCAGCTGCGCAGCGGCGCCTCGCACCTGATCGGGCTGCGCTTCGAGCCGGCGCAGGAGGGCACCACCAACGCGCTGATGGACCGCTTCCTGCACAGCCTCGTCGAGACCGCCTCCCGCACGGGCCACCACGTGCTGCTGTTCTCCGGTGACCCCGAGGACCCGCTGGACGGCTACGACGACCTGCTGCGGTCGACAGCGGTGGACGCGTTCGTCGTCACCGACACCTACGCCGGGACGCCGCAGTCGGGCTTCCTGCAGGACCGCGGCGCGCCGTTCGTCACCTTCGGCCGGCCCTGGGACGAGCCGGAGGCCGACCACGCCTGGATCGACGTCGACGGCGCCTACGGCGCCCGACTCGCGACCGAGCACCTCCTCGCGCAGGGCCACCGCCGGATCGCCTGGCTCGGGTGGGAGAAGAGCTCCCGCATCGGGCAGGACCGACGCAGCGGCTGGGAGCGCGCGATGCAGGCTGCCGGGGAGTCGACGACCGGGCTCGGCGTACGCATCACCGACAACGTCGACGCCGCCCGGATGGCCACGCACGCGCTGATGGAGGACCCCTCGATCACCGGTTTCGTCTGTGCCAGCGACACGCTGGGCATCGGGGTGCTGCACGCGTGCGCCGAGCGCCGGCTGCGGCCCGGCGACGAGATCGGCGTGGTCGGTTTCGACGACTCGCTGGCCTCACAGGTGATCTGGCCCGGCCTGACCTCGGTGCGCCAGCCGCTCGAGCAGGTGGCCGTCGAGGTCGTACGCATCCTGCACACCGTGCTGGCCCACCAGCCGCTCGAGGAGCGGGGCCGGATGCTGAGGCCCGCCCTCGTCGTACGCCGCTCCAGCACCCGCAGCTGACCTGCGGCTCAGTAGGCGCGGGTCCAGACGTTGACCGCGTAGTCGACCTCGTTGCCCTGGTGCCCGGCCAGGATCCCCTCGGCGATCCCGGCCGCGAACTCGATGCGTACGACGGCCTCGAGGTCCTCGCGCGAGTCGAAGGTCCACGACATGTCGACGCGGTGCCGGTCCCAGCCCTGCTCCTCCCAGAACCGTGCCGTTCCGACGAAGTCGACCTGCGGATAGCCGCGCCGGAACCACGCACCGAAGGTCGAGCGGGCCGGGTCGTTGTCGATCACGAAGGCGCGACCCCCGGGCCGGACCACCCGCTCGAGCTCGCGGAGACCCGGCTCGCACCCCGGCCCGAAGAAGTAGGCCCAGCGCGCGTGCACCACGTCGACCGAGTCGGCTGCGAGCGGCATCGAGCCGGCCGAGCCGTGCACGACCGAGGCGTTGGCCAGGCGGCGTACCCGTCGGCGCGCGATCGCGGCCAGGTCTCCGTGCGGTTCGAGGCCGGTCACCGAACGGGCGGTTGCGGCGAACAGGGGGAGGTGGAACCCGGTCCCGCACCCGACGTCGAGCAGGTCACGTCCCGCCCACGGGGCCAGCGACTGCATCAGGGCCGTGATCTTGCCGGCGCGGTCGACGGCGCGGTTCTCGATCTCGTAGGTCTCCGGGTGGTGCCAGATGTTCGGGCTCGGGACAGCTCCCGGAGCGAGGTCCGGATCTCGACTGACCACTCGCCGCGATCTCGCTGGACCCGCCTGGCTCAGATGCGGACGAGCCCGTTGGGCGTCTGGAACTGCGCGGCGACGATGCCGGGTGTGCCGTGGGGGGCGACCCACTCGACCTTGACGTCCTCGAGGGGCTGGTCGACCGACTGTCCGAGCCAGTCCGAGACGCGTGCCGGGTCACCGGCGATCTCGAGGGCCTCGAGCGAGACCTCGCCGGTCGCACCCGCGCTGGGGTGGTTGCCGGGCTCGATGTTCCACTCGATGAAGAACGGGAGCTGCGGGTCGGCCTGCAGGCCCCTGACACCGAGCTGCCTCCAGAGGAGCTCGGTGCCGTCGGGGCGGTGTCGGTTGCCCTTGACGGACTCGCGTCCGAGGCGGGTCTCGAGGGGCGCGATGTCGTCGACGGCGACGACCCAGCCGAGCCAGCCACCGCCGAGCTCGGAGCGGGCGCGCACGGCCTGGCCGAACGGCGCCTTGTCGGAGGCGGGGTGGTCGAGGACCTCGACGACCTCGAAGTAGACGCCGTGGGTGAGGGGCAGGATGGAGTTGCGGGTGCCGAACCGGGGGTGGATGCCGCCGCCGGAGAAGTCCTCACCGAGCAGTGCCGAGAGGCGCTCCGTCGTGCCCGCGAGTCCCCCGGGACCAGCCGCGAAGACGATGTGATCCAGACGCATACCTGATTCTCACCCGGGCCGCATATCTGCCGGACACCGGGGTAGGAAGCGCTAGCCGCAGGGCGTGGGCGAAGCGGGGTGCAGGGCGAGCAGTGACCTGGAGCGCAGGTGGGCCTCGCACCGGCCGGCGAGCACGTCGTAGGCGGCCTGTCCCATCATCGTGACCAGCTCCGTCGCGCTCGAGACGTAGACCGGCTCCAGGCCGACGTGGGCCTCGGTGTTGCCCGAGCAGTACCAGTCGAGGTCGTGGCCTCCTGGACCCCAGCCGCGGCGGTCGTACTCCCCGATGCTGATCTCCAGGTAGGTCGTCTCGTCGTGCCGCTCGACGTTGCGGAACGTACGACGCAGCGGGAGCTGCCAGCACACGTCGGGCTTGGTCTCGACGAAGTGGACGTCCTCCTCGAGGGCCTGCGCGTGCAGAGCACAGCCGTAGCCGCCCTCGAAGTCGCGGGAGTTGTGGAAGATGCACGCACCGCCGGAGACCCGGGTCTTGCGGTCGCCCTCGTCGTCGGTCTCGACCCAGCCCGACCGCTTGACCTCACCGCGCTTGTTGAGCGCCTCGGACCGTCGCTGCCAGGTGGCGTCGTCGAGCCGTTCGACCCACGCGGAGACCCGCTTCTCGTCGGCCTTGTCGGAGAAGTGCGCGCCGAGGGTGCAGCAGCCGGCGTCAGGCGCCTCGGCATAGATGCCCGGGCAGCCGTTGCCGAAGATGCAGGTCCAGCTGGAGGTCAGCCAGGTGAGGTCGCAGCGGAAGACCTGTTCGGCGTCGGTCGGGTCCTGGAACTCGATCCAGGCGCGGGGGAAGACGAGATCTACCTCGGGCATGAGCACCAGCGTATGCGGGCGTCGAGCAGAACCCTCAGGGCCCGCACGGGTAGCCTCCACTCATGCGCCTCGGTGTGCTCGACATCGGCTCCAACACGGGTCATCTGCTCGTCGTCGACGCCTACCGTGGGGCCGCCCCGATGCCGGCGTCGTCCTACAAGGAGCCGCTGCGTCTGGCCGAGCACCTCGAGGAGGACGGCACGGTCAGCCAGGTCGGGGTCGACGCGCTGACCGAGTTCGTCGGCCACGCCCTCGAGCTCGCCGAGGACAAGGGGTGCGAGGAGGTCTTCTCCTTCGCCACCTCCGCCGTGCGAGACGCCGGCAACAGCGACGAGGTCCTTGCCCACGTCCACGACCGCACGGGCGTGCAGCTCAAGGTGCTGCCCGGTGAGGACGAGGCGCGGCTGACCTTCCTCGCCGTACGCCGCTGGTTCGGGTGGTCGTCGGGCCGTCTGGCCGTCTTCGACATCGGCGGCGGTTCGCTCGAGGTCGCCGGCGGCGACGACGAGGCACCCGACGTGGCCTGGTCGCTCCCGCTCGGTGCCGGCCGGCTCACCCGCGAGCACTTCTCCGACGGCCCACCCACGGACAAGGCGCTGCGCACCCTGCGCAAGCAGATCCGCACCGACATCGCGCACGACGCCGGCACCCTGCTGCGCGGAGGCGCCCCGAACCACGCGGTGGCGACCTCGAAGACCTTCCGTTCCCTGGCGCGCATCTGCGGGGCCCCGGCCTCCAGCGAGGGCCCGCTCGTCCGCCGCATCCTCCCGGCCGCGGACCTCGACGAGTGGATCCCCAAGCTGCTCGCGATGGACAACGACGAGATCGCCGACCTCCCTGGCGTCTCCGGCAACCGCTCGCACCAGGTGGTCGCCGGCGCCCTGGTCGCCTCCGCGGTGATGGACATCTTCGACCTCCCCGAGCTCGAGATCTGCCCGTGGGCCCTGCGCGAGGGCGTCATCCTGGACCGGCTCGACCAGCTCAGCGCGCTCGGCTGAGGAGGCCGGGATGCCCCCGCTCTTCGCCCTCTCGACCGCCTCGGTCTATCCCGAGACCACCACCCACGCCTTCGAGTACGCCGAGAAGCTCGGCTACGACGCCATCGAGGTGATGGTCGGCATCGACCTGGTCAGCCAGAGCGTCGAGAAGGTGCTGGCGCTGCGCGACTACCACCAGGTCCCGGTGTGCGCGATCCATGCGCCGTGCCTGCTGATCACGCAGCGGGTCTGGGGGACCGACCCGTGGGGCAAGCTCGAGCGGAGCGCCGAGATGGCCGCCGCGCTCGAGGCCGACGTGGTGGTCGTACACCCCCCGTTCCGCTGGCAGCGTGACTACGCCACCGGCTTCGTGCAGGGGATCGCGGAGCTGGAGCGCCGCACCGGCATCGCGTTCGCCGTGGAGAACATGTACCCGTGGCGGGCCACGTCCCGACGGGAGATGAAGGTCTACCAGCCGGGTTGGGACCCGTCGGAGGAGTCCTACGCGAACACCACGATCGACCTCTCCCACGCGGCGACGGCCCACTCGGACCCGGTCGCGATGGCCGAGCGGCTGGGGGATCGGCTGCGGCACGTGCACATGACCGACGGCAGCGGGTCGGCCAAGGACGAGCACCTCGTGCCGGGACACGGCACCCAGCCGTGCGGGCCGTTCCTCGAGCTGCTGGCCAGCCGCGGTTTCGAGGGGCACATCGTGGCCGAGATCAACACCCGCAAGGCCGGCACCCGAGAGGCGCGCGAGGCCGACCTGCTCGAGTCCCTGGCCTTCAGCCGCCTGCACTTCGCCTCCGCCGTCACCTGAGGCAGTCACCTGAAGCAGTCACGGGGACGGACCGCCCGTCAGGTCCACGGCGTGGATAGGGTCCAGCCATGCCGAACCGACTCGCCCTGTGCGGAATCGCCCTCGTCGCGGCCGTGACGTTCGCCGGCTGCGGGGGCGAGGAGTCGCCGAAGTCCGACCCGGCGCCGTCCGCCGAGCCGAGCCCGACGGTCCCGCCAGGGCTCGACGCCACCGAGCCGACCCGGCCGGCCACCCAGGCGGACACGTCCGAGAGCGCGGTGGAGTACGCCGGCTGGTTCGCGCAGCTGGTCCAGTACGCGGTCGAGACCCGCGACTCCCGGGTGATCAGCTCGGAGGCGTTCGACCAGGCGGGGTGCACGAACTGTGCCACCATCGCCGCCTTGATCTCCGACCTGAAGAGCACCGGGTACTGGCAGCTCAGCGAGCCCATCGAGCTCAGGAAGCTCCGCGCTGTGCGCATGGACGGCGGCATCCGGGTCAGCGGGTCCTTCCTCTACCCCGAGGTGGAGAACGTGAAGGCCGACGGCACGGTCGGGCGCACCGGCCCGGCCGCCCCCTACCGCTACTACGCGGACCTGAAGTGGGACGACGGGCAGAAGACCTGGCAGGTCCTCGACTTCGTCTACCAGAGGAAGGCCTGATCCCTGGTTTGGCGGGCTTCCTGAGGGGGCATGACGAAGCCAGTAGTTGTCCGTGCGCCGTCCGGGGGGAGCAGCCCACATGAGTCGTTCGTGCCGCCGGGTCGTCACCGGCGCTGCACTGTCCGTCTCGCTGCTGCTGGGGTTCGCCGGCGGTGCGTGGGCAGGCGATGACGACGGTGGCCCGACGCTGGTCACCACTGGTGCGACCGGTGAGCACTCGCAGGGATTCGGTGCCAGCCAGTCCAGCGCCCACCAGAGTGCCTCGTCGGGATCCTCGGGGTCGTCCGGGTCGTCCGCCAGCAGTGCCTCCACCACCTCCTACGACTCCTCCTCGGGCGCCACCTCCAGCGCCCCGGCGTACCCACCCGCGGGGCCCTACGGCACGTGGACCGATGCCTTCCCCAAGAACCCGAACGCCGACCTCTCCTGGATGCCCGGGGCCGTCGACGCCTGCGGCAGCACCTGGGGCGGCGACGGCTGGAACGCGCAGTACGCCGTGGCGACACCGTGTGCGCCGGGCACCCCGGCCGCGGAACAGCCCCCCGGGCCGCCCCAGATCACCACGGCCATGGTCGTGGCGGCCGCCTCCGCGGTGGCGCCGACCAACCCGCCGCACGTGCAGCCCGGCCAGATCTCCTACGTGCACGTCCCGAACAACTACTGGGCCGAGGCCCCCACGGTGAACGCCTCGCTCACCCTCCTCGGCGTGGTGGTCCCGCTCCGGTGGACCCCGATCTCCACCACGTGGAGCTTCGGTGACGGTTCCTCCGCGACGGGCAACGGGATCGCCGGTGCTGACGCGGGCGTCGCCGGGACAGTCGAGCATGCCTACGACCGCCAGGGAAGCTATGCCGTCACCACCGCGACGGCCTACGACCTGACCTTCACGATCCCCGGCCAGGGAGCGCAGACCGTCCAGCTGTCCTCCCCGCCGAGTCCCGCGGTGACCCTGCCGATCCGCGAGATCCAGACGCGCGTCGACTACGTCAGCTGAGTCACTGCCTCTCCACGGCCTGAGCGTCCGGGTGCGAGACTTCCGGTTGTGAAGGAGCAGGTCAGCACCCGCGGACGCCGCCCCGGCGCACCAGACACCCGGTCCGAGATCCTGGCGTCGGCGCGCACGCTCTTCGCCGCGCGTGGCTTCGGGAGCACGTCGGTCCGTGCCGTCGCCGCCGACGCCGGCGTCGACCCCGCGCTGGTGCACCACTACTTCGGCACCAAGGACGACCTCTTCGTCGCCGCCCTGGAGATGCCGGTCGACCCGCGCGTCGTACTGCGCCCGGTGCTCGAAGGGGGCCTCGAGGGTGCGGGGGAGCGGCTCCTGCGGGTGTTCCTCTCGGTGTGGGACGACGAGACCGCGCGGTTGCCCCTCCTCGGTCTCGTGCGTGGCGCGATCGAGCCCGCGGGTCGGCAGCTGCTGCGCGACGGGCTGCTCAACGTGGTGTTCGGCCCGGTCGGCGCGGCGCTCGGGGTCGACGAGCCGCAGCGCCGGGTCGCGTTGGTGGCGAGCCAGATGATCGGCCTGGTGATGCTGCGCTACGTCCTGGAGGTCGAACCACTGGCGTCGATGGACGCGGAGGTGCTGGTGGCGACGTACGCCCCGACGCTGCAGCGCTACCTCGCCGAACCCCTTCCCTAGCGCCATCCACGGGCGCTCATCCCTTGACGGGGCCGATGTGCGTGCCCATAATTCATCACATGATGAAAAGTGTCGTGGAAGTGCGAGCGCTGGACGTCACCCGCGGTGGCGTCGAGGTCCTGCGCGGGCTCGACTTCGAGGTGGCCTCCGGCCAGGTGACCGGTCTCCTCGGCCCGTCCGGCTGTGGCAAGAGCACCCTGATGCGGGCCATGGTCGGGGTGCAGCGGATCACCTCCGGCGAGATCGAGGTCCTCGGGGCGCGAGCCGGCGCGGAGGCCCTGCGCGACCAGATCGGCTACGTCACCCAGCAGCCGAGCGTGTACGACGACCTGACGGTCACCGAGAACCTCCGCTTCTTCGCCCGGATCCTCGGGGTCGGTGACGAGCGGGTCGCCGAGTGCATCGCGACGGTGGCGCTCGGGGACCAGGCCACCCGCGTCGTCGGCCGGCTCTCCGGTGGTCAGCGCTCCCGGGTGTCCCTGGCGGTGGCACTGCTCGGTGAACCGCGGCTCCTGGTCCTCGACGAGCCCACGGTCGGGCTCGACCCCGTGCTCCGCGTGGAGCTCTGGGACACCTTCCACCGGCTGGCCACCGAGGGCGCGGCCGTCCTGGTCTCCAGCCACGTGATGGACGAGGCCTCCCGGTGCGACCGGCTGCTGCTCATGCGTGAGGGCCGGCTGATCGCCGACGACACCCCGCCGGGGCTCCTCGCACGCACCGGAGCCGCGGACATCGAGCACGCCTTCCTCGCGCTGGTCCACGACGCGGAGGCGGCATGAGCACGCTGCTGACACCACGGGCGACGGGTGCGGTCACGACCCGGGTGCTCACCCAGCTGCGTCGCGACCACCGGACCCTCGCCATGCTGCTGGTGCTGCCCTGTGCGCTGATGACGTTGCTGTGGTGGATGTACGACAGCCTGCCCGGTGACGGGTTCTCCGAGCTCGGACCTGCGCTGCTGGCGCTGATCCCCTTCATCATCATGTTCCTGGTCACCTCGGTGACCACGCTGCGCGAACGCACCTCCGGCACCCTCGAGCGTCTTCTCGCGATGCCCATGGGCAAGCTCGACTTCCTCGTCGGCTACGCCCTCGCGTTCGGCCTGGTCGCGGCCGTGCAGTCGGCCCTCGCGGTCGGGGTGTGCGTGTGGCTGCTCGACCTGTCGGTCGTCGGAGCCGTGTGGATGCTGATGGTGGTCGCCGTCGTCGACGCCATCCTCGGGACCGCCCTGGGGTTGTTCGTCTCGGCCTTCGCCCGCACCGAGTTCCAGGCCGTGCAGTTCATGCCGATGCTGGTGATCCCGCAGATGCTGCTGTGCGGGCTGTTCGTCCCGCGCGACGGTCTCCCGCGAGTCCTCGAGGTGGTCTCCGACGTCCTGCCGCTGTCCTACGCCGTCGAGGCGATGCAGCAGGTCGCCTCCTCGACGGCGACCGGCGAGGTGTGGAGGGACATCGCGATCGTGGCGGCGTACGCCGGGGCCGGGCTCGCCCTCGGCGCCCTGACCCTCCGCCGCCAGTCGGACTGACCCCCCCAAACCCCGGTGAGGCGTCGCAGATTGACCTCCCCACAACGGTGAGGCGTCGCAGATTTACCCCGAGCAGGTAAATCTGCGACGCCTCACCGCGGGTTGAAGGTAAAACTGCGACGCCTCGGCGATTTTCTTGCGGCGTGGGGGCGGCGGTAGCGTGACCGGGAGTCGAACCCTCCCGGAGGACCCCTTGTTGCGACACATCCTTCTGCTGCTGGCCCGGAGCCACCAGGTCAAGGACATCGTCACCCGCATGCCCGTCGGCAGCGGCATCGTCAACCGCTACGTCCCCGGCGAGGAGACGGCCCAGGCGGTCGACGCCAGCCGGGTGCTGATCGAGGACGGGCTGCACGTCACCCTCGACTTCCTCGGCGAGGACACGCTCGACGAGGGGCAGGCCGAAGCCACGGTCGTCGCCTACCTCGACCTGCTCGAGGGTCTCAGCCACGCTGGGCTCGCGCGCAACGCCGAGGTGAGCGTGAAGCTGTCGGCGATCGGTCAGGCGCTGCCCCAGATCGGTCCGAAGCTGGCGACCGAGAACGCCCGCCGGATCTGCCGGGCCGCCCGCAACGCCGGTACGACGGTGACCCTCGACATGGAGGACCACACCACCACCGACAGCACGCTCTCCACGCTGCACGAGCTGCGCAAGGACTTCCCGGAGACCGGGGCCGTCGTGCAGGCCTACCTCTACCGGACCGAGCAGGACTGCCGGGCGCTCGCGCACGAGGGCAGCCGCGTCCGGCTGTGCAAGGGCGCCTACAAGGAGCCGGAGGACGTCGCCTACCAGGAACGTCACGACGTGGACAAGTCCTACGTGCGCTGCCTGAAGGTCCTGATGGCCGGGGAGGGCTACCCGATGGTGGCCACCCACGACCCGCGGCTGGTCAAGATCGCCTCGGCGCTGGCCACCCGCAACGGTCGGATGCCCGGCACCTACGAGTTCCAGATGCTCTACGGGATCCGCGGCGAGGAGCAGAAGCGCCTGGCCGAGTCCGGTGAGAAGGTCCGCGTCTACCTGCCCTACGGCCAGGAGTGGTACGGCTACCTGATGAGAAGGCTCGCCGAACGACCGCAGAACCTGACATTCTTCCTGCGTTCACTGATCTCCCAGAAGTAGTCCTGCCGGCAGGAAGCCCTGCCACCACCGCCCTCGAAGGGACCCACCATGACGGTCGCGATCATCGGTGCCGGAGTGATGGGTGAGGCCCTGCTCTCGGGGCTCATCCGCGGAGGGCACGAGCTCTCCGACCTGATGGTCGGGGAGAAGCGCGCCGAGCGGGCCACCGAGCTCCGTGAGAAGTACGACGTCAACGTCGTCCCCAACACCGAGGCGGCAGCGACGGCCGACACCGTCGCGCTCGTCGTCAAGCCCCAGGACATGGGTGACGTCCTCACCGAGATCGCCCCCCACCTCCACGCCGGACAGGTGCTGATCAGCCTGGCCGCCGGCATCACCACCGGCTACATCGAACGGCACATCCCCGACGGCATCGCGGTCATCCGCGTCATGCCCAACACCCCGGCGCTGGTCGACGAGGGGATGGCCGCGATCTCGGCCGGCACCCACTGCAGCGAGGAGCACCTGGCGCTGGCCGAGGAGATGCTCTCGGTCACCGGCCGGGTGATGCGCGTCCCGGAGAAGCAGCAGGACGCCGTCACCGCGATCTCCGGCTCCGGACCGGCGTACCTCTTCTTCGTGGTGGAGTCCATGATCGAGGCCGGCGTACACCTCGGGCTGCCGCGCAGCACCTCCACCGAGCTGGTCGTCCAGACCGTGGTGGGCTCGGCCAAGCTGCTGCGCGAGACCGGTGAGCACCCGACGGTGCTCCGGGAGCGGGTGACCTCCCCAGGAGGTACGACGGCCGCCGCGATCCGGCAGCTGGAGAACCACAAGGTGCGCTCGGCGTTCATCGAGGCCATGGAGGCCGCACGTGACCGCTCGGTCGCGCTGGCCGCCTCCAGCGATGACTGAGGCCACCCGCACACGATCGGCCCCGGTCACCGAAGGACGCATCCCGCTGCGGCAGGCCGGTGTGGTCTTCGTGCTGCTCACGACGCTCTACTCGGCGGTCTCGTTCCAGCAGTACCACCGGATGGACTCGTTCATCTTCGACCTCGGCTTCTTCGAGTCGATCGTCCGCGACTACGCCCACGGCCACCTGCCCGAGCTGCAGGTGACCGACTCAGCCACGGCCGCGCTGCACTTCAGCCCGATCCTGGCGCTGCTGGCACCGCTCGTGCTGGTGGTGTCCTCGCCGCTGACCCTGCTGTTCGCCCAGGCCGTCGCCGTCGCCGCGGGAGTGGTCCCCCTGATGCGCGCGGCGGGGACCGGCCTGCTGCCATGGGTGGTGGCCGTCAGCTACGGCCTGGCGCCGGGCTTCGGGGCACTGGTCGGGTTCGACTTCCACGAGGTCGCGCTCGGAGTGCCGCTGATCTCCCTGAGCATGGCGGCCATGCTGCGCTCCGACCATCGTGCCGCCGTGCTCTGGGCCCTGCCGCTGATCCTGGTGAAGGAGGACCTCGGGCTGACCGTCGCGGCTCTCGGCGCGGTGGTGTTCCTGCGCGGCTCGCGCCGTTGGGGGACCGTGGCGATGGGGTTCGGCGCGGTGTCGTTCCTCGCGATCCAGTGGTGGGTGCTGCCCGCGATGAACGCGGGCGCCGGTGGGTTCGCCGTCAAGTACGCACCCGCCGGCCCCTCGGCGGCCCTCCGGATCCTGGGTGAGGGCGCCGGGTCGAAGGTCCGCACGGTGCTCTTCCTGCTCGTCCCCACCGGCCTGCTCGCGTTGCGCTCGCCGCTCCTGCTGGTGGTGGCGCTGCCCACCTTCGCGTGGCGGTTCCTCTCCGACCGGCAGACCTACTGGGACCCCTGGTACCAGTACGACGCCATCCTGGTGCCGATCGCCGTCGCCGCCATGATCGAGGGGGCGCGCCTGCTCCACGGCCGGGTCCTGGGCGTCGTCCGTGGGCTCGCCCTGGTGGCCGCGGTCGTCGGGACCCTGGTGCTCGTGCCCCGGCTGAGCCTCGCCCAGGTGTGGCACCCCGACTTCTGGCGTACGCCGGCGCGCGTCGCCGTGATCGACGCGGCCCTGGACCGGATCCCGACGGGCAGCCGGGTCGCCGCCTCCGACACCCTGGGCGGCCGGATCGCGTTGCGGACCGACCTCTACCTGATCGGCGACACCATCGCCCCCGACGGACCTCCGCTGCCTGCCTCGGAGTTCAGCGGGGTCGAGTGGGTCGCCTTCGACCGCGGTGCCTACCTGGCTCCGACGCCGGCCTGGAGGGGGTTCGCCCAGCTCGTGGACAGCGGTGACTTCACGGTCGTGGCCGACGTCGAGGGCGTGGTCGTGGCCCGGAGGATCCGGGACGAGTAGCGTCCCAGCCATGGAGGAGACGACCTGCCGCGCCTGTGTGGTGTACGACGAGTCGCTGACGTCCTACGACTTCGGCCCCTCGCACCCGATGAACCCGGTGCGGGTCGACCTCACCATGTCACTGGCCCAGCACCTCGGTGTGCTCGAGCGGCTGCCCCGGGTGCTCGCCCCCGACGCGACCGACGACGAGCTGGTGACGGTGCACGACCCGGCCATGATCGAGGCGGTGATGGCGGCCAGTGCCGACCCGACCAAGGCCGACGCGGCGTTCGGCCTGGGCAGCGAGGACAACCCGGCCTTCCGCCACATGCACGAAGCGGCCCGGCACGTCGTCGGTGCCAGCGTGGAGGCCGCTCGGCAGGTGTGGACGGGACAGGTCGACCACGCCGCCAACATCTCCGGCGGCCTGCACCACGCGATGCCCGAGCGGGCCAGCGGCTTCTGCGTCTACAACGACGTGGCCGTGGCGATCCGGTGGCTGCTGGCCAACGGCGCCGAGCGGGTGGCCTACGTCGACGTGGACGCGCACCACGGTGACGGCGTGGAGAAGATCTTCTACGACGATCCTCGGGTGCTGACCATCTCGTTGCACGAGACGGGCCAGATGCTGTTCCCGGGGACCGGCTTCCCCGAGGACGCGGGTGGGCCCGAGGCGCTGGGCACGGCTGTCAACGTGGCGCTGCCGCCGGGGACCTCGGACGCCGGTTGGCTGCGGGCCTTCCATGCCGTGGTGCCGGACCTCGTGCGCGAGTTCGCTCCGGACGTCCTCGTGACCCAGCAGGGCTGCGACAGCCACCGCGACGACCCGCTGGCCCACTTGGCCCTGAGCGTGGACGGGCAGCGTGCCAGCTACCTCGTCCTGCACGACCTGGCGCACGAGGTCGCCTCCGGCCGCTGGGTCGCCTTCGGCGGCGGGGGGTACGCCGTGGTCGACGTCGTGCCGCGGGCCTGGACCCACCTGCTCGCGGTGGTGTCGGGATCGCCGCTCGCCGTCGATCTCGAGACGCCGGCGGCCTGGCGAGCGGAGACGCTGGAACGACTCGGCCTGCGCGCGCCCTCGCGGATGACCGACGGGCGCAGCACGGCCTACACCGACTGGTCGACGGGCTACGACCCCGACACCTGGCTCGACCGGGCCGTCCAGGCCACCAGGGATTCCGCCTTCCCCTACAACGGTCTGGATCCGCACTTCTGAGGGCGATCTGCAGCGATGTTGCAAGTTGCCACGCCGCAGCCCCACCCTTCACTTTGGGGAATCTCTGGCACATTGGTCACATTGGCCCTATATTTCTGAACAGCGCGCACGTGGGGTCCACGACGGGGAAGTCGTGGGACGTGCGAGAGAAAGCAAGGTGCGCTATGTCCAAGAACGACATCTCCGAGGTGAAGTTCCTGACCGTCGCCGAGGTGGCTGCGGTGATGCGCGTCTCCAAGATGACCGTCTACCGCCTGGTCCACAACGGAGACCTGCCCGCCGTACGCGTCGGCCGGTCCTTCCGGGTCAGCGAGGAGGACGTCAACGAGTACCTCCGGGCGAGCTTCTTCGACGCTGGCTAGCCACGGGCTGCGCGCCCACGGGCTGAGAGACTCCACGCCGATTCGGTTGCGCTCGTGCGTACCGATAGGCTGTGGCCTTCGGACGGTGGACCCCAGCTGGGCTCCTCCCCTCACATACGGATGGGTCACAACGTGGGTTCTGTCATCAAGAAGCGCCGTAAGCGAATGGCGAAGAAGAAGCACCGCAAGCTGCTGAAGAAGACACGCGTTCAGCGTCGCCGTCTCGGCAAGTAGGCGCGACCACCGCCACCACCATGGGCCAGGTCGTTCTCGTCACCGGCGTTGCCGGCGATCTCGGGCGTCGCTTCGCGACGCAGCTGTCCCGGTCGCCGGAGATCGAGCGTGTCATCGGTGTCGACGTGCTGCCCCCGCGTGGTGAGCTGGCGGGGGCGGACTTCGTCCGGGCCGACATCCGCAACCCGGTGATCGCCAAGGTGATCGTGCGGGAGCGGGTCGACACGGTGGTGCACACCAGCGTGCAGGCGACCCAGGCGGCGGCGGGTGGGCGCACGTCCACCAAGGAGCTCAACGTCATCGGCACGATGCAGCTCCTCGCTGCCTGCCAGCAGGCTCCGGACGTGCGCAAGCTCGTGCTCAAGTCGAGCGCTGCCTACTACGGCGCCACCAACCGCGACCCGGCGATGTTCACCGAGGGCATGAGCGCCAAGCGCCTGCCGGGGGGCGGCTTCGCCAAGGACGTCAACGAGGTCGAGTCCTACACCCGCGGCTTCGCCCGTCGGCGCCCGGACGTCGACGTGACGATGCTGCGCCTCGCCAACGTCATCGGTCCGCAGATCACCTCGGCGATGTCGGGGTACTTCCGGCTGCCGGTGATCCCCACGGTGCTCGGCTTCAACCCGAGGCTGCAGTTCCTGCACGAGCAGGACGCCCTCGACGCTCTGGTGCACGCCACGACGAGCGACGTCACCGGCACGTTCAACGTGGCCGGTGACGGAGTCCTCACCCTGAGCCAGGCCATCCGTCGCATCGGCCGGCCCTCGGCGCCGATGCCCGCCTTCGCCATCCCGGCGTTCGGCTCGGTGTTCCGCAAGACCCGCTACGCCGACTTCTCGCCGGAGCACGTCGCCTACCTGACCTTCGGGCGCGGCCTCGACACCACCCGCATGCGCACCATGCTGGGCTTCGAGCCGGCGTTCACCACCGCTCAGGCCTTCGCCGACTTCGCCACCTCCCTGGGCCCCGGGGTCCTCGACCCCACCCGGGTGCGCGCCACCGAGTCGGCCCTGATGGGTGCCCTGACGTCACGAGGGGGGGAGCCCCGTGGGTGACGCCGAGATCATCCCCATCGGTACGCGCGGCAGGCCCGGCCGCGGAACCGGTGAGACCAGACCGTCGTCGAACAGCCGCAGCCTGGCGGCCAAGAGCCCGAGCCGGCCCAGGCCCGCGGCCAAGCGTTCGACGCCACCCCCGGTCGAGGCGGGGGAGCGGCCGCAGACGACCCAGGATCTCGAGCCGGCCCTGCCCGAGCAGCCCGCAGCGCGAACCGCTGCTCCTGCTCCGGCGCCGGACCCGGCCCCTGAAGCACCCGTCGGCGACGAGGCGTCCCCGCCGCCGTCCCCCCGGCCTCCGGTGACCACTGACCATCGGCACCCCACCCCCGGCATCCCGCCGCTGGAGTGGCTCTCCGCCCTGACGGGCGCCTCGAAGGAGCTGTTCGGGGACAACTGGGAGCCGCGCCTGGCCCAGTTCCTGGCCTTCCTCCGACGACGACTGACCGGCGACTTCACCGTCGACGACTACGGCTTCGACGAGGAGGTCACCGAGCGCTTCCTGCTGGCAGCGATGCGGCCGATCGCGAAGAAGTGGTTCCGGATCGAGGTGCTCGGCGCGGAGAACATCCCGGTCGACGGCGGCGCCCTGGTGGTCTCCAACCACTCCGGCACCGTTCCTGTCGACGGCATGATGACCGCGGTCAGCATCCGCGACCACACGGGTCGGTTCCTGCGTCCCCTCGGCGCGGACCTCGTCTTCCGGCTGCCCGTCATCGGCGACCTCGCGCGCAAGGGTGGCGCCACCCTTGCCTGCAACGAGGACGCCGAGCGGATGCTCAGGGGCGGCGAGCTCGTCGGCGTCTGGCCCGAAGGCTTCAAGGGCATCGGCAAGCCGTTCAGCGAGCGCTACAAGCTCCAGCGGTTCGGCCGCGGTGGGTTCGTCTCGGCGGCGATCCGGACCGGAGTGCCCATCATCCCGACCTCGGTCGTGGGGGCCGAGGAGATCTACCCGCTCGTGGGCAACATCCCCTCACTCGCGCGTCTGCTCGGCATCCCCTACCTGCCGATCACCCCGCTGTTCCCGCTCCTCGGACCGCTGGGCCTGGTGCCGCTGCCGTCCAAGTGGCTGATCGAGTTCGGTGAGCCGATCCGCACCGACGACTACGACGAGGGCGCGGCTGACGACCCGATGCTGGTCTTCAACGTCACCGACCAGGTGCGGGAGTCCATCCAGCAGACGCTCTACACCCTGCTGATGAAGCGGAAGTCCGTCTTCTCCTAGACCGACGGCCCCTCAGGGGAGGAGGCCGTTCACGGTGTCGTCCACCGTGTCGGTCAGGTCCTTGATGACCGGTGCGAGCGGGGTCTTGTCCTGGGGGAGGGTGCCCTGGGTGATCGTGCCCGTCACGCTGTTGACCGTCCCGGTCACCCCCGTGAGGAGATCCGTGACCACGGCGCCGGTGCTGACGACGACGGGCGCGAGCCGGCCGTCCTTGGTCAAGGTGTTGACGACCGGGGTCTCACGGGCCACGAGCTCGGGGTCCTTGGCCGCCTCGGCGCGATCAGCGAGCTCCTGGGCGGTGGGGATCTCCCCGGCAGACTTCTCGGCCGCCTTCTGGAGTCGGGAGATCCGCGCCAGTCGCTCGGCGTCGAAGTCAGCGATGTCGGCGCCGGCCTGCGCGACCGGGCGGGAGAGCAGGTGGTCGACGGTGGCCGCGCCGGCCCCGGCGCTGAGCGCGGCAGGAGGAAGAACCGCTGCCTCCGGGCTGCAGTCGGCGCACAGGGCACGGGCCTTGCTGTCGATGTCGGCGAGGGTGTCGGCGGCGTCGACGAGCAGGTCGTCGGTCGGGCGGGAGGTGCCGGAAAGGCTCGCTATGACGTCCATCTGCTGGGCGGCGAAGGAGCGGACGAACTGGATGTCCGCGGGGTCGCCACCGTCCTCGTAGGCCGCGAACAGCCGGTCCGAACCAGAGGTGGCATCGCTGCGGAAGGCCTCGATCGTCTGCGCGACCAGGGCGTCCTCGGGGTTGCCCCGGGCCTGGAGGGAGCGCACCTCGGCGAGTCGGGTGGTGGCCCGGCCGAGCAGGGCGTGGCCCTTGTCGGCGTTGCCGAACCTCACGGCCGTGCCGACCTGCTCCACGCCGCGCTTGACCGGGTAGAGGGCCTCGCCGGGCAGGGAGCCGGAGGCCGCTGCGGCCATGCCGGCACTGCCACCGACGATGACCAGCGCGGCGGCCATGGTGCCGAGGCGGCGGTTGCGCGTGGTCCGGGTGGGCTCGAGGCGGCGTACGACGGCCGGCGCTGCCACCAGCTCGGTCTCGGCCGCGGTCATCAGGCGCGACCGGAGGTCGTCCACGAAGTCGGCCCGGGGCACCACCTCGGGCTGGGCGCGCAGCACGACGACCGTGTCGAGCAGCTCGGCGTAGCGCTCGGAGACTGCCGCGGTCGCCGTACCCCCGAGAACCTGGTCGAACTCCTCGGCCGCGCGCTGGGCGGGGAAGAGGGGCGTCATGAGTGCGTTCCTGGGATGTGGAAGTTCGTGTCGTGTCGCTCAGCCGGGTCGCGGCGGGTCGGCGTGCACCCTGTCCTCCACCACAACGAGGGTGCGGTGAGCGAGGTTATGGCATTCTCGGAGTTTCCCACGGTGGACACCTCAGCGCATTCCCTCGGGCAGGACCTTGGCCAGGTTGCGGACCCCGCGCAGCTGCAGCTGCTTGACCGCCCCGGCGCTGCGACCGAGCACCTCGGAGGTCTCGGCGATGGAGAGGCCCTGCAGGAAACGCATCACCAGGCACTCCCGCTGCTCGGTCGGAAGCGAGCTCAGCGCCTCGAGCAGCGCCTCGTTCGTGAGCGAGGCGAGCACGGCGGTCTCGGGCCCCTCGGTGGTGGTGTCGAGGGTGCTCATGTCCTCGGTGGTGGTCTCGAGGCGGGTGCGGCCGGCCTTGAAGTGGTCGGTGGTCAGGTTGCGGGCGATGGTCATCAGCCAGGCGCCGAAGTCCTTGCCCTGCCAGCGGAAGGTGCTCATGGAGCGCAGCGCGCGGAAGAAGGTCTCCGCGGTGAGGTCCTCGGCGAGCTGGACGGCGCCGAGCCGGTAGTAGAGGAAGCGGTAGACGCTGGCGTGGTAGTGGTCGTAGAGCTGGCCGAAGGCCTCGGCGTCACCCTGGCGGGCGAGCTCGACCAGCGCGATCAGCCGGCTGCCCTCGGCCTCGTCGGCCGCCGAGGAGGTGGCCAGCGCGGAGTCGTCGTCGTGCCGCCCCGAGCGGGGGCTGGGTGTGCTCTGGTCGGCGCGCTCGCTGGTCTGGGTCAGCACCCAGTGGGCTCGACGTGCGGGCTCGTACGTCGACGACGCAGCCGGGTGGGCGGGGCCGGGGAACGGCCGGCGTGCGATCGGCTGGCGTGCGAGCTGCTGGGGTGCGAGTACCTCCGCGAGCGCACGACGGAGCGCATCGAGACCGCGCTCAAGCTCGTGATCACCCATAGAAACCCCTGCCGGCCGCTGCCGGCTGCCCTCCGACCTGCGTCGATGCTACGCGGCAGTAGCCTGCTTGTGAACCGGCTCCTGGCCGGTTTCGCGGGCTCGGTCCACGGCCCTGGAGCGGGCCCTCGAAGGCGCGTTTGCGCTGGTCAGGTGACCTTGCGCCGGATCGCCACCCCGGCGGCCGCGGTCCCCGCCACCGCGCCCGCGAGCGCTGCTGTGAACAGCCCGGCGCGGGCGGCCTTGCGCGCGGTCCGGTAGTCACGGATGCGCCAGCCGTTGGCGCGGGCGTACTCCCGCAGCCGCGCATCCGGGTTGATGGCGCACGGGTCGCCGACCTCGCTGAGCATGGGCAGGTCGTTGTAGGAGTCGGAGTACGCCGAGCAGCGGGCCAGGTCGAGCCCGAAACGCTCGGCCAGCTGGCGGACGGCGACGGCCTTGGCCGAGCCGTGCAGCATCTCGCCGACGAGGGCGCCGGTGTAGACGCCGTCGACGTGCTCGGCGACGGTGCCCAGGGCGCCCGTCAGGCCGAGCCTGCGGGCGATGATCGTGGCGATCTCGATCGGGGCGGCCGTGACCAGCCAGACCCGCTGTCCCTCGTCGAGGTGCAGCTGGGCCAGGGCGCGGGTGCCGGGCCAGATCCGGTGGGCCATCCGCTCGTCGAAGATCTCCTCACCCAGCTCCTCCAGCTCGGCCACCGTGTGACCGGCGATGAAGGAGAGTGCCGACGCGCGGGCGTCGGCCACGTGCTCGGGATCCTCGACGCCCACGAGCCGGAAGTAGGCCTGCTTCCAGGCGGCGCCGAGGATGTCCTTGGTGGTGAAGAACTCGCGACGGTGGAGGCCGCGGGCGAGGTGGAAGATCGAGGCCCCCTGCATCACGGTGTTGTCCACGTCGAAGAATGCCGCCGAGGTCGAGTCGGCCTCGACGCTGAGAGCACTCTCGACCTCCGCGATCGCGGCGGCGGCCTCGCCGGCCAGCTGCGAGCGGCGCTTGAGGTTGGGGGGCCGCGGGGGCGGCTTGCGTCCCGGTTTGCTGCTCGGCGGCGGAGGGGTCACCTCTCCACACTAGGGGCTGGGCGATGCTGGGCCCCAGTGATCGGACACAGTGGTGGGACCAGTGATGGGACCAGTGATGGGACCAGTCGTGAACCCGGTCCCGATCCGGTCGTGGACCCACCACGCCGGGTGGTCCCCCGGGGAGCGGGAGAACCCGTCGACCGGCAGGTCCCATGTGCGAGACTCGCCCGATGGACTCCAACGTCGCCGAGCTGTTGAGCCGGGCGGCCACCCAGGAGCCGGACAAGACTGTCCTCTCGGAGGCAGCGACGGGCCGCACGATCACCTGCAGCGGTCTCGACGACCTGGTGCAGCGCGTCGTGCAGGGCCTCTCCGACGCCGGCATGATCGCGGGCTACCGGGTGATGATCGCGACCGGGAACAGCATCGAGTTCGTCGCGGCCTACCTCGGAGCGCTCCGGGCCGGGATGGTCGTCGTACCCGTGAACCCGCGCAGCGCCACCGGCGAGCTGATCCGGATGATGGCCGACTCGGGCACCCGCATGGTGATCGCCGACTCCTCGACCATCTCGTCGGTGCGCGAGGCCGCCGGCGGCCTCGGCGAGGCGATGGAGGCGGCCGGCTACGAGGCGGCCGCCCGCCCCCGCATCGTCACCGTCGGCACCACGCTCTCACCGGGCGAGCGGGGCTGGGACCAGCTGATCGCGACCCGTGGCCGGCCCGTTCCCGCGCGGGTCGACCCCGAGAGCCTGGCCGTGCTGCTCTACACCAGTGGCACCTCCGGCCGCCCGCGGGCAGCGATGCTCTCCCACCGCGCCCTGCTCGCCAACGTCGAGCAGGTGGCCCTGGTCGAGCCGCAGATGATCACCGGGCGCGACGTCGTCCTCGGCGTGCTCCCGCTGTTCCACGTCTACGGGCTCAACGCGGTGCTCGGCCAGGTGCTGCGGCAACAGTCGCGGCTGGTGCTCGTCGACGGCTTCGACCCGGAGGGATCGCTCGACATCATCGAGGACGAGGCGATCTCGGTGGTGCCGGTGGCCCCGCCCGTGTTCGCCTACTGGATGCAGCTGCCCGGCCTCGAGGACCGGCTCGGTCCGGTGCGGCTGGTGCTCAGCGGCTCGGCTCCGCTCGATCCCGACCTCACCGCGGAGTTCACGGCCCGGACCAACGTCGAGGTCCACCAGGGCTACGGCCTGACCGAGGCCGCGCCCGTCGTCACCTCCACGCTCTGCAGCAAGCGGGTCGTCCCGCGGTCGGTGGGGGCGGCCCTGCCCGGCATCGACATCCGGCTGGTCGACGAGAACGGCCGCGAGCCGCGCGACGAGGACGGTGGCGAGATCCACATCCGCGGCGCCAACCTGTTCTCGGGCTACTGGCCCGACGGCGCCGACGGCCCGGACGACGACGGCTGGTGGCCGACCGGGGACGTCGGCTACCTCGACCCGACCGGTGACCTCTACCTGGTCGACCGGGTCAAGGAGCTGGTGATCGTCTCCGGGTTCAACGTCTACCCCAGCGAGGTCGAGGACGTCATCGGCGAGCTCCCCGACGTGGCCGAGGCAGCGGTGATCGGCGTGCACGACGACCTCACCGGTGAGGCGGTGGTGGCCTACGTGAAGGCGAGCGCCGCCGGTGCCAGCGACGACCTCGAGTCCGTCGTACGTCGGCACTGCGAGGAGCGGCTCGCCCGCTTCAAGCAGCCCTCGGTGATCCACGTGGTCGACCAGCTGCCCTACACGCCCACGGGCAAGGTGCAGAAGGGCCGGCTCCGCGCGACCGAGCGCCGCCGTGCGCTGGGCCTGCTGGAGAGCACGTGACCGCCCGCGTCACGCTCTACGCCAAGCCCGGCTGCCACCTCTGCGAGGACGCCCGGGTGGTCATCGAGCGGGTGTGCGCCGACCTCGGCACGTCCTACGACGAGGTCGACGTCACCACCTCGCCGGAGCTGATGAGCGCCTACGGCGAACAGATCCCGGTCACCTTCGTCGACGGCTCCCAGCACGACTTCTGGCGGGTCGACGAGGCCCGGCTGCGGCGCGCGCTCGGCTGAGCCTGCCGGTCAGGAACGGGCCGGGCGGATCGGCGTACCGCAGGGCTGGTGGCCCCGACGCTGCACCCTGACACCCGCCGTGAGCACCCCCGTTTCAATGAGACATCTCACATGTGGTAGCCCGCGGACCGGCTGTATTTGTTCGCGCGTTCACAAACTCCTAGAGTGCATGAGGATCGCAACCGTGGAGAGTGTCATTCCGTTGAGTAGTTCCCGCATTCCCGAAGCGACGGTAGCCCGTCTGCCGGTCTACTTGCGGGCGCTAAACGCGATGAGCGACGAGGCGACGACGACCTGCTCCAGCCTCGAGCTGGCCACCGCCGCAGGCGTGAACAGCGCCAAGCTGCGCAAGGATCTCTCCCACCTCGGCTCCTACGGCACCCGTGGCGTGGGGTACGACGTGCAGTACCTCCGCTACCAGATCTCCCGCGAGATCGGTCTGACGCAGGACTGGCCAGTGGTGGTCGTGGGGATCGGCAACCTGGGCCATGCGCTGGCCAACTACTCCGGCTTCTCCTCGCGCGGGTTCCGCACCGTCGCGCTCCTCGACGCCGACCGGACCCGGCACGGCCAGGTCGTCGCCGGGCTGGAGATCCGCAGCTTCGAGGACCTCGAGGACGTCGTCACCGAGCACGGGGTCAGCATCGGCGTCATCGCCACCCCGGCCGTCGCCGCACAGGCCGTGTGCGACCGGATGGTCGAGGTCGGCATCCGCAGCATCCTCAACTTCGCGCCGACGATCATCTCGGTGCCCGAGGGCGTCGACGTACGCCGTGTCGACCTCTCCAGCGAGCTGCAGATCCTCGCCTACCACGAGCAGCGGAAGAACACCGACCAGCAGCTGCGCCGCGTCGTCGAGCTGGCGGGGGACGCAGGATGAGCGTCCTGGTCGTGGGCGTCTCCCACAAGACGGCTCCCGTCTCCCTGCTGGAGCGGGTGGCGCTGGACGCCGACGGCGTGCACAAGCTGATCCACCAGATCTCCGAGACCGAGCACGTCACCGAGGTCGCGGTGCTCTCCACCTGCAACCGGACCGAGGTGTACGCCGAGGTCGAGCGCTTCCACGGCAGCGTCGAGACGATCTCGGGCCTGATCGCCGAGCGCGCCGGGCAGTCGCCGGACGAGCTGCTCGAGCACCTCTACGTGCACTACGACGACGGCGCGGTCTCCCACCTCTTCCACGTGGCGGCCGGTCTCGACTCGATGGTGCTGGGCGAGAGCCAGATCCTCGGACAGACCCGGGAGGCGCTGCGCGTCGGCCAGGACGCCTCCACGGTCGGCCCCTCGCTCAACGTGCTCTTCCAGCAGGCGCTGCGCGTCGGCAAGCGCTCGCACGCCGAGACCGACATCGACCGGGTCGCGCCCAGCCTCGTCTCCGCCGCGCTGTCCCGGGCCGCCGCCCACGTCGGCGACCTGGCCGGCAAGCACGTCGTGGTGGTCGGGGCGGGCTCGATGGCCAGCCTCACCGTCGCCATCGCCGCGCGCGCCGGGGCCGGCTCCATCGTGGTGGCCAACCGGACCCCCGAGCGGGCGGTCCGCCTGGCCGCGCAGTACGACGCCCGGGCGATCCCGCTCGCCGAGCTGGCCACCTCCAGCGGTCCCGTCGACGTCCTGGTCTCGTGCACGGGAGCGGCCGGGATGCTGATCGACGCGGCGGCCATCTCCGGGCACCGCACCGACGACCGCCCGCTCGCGGTGGTCGACCTGGCCCTGCCGCGCGACGTGTCACCCGAGGTGGCCGAGCTGCCCGGCGTACGCCTGATCGCGCTCGACACCCTGGCCGCTGAGCTCGAGGACGCCCCCGGTGGCGCTGACGTCGACGGGGTGCGCGCGATCGTCGCGCAGGAGCTCACCGCCTTCCTCGCCGCCCGCACGATGAAGAGCGTCACGCCCACCGTCGTCGCGCTGCGCACCATGGCGACCGGAGTGGTCGACTCCGAGCTGGCCAGGCTCGGCGCGCGCCTGCCCCACCTCGACGACGTCAGTCGCGCCGAGGTCGAGAAGGCGATCCACCGGGTCGCGGAGAAGCTTCTCCACCAGCCGACGGTGCGCGTCAAGGAGCTGGCCAACCACTCCGGCGCGGTCTCCTACGCCGCGGCACTGGCCGAGCTGTTCGCGCTCGACCCCGAAGCCGTCGAGGCCGTCACGCGACCGGAGACCAAATGAGCAGCGTGGTCCGCATCGGCACCCGCGGCTCCGTCCTGGCCCGCACCCAGAGCAGCCTGGTCGCCGAGATCCTGACGGCCGCCACCGGTCTGGAGACCGAGCTCGTGCTGATCCGCACCGAGGGGGACGTCTCCCGGCAGCCGCTGGCCCAGATCGGCGGCACCGGCGTCTTCGTCAGCGCCCTGCGCGACGCCCTGCTGAGCGGCGAGGTCGACCTTGCGGTGCACTCCCTCAAGGACCTCCCGACCGCACCGGCCGAGGGCATCACGATGGCGGCCGTGCCGCAGCGCGAGGACCCGCGCGACGTCGTCGTGGCCCGTGACGGGCTCACCCTGGGGGAGCTGCCCGCGGGCTCGCGCGTCGGCACCGGCGCCCCCCGCCGGGTCGCGCAGCTCGAGGCGCTCGGCCTCGGGGTCGACATCGTCGACGTGCGCGGCAACGTGGACACCCGGATCGGCAAGGTGGCCTCCGGTGAGCTCGACGCCGTCGTGCTCGCCCGTGCGGGCCTCGCCCGGCTCGGTCGGGTCGAGGACGCGACCGAGGTCCTCGACCCGCTGCAGATGCTTCCCGCCCCGGGTCAGGGAGCCCTCGCGGTGGAGTGCAGGACCGACGCCGAGATCCTCGGCGTCGTACGAGAAGCGCTCGACCACCCGGCCACCCGGGCCTGTGTCGAGGCGGAGCGAGCACTGCTCGCCGAGCTCGAGGCGGGGTGCTCGGCCCCGGTCGGCGCCCTGGCTGAAGTTGCGGAGGGGGACCTCGGTGACGAACTGTGGATGCGAGCAGTCGCGCTGTCCCACGACGGCGGGCTCTTCGTACGACGATCCGCGTCGGGCCCACTCGACGACGCGGTCGGCCTGGGGCAGAAGCTCGCGGCCGAGATGCTGGCCGACGGCGCAGCAGAACTGATCAACGAACACACCGACGTAGCAAGAAGGCGATCGTGACCAACCAGAACACGTCCAGCACTCCTGCCCGGACCACCTCCTCGGGGGCACGCCCCGTGAAGTGGGTGGCCTTCGTCGGCAGCGGCCCCGGTGACCCCGGCCTGCTCACCGTCCGTGCCGTCGAGCTGCTGCTCGAGGCCGAGATCGTGATCACCGAGGTGCCCGACCACGAGCAGCTGGTCCGGGGCGTGCTCGGCCTGCCGCCCCTTCTCGAGGGTGAGCCCGAGAGCGCCGAGGGTGTGGAGGAGCCGGTCGTCCACCAGGGGCCGGTGTTCGTCGACGGTGGCTTCGGTGAGGACGGCCAGCCACTGACCCACGCTGCCCGCGCCAAGGTCGTGGTCAAGCAGGCCAAGAGCGGCAAGCGCGTCGTTCGCCTGATGTCCGGTGACCCCTTCCTCTACGCCTCCGGGCCCGAGGAGGCACTCGCGTGCACCAAGGCCGAGATCGGCTTCGAGATCGTCCCCGGTGTCTCGTCGGTGAGCGCCGTGCCGACCTACGCCGGCATCCCGCTGACCACCAAGAACCACCGCGAGGTGGCCGTGGTGACGTGCAACGACGCCAAGATCGACTGGAGCTCCTACGCCTCGCACGCGACGCTCGTGCTGCTCTCCGCGGTGGCCTCGATCGGTGACATCGCCCCGCAGCTCATCGCCGCGGGCCGTTCGGCCGACACCCCGGTCTCGATGACCTCGACCGGCACCCTCACCACCCAGCAGACCATCGTCTCCACGCTCGAGCACATCGCGGTGGACGCGCGCGAGGCCGAGATGACCCCGCCCGCGATCACGGTGATCGGCCCGGTCGTGGACCTGCGCGAGACGCTGTCGTGGTTCGAGACCAAGCCGCTGTTCGGCTGGCGCGTGCTGGTGCCCCGCACCAAGGAGCAGGCCGGTGGCCTGTCCTCGCGGTTGCGCGGCTTCGGTGCGGTGCCCGAAGAGGTCCCGACGATCTCGGTCGAGCCTCCCCGCAACCCCCAGCAGATGGACAAGGCCGTCCGCGGTCTGGTCGAGGGACGCTACGAGTGGATCGCGTTCACCTCGGTCAACGCCGTGCGCGCGGTGCGCGAGAAGTTCGAGGAGTACGGGCTCGACGCTCGCGCCTTCTCCGGCCTGAAGATCGCCGCCGTGGGTGACAAGACCGCCGCCTCCCTGGCCGACTGGGGCCTGAACTCCGACCTGGTCCCCTCCGGTGAGCAGTCCGCCCGCGGCCTGCTCGAGGACTGGCCGCCGTACGACGACGTGCTGGACCCGATCAACCGGGTGTTCCTGCCGCGTGCCGACATCTCCACCGAGACCCTCGTCGCCGGTCTGGTCGACCTGGGCTGGGAGGTCGACGACGTCACGGCCTACCGCACCGTCCGGGCCGCCCCGCCGCCCGCGCCCACCCGTGAGGCGATCAAGAGCGGCCGCTTCGACGCGGTCGTCTTCACCTCGTCCTCGACGGTGCGCAACCTGGTCGGCATCGCCGGCAAGCCGCACGCCTCGACGATCATCGCGGTGATCGGTCCGGCCACGGCCAAGACGGCGGAGGAGCACGGCCTGCGGGTCGACGTACTCGCTGCCCAGCCGTCGGTCGAGGATCTCGTCGACGCGCTCGCCGACTTCGGAGCCACCCGCCGTGCCTCGATGATCGAGTCCGGACAGCAGGTCACCAAGCCGTCCGAACGTCGTCCCTCGACCCGGCGACGGGTGAGCTCGAAGTAGTGACCGGCTATCCCGAGATCCGTCCGCGACGACTGCGGCGTACGCCGGCGCTGAGGCGACTCGTCGCCGAGACGTCGGTGCGCCCGAGCCAGCTCGTGCTGCCGCTGTTCGTGGCCGAGGACGCCACGGCGCCGCGAGAGATCTCGAGCATGCCCGGCGTCTACCAGCACACCCGCGACTCGCTGAAGAAGGCGGCCAACGAGGCCGTGGAGGCGGGACTCGGCGGCGTGATGCTGTTCGGTCTGCCCACCGAGAAGGACGCCGTCGGCTCGGGGGCGGTGGATCCGCACGGCATCCTCAACCTCGCCATCACCGACGTCGTGGCGGAGGTGGGTGAGCAGCTGACGGTGATGTCCGACCTGTGCCTGGACGAGTTCACCGACCACGGCCACTGCGGTGTACTCGACCCCGACGGCTGGGTCGACAACGACCGCACCCTGGAGATCTACGGGGAGATGGCGCTCGCGCAGGCCGCGGCCGGCGTCGACCTCGTCGCCCCCAGCGGCATGATGGACGGCCAGGTCGGCGCCATCCGCAGGGCGCTCGACGCCGAGGAGCACGGTGGGGTCGGCATCCTGGCCTACTCGGCGAAGTACTCCTCGGCGTTCTTCGGACCCTTCCGCGAGGCCGTGAACTCCTCGCTGCAGGGTGATCGCAAGACCTACCAGCAGGACCCCGCCAACGGGGTCGAGGGTGTGCGCGAGGCCCTCCTCGACGTCGCCGAGGGTGCCGACATCGTGATGGTGAAGCCGGCGCTGAGCTATCTCGACGTCGTCGCCGCCGTGCGCGCGGCGGTCCAGGTCCCCGTGGCGGCGTACAACATCTCGGGGGAGTACTCCATGGTCGAGGCCGCCGCCGCCAACGGCTGGATCGACCGGGACGCCGCGGTCCTGGAGGTCCTCACCTCCATCCGCCGCGCGGGTGCCGACATCATCCTGTCCTACTGGGCCCTGGACGCGGTCCGGCTGCTGCGCGACCTCTGACTTCCCGGCGTCGCGCGGGGGGAAGGTCGGCCCGAGTATCCGGGTAGTCCGAGACGCTTCCGTCGTTCTCGGACCGATCTGACGACGGTTGCGTCTCGGACTACCCGGCAGCGGGGGGCGGGAGCAGAGGGGTGAAGGCTGCCCGCACCTCCTCGGGCCAGGGCACCTTCGTCAGCTCGGTGGGGTGTACGCCGACATGGCGGACCCGTCCCTCGGTCAGGAGCAGGTCGCCGTGGCGGATCGTGTAGAGCGTCGTCATCGACGAGGTGGTGAGGCTCACGAGGGTGACCTCGAGGTCGATCTCCTGGTCGTAGCGCGCTGAGGCGCGGAACCTGGCGGAGGACTCGGCGACGACCACGTCGACGCCCAGGGAGCGCAGCGCGTCGATGGGGCCGATCAGGGCGCGGATCAGCTCGGCGTGGGCGATGTCCATCCAGGTGTAGTAGTGCGCGTTGAACACGATGCCCTGCATGTCGCACTCGACGTAGCGGACCCGCAGCCGGTGCACGAAGGGTCGGGTGGGTCCGATGGATGTGGTCACACGGGCGAACCTACCCAGTCGGAGATCTGCCACGGGGTCGTTACGCTGACCGCGTGGATGACCCCCCTCGAAGTCCGTACCCCCCTGACCCAGTGGTCCCGCGCCCGGGGACGGTCAGGGGGTGCCAGTCGTGAACGAGTGGGTCATGCTCGGCATCGGCCTGGTCCTCACCCTCGGGACGGGCCTGTTCGTGGCCTCGGAGTTCGCTCTGGTCAACCTCGACCGCCACGATCTCGAGGCGCGCGAGACGCAGGGGGAGACGGGTCTCGGCACGACCATCAGGGCGCTGCGGATCACCTCCACGCACCTGTCGAGCGCGCAGCTGGGCATCACGCTCACCACCCTGCTGACGGGCTACACCTTCGAGCCGGCGGTCAGCTCCCTGCTGGAGAGCCCGCTGACCGGGGCGGGCATCCCGCAGGACGCGGTGAGCGTCGTCGGCGGTCTGGTGGGCCTCCTGCTGGCGACGCTGTTCTCGATGGTGATCGGTGAGCTGGTCCCCAAGAACTTCGCGCTGGCGCTGCCGCTCGCCACGGCCAAGGTGGTCGTGCCGTTCCAGGCGGCCTTCACCACCGTCTTCAAGCCCGCGGTGCTGCTGCTGAACAACACCGCCAACGGGCTGATCCGGCTGCTGGGGGTCGAGGTCAAGGAGGAGCTCAGCGGTGCGCGCAGTGCCGACGAGCTGACCTACCTGATCCGGCACTCCGCCACCGCCGGCCTCCTGGAGGCCGACGAGGCGACGCTGCTGGACCGGACGCTGCGGTTCTCGTCGTACGACGCCGGCGACCTGATGACGCCACGGGTGCGGATGACCTCGGTCCGGCTCGACGACACCGCCGCCGACGTGGTCGCCGTCTCCGCCAGGACCGGGCACTCCCGGATGCCGGTCCTCGACGACGGGCCCGACGACATCGTGGGCTTCGTCCACGTCAAGGGCGCCTTCACCGTGGCGCTCGAGGACCGCGGGTCGGTCACCGCCACCGAGCTGATGTACGAGCCGACGCGGGTTCCCGAGACCATGGGCGCCGGTCTGCTGCTTGCCGAGCTGAGGACGCAGGGCCTCCAGATCGCGGTCGTCACCGACGAGCACGGCGGCACGGCGGGCATCGTCACCCTGGAGGACCTCGTCGAGGAGCTGGTCGGCGAGCTCGAGGACGAGCACGACCACATCCACTCCGCGGTGACCAGACGAGGTCGGTCGATGTCCTTCGACGCCTCCTGGAGACCCGACGAGGTCCGCGAACGCACCCGGGTCCAGGTCCCGGACGGCGAGTGGGACACCGCCGCCGGGTTCGTCGTCGCGTCCCTCGAACGGATCCCGGAGCTGGGTGACGAGGTGCTCGTGGAGGCCGGCACCCTGCGCGTCGAACGGGTCGACGGGCCACGCATCGTGCGGCTCCGGTTCGTGCCCACCGAACCGGCTCGCACGACGTCGACCGAGGAGGGTCTCGATGAGTGAGGTCGTGCCCGGCATCCTCTGGCTGGTCGTGCTGCTGGCCGGCAACGCGTTCTTCGTCGGCGGCGAGTTCGCCGTGATCTCCGCCCGCCGCAGCCAGATCGAGCCGCGGGCCGCACGGGGTAGCCGCGCCGCCAGGACGACGCTGTGGGCGATGGAGCACGCCACCTTGATGCTGGCGACCTCCCAGCTGGGCATCACCGTGTGCTCGCTGCTCATCCTGACCGTCTCCGAGCCCGCCATCCACCACCTGCTGGAGTACCCCCTCGGCCTGACCCCGCTCTCGGCCGACACCATCAGCGTCGTGGCCTTCGTGGTGGCGCTGGTGCTGGTGACCTTCCTGCACGTCGTGTTCGGCGAGATGGTCCCCAAGAACCTGGCCTTCTCCGTGCCGGACCGCGCTTCGCTGCTGCTGGCGCCGCCGCTGGTCGGGGTCTCGCGCGCCATCCGACCGGTCATCACGGCCCTGAACTGGATGGCCAACCTGGTGCTGCGCCTGTTCCGGGTCGAGCCCAAGGACGAGGCCACGAGCACCTTCACCCTCGAACAGGTGGCGGGCATCGTCGAGCAGTCCCAGCGCGAGGGTCTGCTCGTGGACCAGTCGGGGACCCTCGCGGGCGCTTTCGAGTTCACCGACAAGACGGTGGCCGAGGTGGAGCTGTCGGTCGGTGCGGTGGTGACCCTGCCCGACAGTGCCACCCCCGCCGACGTCCAGCGCACGGTCCTCGAGCACGGCCACTCCCGGTACGTCGTCAGTGACGCGACCGGGTCACCGATCGGCTACCTGCACATGAAGGACGTGATGGACCTGGGACCGGAGGAGTTCCACGACCCGGTGCCGCACAAGCGCATCCGGCGACTGGTGACCGTCCCTCGCGCAACCGCCCTGGAGGACGCCCTGGCGCACCTGCGGCACCACGGGGCCCACCTGGCGCTGACCGTGGACGAGGAGGGTGAACCGGTCGGGGTGCTCTTCCTCGAGGACGTCATCGAGGTGCTGGTCGGCGAAGTCAGCGACGTCGCGTGAGGCGTCCGACGAAGCGGCGTCTCCTCGGCCTGGTCCCGTTGCTGCTGCTCACCGCACCCGCGTGCGGTCGGAGGGGTGGGGGCCGCCCTGCGCTTCGCTGCCGAGGGCGAACCCCTCGAGGCCGGCGGTCTCGGTCTCGGTGGGCCCGAGGGCCTCGGCCGCCGAGTTCACGTGTGCGCGCCTGCGCCAGGACTCCTACGACGGCTGCGTGGCCACCGACGGTGGCGTGCTGTTCTGGCAGAGGAGACGCCCGAGGAGGATCCCGGCGTCGTCTACGTGGTGCTGCGCAAGGGCGCCTCGACCGTGCTGCTGTTCCAGTCCGGCCCGTTGGTCACCGGCGACCCGCGCCGGCTCGACCTGAGGATCTCGGTGAAGGACGTGTTCGCGATCGCGCAGGACCCGCGGGTGGACGTCACGACCTCCGCCGCGGCGATCCGTGCCGGTGAGGAGCTCTCGACCTGGACCGACCAGCCCTGAGTTGCAGAGCCAAGAACCCCGACCAGAGCTCCGGGGACGACGACTCAGCTCAACTTCGCGACGCAACTCGTGAAAGCAGCCAATTGTGTGACCGGGTTGTACGTCTTGGCGCACTCGACCTTCGCCTCGGCGACGGAAAGCAGCTGCGGGACCGGCGCTGGTGCTGGGGCAGGTGCCGGAGCGGGCTTCGGGGTGGGCGTGCTGCCGGTGGTCCCGCCGACGACTCCGCCGACCGTGCCGGTCGCCCCCTTGACGACGTTGCCGACCACGTTGCCGCCGCCCGAACCCGAGCTGCCGCCGCCGGGGATCGACCCCGTGACGCCGCCGGTAGCCGGGGAACCGCCGGCGCCGGTCGAGCCGCCGGTGCCGGTCGAGCCGCCGCTGGTGCTGCCGGAGCCACCGTTGGCCGCCTGCTGCTGGCGGATCTTGACCGCCCGCTCCTTGGCCTTGCGCTGCTTGGCGATCTTGTAGGAGCGGTCGATCGCCGAGGAGTAGGACGGCGAGAAGGAGGTGCCGCCATAGGTGCCGGAGGGGACCGAGGTGTAGTCGCCGGAGCTGTAGGACTCCATCAGGCGCAGGACGAGGTTCACGTAGTCCTGGCTGTGGTTGTAGCGGAAGACGGACGCCTCCTGGCCCTTGCGGGTGGAGAGGTTGTCCGAGCCGGAGCACAGGTAGACCGAGGTGGCCAGGGCCGCGTCGTCCATGTCCTGGGGGTTGCGCTTGCCGTCACCGTCGGCGTCGACCTTGACGACCTGCCAGGTGGAGGGGATGAACTGCATCGGGCCGACGGCGCGGTCGAAGACGGTGTCCTGGTCGAGCTGACCGCCGTCGGTGTCGTTGATGGCCTGGGTGCCGTTCTTGCCGTTCAGGGCGATGCCGTAGATGCCGGGCTTGGAGACGCCGTCCTCGGTCAGGGTGTTGCCGCCGTAACGGCCGTGGTCGGACTCGACGCGGCCGATGGCGGCGATGAGCTCCCACGGGATGTTGCAGGACTTGTCGGCGGCGTCGATGATCTGCGCGCCGCGCTGGTAGGCGGAGAGGGCAGGGGCGGGGATGCCGTTGCTGGAAGCGCCGGAGACGACCGCGTCGGCCGAGCCGATGGGGACGGCGGGGGCGATCACGCCGGGCACGGGCACGCTGGCCGGTGCCGCGATGGCGTCCGCGGGGACCTGCGTGCCGTCCGGAAGAGCCGTGGTCCCCGCCGCGCTGTTGGCCGTCGCGCTGGAGCTCACCAGGCTGGCCGTCCAGACGCCCGAGAGCAGAGCCAGGGGGACGAGCGTGACCGCCTTGCCCCTGCGTGACAACGTCTTCGTAGTCATGTGTGTGCACTCTCCCCTGACAAATCAGTGTGTCGCGGCCTCCCGAGCCGTGCCGACACGTGACTCAACGAGCCTTCCCCCCGGTGGTCACGCGGAAACGCCGCGCGTGACCCACGTCACACTCGCTCCCTGAGCCTCGGCCCCGGGCAATCGGCGGAGGCACCCGAGGAGATGTCTGGAACACGTGCTGCTGGACGGTTTTATCAACATTTCAGGCTCCACGCCACAGCGTGACCACCAGCCGGTTGGTCCCGGCTAGGGGTGGTCGGAGAGAATGGGGGAGTGTCCGAGACCGTCAGCTCAGTCCCGTCCCGACCCACGGTGAACTCGGGTGAGTGGTTCGACCGCGCCCACTCGGTCACGCCCGGCGGCGTCAACTCCCCCGTGCGTGCGTTCAACGCCGTCGGCGGCACTCCCCGCTTCATGGCCTCCGGTCAGGGAGCCTGGCTGCGCGACGTGGACGGCAACGAGTACGTCGACCTGATCTGCTCGTGGGGTCCGCTGCTCCTCGGCCACGCCCACCCCGAGGTGCAGGCTGCGGTCATCGAGGCCGTGGGGCGCGGCACGTCGTACGGCACGCCCACGCGCCCCGAGGTCGAGCTGGCCGAGGAGATCGTCGGCCGCACACCGGTCGAGAAGGTCCGCTTCGTGTCCTCGGGCACCGAGGCCACCATGTCGGCCATCCGGCTGGCCCGCGGGTTCACCGGTCGCGAGCTGATCGTGAAGTTCGCCGGCTGCTACCACGGCCACGTCGACTCGCTGCTGGCCGAGGCCGGCTCCGGGCTGGCCACCCACCGCGTCGAGGGCGCGGTCCCCGGCACGCCCGGGGTCCCGGCCGCCTCCACCGCCGCGACGCTCGTGCTGCCCTACAACGACCGGAAGGCGGTCGAGGCGGTCTTCGCCGAGCGCGGCTCCGAGATCGCGTGCCTGGTCACCGAGGCCTCGCCCGGCAACATGGGCGTCGTCCCGCCGGAGCCGGGCTTCAACCGGTTCCTCTCCGAGACCTGCACCCGCCACGGGGCGCTGTTCGTCTCCGACGAGGTGATGACCGGCTTCCGCGTCTCGCGTCAGGGGCAGTGGGGCCGCGACGGTGCCGTCGAGGGCTGGGTGCCCGACCTGCTCACCTTCGGCAAGGTGATGGGCGGCGGGTTCCCCGCGGCGGCGTTCGGTGGCCGCGCCGACATCATGGGGATGCTCTCGCCCGACGGGCCGGTCTACCAGGCCGGCACCCTGTCCGGGAACCCCGTCGCGACGACCGCCGGGCTGGCCACGCTGCGGCTCGCGACCGACGAGGTCTACGCCCACATCGACCAGTCGGCCAGGACGCTCGCCACCGCCGCCGGTGAGGAGCTGACGCGGGCCGGCGTACCCCACGTCGTGCAGGCGGGCGGCAACATGTTCAGCGTCTTCCTCGGCCTCGAGGGTGCGGTCCGCGACTACGCCGACGCCTCCCGCCAGGACACCGGCGCCTACCGGGCCTTCTTCCACTCGATGCTCGACCAGGGTGTCTACCTGCCGCCCAGCGCCTACGAGGCGTGGTTCCTCTCCGCAGCCCACGACGAGCGCGCCCTCCAGCACGTGCTCGACGCCCTGCCCGGCGCCGCCCGGGCCGCCGCCGCCGCGGCCCTCACGCCGACCTCCCGCCGGACCCACGAATGAGGTGCCACCAGTGGTGACCACGACCGTCCACCTGCTGCGCCACGGCGAGGTGCACAACCCGCAGGGCATCCTCTACGGACGCTCGAACGGCTACCACCTCTCCGAGCGCGGACGGGCGATGGCCGACCGGATCGCCGAGCGGATCGGGGACCGCGACATCACCCGCATGGTGTCCTCGCCGCTCGAGCGCGCGCAGGAGACCGCGGCCCCGCTCGCGGCCGCCCGGGGACTCACCGTGGAGCTCGACGACCGCGTCATCGAGTCGGGGAACATCTTCGAGGGCCAGCCCTTCCAGCTCGGCAGCTCGATCCTGCAGCGGCCCCAGATCTGGTCGAAGCTGTGGAACCCGTTCAAGCCGTCGTGGGGCGAGCCCTACAAGGAGGTCGTCGCCCGGATGTGGTCGGCCGTCGAGGACGTCCGCGACAAGGCGCGTGGGCACGAGGCCGTCATCGTCTCCCACCAGCTGCCCATCTGGATCACCCGGCTCCGGGCCGAGAAGCGCTCCTACCTGCACGACCCGCGCAAGCGTCGCTGCACCCTGGCCAGCCTGACCTCGTTCACCTTCGAGGACGACCACCTGGTGAGCGTCGACTACTCCGAGCCCGCCGGCGACCTGATCCCGGTGGCCGACCGCAACGCCCCGTTCTCCGCCGGCGGAGCCGACGACGAAGCCCCGCCCTTCGCTGGGCCCGATTCTGGACCCGCTTCTGGGCCCTCGGTCTGACGTGCGTCCTTCCCCCCGGCTCCTGGTCACCGCGCTGCTCCTCGGCGTGGTGCTCTCGGCCTGCAGCAGCGGCACCAGCACCGGTGACAAGGGGTACGTCGACGCCCGGGGCATCGTCACCCGCCTCCCCGTGGCCGAACGCACGGTCCCCGGCGACGTGTCCGGGACCACGCTCGAGGGTGAGGACCTCTCCTTGAAGCAGTACGCCGGGAAGGTCGTGGTGCTCAACGTCTGGGGGTCGTGGTGCGCGCCCTGCCGCAAGGAGGCGCGCCTCCTCGCCGGCGCCGCCCGCGAGCTGGAGCCCGACGGGGTGGCCTTCGTCGGGGTGAACACCAAGGACGCCAGCCCCGACATGGGCCTGGCCTTCCAGAAGCGGTTCGACGTGCCCTACCCGTCCTTCTACGACCCGTCCGGGCGCACGCTGCTCGCCTTCCGGGGCACGCTGAACCCGAGCGCCATCCCCAGCACCGTCGTACTCGACGCCAGGGGCCGGGTGGCCGCGAGCATCCTCGGTGAGGTGCCCAGCCAGCAGACGCTGGTCGACCTGGTGCGGGACGTCCAGCAGTGATCCCTGAGCTCACCGGCCTGGTCGCTCCGCTCGTCTCCGGCCTCGACCTGGGTGACTGGCTGCGGAGCACGACGATGGACGGCTCCCTGGTGCTGGCCGTCCCGGTCGCGCTGGTGGCCGGCCTGGTCTCGTTCTTCTCGCCGTGCGTGGTGCCGCTGCTCCCGGGCTACCTCTCCTACGCGACCGGCCTGTCCGGGGCCGACCTGGCGGACGCCAAGCGGGGCCGGATGCTGGCGGGCTCGCTGCTCTTCGTGCTGGGGTTCACGTTCGTCTTCGTCTCCTTCGGCGCGCTGATCGGCGGCATCGGGGCGTGGTTGTTCGAGTACGAGCGCCCTCTCACCATCGTCCTGGGCAGCCTGACGATCCTGCTCGGACTCGTCTTCATCGGAGTGGTGCCCTGGATGCAGCGCGACTGGCGCATCCACCAGGTCCCGGCCGTCGGACTCGCCGCGGCGCCACTGCTGGGCGTCCTGTTCGGGCTGGGCTGGGCGCCCTGCATCGGTCCCACCCTGAGCGCCGTCCTGACCCTCTCGGTGAACGAGGCCTCGGCCGGTCGCGGCGCCTTCCTCACCTTCGTCTACTGCCTCGGCCTCGGGCTGCCCTTCATCGCCGCCGCTCTGGCCTACCGACGGATGCTCGGCACCGTGCGGTGGGTCCGCAGGCACCAGCGCTGGGTCACCGCGTTCGGCGGGCTGATGCTGGTGGCCGTGGGCCTGCTCCTCGTCACCGGCTGGTGGGGCGACCTCGTCGGCTGGATCCGCACCTGGTTCCTGCCCGGCTTCACGGCGGGCATCTGATGTCCGACCGCCGCCCCGCCAGTGGCTACGAGGCCCCGCCACTGCGCCCACGTGAGCTCGCGCGCTGGACGTGGCGCCAGCTCACCTCGATGCGCACGGCCCTGATCCTGCTGTTCATGCTCGCGCTGGCCTCCATCCCCGGCTCGGTGGTGCCGCAGGAGAACGTGGACTCGCTGCGCGCCTCGCAGTGGCGCGACCAGCACCCGCAGCTCACCCCGATCTACGAGAGGCTCGGGCTGTTCTCGGTCTACAACTCGGTGTGGTTCTCCGCGATCTACATCCTGCTGATGCTCTCGCTGGTGGGCTGCATCGTGCCGCGGCTGATGGTCTACTGGCGCGGCCTGCGTCGCCGCCCCCCAGCCGCACCGCGCAACCTGTCCCGGATGCCGCAGAGCCGCAGCTTCGAGTCCGACGAGGACGCCGATGCCGTGGTCGAACGGGCCCGGGCCCTGCTGCGCAAGCGACACTTCCGGGTGGAGGTCAACGAAGGTGCGGTGAGCTCCGAGCGCGGCTACCTGCGCGAGGCCGGCAACCTGCTCTTCCACTTCTCGGTGCTGATCGTGCTCGTCGGCTTCGCGCTCGGCGGCCTGTGGGGCTTCAAGGGCGGCGTCATCGTGGTCACCAAGGACAGCTTCGCCAACACCCTGACCCAGTACGACGACTTCCGGGCCGGCGCGTTCTTCGACCCGGCCAAGCTCGACCCGTTCGAGTTCACCGTGGACAACTTCGACGTGACCTTCATCCGGGAGGGCCGTGAGGCGGGGATGGCGCACAAGTTCGCCGCCGACCTCACCTACAAGACCTCACCGGACGCGCAGGACCGCGAGAAGAAGATCTCGGTCAACCACCCGCTCACCCTCGGCGGCACGGACGTGTTCCTGATCAGCCACGGCTACGCACCGCACATCACCGTGCGCAACGCCGACAAGTCGGTCGCCTACTCCGGCCCGGTGGTGTTCCTGCCCGAGGACAGCACCTTCCGTTCCTTCGGGGTGGTCAAGGTGCCGGACGCCGTGCAGAAGGACGGCCGCACCCAGATCGGGCTCGAGGGCGAGTTCTACCCGACGTACGGCTTCATCAAGGGGCGCGACGGCGGACCGTTCTCGGCCTTCCCCGACGCGAAGAACCCGGCGATCTCGATGCTGGTCTACCAGGGTGACCTGGGCGTCGACGGGGGCGCGTCGCAGTCGGTCTACGCCCTGAAGAAGAAGGGCCTGACCCAGGTCAAGAAGGCCGACGGCAAGCCGGAGCGCATCGACCTCGCCCTCGGGAGCAGCGCCACCCTCCCCGACGGCCTGGGCAGCGTCACCTTCGACGGGGTCAGCCGCTACGTGAAGCTGCAGGTCAGCCACACCCCGGGCCAGAAGGTCGCGCTCGCCGGGGTCGTGCTCGCCCTGATCGGACTGCTCGGCTCGCTGTTCATCCGGCCCCGTCGGATCTGGGTCCGGGCCCGTCGTGAGGGTGGGCGTACGCTCGTGGAGGTGGCTGGACTCGACCGCAGCGCCGGTGGAGACCTCTCCGCCGAGATCGACGCCCTCGTCGCTGCGCTGCGGCCGGTGACGACCCCTGAGATGGGCCCGGAGATGGGCCCGGAGATGGGCCCGGAGATAGGCCCGGAGACGAACTCAGAGACACCCCCAGAAGCGCCCTCCCCACCGCCTTCAGGACCCAGCCAGGCAGGCTCCACAACCGCAGGAGAGTCGTCGTGACGCACGATCAGTTCGAGGTGCTCAGCAACCAGGCCGTGGCGGCCTGCGCCGTCGTCTACTTCCTCGCGGTGCTGGCCCACCTCGCCCAGTGGGCTGCCGGCCGCACCATCGCCGAGCCGGCCACCGTCGCGGAGCCGGTCGCCGTCGGCGTCGGGTCCACCGGGAAGTCAGTCGGGCACTCCGACGCGCGTCTCCAGGCAGCGGGTGTCGAGGAGCCCGAGCGGATGGAGCTGTTCGGCCGGGTCGGGGTGGCCCTGACCGTCGTGGCGGCCTTCTTCCACTTCGTCGCCGTCGTCAGCCGCGGCCTGGCCTCGGACCCGGTGCGTGTGCCCTGGGGCAACATGTACGAGTTCACCCTGATGGGCACCTGGGTCGTCGTGATGGGCTACCTGCTGCTCTACCGCCGCTACTCGCTGTCGTGGCTCTCGCCGGTCGTCACGAGCTTCGTGCTGGTCACCTTGATGGTCGACGTGCTGGTGCTCTACACGCCCGTCGTACCCCTGCGTGACGCCCTGCAGTCCCCGTGGCTGGTCATCCACGTCATCGCCGCCATCATCGCGACCGGCGCCTTCACCCTGGGTGGCATGTGCTCGGCCCTGTTCCTGGTCAAGGAGAAGTGGCAGCGGCGCCAGGGGGCCGGTGAGGCCAAGCGCTCGGGTGGCTACCTCGCCCGGCTGCCCGAGCTCGCCGTACTCGACCGGATCGCCTATCGCACCCACGCCTTCGCGTTCCCGATCTGGACCTTCGCCGCGCTGATCGCCGGCCCGATCTGGGCGCACTACGCCTGGGGTCGCTACTGGGGCTGGGACCCCAAGGAGGTCTGGGCCTTCATCACGTGGGTGGTGTACGCCGCCTACCTGCACGCCCGCGCCACGTCGGGATGGAAGGGCCGCTCGGCCGCCATCGTCGCGCTGGTCGGTCTCGCGACGCTGTGGTTCAACTTCGTCGGGATCAACTTCTTCTTCGGCAGCGGGAGCCAGCACTCCTACGCGGCGCCGGAGCCGACGGCGGTCGTCCGCGTCCTGGAGTGAGCCTCAGGCCGGGACGTGGCCTGCTAGGACTCCTCGTCCTTGCTGTGCCGCTGCTTGCGATCGAGCTCCCGTAGGAAGTCCTCGTCGTCGTCGGGCCCCACGGGGCCACGCGGGATCGGCTTCGCCGTGGTGCCACCGGCGCCACCGTTGCTGCGCCGATCCATCAGCCAGAAGGCCGCGTAGACCACCGCCGCGAACAGGGCGAGGAAGAACACGAACCGAAGCATGCCTCCAGCGTAGATGGTCCGCGGTAGAGCGGATCACCCATGAGCCGATCGGACGCCGGCCCGGGCCCTGGTCGGAGGTCGACTGGGATCCGCCGGGGACGGGTTGTTACCTTGGCCAGATGAGGCCGTTCGTGACGTACACCCTGCTGCGGCTGCTGCTGTTCGTGACGACGTACGCCGTGGTGGCCGGACTCTGGACCCTCGTCTTCGGCGAGCAGGGCGTCCTGCTCGTGCCCTTCCTCGCCGCCATCATCATCTCGTCACTGCTCTCGCTGAAGCTCCTGGCCCGGCAGCGCGAGCGGTTCGCGGAGTCCGTCGAGGCCCGCGCCCGCAAGGCGACCCAGAGGTTCGACGAGCGCAAGGCCCGCGAGGACGCCTCCGACTGACCGCCGTCGGTGGGAGCTCAGCGCGGCTTGCGCTTGAGCTGCCGGTTGACCCGCGTCTCGGACTGCCCCAGCAGCCGCGCCAGCAGCTTCACGCGGTTGGTGTAGGCGAGCGCGCAGACGGCGACGATGGCGAGGAGAATGAGGAACCACATGGGGTCAGTGTGGCAGGGCGGTCTGTGGGTCGGCTGTGCAGTTTTTCTGGTTAACCAGTGAAACTGCCACTTACCCCACGTTGCAACGTTGGGATCTGAGAGTTTTTCTGGTTAACCAGAAAAACTGCACCGCACTAGATCCGGCTGATCGCCACCCCGGCCAGGATCCCGGCGGAGTACAGCAGCTGGGCCACACCGGTCAGCTGGAGGACGGGGATGAGGCCGGGGCCGGTGGCCTTGTCGCCGATGACCGTGGAGACGGCGCGTACGACGGGGGGGCCGGCCGCGAGGGCCAGCAGGACCCACCACGTCGTGGTGAGGGCGACGCCGACCAGCGCCACGACGGCGGCGTCGATGAGCAGGCCGTAGAAGTGGCGGGTGCGCTCGTCGCCCAGGGCCACGGCGAGGGTGCGCTTGCCTGCGAGTGTGTCGGTGGGGATGTCGCGCAGGTTGTTGGCCACGAGGATGGCGCAGGCGAAGGCGCCGACCCCGATGGCGGCGTACAGCGCGGGGAGCTCGAAGGACTCGGTCTGGACGTACGTCGTGCCCATCACCGCCACCAGCCCGAAGAAGACGAAGACCATCACCTCGCCCAGGCCCATGTAGCCGTAGGGCCGGGTGCCGCCGGTGTAGAACCACGCGGCGAGGATGCACAGCAGCCCGACCCCGACCAGCCACCAGGCCGTGGTCGCGGCGAGCACCAGCCCGACCAGGCCGGCCGCGCCGAGCGAGGCGAACGCGGCGGTCTTCACGGCCCGGGCGCTGGCGACGCCGCTGCCGACGAGCCGCAGCGGGCCGACCCGTGCGTCGTCGGTGCCGCGGATGCCGTCGGAGTAGTCGTTGGCGTAGTTCACGCCGACCTGAAGCAGCAGCGAGACGGCCAGCGCGAGCAGCGCCTTCCACCACACGGCCTCGTCGGCCCAGAGCGCGATCGCGGTCCCCGCGAGGACGGGGGAGACAGCGGCGGGCAGCGTGCGCGGACGCGCGCCGGCGATCCACTGGTGGGGGGTGGCCATGGCGGGGATTGTGTCAGGGAAGGGCGCGGTTAACGTTGCTCGGGTGAGCAGCCTGCACCCCGTCAGCGGCACGGCCGAGGAGATCCTCGGTCTCCTGCGCGAGTGGGACGCGGCGGCCGATCCCGAGCCGCTGGTCATCTCGACGTCGGGCTCGACCGGTCGGGCCAAGCGGGTGCTGCTCTCCCGCGACGCGATGCGGGCCTCCGCGCTCGCGACCCACGAACGGCTCGGCGGTCCGGGGCAGTGGGTGCTGAACCTGCCGCCGACCCACATCGCCGGCGTGCAGGTGCTCTTCCGCTCCATCGTCGCCGGCACGGAGCCCGTGACCACCACCGACCTCGTCAACGTCCACCGCGACCTGGCCGGGGGCCGCTCCTACGTGAGCCTGGTGCCGACCCAGCTGCACCGGCTGCTCGACGTCCCTTCGGCCGTCAGGGCGCTGGCCGCCTTCGACGCCGTCCTCATCGGCGGCGCCGCCTTCGAGCGATCCCTCCGGGCGCGGGCGGAGCTGAAGGGCATCCCCGTGGTCGCGACCTACGGGATGAGCGAGACCTGCGGCGGCTGCGTCTACGACGGGCGACCGCTGGACGGCGTCGAGGTCCGGATCGACGACGACGGGCGGGTGCTCCTGCGCGGGCCGGTGCTCTTCGACGGCTATGAGGGCGACCCGGTGCTCACGGCGCAGACGCTGGAGGACGGCTGGCTGGTGACCCACGACCTCGGCCGGCTCGGGGCCGACGGCTGCCTACGGATCACCGGCCGCGACGACGACATGATCACGAGCGGCGGGGTGAAGGTGCCCGCTCCGGCCGTGGTCGCCCGGATCCGCGAGCACCCGTCGGTGTTCACCGCCGAGGTGCTCGGCGTACCCGACGAGCAGTGGGGCGAGCGCGTCGTCGCCTTCGTCGTCGGACCGGTCGTGCTCGCGGACCTGCGGGCCTGGGTCTCCGAGGAGTGCCCCCGGGCGTGGGCGCCGCACCAGGTCGTGCCCCTCGGCGAGATCCCGCTGCTGTCCAACGGCAAGGTCGACCGGCTGCGTCTGCGCGAGCTGGCATGACCGCTCCTCCGATGAGGGTCTTCTCGATCCCGCTGCGCACGCGCTTTCGGGGCATCACCGTGCGTGAGGGGGTGCTGGTCGAGGGTGAGGCCGGCTGGGGTGAGTTCAGCCCCTTCCTGGAGTACGACGCCGCCACCTCCGCGCCCTGGCTGGACTGTGCGCGCGAGGACGCCGACCGGGGCTGGCCCGAGCCCGTGCGGGACCGGGTGCCGGTCAACGTCACCGTCCCTGCGTGCTCGCCGGAGCGCGCCCGGGAGATCGTGCTCGCCTCCGCCGGCTGCCGGACGGCCAAGGTGAAGGTCGCCGAGCCGGGGCAGGACCCGGGCGAGGACGAGGCCCGGCTGGAGGCAGTTCGTGATGCCCTGGGCGTGGACGGCCTGGTCCGCGTCGACGCCAACGGCGGCTGGTCGGTCGAGGAGGCCGTACGCCGGATCGCTGTCCTCGAGCGGTCGGCCGGGGGACTGGAGTACGTCGAGCAGCCGGTGGCCTCCGTCGAGGACCTCGCGCTCGTGCGCCGCCGGGTGCGCGTGCGGATCGCCGCCGACGAGTCGATCCGCCGGGCGGCCGACCCCTACCGGGTGCGCGACCTCGAGGCGGCCGACATCGCCGTGCTCAAGGTGCAGCCGCTCGGTGGGGTTCGGGCCTGTCTGCGGATCGCCGAGGACATCGGGATGCCGGTCGTGGTCTCGAGCGCGGTGGAGTCCAGCGTGGGCATCGCGGCGGGGGTGGCCCTGGCCGCGGCCCTGCCCGAGCTCCCCCATGCCTGCGGGCTGGCGACCGTGCAGCTGCTCACCGACGACGTGGCCCTCGACCCGCTGCTGCCGGTGGACGGTCACCTGCCCGTGGTCCGGCCGCTGGTCGACGTGGCGGCCCTCGAACGGCTGGCTGCTGCCCCTGACCGCGTGGAGCACTGGCGGCGCCGGGTGGCCGAGGTCGAGGCCGTGCGGCAGGATCGTCGCTCGTGACCCCGCCACCGTCTCCGTCCACCGCGCTCGCCACCTGGCTGGTCGACGAGCTGGTCTCCCGCGGGGCCACCGACGTGGTGCTGTGCCCGGGATCGCGCAACGCACCCCTCTCCTTCGCCCTGGCCGCGGACGACCGGATCACCCTGCACACCCGGATCGACGAGCGCACGGCGGCCTTCCTCGCCCTGGGGTTGGCCAAGGGGTCGCACCGGCCGGTGGCGGTCGTGACGACGTCGGGTACGGCGGCGGCCAACCTGCACCCGGCCGTCCTCGAGGCCGCCCACGCCGGCGTACCCCTCGTGGCGATCACCGCCGACCGGCCCGCCCGGCTGCGCGGCACCGGCGCCAACCAGACGACCGACCAGGTCCGGCTCTTCGGTGACGCCGCCAGCTTCGCGGACCTCACGGAACCGGACGACGACGCCCTCGACGCCGTCTGGCTGGTCGACGGCCCGATCCACCTGAACTGCCAGTTCGACCTCCCGCTGCTGCCCGCCCCGGGTAGTCCGAGACGTTCTCGCTCCACAAACCGGACACCAGACGACGGAATCGTCTCGGACTATCCCTGGCGGGGGGATCGCGACGAGCCCACCCGCCTCCCCCCGGGCAGGCGCACGGTCGTGGTCGCCGGCGACGACGCCGGGCCGCCCGCCCGACAGCTGGCCGAGCGGGCCGGCTGGCCGCTCCTGGCCGAGCCCAGCAGCGGGTCCCGGACGGGTGCGCACCCGATCCGCACCTACCGCCTGCTCCTCGGCACCGGGCTCGGCGGGCGCGTCGAACGTGTGGTCGTGTTCGGGCACCCGACCCTCTCCCGCCCCGTGGCGCAGCTGTTGTCGCGCCCGGACGTCGAGGTCGTCTCGGTGCGCAGCCGCGGCCGCTGGCCGGACCGGCCGCACCCGGTCGCGGGGGAGTACGACGCCGTACGCGCCGAGGCCGACGACCCGGCCTGGCTGGAGGAGTGGCGGGAGGCCGACCGGGCGCTGGGTCGTCTCGTCGACGCCTTCGTGGCCGACCAGCCCGGCCTGACGCCGTACGACGTCGCGGCCGTGGTCAACGCCGCCAACCCGCCCGGCGGTCTCCTGTTCGTCGGTGCCAGCAACCCGGTCCGCGACCTCGACCTGATGGCCACCGCCCACCCCGTGGGGGAACGCCGGATGGTGCTGGCCAACCGGGGGCTGGCCGGCATCGACGGCACCCTCTCCAGCGCCATCGGGGCCGCCCTGGGCCGCCCGCACAGCGAGCGGGCCATCGCCTACGTCGGTGACGTGACCTTCCTGCACGACGCCAACGCCCTGGTCCTCGGCCCGCGCGAACCGCGGCCGGACCTGACGATCGTGGTCGCCAACGACGACGGCGGCTCCATCTTCGCCACCCTCGAGCAGGGCGGCCCCGAGCACGCCGACTCCTACGACCTGCTCTTCGGCACCCCCCACGGGGTCGACCTGGCCGCGCTCTGCGCCGCCACGCGTACGCCGCACTGGCGCGTCACCGAGCGGTCCGAGCTCGAGCACGCGCTGGCGAGCCCGAACGGCGGCATCGAGGTCGTCGAGGCCGTGGTGCGGCGCGACAACCGGCGCGAGCTCGACGAGGCGATCCGCGCCCTGGCGCTCTGAGGGCCCACCGACGGCTGGCTCCGACCTCGCGACTGGGTCGGACTGGTCCACAAAATTCGGATAAACCTCCGAAAAGGGCTGCACGAAACCGTCACCAACCCCCACCATTGGTGTGTTCGGCCTCTGCAGGGAGCGCCGGCGACTCGAGCGATGAGGGTGAAGGGGGCGTCGGTGAAGCGGTTCTCGATCAGCCGCCGACCCCGGGGCGAGCGGGGCGCGGTCGCCGTCGAGTTCGCCCTCATCGTCCCGCTGCTGATGCTGCTGGTCTTCGGCATCATGGAGTTCGGCTACATGCTCAACCGGGACACGGTGGTCAGCAACGCCTCGCGTGACGGAGCCCGGGTGGCCAGCCTCGGCGGCCAGTACACCGAGATCATGACCAGCATCACCCAGGAGCTCGCCCAGTCCGGCATCCCCACGACGGCCCCCGCCACCGTGATCACCATCGACTGCCTGAAGCCCGATGGCACCATCCCCTGCAACGTCGCCGGCAACCCCGCGACGTACAACAGCCTCGCGGCCTCCGGGGCGACAGCGATCATCTCGGTGACCTACAACTACGCCTGGATCACTCCGGTGATCAGCTCGATCATGGGGACCTCGACCTCGCTGGGCCAGACCACGCAGATGCGGGTCGAGTGAGATGAACCGACTGCTCTCCCGCCGCCACCGCGACGAGTCCGGCGTGGTGGCCATCCTGGTGGCCCTGCTGGCGCTCGTGCTCTGCATGTTCGCGGCCTATGCCATCGACATCGGGCTGCAGGTGAACCGCAAGCACCAGCTCAACGACACCCTCGACGCGGCTGCGCAGGCGGGGGCCTACGCCCTGCCCGGCAGCACCGCGACGGCCAGGTCCGAGGCGTTGGCCTTCGCCATGGCGCACGACGGGACCGAGACGGGCAGCCTGGCGCCCAACGTGGACTTCTGGTGCATCACCGCCTCGACCGGCAAGTCCGCGCCGTACCAGGTCGACGGCACCCAGATCCCGCAGACGTGCAACCCGGGCACCCGCCCCTACACGGTCAACGCGTCCTACAAGTCGACCGGACGCAACATCACGTGCAGCGCGATCCTGTGCGCGATCCCCTGCGTCGAGCCGTTGGTGAACACCGCCACCCCGAAGATCGCCTGCAACACGATCCGGGTCTACCAGGGCCGCGACGTCCCGTTCGCCTTCGCCCCGGCCGGTGGCATCGCCAAGGGGATGACCGGAACCATCGTCTCGGTGGCGTGCAAGGGGTCCTGCGGCACGATCAACCCCAACCCTCTGGACGTCGCGGTCGTCGCCGACCGCACCGGGAGCATGGGGTCCGCCGACATCCTCAAGCTGCGCGACGGGATCAAGGGCATGCTGCAGCAGATGACGCCCTCGCAGCAGTACGTCTCCCTGGGCGCCATCGGCCGCAGCGGTTCGAACAGCACCGACGAGGCGGCCTCGCGGCCGTGCAACAGCACGTCGCGTGGTCTCACCTACGGGAGCAGCACGGGCAGCAGTGGTCTGTGGATGCCGATCGCGTTCTCCGACGACTACACGGATGCCTCCCAGACCCTGCAGGGGAACAGCACCCTGGTCAAGGGCGTCAACTGCCTCACCAACCAGTCCGACGGGTCCCAGGGCACCTCGCTCGCGTCCCCGCTGAAGGCCGCGGCGCGCTATCTCCTGGGCTACACCCCCAACAACCTCTCCTCGCTGCCGGCGCGGTCAGCCCCGCCGCAGAAGGTGCTGATCCTGGAGACCGACGGGCAGCCGAACGAGCGCGAGCCCACCGGTGGCTCGACCTCGCTCAGCACGACCGGCGATGTCTTCTCCAACCGGTCGGACACCAACGGCGGGGTCACCACCGACCAGGGGGACACGGCCGGCAGCCCGACGACGGTCAAGAACGGCACCAAGCAGACGATCACCACGGTCGTCACGCACAACCAGACGACCACCTACACCTACGAAGGCGGCGCGCAGGCGTGCCGGAACCTGATCGACGTGGCGACCAACGCCAAGGCGGCCGGGATCCTGGTGATCATGATCGGCTACAACATGACCTCGAAGCAGTGCTACGACTACGACGGGGCCGATGGCTCCCCCAGCACCAAGGCGACCACGGTGAACGGTCCGGAGCCCGACTCGAGCACCACGAGCGGCAGCAACACCTACGTCACCAAGTACCAGACCAAGACGACGCCCAAGTGGCAGCGGATGGCGGTCTCCACCCCTGTGCTGAACGTCCTGGCCCAGTCCGCGAGCCCGGTCAAGAACCTCGACGGGACCTACACGCAGACCTTGGCGGAGAGCGACTGCTCGGACTCCGCCGAGCGGGACGCCGAGAACTCCGACGGCGACTACCTGTTCTGCGCGGCGTCCGGCACCGACATGGCCCCGATCTTCAGGACCGCCCTCTCGCAGGCCACCAAGGGCATCAAGCTCCTCAGGCTCCCCTGAGCCCGGAGAACGTCGTCGTCCGGCGGAGCCACCGCCGACGGTCGGGGATGATGGGCGCATGCATCTCGTCTTCACGCTCGTCGGGATCGTCGCCGTCGTCCTCGCGGTGGCCGCCGTGTGCTCGAAGCTCGACCTGCCCTCACCGCTGATCCTGATCGTCGTCGGCGTCGTCGGCTCCTACGTGCCGTTCATCCCCGACGTACGCCTCGAGCCGGAGGTGGTGCTCTTCGGCCTGCTCCCGCCGCTGCTCTACGCCGCCGCGCTGCAGACCAGCCTCGTGGACTTCAACGCCAACCGGCGCTCGATCCTGCTGCTGTCGGTGGGGCTGATCATCTTCACCACCGCGGGGGTCGCCGTCCTCGTGCACGCCCTGCTGCCGGACCTCGGTTGGTCGGCGAGCTTCGCGATCGGCGCCGTCGTCGCTCCTCCCGACGCGGTCGCCGCCAGCACGATCGGCCGGCGCATCGGCCTGCCCCGCCGGATCGTCACGATCCTGGAGGGGGAGTCGCTGCTCAACGACGCGACCGCCCTGGTGGCCCTGCGCACGGCGATCGCCTCGGCCGTGGTCTGGCACGAGATCGCGCTGGACTTCCTGCTCGCGGCCGGTGGCGGCATCGCGATCGGGCTGGCGTTCTTCTTCGTGATCGGGCTGGTGCGCAAGCACGTGACCGACCCGGTCATCGACAGCGGACTGAGCTTCGTGACCCCGTTCGCGGCGTACGTCGTGGCGGAGCAGGTCGAGGCCTCCGGGGTGCTCAGCGTCGTGGTCGCCGGCCTGCTGCTCGGCCACCGGTCACCGGTCCTGCAGACCGCCCAGTCACGGATCGCCGAGCGGATGAACTGGCGCAGCATCGCCTTCCTTCTGGAGAGCAGCGTCTTCCTCCTCATCGGCCTGCAGGCGCGCACGATCATCAGCGACGCCCTCAGCGGCGAGGTGACCCTCGCCAAAGTGCTCCTGCTCTGCTCGCTGACCCTGGTGGCGGTGATCGTCCTGCGGCTCGTGTGGGTGTTCCTGGCGCGCTACCTGCTCGTGCGGCCCGGCCCCGACGGGATCACCAAGGAGCTGCCGCCGTGGACCTACACCCTCCTGCTCGGCTGGGCCGGGATGCGCGGCGTGGTCACCCTGGCCGCGGCCTTCGTGATCCCGGCGGCGACACCGCACCGCGACGTGCTCCTGCTCGTCGCCTTCACCGTCACCGCCGGCACCCTGTTCCTCCAGGGACTCTCCCTGCCCTGGCTCGCACGGCGCCTCAAGGTGCCCTCTCCCGACCCCGGCGCCGATGCCCTGGCCCGGGCCAACCTGCTCCACCAGGCCTCGCAGGCCAGCCTGGCCGAGCTGGACCAGCTCGAGGAGGACGACCCGCACTCGGTGGGCGAGACCATCCGTGACCGGGTCCGCCGGCGTGACTTCGCCGCCTGGGAACGGGTGGGTGCCGGCGCGGACGAGACGCCCAGCGAGACCTACGGCCGCTGGCGCAAGCTGATGATCGACTCCGAGCGCAAGCGCGTGCTCGAGATCCGCAGCACCGGCAGCGTCGCGCACGAGGTGGTCGACGAGGTGCTCGCGATGCTGGACATCGAGGAGTCGATGCTCGACTACTCCGGGGACGCGGTCGACCGGGTGCGCTCGACCGGGGTCAACGTCACGCTCGAGGGTGGTTGTGAGCACCTGCAGAAGACTCGCCCGCCGGTCGAGCCGGACACACCGGGCGAGTGCGGCGACTGCCTGCGCGAGGGGACCTCGTGGGTGCACCTGCGCATGTGCGTGAGCTGCGGCCACATCGGCTGCTGCGACTCCTCGCCCCAGCGTCACGCCAGCGTGCACCACGAGCAGACCGAGCACCCCGTCATGCGTTCCGCGGAGCCCGGCGAGGACTGGCGCTGGTGCTTCGTGGACGACCTGACGGGCTGAGGCACCGACGGGCGGTCGGGAGCTGTGCAGGGCCTGCCCGGCGCTGGGGGTGAGCTCGATCGTTCCGGTCCATGTCACTGATCTCTTCCGCGGGCTCCCCGCCTCTCTGGGACCCGTGCTCGCCACCCTGGGAGGAGATCAGGTCATGTCCTGTCCGCATGGGGCTCCGGGTAGTCCGAGACGTTTCCGCGGTCATTTCGCCCGCCGTACGACGGAAGCGTCTCGGACTACCCGTGCGTCTAGGGTTGCCCCATGCGCATCACGAAGTTCGGGCACGCCTGCGTGCGGGTCGAGACCGGGGACCACACGATCGTCATCGACCCGGGTGGCTTCACCGATCCGGAGGCCGTCGACGGGGCCACCGCCGTACTCATCACCCACCAGCACGGCGACCACTACTCCGCGGACCACCTGCGCCGTACGGACGCCCCGATCCACACCATCTCGGCGGTGGCCGAGGTGATCCGCGAGGAGGCGCCGGACCTCGCCGAGCGGGTGAGCGTGGTGGGGCCCGGTCAGGTGTTCGACCCCGGCGTCTCGACGCGCTCGGTGGGCGAGGACCACGCGGTCATCCATCCGGAGCTGCCGCCCATCGACAACAGCGGCTACCTGCTCGAGGTCGAGGGGATCACCGTCTACCACCCGGGGGACTCGCTCACGGTGCCCGGCGTACACGTCGACCTGCTGCTGCTCCCGGTGAGCGCGCCCTGGCTCAAGATCTCCGAGTGCATCGACTTCGCCCGCGACGTGGGGGCGCAGCGCTCACTGGCGATCCACGACATGATCTACAGCGAGCTCGGCCTGCAGTTCGCGGGCGGTCACCTCTCCCGGATGCTGGGCGAGCGGGCGCAGACCTACGTGCGTCTCGAGCCCGGACAGGACCTCTAGCCCCCGAAACCCGGTCGCCGCACGCCCCCACCTCCCGGCACACTGCAGGTGAGGAGGGGGAATGATCGAGCCACCGCTGGCGACCGAGGACGAGCAGGTCCAGCGGCTGCCCGGCGCCCGGCAGCTGCCGAGAGTGCTGACGCCGTTCGCCATCCCCGCCTACCGCCGGATGGCGCTGGCGCTGACCTGCGGCGCCTTCGCGTACGGCGTGTGGACGGTGGCCCTGGTCTGGGAGGTGATCCGCCTCGGTGGCGGACCGGCGCAGCTCTCGGTCGTCTCGACGGCGGGCGCGGTCGGCGTCGTACTCCCGGCCCTGCTCGCGGGTGTGGTCGCCGACCGGATCCCGCAGAAGCTGATCGTGATGACGGTGGCGGCGGCGGAGTGCCTCAGCTACACGATCATCACGGTGCTGTCGCTCACCGGCGCCACCCGCATCTGGCACCTCGCGGTCATCTCGCTGTGCATCGGCATGGGGATGGCGTTCTACTACGCGGCCTACTCGGCCTGGCTCCCCGCCATCGTCCCGGCCTCCGACCTGCTCGCGGTCAACGGCTTCGAGGGGATGGTCCGTCCGCTCGTCTCGCAGGCCATCGGTCCCGGCGTCGCGGGCGTCGTCGTGGGGCTGGCCTCACCGGGATGGGCGACGCTCGTCGCCGCCGTGGTGGCAGGGGTCGGGGTGGTGGCACAGGTCTTCGTCCCGCGCACCCCCGTCCGCCGCGACCTCTCGGGGATCGACGCGCAGCACCCGGTGCGGGCCGCCCTGCGGGACATTCGCGAGGGCGTGGTCTACATGCTCCGGACGCCGTGGCTGCTGGCCACCCTGCTCTTCGCCTCGCTGATGGTGCTGGCGACCATGGGTCCCTTCGAGGTGCTCGTGCCGTTCGTGATCAAGGACCGCCTCGGCGGTGACGCGGGCGACCACGCGCTCGTGCTCGCGGCCTTCGGCGTCGGCGGTGGAGCCGGCTCCCTGGGGATGGCGTCGTTCAGGATGCCGCGCCGCTACCTGACCTTGATGACCCTGTGCTGGGGCGTCGCCTGTCTGCCGCTGGCCCTGATCGGCGTGGCCACCGAGGTCTGGATGATCGCGGTCTGCTCCTTCGTCCTGGGCGTGCTGTTCTCGGCTCCGATGGTCATCTGGGGGACGTTGCTGCAGCGACGGGTCCCCCCGGAGCTCCTCGGCCGGGTCGCCTCGCTCGACTTCTTCGTCTCCATCAGCCTGATGCCCGTCTCGATGGCCCTCGCCGGTCCTGTCGCGTCGCTGATCGGCATCGGCAACACGTTCCTGATCGCCGGGCTGACGCCGATCGTCTTCGCCGTCGTCGCCGTCCTCTGGGCCCGGTTGCCCGAGGACGAGATCGCCCATCCGCTCGGGTAGGTGGGTGGGCGCACCCCCGGCATGCGAATGTCGCGCGTGGGGTGAGGGTGGCGCTCAGGTGTCCCTCCCGCGACATTCGCATGCCCGGCGAGCGCCCCACCCCCGTCCACCCGCACCCGTTCGGTCCCCCTTGGCAGGATGTGACGGTGATCGACTGGCTGCAGGACCGTTCCGTCGTACAGCTCCTCCTGCTGGCCCTCGGCGTCTTCGTCGTACTCGCGGTCGGGGCCGGTCTCCTCACCCGGGTGCTCGTACGACGCGGGATGCGCGCGCCGTTCGTCATCCACCGCATCAACCGGCTCACCCAGTGGTTCGTCGACCTGATCAAGCGGCCGATCACCATCGCCGTGCTCGACGAGGTGGCCGACGTGATCCAGACCGGCCACTACACCAAGAACATCTCGTCGGCGCTCGTGGAGAACCGCGACGAGCTGGTGGCACTGGTGGCCGAGAAGGTGCGCCAGGACCCGGCGTCGCGGGTGGTCGGCCGGTTGCCGGGGTACGACGCCATCGTGGGCCAGGTCAGCGAGACGACCCTGCGGGTGCTGATCGAGATGCTCGGCGACCCGCGCATGGACGAGCTGGTCTCGGACCTGCTGCACAACAACCTGGAGCAGATCAAGCGGGCCGTCCGGGAGCGTGAGACCCAGAAGCCGTCGCCGGTGGATCCGTCCGGCCGGCTGGGAAGAGGACGCCCCACCCCGGGGACCTCCGGCCCGTTCAGCTGAGCCGGGCGGCTAGTCGGCGAGCGCGTCCCTGACGGGCAGGAACTTCGCCTGCGCCTCGGCCAGCTCGGCCTCCGGGTCGGAGTCGGCGACGATCCCGCAGCCGGCGAAGAGCCGCACCTGCGAGCCGTCGATCTCGGCCGAGCGCAGCGCGATGCCGAACTCGCCGTCGCCGTCGACGTCCATCCAGCCGACCGGACCGGCGTAGCGCCCGCGGTGCATGCCCTCGATCTCGGCGATCATCTCGACCGCGACCTTGGTGGGGGTCCCGCCGACGGCCGCCGAGGGGTGCAGGGCCGCGGCGAGCTCGAGAACCGTCGCACCGTCGGAGTCGTGGACGACCCCGGCGACGTCGGTCGCCAGGTGCATCACGTTGGGCAGGTGCAGCACGAACGGCACCTCGGGCACGTTCATGGAGGAGCAGTACGGCGCGAGCGAGTCGGCCACCGAGCGGACGGCGTACTCGTGCTCCTCGAGGTCCTTGGAGGATCGAGCGAGCTGTCCGGCCAGGGCGAGGTCGTGCTCGTCGTCGCCGGTACGCCGGATCGTGCCGGCCAGCACCCGGGAGGTGACCAGGCCGCGCTCGCGGCGTACGAGCATCTCCGGTGTGGCGCCGAAGAGGCCGTCGACGTGGAAGGTCCAGCACATCTCGTACTGGTCGGCCAGCCGCCGCAACGGCCACCGCACGTCGATCGCAGCGTCAGCCGTGGCGATGAGGTCGCGGGCCAGCACGACCTTCTCCAGCTCGCCGGCCTCGATGCGCGCCACGGCCTGGGCCACGACCGTCTCCCACGCGGCGCCGCTCATCGCGCCGTCGGCGAAGACCACGTTGCGCGGGGGAGGGACGACGTCGTGCACGGTCAGGTCGGGCAGCGGCATCAGCTCGTCGTTGCCGATGACGGTGATCCACGCGCGGTCCCCGCGGGTCCCGACCACGACGCGCGGGACGATGAGGACGCTGTCCCCCGGGTCGTCGGCGAACCCGAAGCTGCCGACGCTGATCAGGCCGCTGCCGGGCAGGTCGACCTCGTCGCGCACGACGGCGGCGCCCGAGACGGCCCGCCACCAGTCGACGGCATCGGCGAAGCGGTCGGGTCCAGAGGTGGTGCACCGGGCGGCCTCACCCCAGGCGACGATGCCCTTCCCGCGACGCAGCCACGCCATCGGCTGGTCGGTGGGGAGCAGGTCGAGCAGGTTCTCCGGGAGGCCCTCGGTGGCTGCCACCTCGACCGTGCGGGCGACGAGCCGGCGCGCGGGCACGTCACTCGTCGGGATCGGGCTGCTCACGCAAAAAGCGTACGCGGTGACCCGAGGGCGTCATTTCCGGGATAGTCCGAGACGATTCCGTCGTCAAACCCGCTCTCTTACGACGGAATCGTCTCGGACTATCCCGGCGGGTCCGGGGGCGCGACCACGGCGGAGCGCTCAGGACCAGTAGATGACGACCTTGTCGCCGATCGACACCTGGTCGAAGAGCCACTCGATCCCCGCGCGGTCTCGGACGTTCACGCAGCCGTGGGAGGCGCCGGCGTACCCGCGAGCGGCGAAGTCCGAGGAGTAGTGCACCGCCTGACCGCCCGAGAAGAACATCGCGAACGGCATCGCGGAGTCGTAGAGCTTGGAGACGTGGTCACGCGACTTCCAGCCGACGTGGAACAGGCCCTCCCGGGTGGGGGTGTACGACGCGCCGAAGCGCACCGCCATCGTCCGGAGCACCTGGCCGTCGACCACCCAGCGGATGGTGCTGCTGGACTTGTCGATGCACATCGCGTGCCCGCTCAGGCACCGCTGGTCGAGCGCGGCCTTGGTGGAGGCGCTGCCCGGGAGCCGGTTGGCGAGCTCGTCGGCGGTGGGGGTCCGGGTCATCGCGTTCAGGCGGTCCAGGGTGCGCTGGTCGACGTACCCGGTCACCGCGATCTCGCGCTTGTCCTGGAAGCCCTTCACCGCGGCGGTGGTGCCGGTGCCGTAGTCGTCGGTGACGTTGCCGGAGAACCAGGCGATCTGGCGCAGCCGGGCCTGGAGGTCGCGCACCTTCGTGCCCTGGTCACCGGGGCCGAGGATCCTCGGACCGGGCTCCGGGATGGCGCGCGGGCGTTCGGCGGGGAGCGGGGCGGTCACCTGACGGGGGGCCGGGGTCCTAGTAGGCCTGCTCGTCGGCCCGCTCGAGGGTTCGGCGATCGGCTCCACTGCGGGGTCGGAAGTGGGGTCGGAAGCGGGGGACGCCACGGGCTCGGGGGTCGGCACGGGCGTCGCGGTCGCGCTGTGGAGTGGCAGGAGCGGCTGACCCGCCGACGCGCGGGCCACGCCGTACCCCAGCGCCGAGGTGCCCATCAGCACGCCCGTCACCATGGCCACAGTGGCCACTCGGTTCACTCCAGCACCCATGTCGCACATCCTCACCTGTTCGGGGTTGTTCACGAGGTACGACGCACCGCGGGCCGATTCGGTTCTGACCGATCGCTCCGGGTCGCGAGCGCCTGCATAGGCTGGCGCCCGTGACCCCTCACCCCACGACGCTGCTCGCTCCTCCCGCACCGGCGCTGGTGCTCCGATGACGCGCGCCGACCTGGACAAGAAGCCCGCCGAGGTGCGAGCGATGTTCGACGACGTCGCGCGGCGCTACGACCTCACCAACGACGTGCTCTCGCTGGGACAGGACCGACGGTGGCGCCGCGAGGTGCTCGAGGCCGTCGACCCGAGGCCGGGGGAGAAGGTGCTCGACCTGGCGGCCGGCACCGGTACGTCGTCGCAGCCGTTCAGCGACCGTGGCGCCACCGTCGTGCCCTGCGACTTCTCGGTCGGCATGCTCCAGGTCGGCAAGAAGAACCTCCCGCACCTGCCGTTCACGGCCGGCGACGGCACCCGGCTCCCCTTCGCCGACGACACCTTCGACGCGGTGACGATCTCGTTCGGCCTGCGCAACATCGTCGACCCCGACGCCGGACTGCGCGAGATGCTGCGCGTCACCCGTTCCGGCGGCCGGCTGGTGGTCTGCGAGTTCAGCTCGCCGACGTTCATACCGTTCCGCACCGTCTACCTCGAGTACCTGATGAAGGCGCTGCCCTCGATCGCGCGCGCCGTCTCCTCGAGCCCCGACGCCTACGTCTACCTCGCCGAGTCGATCCGCGCCTGGCCCGACCAGGAGGGGCTGGCTGCGCGCATCGAGGCGGCCGGATGGGGCCACCCCGAGTGGCGCAACCTCACCGGTGGCATCGTCGCGATGCACCGGGCGACCGCCTGAGGGACCCGCGGCCGGCCGGGCGGCGTACACCCGGGGTGGTGTCTCGAGGATGGACAGCCCGGTCGGACGAATCGCCCAGGGTTCTCGGGCGTCCCCTGACGTTTCGGGGGGAAGCATCGGCCGATGACGTCAGGGATCCCCGGGTACCCGGGGAAACCTGCACCCCCCGACCCACCAAATAACCAACACCAGCATGCCCTAAATCCGCTGGTCAGAGGCGCGTCGGAGGTGGTGGGGTGGTGTTCGCGAGATGTGAGCCAGACCTCTATGCTGACTCCGTCGCAAGTTCGTGAAGACATTCACATGTTCACGAACACGCTGCTGATCGAGGAGGACCATGGAGCTGTACACGCCGGTCTTGGCACTCATGATCCTCGCGGCGGGATTCGCGATCTTCTCGGTGGGAGTCAGCTCGCTGACCGGCCCGAAGCGCTACAACCGGGCCAAGCTCGACTCCTACGAGTGCGGGATCGAGCCCACGCCCCAGCCGGTGGGTGGCGGCCGGTTCCCGGTCCGCTACTACATCACCGCCATGATGTTCATCGTCTTCGACATCGAGATCGTGTTCCTCTACCCGATCGCGGTCGCCTTCGACCAGATGGAGCTCTTCGGGCTCGTCGAGATGGTGCTGTTCATCGTTCCGGTCTTCGTGGCCTACGTGTACGTCTGGCGCCGTGGGGGCCTCGAGTGGGACTGACCGTGCGTTCGTCCCGGGCCTCCACCGACAAGCAGGGAGTGAAGTAGTCATGGGTATCGAAGAGCAGCTCCCCTCCGGCGTGCTCCTCACCACCGTCGAGGGTGTCGCGGGCTACATGCGCAAGGCGTCGTTCTGGCCGGCCACCTTCGGCCTCGCCTGCTGCGCCATCGAGATGATGACCAGCGGTGGCCCGAAGTACGACCTCGCCCGCTTCGGCATGGAGGTCTTCCGCGCCAGCCCGCGGCAGGCCGACCTGATGATCGTGGCCGGCCGCGTGAGCCAGAAGATGGCGCCCGTCCTGCGCCAGATCTACGACCAGATGGCCGAGCCCAAGTGGGTGCTCGCCATGGGCGTGTGCGCCAGCTCCGGCGGCATGTTCAACAACTACGCGATCGTCCAGGGCGTCGACCACGTCGTCCCCGTGGACATGTACCTCCCCGGCTGCCCGCCCAGGCCCGAGATGCTGATCGACGCCATCCTCAAGCTGCACGACCAGATCCAGCACACCAAGCTGGGTGCGAACCGCCTCGCCGAGATCGAGGAGACCGAGGCCGCCGGCCTCAGCGCGCTGCCGACGGGGCAGATGAAGGGCCTGATGCGCTGATGGTGGACGAGCCCACGACCGGCACCGACGTCGATGCCACCGACAAGATGCCGGAGAACGTCCCCCAGGACGGCACCGGCGAGCAGATCGGCCGCCGCCAGGGCATGTTCGGCATCCACGGCACCGGCGACACCTCCGGGTACGGCGGCCTCGACCGCCCCGTCGAGATGCCCGGCTCCTCCCAGCCGCCCTACGGCGGGTGGATGGACGACGTGGCCACCGCACTGGTCGACGCGACCCGGTCCGCCGGGATCGAGGCGGCCGTCGAGAAGGTGGTCGTCCACCGCGGCGAGATCACCTTCTTCGTCCGCCGCGAGGACCTGCCGGCGATGGCCAAGGTGCTGCGCGACGACGAGCGGCTGCGCTTCGAGCTGCTCTCCGGGGCCAGCGGCGTGCACTACCCCGACGACGCCGGCCGTGAGCTGCACGTCGTCTACCACCTGCTCTCGATGACCCACAACCGGCGGATCCGCGTCGAGGTCACCGCCCCGGACGCCGACCCGCACGTCCCGTCGGTCGTGGCGACCTACCCCACCGCCGACTGGCACGAGCGCGAGGTCTTCGACTTCTTCGGCGTCGTCTTCGACGGCCACCCGGCGCTCACCCGCATCCAGATGCCTGACGACTGGCCCGGCCACCCCCAGCGCAAGGACTACCCACTCGGTGGCATCCCGGTGGAGTACAAGGGCGGCACGATCCCACCGCCGGACCAGCGGAGGAGCTACAACTGACATGACCACGACCAACGAGAACGACGCCTACGCCCCGCAGTCCGAGACCAGCCAGGGCCGGGTCTTCACCGTGACCGGCCAGGACTGGGACTCCGTGGTCTCCGGGATCAACGACGAGCACGACAACAAGGTCGTCGTGAACATGGGCCCGCAGCACCCCTCGACGCACGGGGTGCTCCGCCTGATCCTCGAGCTCGAGGGCGAGACGGTGACCGAGGCCCGCTGCGGCATCGGCTACCTGCACACCGGCATCGAGAAGAACATGGAGTACCGCACCTGGGTGCAGGGCGTCACGTTCTGCACCCGGATGGACTACCTCTCGCCGTTCTACAACGAGATGACCTACTGCCTCGGCGTGGAGCGTCTCCTCGACATCGAGGACGACATCCCCGAGAAGGCCCAGGTCATGCGGGTCCTCCTGATGGAGCTCAACCGCATCTCCTCCCACCTCGTCGCGATCGCGACCGGTGGCATGGAGATCGGCGCCCTGACGGTGATGACGATCGGCTTCCGTGAGCGCGAGCTCGTCCTCGACCTGTTCGAGCTGATCACCGGCCTGCGGATGAACCACGCGTTCATCCGCCCCGGCGGCGTCGCCCAGGACATGCCCCCCGGCGCGCTCGACCAGATCCGCGACTTCATCACGCTGATGAAGAAGCGCCTCCCGGAGTACGCCGCCCTCTGCAACGCCAACCCGATCTTCAAGGCGCGCCTCGTCGGCGTCGGCCAGCTCGACCTCGCCGGCTGCCTGGCGCTCGGCATGACCGGCCCGGTGCTGCGCTCGACCGGCTACCCGCACGACCTGCGCAAGAGCGAGCCCTACTCCGGCTACGAGGACTACGACTTCGACGTCCAGACCTGGGACACCCCCGACGCCTACGGCCGTTTCCGCATCCGCGTCAACGAGATGTGGGAGTCGCTGCGCATCGTCGAGCAGGCCGTCGACCGCCTCGCCGGCCTCGAGGGCGCCCCCGTCATGGTCGGGCGACAAGAAGATCGCCTGGCCCAGCCAGCTCGCCATCGGCAGCGACGGCATGGGCAACAGCCTGGACCACATCAAGCACATCATGGGCGAGTCGATGGAGGCCCTGATCCACCACTTCAAGCTGGTCACCGAGGGCTTCCGCGTCCCGGCCGGCCAGGCCTACGTGCCGGTCGAGTCGCCCCGTGGCGAGCTCGGTGCCCACGTCGTCTCCGACGGCGGCACCCGTCCGTTCCGCGCCCACTTCCGCGACCCGTCGTTCGTGAACCTGCAGGCGACGTCGGTGATGAGCGAAGGTGGCATGGTGGCCGACGTGATCGTCGCCATCGCCTCCATCGACCCCGTCATGGGAGGAGTCGACCGATGACCGAGAGCACGAGCCGCATCCCCGGCATCGACGACGGCACCACCTCCACCGCGGTCTCCACCACCCCGGTCACCCGCGAGACCCCGCTCGACCCGGCGACGTACGCCGAGCTCGAGGAGATCGCCGCCCGCTACCCGCAGGCGCGCTCCGGCCTGCTGCCGATGCTGCACCTCGTGCAGAGCGTCGAGGGCCGTGTGACCTCGCGCGGCATCGAGGCCTGTGCCGCGATCCTGGGCATCAGCGCCGCCGAGGTCAGCGGGGTCGCGACCTTCTACACGATGTACAAGCGGCGTCCCGTCGGCGACTTCCACGTCGGCGTCTGCACCAACACGCTGTGCGCGATCATGGGCGGCGACCTGATCTTCGAGCGGCTCAAGGACCACCTCGACGTCGGCAACGACGAGACCACCGACGACGGCAGGATCACCCTCGAGCACATCGAGTGCAACGCCGCCTGTGACTACGCCCCGGTGATGACCGTCAACTGGGAGTTCATGGACAACATGACTCCGGAGTCGGCGACCGGCCTCGTCGACGACCTCCGCTCCGGCGTCGAGGTGCACTCCACCCGTGGACCCCGCGCTGGTCACCTGGCGCGAGGCCGAGCGCGTGCTCGCCGGCTTCCCCGACGACCTCGCCGACGAGGGTCCCTCTGCCGGGCCCGCCTCGCTGGTCGGCCTGAACATCGCCCGCGAGCAGGGCTGGACCGCACCCTCGGTCGACGAGGCCGAGGATTCCTCCAGCAAGAGCGACGTCGCCGAGGGTTCGACGACGGCCGGCAAGGCCGGAGGGCAGCCACGAGGCCGAGCACACCGAGGCCGAGGCCGAGGTCGAGAGCTCCGGCGCCGAGGCCAAGCACGAGGACAACCCCGACGAACACCGGTGGTGACGAGAAATGACTGACACTTTGACCCCCGTCCTGACGGACAACTGGGGGACCGACCGCTCCTGGACGCTGGCGGCCTACGAGGACCAGGGCGGGTACGCCGGGCTGCGCAAGGCCCTCGCGATGGCCCCGCCCGAGGTCGTCGAGGTCGTCAAGGGATCCAACCTCCGCGGACGTGGCGGGGCGGGTTTCCCGACCGGCATGAAGTGGGGCTTCATCCCGCAGGACAACCCCAAGCCGAAGTACCTCGTGGTCAACGCCGACGAGTCGGAGCCGGGCACCTGCAAGGACATCCCGCTGATGATGGCCAGCCCGCACACGCTGGTCGAGGGCGTCATCATCAGCTCCTACGCGATCCGCGCCAGCACCGCGTTCATCTACGTGCGCGGCGAGGTGCTCCACGTCGTCCGCCGCCTGCAGCGTGCCGTGCAGGAGGCCTACCTCGCCGGCCACCTCGGCAAGGACATCCACGGCTCCGGCTACGACCTCGACCTGATCGTGCACGCCGGTGCCGGCGCCTACATCTGTGGCGAGGAGACCGCGCTGCTCGACTCGCTCGAGGGGCGTCGCGGCCAACCGCGACTGCGTCCGCCGTTCCCCGCCGTGGCCGGGCTCTACGCCAGCCCGACGGTGATCAACAACGTCGAGTCGATCGCCTCGGTGCCGAGCATCCTCGACCGCGGGGCCGAGTGGTTCTCCGCGATGGGCACCGAGAAGTCCAAGGGCTTCGGGATCTTCTCCCTCTCGGGCCACGTCACCAACCCCGGCCAGTTCGAGGCGCCGCTGGGCATCACGCTGCGGTCGCTGATCGAGCTCGCGGGCGGCATGCGCAACGGCCACGAGCTGAAGTTCTGGACCCCCGGTGGCTCCAGCACCCCGCTGCTGACCGCCGAGCACCTCGACGTCCCGCTCGACTTCGAGGCCGTGGGCGAGGCGGGCTCGATGCTCGGCACGCGCGCGCTGCAGATCTTCGACGAGACCACCTGCGTGGTCCGCGCGGTGCTGCGCTGGACCGAGTTCTACAAGCACGAGTCGTGCGGCAAGTGCACCCCGTGCCGGGAGGGCACCTGGTGGCTGGCGCAGACCCTCGCCCGTCTGGAGCAGGGCAACGGCTCCGAGGCGGACCTCGACCTGCTGCTCGACCAGTGCGACAACATCCTCGGCCGCTCGTTCTGCGCCCTGGCCGACGGCGCGATCAGCCCGATCAGCTCCTCGATCCAGTACTTCCGCGACGAGTACCTCGCGCACCTGACCCACGGTGGCTGCCCGTTCGACCGCCAGGCGTCGACGGTCTTCGCGAAGGTGGAGGCCCACGCATGACGACCACACCGGAGAAGTCGAAGGAGACGGCTCCCGAGAAGTCCGACGAGGTCACGCTGACCATCGACGGTGTCGAGGTCTCGGTGCCCAAGAACACGCTGGTGATCCGGGCGGCCGAGCAGCATCGGCGTGAGATCCCGCGCTTCTGCGACCACCCGCTGCTGGCCCCGGTCGGCGCCTGCCGCCAGTGCCTGGTCGAGGTCCCCGACGCCGGCAACGGCCGGCCGATCCCCAAGCCGCAGGCCTCCTGCACCATCACCGTCGCCGAGGGCATGGTCGTCAACACCCAGGCCACGTCCCCGGTCGCGGACAAGGCGCAGCAGGGCATCATGGAGTTCCTGCTCATCAACCACCCGCTCGACTGCCCCGTCTGCGACAAGGGCGGCGAGTGCCCGCTGCAGAACCAGGCGATGAGCAACGGTCGTGGCGAGACGCGCTTCACCGAGAGCAAGCGGCTCTACCCCAAGCCGATCAACATCTCCGCCCAGGTCCTCCTCGACCGGGAGCGCTGCGTGCTGTGCGCGCGCTGCACCCGCTTCTCCGAGCAGATCGCCGGCGACCCCTTCATCGCGCTCATCGAGCGGGGTGCCCTCCAGCAGGTCGGCATCTACGAGAAGGAGCCCTTCGAGAGCTACTTCTCCGGCAACACCATCCAGATCTGCCCGGTCGGTGCGCTCACCTCGTCGTCGTACCGCTTCCGCTCGCGGCCCTTCGACCTGATCTCCACGCCCTCGGTGGCTGAGATCGACGCGTGCGGGTCGGCCATCCGCGTCGACCACCGTCGCGGCAAGGTGATGCGTCGACTCTCCGGTGACGACCCCGAGGTCAACGAGGAGTGGATCACCGACAAGGACCGCTTCGCGTTCAGCTACGCCACGCTCGAGGACCGGCTCACCTACCCGATGGTCCGCGACGAGCCCGGTCCGGATGGTGCTCGCGGCGAGCTGCGCGCGGCCAGCTGGCCCGAGGCGTTCCTGGTGGCCGCCCGCGGCCTCGCGGCTGCGCGTGCGGCCGGCGGGGTCGGCGTACTCACCGGTGGGCGGCTCACCGCCGAGGACTCCTACGCCTACTCGAAGTTCGCCCGCGTCGCGCTCGGCACCAACGACATCGACTTCCGGGCCCGACCGCACTCCGCCGAGGAGGCCGGCTTCCTGGCCTCCCACGTGGTGCTCGGTGGCCCCGGCTCCCACCCGGTGACCTACGCCGACCTCGAGAGCGCCCGCTCGGTCGTGATGGTCGGTCTCGAGCCCGAGGACGAGGCCGGCACGGTCTTCCTGCGCCTGCGCAAGACCGCCCGCGGCCGGCTGCTGCCGATCTACTCGATCGCCCCGTTCACCTCGCGCGGCCTGCACAAGATGTCCGGCACGCTGATCCCGACCCGTCCCGGTGACGAGGCCGCGGCCCTGGACGCCCTGGCCCACGACGGCACCGTCGCGCTCGACAGCGGGGGCCTGCTGCTCGTCGGCGAGCGCACGGCCACCTCGCCCGGCGCTCTCGCAGCGGTGTCGCGCCTCGCCGCCACCACCGGTGCTCGCGTGGCCTGGATCCCGAGGCGTGCGGGCGACCGGGGCGCGGTCGAGACCGGCGCGCTGCCCAACCTGCTTCCCGGCGGACGCCCGGTCGCCGATGCCTCCGCGCGCGTCGACCTGGCCACCGCCTGGGGCGTCGACCACCTGCCCGAGACCCCCGGCCGTGACGGTGACGCCATCGTGGCTGCCGCGGCAGCCGGTGAGCTCGGGGGTCTGGTCGTGGCCGGCGTCGACCCGGCCGACCTCTCCGACCCCGTCCTGGCTCGTCAGGCCATCGAGTCGGCCGGCTTCCTGGTCTCGCTGGAGGTCCGCGCCTCCGCGGTCACCCGTGCGGCCGACGTCGTCTTCCCAGTGGCTCCGGTCACCGACCGCAGTGGCACCTTCGTCAACTGGGAGGGCAGGGTCCGCCCGTTCGGCAAGGTCCTGCACAACCCCAGCTCGCTGCCCGACCTACGGGTCCTGGCCGGCATCGCCGAGGACCTCGACACGGCACTGCCCCATGGGCTCGGCTTCCGGACCTCCGAGCAGGTCTGGGCCGAGATGACCCAGGTCGGCCCGTGGGACGGGCCGCGGGTCTCCATGTCGGGTGCTCTCGAGTCGGTCGCCGACGCCCCCGCCTCGACCACCGGTGCCCCCGACGGCACGCTCGTCCTCGCCTCGTGGAAGCAGCTCATCGACGACGGCCGGATGCAGGACGGCTCGGGCGACATGCTCCGCACCGCCCGCAAGCCGGTCGTCCTGGTGGCCGCGGCCACGCTGGCCGAGCTCGGGGCCACCGTCGGAGACGTGGTCGTCCTGACCGGACCGCTCGGCTCGCTCGAGCTTCCGATCGGGGTCGCCGACCTCGCCGCCGGGACCGTGTGGGCCCCCGCCAGCTCGCCCGGCTCGTCGGTCCGCCACCTCGTCGGACCGGCAGGCTCCGCCGTCACCATCACCGGAGGCGCCCGATGATCCCCCTCTACACCGAACCGGGACTGGGTGCCTTCGGGCAGGACCCGGTCTGGCTGGTGATCATCAAGGCCGTGCTGATCTTCGTGATCCTGGTGCTGCTGACCCTGTTCAACATCTGGTGGGAGCGCCGGGTGGTCGCTCGCATGCAGCACCGCATCGGTCCCAACCGCAACGGTCCCTTCGGTCTGCTGCAGAGCCTCGCCGACGGCGTGAAGCTCGCGCTGAAGGAAGACATCATCCCGAAGGCGGCCGACAAGGTCCTGTTCGTCGCAGCCCCGGTCATCGCGGTGATCCCGGCGTTCGTCACGTTCGCCGTCATCCCGTTCGGTCCCGTGGTCGACGTCCCGTTCAGCGACCTCAAGACGCCGCTGCAGCTCACCGACATGCCGGTCGCGGTCATCTTCGTGATGGCCATCGCCTCGATCGGCATCTACGGCATCGTGCTCGGTGGCTGGTCCTCCGGTTCGACGTACTCCCTGCTGGGCGGGCTCCGCTCGAGCGCGCAGATGATCTCCTACGAGGTCGCGATGGGACTCGCGCTCGTGGCGGTCTTCCTGCACGCCGGCTCGATGTCCACCTCGCAGATCGTCGAGTCGCAGAAGGACGTGTGGTTCGCGTTCACGCTGATCCCGTCGTTCGTGATCTACATGATCGCGATGGTGGGGGAGACCAACCGGGCGCCGTTCGACCTCCCCGAGGCCGAGGGTGAGCTCGTCGGCGGCTTCCACACCGAGTACTCCTCGCTGAAGTTCGCGCTGTTCTTCCTGGCCGAGTACATCAACATGGCCACCGTCTCCGCGCTGGCGACCACCCTGTTCCTCGGCGGCTGGCGCGCCCCGTTCTGGATCGGCAGCTTCTGGCCAGGCGCCAACGAGGGCTACTGGCCCTTCCTGTGGTTCATGGGCAAGGTCCTGGCGTTCGTCTTCATGTTCATCTGGCTGCGCGGCTCGCTGCCCCGGCTGCGCTACGACCAGTTCATGGCCTTCGGCTGGAAGGTCCTCATCCCCGCCTCGGTCGTGTGGATCGTCGCCGTGGCGGCGATGCGCGTGGTCAGCCTGCGGGGCGGCTTCGACCCCCAGGTCCTGCTGATCGTGGGCATCGCCCTCGCGGTCCTGATCCTGGCGTCGTGGTTCATCCCCGAGCGTCGTACGCCGGTCGACGAGTCCGAGCCCGAACCGTTCGACGCCTTCGCCGGCGGTTACCCAGTGCCACCCATGCCGGTCTCGGTCGAGGCTGAAAACCTTGGAGGAAAGCGCTGATGGCGTCTCTGAAAGAACAGCTCTGGGACCCGGTCGCCGGGTTCGGGGTGACCTTCCGCACCATGTTCCGCAAGGTGGTCACCGAGCAGTACCCCGAGGAGAAGCTGCCCACCGCACCCCGCTTCCACGGACGGCACCAGCTCAACCGTTGGCCCGACGGTCTCGAGAAGTGCATCGGCTGCGAGCTCTGCGCCTGGGCCTGCCCGGCCGACGCGATCTACGTCGAGGGCGCCTCCAACAGCGAGGACGAGCGGTTCTCACCCGGCGAGCGCTACGGCCGCGTCTACCAGATCAACTACCTGCGCTGCATCCTGTGCGGCCTGTGCATCGAGGCCTGCCCGACGCGCGCCCTGACGATGACCAACGAGTACGAGCTGGCCGACAACAACCGGGCCGACCTGATCTATGAGAAGTCCGACCTCCTCGCCCCGCTGCTGCCGGGCATGGAGCAGCCGCCGCACCCGATGCGCCTGGGTGAGGACGAGGGTGACTACTACCGCGGGACGCTCCGTCGCCAGGACGACGTGCCACAGAGCGGAGGCGACGCATGATCGCCTTCTGGATCCTCTCTCCGGTGATGGTGGTCTGCGCGCTCGGACTGCTCTTCGCGCGCAAGGCCGTGCACTGCGCGATGCTGCTCGCCGTCGTGATGATCAGCCTCGCCGTGCTGTACGCCGTCCAGGACGCGCCCTTCCTGTTCGCGGTGCAGATCATCGTCTACACCGGCGCGATCCTGATGCTCTTCCTGTTCGTGCTGATGCTCGTGGGGGTCGACTCCTCCGACTCCGTCGTCGAGACGATCCGCGGTCAGCGGCTCTTCGCGGTCGTCGTCGGCCTGATCTTCGGGGCGACGCTGGTGCTCGGCGTGGCGCAGGTGTCCTTCGGTGCGGTGGTCGGCCTCGGCACCGCCAACGAGCAGGGCAACGTGCCGGCCATCGCCCAGCTGCTCTTCACCAAGTACGTCTTCGCCTTCGAGGTCACCTCGGCGCTGCTCATCACCGCCGCCCTCGGCGCCATGGTGCTGGCCCACCGCGAGCGGCTCACCCCCAAGCTCGGACAGGCCGACTTCGCCGCCCAGCGGATGCGCGACTACGCCGACCACGGCAAGCACCTCGGTCCGCTGCCTCCACCCGGAGTCTTCGCCCGGCACAACTCGGTCGACACCCCCGCCCTGCTGCCCGACGGCTCGGCGGCGTCGTCCTCGATCTCGCGCGTGCTCATGGCCCGCGGCTCGGTCAGGGACGTCCCCGGCAGCGCCACCCAGGTGGAGCAGCTCGGTGGCGGCGACCAGTCGGTCCCCCCGCGAGACGACTCAGGGACGGCGGGTCGATGAGTCCTACGCCTTTCATCGTGTTGTCCGCGATCCTGTTCACCATCGGCGCGGTCGGCGTGCTCACGCGCCGCAACGCGATCGTGGTGTTCATGTGCGTCGAGCTGATGCTGAACGCGAGCAACCTCGCCCTGATCACCTTCGCGCGGGCCAACGGCAACCTCGAGGGGCAGATCGCTGCCTTCTTCGTGATGGTCGTGGCCGCCGCCGAGGTCGTGGTCGGACTCGCGATCATCATGACCATCTTCCGCACCCGCCGCTCGGCCTCGGTCGACGACGCCAGCCTGCTGAAGTACTGAGGTACTGACTGTGATCACATCCGGACTCAGCGTCCTCACCGAGGAAGCCCACAACGTCCCGGTCGTCGACCCGGGCGCCGCGGGCTCCCTGGCGCTGCCGCTCGTGCTCGTCATCGCGCTCCCGGCGCTCGGCGCGGCCGTCCTGCTGCTCGGTGGACGACGCACCGACCGCTTCGGCCACCTCCTCGGGACGGCGACGGTGGTCGGCTCGTTCGTCTGCTCGCTCGTGCTGTTCTTCTCGATCCTGGGCCGCGACGCGGCCGACCGGCAGATCAGCCTGGACATGTGGACCTGGTTCACCACCGGCCGCTGGACCGTCGAGCTCGGGCTGCTCTACGACCCGCTGTCGGCGCTGTTCCTCCTGCTCATCACCGGTGTCGGCTCGCTGATCCACGTCTACTCGATCGGCTACATGGAGCACGACGAGCGCCGTCGCCGCTTCTTCGCCTACCTGAACCTCTTCGTCGCGGCGATGCTGATGCTGGTCCTCGCCTCCGACTACGTCGGTGTCTTCCTCGGCTGGGAAGGCGTCGGCCTGGCGTCGTACCTCCTGATCGGGTTCTGGCAGTACAAGCCGAGCGCCGCGGCGGCCGCCAAGAAGGCCTTCGTCATCAACCGTGTCGGTGACATCGGGCTCTCGCTCGGCATCGGCCTGATCCTGGTCACCTTCGGCTCCACCTCGTTCAGCACGGTCTCCGGGCTCACCAGCGGCGCCTCCCACGGCGTGATGACCGCGATCGGCCTGCTGCTCCTGCTGGCCGCCTGCGGCAAGTCGGCGCAGTTCCCGCTGCAGACCTGGCTGCTCGACGCGATGGAGGGCCCCACCCCGGTCTCGGCCCTGATCCACGCGGCGACGATGGTCACCGCCGGCGTCTACCTGATCGTGCGCTCGCAGTTCATCTTCGAGTACACCGCCGACGCCCGGCTGGTCGTCGCGATCATCGGCACCATCACGCTGCTGATGGGTGCCTGGATCGGGTGCGCCAAGGACGACGTCAAGAAGGTCCTCGCCGGGTCGACGATGAGCCAGATCGGTTACATGGTGCTCGCCTCGGGCCTCGGGGTCGCCGGCTACGCGTTCGCGATCTTCCACCTGCTCACGCACGGCTTCTTCAAGGCCAACATGTTCCTCGGCGCCGGCTCGGTCATGCACGGCACCAACGACGACGTGAACATGCGCCACTACGGGGCGCTGCGCAAGGCGATGCCGGTCACCTTCCTGACCTTCACGATGGGCTACCTCGCGATCATCGGGTTCCCCGGCTTCGCGGGCTTCTGGTCGAAGGACAAGATCATCGAGACCGCCCTCGCCCAGAACCCGATCCTCGGCATCTGCGCCCTGCTGGGTGCCGGCGTCACCGGTTTCTACATGACGCGCCTGATGCTGATGACGTTCTTCACCAAGGAACGCTGGGAGCCCGACGTACACCCGCACGAGTCGCCGAAGGTGATGACCATCCCCCTGATCGTGCTGGCCGCACTCTCCGTGCTCGGTGGCTTCCTGCTGCTCAACGACTGGATCGTCACGTTCCTGTCCCCGGTGACCGGCATCGCCCCCCACGAGGAGCCGCCGCTGCCCGCGATCGTGATCACGATCCTGGCCGTGCTGGTCGTCGCCGTCGGCGTCGCCCTCGCGTGGTTCCTGGTCGGCAAGAAGGACGTGCCGCGTGAGGCGCCGAGCAAGGTCTCGGTGTTCACCTCGGCCGGCCGCAACGACCTCTACGGCGACGCGTTCAACGACCTGGTCATCATCGAGCCCGGCAAGAGCTTCACCGAGGGCCTGGCCACCTTCGACCGCGGCACCGTGGACGGCGGCTTCACCGGCTTCTCCTCGGCGCTCGCCGGTCTCTCCGGCCGGCTCCGGATGGCGCAGAACGGCTTCGTCCGCTCCTACGCGCTGTCGCTGCTCGCCGGCGCCGCCCTGGTCCTTCTCGCGCTCGTGGTGGTGAACCTCGGATGAACGTTCCCTGGCTGACTCTTCTGCTGCTCCTGCCCATCGTCGGGTCCCTGGTGCTCGTGTTCATGCCTGCGCGCGAGGGCTCCGCCCTGCCCAAGCAGGTCGCGATCGCCTTCTCGGTGCTGACGCTGGCCCTCGGCATCGGCCTCGCCGTCGGGTACGACGCCGGCGGCGGCTACCAGTACACCGAGGAGACGAGCTGGATCAAGCTCTTCGGTGCCCACTACTCGCTGGGCGTCGACGGCATGGGGCTGACCCTGGTCCTGCTGACGGTGATCCTCACGCCCGTGGTGATGCTCGCGTCCTGGAACGACGGTGACACCGGTCGCTGGGGGGCCAAGGGCTTCTTCGCCTGGATCCTGGCGCTCGAAGGTCTCTCGGTCGGCGTCTTCGCCGCCACCGACGTGTTCTTGTTCTACGTCTTCTTCGAGGCGACGCTGATCCCGGTCTACTTCCTCGTCGCCGGCTACGGCGGACCCCACCGCGTCCGCGCGGCCGTGAAGTTCCTGCTCTTCTCCCTGGCCGGCGGGCTGATCATGCTCGCCTCGGTGATCGGGCTCTACGTCGAGTCGGCGAAGACCTCGGGCGGTCCGACGTACCTCATCTCCGACCTGCAGAACATCGACTTCGGCACCTCGGTCGGACGTTGGATGTTCGTCGGCTTCTTCATCGCCTTCGCCATCAAGGCACCGATGTTCCCCGTGCACACCTGGCTCCCGGACACCACCGAGTCCGCGACGCCGGGCACCTCGGTGCTCCTGGTGAGCGTGCTCGACAAGATCGGCACCTTCGGGATGATCCGGTTCTGCCTCGAGCTGTTCCCGGAGGCCTCGCGGTGGGCGACCCCGGTCGTCGTCGTACTCGCCATCATCAGCATCCTGTACGGCGCGGTCATGGCGATCGGCTCGAACAACATCCCGCGCCTGATCGCCTACACGAGCGTGTCGCACTTCGGGTTCATCGTGCTGGGCATCTTCGTGATGAACAGCCAGGGACTCGCCGGCGCGAACCTCTACATGTTCAACCACGGTCTCTCGACCGCGGCGCTGTTCCTGGTCAGCGGGTTCATGATCTCCAGGCGCGGCTCGGGCCTGATCAGCGACTTCGGCGGCGTCGAGAAGGTGGCTCCGGTCCTGGCCGGGCTGTTCCTGGTCGCCGGTCTCTCCTCGCTGTCCCTGCCGGGTCTCTCGCCGTTCGTCTCCGAGCTCCTGGTGATGGTGGGTGCGTTCGTCTACTCGCCGTGGGCGGCTGCCTTCGCGGTGCCGGCCATCGTGCTGGCCGCGATCTACATCCTGTGGATGTACCAACGCGTCATGACCGGTCCGGTCCGGGCGGGCGTCGTGGGGATGAAGGACCTCAACGTGCGCGAGGTGTCCTCCCTCGCTCCGCTGCTGCTGCTGATCGTCGTGCTCGGGTTCTTCCCCAAGCCGCTCCTCGACGTGATCAACCCGTCGGTGGAGCACACCATGACCGAGGTCGGCCTGCGTGACCCGCAGCCGACCGTGACCGAGGGGGAGGTGGCCAAGTGAACGGCTTCGAAGCTCCGCACATCGAGTACTTCACCGTCTCGCCCATCCTGATCGTCCTCGGGGTCGCCGTGCTCGGTGTCCTCATCGAGGCCTTCGTCCCTCGCACGCGTCGCTATGCCATCCAGGTCGTGCTCGCCCTGGCCGGTCTGATCGCCGCGATCGTCACCACGGTGATGGTCTTCAAGGACCTCAACCCCGGGTCGGACAAGCCGAAGACGGGCGACGTCGTCGCCGAGGGGGCGCTGGCCGTCGACGGCCCGGCGCTGTTCTGCTGGCTGCTCCTGCTGGTCCTCGCGGTGCTCAGCGTGATGCTCTTCGCCGAGCGTCGCCTCGAGGGTGGCGTGACCTCCTTCGCCGGCCAGGCCGCCGCGCTGCCGGGCACCGAGGCGGAGCGCCAGGCCTCGACCCAGGGCCTCGAGCACACCGAGGTCTTCCCGCTGATGTTGTTCGCGGTCTCCGGGATGCTGATGTTCCCGGCGGCCAACGACCTGCTCACCATGTTCGTCGCGCTCGAGGTCCTCTCGCTGCCGCTCTACCTGCTCTGCGGCCTGGCCCGACGCCGCCGCCTGCTGAGCCAGGAAGCGGCGATGAAGTACTTCCTGCTCGGCGCCTTCAGCTCGGGCTTCTTCGTCTACGGCATCGCCCTGGTCTACGGGTACGCCGGGTCGATGGGCTTCGCGCAGATCGCCGAGGCGGTCTCCGCGCAGACCGGCAGCGAGGGTCTGCTGCTCGGTGGCATCGCGCTGATGGCGGTCGGCCTGCTGTTCAAGGTCGGCGCCGTGCCGTTCCACTCGTGGACGCCCGACGTCTACCAGGGCGCGCCCACCGCGGTGACCGCGTTCATGGCCGCCAGCACCAAGGTCGCCGCGTTCGGTGCCCTGCTGCGGCTGTTCTACGTCGCCTTCGGCGCCAACCGCACCGAGTGGCTGCCGATGATGTGGGTCATCGCGATCCTGACGATGGTGGTCGGCTCGGTCCTGGCCCTGACCCAGACCGACATCAAGCGTCTGCTGGCCTACTCCTCGATCGCGCACGCCGGCTTCATCCTCACCGGCTTCCTGGGGATCCGCTCGCTGGCCGAGGTGCCCGGGGGAAGCCTGACCGGTGTCTCCGCGGTGCTCTTCTACCTGACCACCTACGCCTTCACCACGATGGCCGCGTTCGCGATCGTCACCGTCGTGCGCGACAGCGGTGGGGAGACGACGTCGCTTGCTCGTTGGCAGGGACTGGGCAAGGAGTCGCCCCTCGTGGCCGGCACCTTCGCCTTCCTGCTGCTGGCGATGGCCGGCATCCCGCTGACCAGTGGTTTCACCGGCAAGTGGGCGGTCTTCGCGGCCGCTCTCGCCGCCGGCGCCTGGCCCGTGGTGATCGTGGCGGTGCTGGCCTCGGCCGTCGCGGCGTACTTCTACGTCAAGGTGATCGTGCTGATGTTCTTCTCCGAGCCGATCGGTGACGGCCCCAGCGTGACCGTCCCCAGCATCCTGACGAGCACCGTGATCGTGGTCGGCACGGCCATGACCCTGCTGCTCGGTGTCGTCCCGGGCGCCCTGATCGACCTCCTCGGGCGCGTGGGAGTATTCATCAGGTGATCACCCCACGCAATCGCGCGCCGCAGTCCTCGGTGTCGTGCGGCGTCACGGTCGCGCGCCTCCGCAGGGTCTCCGCATGAGCTCGTCGTTGGCGCTGCCCATCGTCGACCCGGAGCTCGAGGCGCGCCTGCGCGCACGGATGGACGAGGTCGAGGAGGCGCTCGGCGAGCACATCCGCAGCGAGGCCGGGTTCGTCACGAAGGCCGCACGACACCTGCTCGATGCGGGCGGCAAGCGGTTCCGGCCGTTGCTGGTGCTGCTGGCCGCCGAGACGGGCGACGCCGGCCGTGACGGCGTACTCACCGCTGCCTGCGTGGTGGAGCTGACCCACCTCGCCTCGCTCTACCACGACGACGTGATGGACGAGGCGGACCTGCGTCGCGGTGCCGAGTCGGCCAACGCCCGCTGGGACAACCACGTCGCGATCCTCACCGGCGACTTCCTGTTCTCCAAGTCCTCCGAGCTGACCGCTGAGCTCGGCGCCGACGCCGTCCGCGTCCAGGCCCGGACCTTCTCCCGGCTCGTCGAGGGCCAGATCCTCGAGACGCTCGGTCCCACCGGCGACGAGGACCCCCTCGAGCACTACCTGCGCGTCGTGGCAGGCAAGACCGGCTCGCTGATCTCCACCTCCGCCCGCTACGGCGCCCGCTTCTCCGGAGCCCCGCGCGACGTGGAGGTGGCGCTGACGGAGTACGGCGAGAAGGTCGGCGTGGCCTTCCAGCTCTCCGACGACATCCTCGACGTCGCCTCCGAGACCGAGGTCTCTGGCAAGACACCCGGCACCGACCTCCGCGAAGGCGTCCCCACCCTGCCGGTGCTGATCGCCAAGCGTTCCACCGACCCGGCCGACGCCCGCCTCCTCGAGCTCCTCGAGTCCGACCTCACCGACGACGCCCTGCACGCCGAGACCCTCACGCTCCTCCGCGCCCACCCCGCGATGGCCGAGGCCCGCGCCTACGTCGTCGGCCTCTCCGCCGAGGCCAAGGAGCTCCTCAAGGTCCTCCCCGACGGCCCGGCCCGCACCGCCCTCGAGGGGTTTGCTGACGTGGTGGCTACCCGGTCGAGCTGAGCGGGGGGCTGGTGGTTTTTCTGGTTAACCAGAAAAACGGCCACTTACCCCACGTTGCAACGTGGGGATTCGAAGGTCTTGTGGTGTCAGTACGCCGGCCAGGTCGATCTTTCAGGCCGCGGCCGCTAGTCGCAACATGCGCCGGGTGCGCTCGGCCGTCGTACGTGGGTCGTACAGGTCCTGCCAGATGTAGCGGATCATCAGCCAACCGGTGACCTCTCGCAGCCGGTCCTCGCGCTTCTTCTCCCTGAACACGGCGTCACCCGGGTCCTGGCCTTCGCTCAGGAGCCGGCCGTACTTGATCTTGCCGTCGAACTCGCCGAAGAGGCGAAAATCCGGCCAGGCGAAGTCGGTGATGCCGACCAGGATGCCGTCCTCGCCATGGACCGGGAACTGGAGCTGTGGCTCAGGGAGGTGCTGGCTCCACATGAGGTGCCGGCTGAGGCTCTCGCCCAGAGACTGAGCACCCGGCCTAGCCAAGCGGAGAGTGATCTGAAGCTTGCGTGAGTGGGGTGAGCGTGCACGCCTGGAGTAGGCGAGCCAGACCGACTCCTGCGTCCCGAGATCGAGGTCGAACACCGAGTCGAGGATTCCCACACCGCTGGCAACGCTGGTGAGAGAGGCGGCTCCCACGGCACAGGTCTCCGGCCCGAGGAGCAGTCCTTCCTCCTTGGCGAAGATGTCATCGCTGTGCCACGCATCCGCGTGGTAGACGACGTCGGGGAGAACCCGCGCCGACGTCTTGTCCAACCGGGTCACGTGGACCTTGCTGAGATCGGGTCTCCACATGCGCAGCCCGTGCTCGGCAGCTCCGGAGGTATGGCTGAGCGCCACCTTGTTGCCGTGGGTCAGCAGCACGGCCTGCGACTTCATGCGGTGCTGGCCGACGGCATCGGTGGTTCTCCAGGTGTCCCGCGGCACGTAGGCGCCCTGACGGACTTTCGAGAGCACGCCCTCGTGGACGGCCCGGCTCAGGTCGCGGTCGCGGTAGCCGTGCTCAATCGCCTCCCGGCGCAGGAAGAGACCGTTGGGATGCAAGTTGAAGAGTTCGTCCATGCGGCCACGGTCGGGCGAACGGATGAAGTCAGCGAGCACGGCTGTCGCCGATTGTGGATTGCCAGTCCGACTCACCACCTGTGCACGTGAAACGGTTCAGGGGCTATCGCCGTACTGGCACCACGTTCTTCACAGAAACCAACGTTGCAACGTGGGGTAAGTGGCGGTTTTTCTGGTTAACCAGAAAAACCGCACCCCTCACACCGCACTGGCGTCGGCCGCCGCCCGCAGCTGCCGGCCACGGTTCCCGAGGGCTTCGAAGGTGAAGATGACCAGGGCGAGCCAGACGAGGGAGAAGCCGAGCCACTTCACCGGGGTCATCGCCTCGTGGAAGACGAGGAGGCCGAGGGCGAACTGGATCGTGGGGGCGAGGTACTGCAGCAGCCCGATCGTCGTCATCGAGACGCGGATCGCGGCGGCGCCGAAGCAGATCAGCGGGACCGCGGTGACCAGGCCGGTCGAGGCCAGGAGCAGGGAGTGCGAGAGTCCGGTGGAGGAGAAGGTGGAGGAGCCGTCGGCCCCGAGCCAGACCAGGTAGCCGAGCGCGACCGGGAACAGCACCATCGTCTCGAAGGTGAGGCTCTCGACCGCCTCGACGTTGGCCTTCTTCTTGGCCAGGCCGTAGGTCCCGAAGGAGCCGGCCAGCAGGAACGCGATCCACGGCGGGTGGCCGTAGTCGATGGTCAGCCCGATCACGGCCAGAGCCGCGATCCCGATCGCCGTCCACTGCCAGGGGCGCAGCCGCTCCTTGAGCACGACCACGCCGAGCAGCACCGTGACGAGCGGGTTGATGAAGTAGCCGAGCGAGACCTCCACCACACGGTGGTTGTTCACGCCCCAGATGAAGCCGCCCCAGTTGACCCCGACCACCACCGAGGCGAGGGTCAGCAGCGCGAGCAGTCGCGGGCTGCGCAGGATCGCCCGGAGCTGCGTCGTACGACGGAGCGCGAAGGTGAGCGCGAACATGACCACCAGCGACCAGCAGATCCGGTGCGCCAGGATCTCGACGGCACCCGCGGGCTCGAGGAGCGTCCAGTAGAGGGGAAAGACCCCCCACATGCCGTACGCCGCGGCGCCGAGCAGAAATCCACGCCGTTCCTCACTCACCTGCGGAGCCTAGACGGGCGTAGGTTCAGGGCCATGGCCGGGTACACCGTCGAACGCAGCATCACCGTCAACGCCCCGTCGCACCGAGTGCACGGGCTGGTCGACGACTTCCACCGCTGGACCGCTTGGTCCCCGTGGGAGGACCTCGACCCCGCGCTGCAGCGCAGCTACAGCGGCCCGGACCAGGGGGTCGGTGCCCACTACGTCTGGTCGGGCAACCGCAAGGCCGGCAGTGGCAGCATGGAGATCACGGGGTCCACACCGGAGGCCGTCGAGGTCGCCGTCAGCTTCCTCAAGCCCTTCAAGGCCACGAACCTCAGCACCTTCCATCTCGAGCCCAGCGGCTCCGGGACGACGGTGCGCTGGGTGATGACCGGGGAGCAGAAGGGGATGATGGCGGTCTTCGGCCGGTTCGTCAGCATGGACCGGATGATCGGCCCCGACTTCGAGAAGGGGCTCTCCCGGCTCAAGGCCGTGGCCGAGGAGAACCCCTGACGCGGTCGCGGCGTACGCCGTCCGGCCGCCCGGTTGTCGGGGGTTGGTGACGCGGGGTAGACAGGCCTGATGGCTACCTATGCAACCGTCAACCCCGCCACCGGCGAGACCCTCGAGGAGTTCCCCACCCTGGACGACCAGGGGGTGCAGGACGCCCTCGCCCGTTCCCACGCCGCCTTCAGCACGTGGCGTGCCGTCTCACCCGACGACCGTTCGGCCGTGCTCAGCAAGGTCGCTGCGGCGTACTCCGAGCGCCAGGACGAGCTGGCCCGGATGATCGCCCTCGAGATGGGCAAGCCCGTGCGGCAGGCCGTCGGTGAGGTCCAGCTCTCCGGCGCCATCTACCAGTGGTACGCCGACCACGGGCCCGGCCTGCTCGCGGACGAGAAGCTCGACGTGCCCGGCGCGGAGGAGAGCGTCGTCCGCAAGCTCCCGGTCGGCTCGCTCATCGGGGTGATGCCTTGGAACTTCCCCTACTACCAGGTGGCCCGCTTCGCGGCCCCGAACCTGATGCTGGGCAACACCATCCTGCTCAAGCACGCCCCGAGCTGCCCGCAGTCCGCGCTGCTGATGGAGGAGATCTTCAACGCCGCCGGACTGGTGGAGGACGCCTACGTCAACATCTTCGCCACCAACGACCAGATCGCCGACATGATCGCCGACCCGCGCGTGCAGGGTGTCTCGCTGACCGGCAGCGAGCGCGCCGGTGCGGCCGTCGCGGAGGTGGCCGGGCGCAACCTGAAGAAGGTGGTCCTCGAGCTCGGCGGGTCCGACGCCTTCATCGTGCTCGACTCCCAGGACCTCGACGCGACCGTGAAGTCGGCCACCCGTGGGCGGATGTCCAACACCGGCCAGGCCTGCAACGCCGCCAAGCGCTTCGTCGTCACCGAGCCGCTCTACGACGAGTTCGTGTCCAAGCTGACGGCCTCGTTCGCCAAGATGGCGCCGGGCGACCCGATGGACGCCGGGACCGCGCTCGGTCCCCTGTCGTCCCAGACCGCCGCCGACACCCTGGCCGAGCAGGTCGACAAGGCCGTCGCCCAGGGCGCCACCGTGCTCACCGGCGGCAAGCGGGTCGAGGGCCCCGGGGCGTACTTCGAGCCCACGCTGCTCGCCGACGTCACCCCCGACATGGACGCCTACTCCGAGGAGCTGTTCGGCCCGGTCGGCGTCGTCTACAAGGTCGCGTCGGCCGACGAGGCCGTCGACCTGACCAACTCCTCGGCGTTCGGACTGAGCGGGTCGGTGTGGAGCAGTGACGAGGCACTGGCCCGTGAGGTCGCCGACCGTCTCGACGTCGGGATGGCCTTCGTCAACGAGCACGGCACGACCCTGCCCGGCCTGCCCTTCGGCGGGGTGAAGCGTTCCGGGTTCGGCCGCGAGCTCGGCCACTGGGGCATGGACGAGTTCGTCAACAACAAGCTCGTCCGGGTCTCGAAGGCGCCGGTCTCGAAGGGGTGAGGATCAGAGAACGGTCCAGGTGTCGCCGCCGCTGATCAGGCTCGTGAGGGCCTGTCGCTGGTCGTCCTGGCCGGCGGAGGCGGTGGTGATCTGGGCGCGCGCCTGGTCGTCGTACGTCGGCCGGTCGACCTGGCGGAAGATGCCGATGGGCGACTGGTGCAGCACCCCGGCGTCGGTCAGGCGGGACAGTGCGAACGCCGTCGTCGGGTCGTCGTGGTGGGCGTCGTGGACCAGCAGGTCCTCGTCGGCCACCTCGGCGGTGTCGACCACGACGACACCGCCGGTGGCGGAGCGGGCGATCCCCTTGGAGGGCAGGCCGTCCTCGCGCGGGTTGCCGAACTTGATCGGCTGCCCCTGGAGGAGCGGGATGATCGCGTCCGCCTTGGTGTCGGGGTTCTTGATGGCGTCGAAGGCGCCGTCGTTGAAGATCGGGCAGTTCTGGTAGATCTCCACCAGTGAGGTGCCCCGGTGCGCGGCGGCCGCGGCGAGCACGCCGGTGAGGTGCTTGCGGTCGGAGTCGATGGTGCGCGCGACGAAGGTGGCCTCGGCGCCGAGCGCGAGCGAGACCGGGTTGAACGGGTGGTCCACCGAGCCGGCCGGGGTCGACTTGGTGACCTTGCCGGGCTCGGAGGTGGGGGAGTACTGCCCCTTGGTGAGGCCGTAGATCCGGTTGTTGAACAGCAGGATCGTCATGTTCACGTTGCGGCGCATGGCGTGGATCAGGTGGTTGCCGCCGATGGACAGCGCGTCACCGTCACCGGTCACGACCCAGACCGAGAGGTCCTCGCGGGCGGTCGCGATGCCGGTGGCGATCGCGGGGGCGCGGCCGTGGATCGAGTGCATGCCGTAGGTCTCGAGGTAGTAGGGGAACCTCGAGGAGCAGCCGATGCCGGAGACGAAGACGATGTTCTCCCGCAGCAGCCCGAGGTCGGGCAGGAAGGACTGCACGGCCTTGAGCACGGCGTAGTCACCACAGCCGGGGCACCAGCGCACCTCCTGGTTGGAGGTGAAGTCCTTGCCGGTCTGCTTCTCCTCGGTCGTGGGCATCCCGGCCAGGCCGGGGAACGGCAGCGATTCGATGGTGCTCACTTCACGGACTCCTTGCTCTCGGCGCTCGCGTCAGCGGTGGCTGAGTCGAGGTCGCCGGTGGTGGTGCTGATCAGGTCGGTGATGGCCTCGGCGAGCTCGGCCGCCTTCAGGGGCAGGCCGCGCACGTGGTTGTAGCCGACGACGTCGACGAGGTACTTCGCCCGGATCAGCAGCGAGAGCTGGCCGAGGTTCATCTCGGGGATCATCACGGCGTCGTACCCCTTGAGGATGTCGCCGAGGTCGTTGGGGAACGGGTTGAGGTGGCGCAGGTGGACCTGCGCGACGTCGAGGCCGGCCTTGCGCACGCGACGGCAGGCGGCACCGATCGGGCCGTACGTCGAGCCCCAGCCCATCACCAGCACCTTGGCCCGCCCGGTGGGGTCGTCGACCTCGAGCGGGGGCAGCGAGTCGGCGATGCGGTCGACCTTGGCCTGACGGATCCGGACCATGTAGTCGTGGTTGCCGGGGTCGTAGGAGATGTTGCCGTGCCCGTCGCCCTTCTCGAGGCCGCCGATGCGGTGCTCGAGGCCCGCGGTGCCGGGGATGGCCCACGGTCGGGCCAGGGTCTCCTCGTCGCGCAGGTAGGGCCAGAAGTCCTCGACCGGCTCGGCCTCGGGGTCCTTCGGGTCCAGCGCCTGGTGGTTGGGGGCGGTGGCGAAGGCCGGGTCGATGGTGGGCAGCTCGTCGATGTCGGGGATCTGCCACGGCTCGGAGCCGTTGGCGAGCATGCCGTCGGAGAGCAGCATCACCGGCGTGCGGTAGGTGACGGCGATCCGGACGGCCTCGACCGCGGCGTTGAAGCAGTCGCCGGGTGACTGCGGCGCCACGATCGGGACGGGGGACTCGCCGTTGCGGCCGAACATGGCCTGCAGCAGGTCGGCCTGCTCGGTCTTGGTCGGCAGGCCGGTGGAGGGACCACCGCGCTGGACGTCGATGATCACCAGCGGCAGCTCGGTCATCACCGCGAGGCCGATGGTCTCCGACTTCAGCGCGATGCCGGGGCCCGAGGTGCTGGTGACGCCGAGGGAGCCGGCGAAGGAGGCACCGAGGGCGGCGCCGATGCCGGCGATCTCGTCCTCGGCCTGGAACGTGGTGATGCCGAAGCGCTTGTGCTTGGACAGCTCGTGGAGGACGTCGGAGGCCGGGGTGATCGGGTAGGTGCCCAGGAAGATCGGCAGGCCCGACTGGACCCCGCCGGCGACGAGGCCGTAGGCGAGCGCCAGGTTGCCGGTGATGTTGCGGTAGAGGCCGGCCGCCATCGGGGCGGGCTTGATCTCGTACTGCACCGCGAAGGCCTCGGTGGTCTCACCGAAGTTCCAGCCGGTCCTGAAGGCGGTGATGTTGGCGTCGCGGATGTCGGGCGCCCGGGCGAACCGCTTCTCCAGGAACGAGGTCGTGGACTCGGTGGGGCGGCCGTACATCCAGGACAGCAGGCCGAGGGCGAACATGTTCTTCGCGCGTGCGGCGTCCTTGCGGGAGAGCCCGAACTCCTTGACCGCGGCCACCGTCATGCCGGTCAGGTCGACGACGGTGAGCGCGTAGTCGGCCAGCGAGTCGTCCTCGAGCGGGTTGCCGGCGTACCCCGCCTTGACGAGGTTCCGGCCGCTGAAGTCGTGGCTGTCGACGATGATCGAGGTGCCGGGCGCCATGTCGGGCAGGTTGGCCTTCAGTGCGGCGGGGTTCATCGCGACCAGCACGTCGGGAGCGTCCCCGGGGGTCAGGATGTCGTGGTCGGCGAAGTGCACCTGGAACGAGGAGACGCCGGGCAAGGTGCCCTGAGGGGCGCGGATCTCGGCCGGGAAGTTCGGCAACGTCTGGAGGTCGTTGCCGAAGGCGGCCGACTCCTGGGTGAACCGGTCACCGGTGAGCTGCATGCCGTCACCAGAGTCTCCCGCGAAGCGGATGATCACGCGATCGAGCTGCTTGACCTGCTTGGCCACCTTGACTGTCCTTCTCTCCTCGACACCGGTGGACCTGTGCACGGCTCGGATACCGGCGGCTCGGGCCAACCGTACGCCCAGAAATAGAACAGGTTCCATCCTGCGCCTGGGGCACGCGTTCGCCGCTGAGGTGGGCCCACCACCAAGGATCCACGATAGTCCGCCGCTCCTCGGCGCACACGGCGTCTCTGCCCGCAAGACGCGGAAGGTGCGCCGGTCTGGACCGCTCACCATGACCCGCGATGCCAAAAGACACTTGAATTACTAAGTTGTAGTAACTTACTGTACTAACGTCACCCGGTGACGCGACCTCACGACCGAAAGGCCCTTCCCCATGTTCACCAAGACTCCCGTGAGGTGGTTCGGTGCAGCCGCCCTCGCCGCCTCCCTGCTCGCCACCTCCGCCTGCTCCGACCCGGCCTCCTCCGGGGGGAGCGGCAGCAGCAAGGAGGTCAGCATCGTCGGGTTCTCGGTCATGAAGACCGCCAACAAGACGGTCATCAGCGACTTCCAGAAGACCGCCGCAGGCAAGGGCGTCACCTTCAAGCAGTCCTACGGCGCCTCCGGGGACCAGGCCCGGGCGGTCATCGCGGGCCTGGGGGCCGACGAGGTCCACCTCTCCCTCGAGCCAGACGTGACCAAGCTCACCGACGAGAAGCTGGTCGGCGACGACTGGAAGTCCGGTCGCGACAAGGGCATCCTCACGCAGTCCGTGGTGACGATGGTGGTCCGCAAGGGCAACCCCAAGGGCATCAAGGACTGGGAGGACCTGATCAAGCCCGGTGTCGAGATCATCACCCCCAACCCCGGCTCCTCGGGCTCGGCGAAGTGGAACATCCTCGCCGCCTACGGCCACGTGATCGCAGGCGGTGGTGACGACGCCGCCGGTCAGGCCTACCTGAAGAAGTTCCTGGCCAACGTCGCGACCTTGCCCGGCAGCGGCAAGGAGGCCACCACCGCGTTCGAGGGGGGCACCGGCGACGTGCTGCTGTCGTATGAGAACGAGGCGATCCAGGCTCGTCAGGCCGGTGCGGACTTCGACTACGTCGTCCCCCCGCAGACCCTGCTGATCCAGAACCCCGTGGCTCTGACCGTGGACGCCGGCAACGCGGCCAAGGCCTTCCTCGACTACCAGCTCGGCACCGCGGGCCAGACCGACTACGCCAGGCAGGGCTTCCGACCGCTCGACGCCGGCATCAAGCCCGAGGTCGAGGGGGCCAACGACCCGTCCGACCCGTTCCCCGCCCCGCAGACGCTGCTGACGATCGACGGTGACTTCGGCGGCTGGGGCGAGGCCAACACGAAGTACTTCGACGAGAACGACGGCATCGTGACCAAGCTCCTCGCCGCCTCCGGGAAGTCCTGACCCCGTGACCACGCTCGGAATCGCACCTCCTGCGCCCCCGGCCCCGGCGCCGCGACCGACGCGCACGCGTCGGTCCCGGAACCGGGGGTCCCTGGGCGCCGGGTCCAGCCTGGCGCTGGGCATCTCGATGACCTGGTTCAGCCTGCTCGTGCTGATCCCGCTGGTCGCCGTGCTCATCTCCGCGGCCGACCTGGGTCCCGGCGGCTTCTGGGACATCGTCACCGGCCCGCAGACCGCTGCCGCCCTGCGACTCACGGTGGCAGAGGCCCTCGGTGTCACGGTGGTCAACATCGTGATGGGTACGGCGCTCGCGTGGGTCCTGGTCAGGGACCGGTTCTGGGGCAAGCGGCTGCTCGACATCGTGATCGACGTGCCGTTCGCTCTGCCCACGATCGTCGCCGGTCTGGTGCTGCTCTCGCTCTACGGCCCGAGGTCCCCGCTCGAGGTGAACGTCGCCAACACCCGTATCGCCGTCTTCCTGGCCCTGGCGTTCGTGACCCTGCCGTTCGTCGTACGCACCGTCCAACCGGTGCTCGAGTCGCTCGAGCGTGACGTCGAGGAGGCCTCGGCCTCGCTCGGAGCCGGACGGCTCACGACGTTCCGCCGCGTCATCCTGCCCTCACTGGTGCCGGCGATCGCGGCCGGTGCGGCCCTGTCCTTCGCTCGTGCCATCAGCGAGTACGGCTCGCTGGTGCTGCTCTCGGGCAACCTGCCCGGCCGCACCGAGGTGGCCTCGGTCCGGGTGCTGACCTACATCGAGAACGGCAACACCTCGGCCGCCTCCGCGGTGGCGGCGATCCTGCTGCTGGTGGCGCTGCTCGTGATCGTCGTCCTCGACCTGACCCAGAGGAGGCTGGCGCGCCGTGGCCAGTAGTGCCTACACCCGGGACCCCGCGAAGGTCCGCTGGAGCCTGAGGATCGTGGTCGTCGCCTACGTCCTCATGCTCGTGGCCTGGCCGACCGCGCTGGTCTTCAAGAACGCCTTCGCGGACGGGATCCAGCCCGTGGTCGAGGCCTTCCGGGACCCCGAGATCGCACACGCCCTCCAGCTGACGGCGCTCATCACCGTGATCGCCGTGGTCATCAACCTCGTCTTCGGCCTGACCATCTCGATCCTGCTCGTGCGCTACGAGTTCCCCGGCAAGCGGATCCTGTCGGCGCTGATCGACGTGCCCCTGTCCATCTCGCCGGTCGTGGTCGGCCTCGCGCTCGTGCTCGTCTACAACGGGCGGGACGGGTGGTTCGGGCCCAGGCTCGAGGAGTGGGGGATCCAGGTCGTCTTCGCGACGCCGGCCATGGTGATGGCGACCGTCTTCGTCGCGCTGCCGCTGGTCATCCGCGAGGTCGTGCCCGTCCTCGAGGAGATCGGTGACGACCAGGAGCAGGCGGCCCGCAGCCTGGGGGCCAACAGCTTCCAGACGCTGAGGCGGATCACGCTGCCCGGCATCAAGTGGGCGGTGGTCTACGGCGTCGTGCTCAGCCTGGCCCGGTCACTGGGGGAGTTCGGCGCGGTCAAGATCGTCTCGGGCAACATCGCCGGGCAGTCCCAGACCGCCACGCTCTCCGTCGAGGAGACCTACCAGAACTTCCAGCAGGGCACGTCCTACGCCCTCGCAGCGCTGCTGGCGTTCATCGCCATGGCCTGCCTCGTCATCGTCTCCCTCCTCCGGCCCAAGGAAGCAACATGAGCATCAACGTCAAGAACCTCACCAAGAAGTTCGGTGACTTCGTCGCCCTCGACGACGTCTCCGTCGACCTGCCCACCGGTCAGCTGACCGCGCTCCTCGGCCCCAGCGGGGGCGGCAAGTCGACGCTGCTGCGGATCATCGCCGGGCTCGAGGACGCCGACTCCGGCACGGTGACCATCGAGGGCAACGAGGCCACGCACCTGCCGCCGCAGAAGCGCAACGTGGGTTTCGTCTTCCAGCACTACGCCGCGTTCAAGCACATGAGCGTGGCCAAGAACGTCGCGTTCGGGCTCGAGATCCGCAAGCGACCCAAGCCCGAGACGGAGAAACGGGTGGCCGAGCTGCTCGAGCTGGTCCACCTGTCCCAGTTCGCGCACCGACTCCCGGCGCAGCTCTCCGGCGGTCAGCGCCAGCGGATGGCACTCGCGCGGGCCCTGGCGGTGGAGCCGACGGTGCTGCTGCTCGACGAGCCGTTCGGCGCGCTCGACGCCAAGGTCCGCAAGGAGCTGCGCAACTGGTTGCGCCGGCTGCACGACGAGGTGCAGGTGACGACGGTCTTCGTGACCCACGACCAGGAGGAGGCCCTCGAGGTCGCCGACGAGATCGTGGTCATCAACGAGGGCCGGGTGGAGCAGGTCGGCACCCCCGACCAGCTCTACGACGCTCCCGAGGGCGACTTCGTGATGAGCTTCCTGGGCCCGGTCACCACGCTGAACGGCTCCCTGGTCCGTCCCCACGACATCGAGGTCTTCGCCACGCCCGAGGATCCCCAGGGCAGGTCCGGCCGGATCACCCGGCTGCTGCGGGTCGGCTTCGAGGTGCGTCTCACCGTCGCCCTGGACGAGCCCGGTCACCCGCCCGTCGAGGTCACCGTCACGCGGGCGACCCAGCGTCACCTGAACCTCGCCGAGGGCCTGCGGGTCTGGGTCGCGCCGACCAGCGGTGCGCGTGCGACCATGCCGGCGATGGCCGTGAACGGCTGACCTCCGCCGGGCTCGGACTAGGGTCGCCGTGTCGGCATCCACCTAGGAAGGGACCACGCATGACCACGGAGAACAGCGCCCACGAGAGCCTGGCCAACAAGGCGGCCGAGCTGCTGCGGCTGCACGAGGACCCGACGCTGCTGACGGTGGTGAACGTCTGGGACTCGATCACCGCCCAGGTGGTCTCCGACACCCCCGGCACGGCTGCCCTGGCCACGGCCAGCCACTCGATCGCCGCCTCCTGGGGTTATGAGGACGGCGAGAACATCCCCGTCGACCTGATGATCGAGGCCGTCGGTCGCATCGTGGAGGCGACGACGCTTCCGGTCTCGGCCGACCTCGAGGGCGGGTACGGCGCCGCCGCCGAGACGGTCAGGAAGGCCATCGGCGTGGGCATCGTGGGCGCCAACATCGAGGACCAGATGAAGCCGCTCGACGAGGCCGTCGCGCAGGTGAGGGCGATCATGGACGCCGTCATCGCCGAGGGGGTCCCCGACTTCGTGCTGAGCGCCCGCACCGACGCCTTCGTCAAGGCCGGCGACCGCGACCCGGCCGAGGTGCTGGCCGACGCCGTCGAGCGTGGCCGGGCCTACCTCGACGCCGGTGCGCCGGTGGTCTTCGTCCCCGGCCTGCTCGACGAGGCCGCCGTCACCACGCTGGTCGAGGCGTTCGGCCCACAGAGGCTCTGCGTGATCGGCGTCCCGGGTGTCCCGTCGCTGGCCCGTCTGGAGCAGCTCGGCGTCGCCCGGGTCTCCTACGGCCCGATGTCCCAGCGGGTGGCCTTGACGGCTCTCCAGGAGCTCGTCGAGTCGGTGCACGGCGGTGGCGGCGTGCCCTCCACCATGAGGCCCCTGAACTAGGCAGCCCGTGGTGCGCGCCCTCCTCGGCTGCGGCCCCGGGCCCGGATAGTCCGAGACGCAACCGTCGTTTGTAGGGTCTCGAAACAACGGTTTCGTCTCGGACTATCCGGCGGCTGGGGTCTCGAGGGGCGTGTCGATGTCGACGGTGGCGGGGAGATCCGTGTCGGCGGGATGTACGCCGGGGTCAGGTCCAGACGCGGCGGATGACGCAGGTGACGTCGAAAGGATCCTGTCCGCGGGTGGCAGCGACGGCGCCGGCCCCCTCGGGGGAGCGGGCGTAGACGGCCGGGCCGCCGCGGACCCAGTGGGCCCAGGCGGTGGCGAAGGCGTCGGCGTGCGCGCGGGTGTCCGCGAGCACGGAGGGCACCGTGTGCCAGACCTCGCCGTCGGGCTGGTCGCCCTGGAGCGAGCGCAGGCCGCGGGCGAGCCCGTCGAGCCCATGGGGAGGTGAGGTGACCCAGCGGGGTACGACGTAGCGCGGGTCGGACATCGGCGAGGCCACCTCCTCGAAGGCGTTGGCGAACCGTGCCGAGACCGCCTCGTCCGCGCTGCGCAGGCTGTAGGACTCGACCCCGTCAGGCGACACGGAGCGGTGCAGGGCCTCCGAGCCCACGGGCGAGAGACCCGCGCCCCGGAGGCCGTCCGCGACGGCGGCGGCGACCAGGCCGAGGGTGACCCGGTGGGCGCTGGCCACGCGGACAGAGACGCGCCCCCACAGGGCGAGCGTGAGTGCGCCCAGGGGCAGGGCGACCAGCAGCCAGGCCGCGGAGGTCCCGACGGCGAGCACGGTGACGAGGAGGAGAAGCACGGGCAGCAGGGGGAGCAGGGCGAGGCGCCGTCCCGGGTGGCGTCGCACCTGGGCGGTCCACGGGACCAGCCCGTCGGTCCCGTTCGCGGGGACCTCCGACAGCTCGGCCGTCGGTTCCTCGGACCGGTGCGCCCGGACGCGCACGACGTGCTCGACGCGGTCGGCGTACGCCGGACCGGCCAGCCAGGCGTCGCGGACCACGTCGCGTCGTTCCGCCCGCACGAGCATGCGCGCGTCGATCGTGGGGAAGTCCGGGGTCGGCGGCGGGTGGAAGGCGCTGAACGTCGAGTCGACACCGGCCACCCCATCGACGACCGCGCCGTGCTCGTCGACCGTGAAGTAGCCGCGGTGCTTGCGGGAGTAGCGCTCCCAGTCGTTGCCACCGGCGACGTGGTCGTCGTGGACGCAGACCACCGACCAGAGCAGCGCGACCTTCTCCGGGTGGTTCGGGTCGACGCGCAGCGCCCGCCCTCGCGTCTGCACCACCGCAGTGGGCGTGGTGGCGGTCGTCAGGTCGATCAGCGTCGTGATCGAGGGAGCGTCCCATCCTTCGCCGAGCAGGCCGCGCGTGCCCACCAGCGCCCGGGTGCCGCCGGCGGCGAAGAAGGCCGTCACGTGGGCGACCCACTGGCCGCTCGTCCACCGACCGGCCAGCGTCGGGACCTCGCCGGTCGTGTCGACCAGGAGGCTGGCCGCCATGCCCGGGTGGGTCCGGTCGACGAACCGGATCAGCTCGCGCAGCGTCTCCTCGTTGCCGGCGACCGTCTTGCCGGTCACCAGGATCGGGGCGAGGGTGGCGCAGTCGGGGTCGGCGAGCAGGCTGACGAGCACCCCCGTGGCCGAACCGGCGGCCTGGGGGGCGGCGTCCCCGTCGTCGGTGACCCGTCGCCGCGTGGTGGCGGTCGCCCGCTCGTGGTCGCAGAGGACCAGCACGCGGGTGCGGTCGCCGAGGTTGGACAGCTCGGAGGAGACGATCCCGGGGACGGCGTCCTGCTTGGCCGCCGACCTCGCCGTGACCCGGTCGACGGTGCCGCGTCCGGTGCGGATGCCGGTGCGCGTCCAGACGTAGCCGATGGCGGGCAGCGTCCGTCGTACGGCCTCCAGGACGGCACGGTCGCCCGCTCCGGCGTCGCCCTCGACCTGGCTGCGGGGCTCGACGCAGTTCACCAGCCAGTCGTCGAGGAACAGCCGCCAGTCCTCCGCCGAGGGCGGCTGCCGGTGCTGCTCGTGCACGAGCGCTCCCGCGGGCAGCTCGAGCAGTCCGGCGTGGGCGAGGCGCAGCGCGGCGTCGGTGAGCTCAGGCTCGCGGATCGCGATCTCGGGCCAGGTCGTGGTGCCGCGACCGACCGGCGTCACGAACCGCTGGGTCAGCCACTCGGGCAGCGGGGTGGAGCCGAAGCCGGGTGTGAAGAGGTCGGTGGTGAGCTCCTGGAAGCGCGTCGACTGCTCGCTGAGCCAGGTGGCCTCCTCGGTGGTGGGGCCGGTGAGCCAGGCGAGCTCGGCGTAGGGCGCGAGGGTGCCTTCCTTGACCAGCGCCGGGATGCGCGCCTCGTAGAGGATCGGCCCGAACAGGGCTTGGGTCTGCTCGGCCTGGGCGCGGGTCATCGAGGCGGGCGGGGTGGCGGTCAGGCCGAGCACGACGGCCTCCGGCAGGTCGTCGAGCACCTGCCGCAGCAGCTGGCCCCACACCTCGAGCAGGTGGTGGCACTCGTCGAGCACGATCGTCAGCGGACCGGCGGCGCGGAGGGTCTCGATCAGGGCGAGGCCGTTGGGGTGCAGCCGCTCGACCTGGCTGCCGGTGCCCTCGTCGTCCTCGTCGAAGACGGCCAGCGACTGGTAGGTGAGCGAGGTGAAGCTGGTGCGCAGCTCCCGCTTGGTGCCGGCCAACGGTCCGTCGTACGCATCCCAGGTGCGGGCCCACTGACCCTGGATCGCGGTGTTGGGCGAGAACACGACCGTGCGCCGGCCGAGCCGCCGGGCGATCTCGGTGCCGACGAGCGTCTTGCCGGCGCCGGGCGGCATCGTCACCCACCAGCGGGTGGAGCCCCCCGCCCGGGCCGCCTCGAAGGCGTCGATGGCCTCGCCCTGGTGCTTGCGGAGCGGGTGCGGGCAGGCCAGTGCGTCGTACGACGGGAGCGGGGGGAGCACCTCAGCGGTAGTTCGTGAACTGCACGGCGAAGTCGTAGTCCTGGCTCTTGACCAGGGCCTGCACGGCCTGCAGGTCGTCACGCTTCTTGCTGCTGACGCGGAGCTCGTCGCCCTGCACCTGCACCTTGACGCCCTTGGGACCCTCGTCGCGGATCAGCTTGCCGACCTTCTTGGCGTCCTCGGTGGAGATGCCCTCCTTGAGGGCGATGCTGATCTTCGACTCGCGCCCGGAGGCGCGGGGGTCGCCGGCGTCCAGGATCTTCAGCGACTGCTGCCGCTTGATGAGCTTCTCCTTGAAGACGTCGAGCACGGCGGTCGCCCGGTCCTCGGCACTGGCCGAGATCTCGATGGCCTCGTCGCCGGACCACTTGATCTCCGCGCCGGTGCCCTTGAAGTCGAAGCGCTGCGAGATCTCGCGGGCCGCCTGGGAGAGTGCGTTGTCGACCTCCTGGCGATCGATCTTGCTGACGATGTCGAACGATGAATCGGCCATCCTGGTAGGACCTCCATCCGATTTAAGACTTGGGTAGGTGCTGCGCTATCCTCGGCTGCGCTGCTGGTCCACCCTAGTAGGTCAGCGAGCACGGCAGGTTGTCCGAGTGGCCAATGGAAACGGACTGTAAATCCGTCGGCGTATGCCTACGCAGGTTCGAATCCTGCACCTGCCACCACACGCAAGAATCGAAGCCCGCGGGTCTCTGGCCTGTGGGTTTTCGCATGTCAGGCCGGTGGTGAGGCGCGGGGTGAGGTGTCTCACCACGGCACACCAACTTCCACCGCAGGCCCGTCTGTGCCGGCACCTGGGCGGAACACGGGAGGAAGGTGGGCCGGGGTGGGCCTGCTGCTGCTAGGCGACGACACCTGCGTCGAGGCAGACACACGTCGTGTCACGCAGTGAGTCGGGTTCAGGACGTTCTCAGACCTCGCGGCCTCCGGCGACGGCGCTCACGGCACTAGTCGCTCAGGCGCCTGTTCGCTGGCTCGATGCGTTGACTCTTCCGGCGTTGAGGTCATCAGCGGGATGTCGAACACCGCGTTCCACACGACGAATGGTGCTATCTGCAAGGTCGGCACGTCCTCATTCCGCCGACGTCAGCTCCCTGAAGGACTCTGTGGCTCGGCTACCTGGCGGATCGACGCAGCGAGTAGCTGATGATCCGGGCACTGCCTGCGCGGCTGACCTCGACCAGCCACTCGGCACTGCAGGGTGTCGCTTTCGGCGACTCCCTGCAGCGCGATGAGCGCGTTCCCCGAGTCAGCAGCAGTCCGGTGACGTGCACACGTAGCGGAACGGCGGATCGGCGAGGAGCGCGACCGCTTGGTCGTCGGGCGGTGAGGCCGGGTCGATCGTGAGCACCAGGTCCTCACCGCACACGGGACACCTGGGGTGAGGCGAGCCAGTCATCGTGTCCCTCCCGGTAGAGGTGGGCATTGCGTGCCGTGTCACGCGTCAGCTGTGAACGGTGTGCCGGGCGCCGACGCGCGTCCAGACGAGCAGCGCGATGATCGCGCCGATGATCGACCCGATGATGCCGGCGGGCTGAAGGAAGCCGTCGGAGGCGTCCTTGTGGAAGAGCAAGTAGCCCAGGAAGCCACCCACGAACGAGCCGACGATGCCCAGGACGATGGTCATCGCGATGGACATGTCCTGCTTACCCGGGACCAGGAGTCGTGCGAGCGCGCCGGCGATGAGGCCGACGATGAGGATGGTGAGGATGAGACCCAGCATGCTGTGCCCCTTTCGGTTGAGGTTGGTCCCTTCATCATGGGTGCCCTAGGGCGGGCTCGATACCCCCCTAGGGGGGTTAGGGTGGCCGTATGCCGGAAGCCAGGACTGCTCGGTCGACGCGGCCGATCACCGTGGCACTCGTCGACGACTACGACGTGGTCCTCATGGGTGTCGCCAAGATCATCGACCGCTACCGCGATCGGGTGGTGGTGGCCGAGATCGACTCCAACGAATCCGTCGACGACGTCGTCGACATCGTGCTGTACGACTGCTTCGCCCAACCGGAGTCCGACCACGAGCGCATCTCGGTCCTCATCGACAACCCGCGCGCGCGACACGTGGTCGTCTACACGTGGAACTTCCACCCCGAGCTGATCGAGACCGCCCGCAAGCAGGGAGTGCGCGGCTATCTGTCCAAGGCGCTGCCCGCACGCGAGTTCATCGCCGCTCTCGAGGCCGTGCACGCAGGCGAGGTCGTCATCAGCGACCCGCCCGGCCGGTCCGGCGGCGTGAACGGCCTCGATTGGCCCGGCCGCAGCGAAGGCCTGAGTGAACGCGAGGCGGAGATCCTTGCGCTGATCACCCAGGGCCTGAGCAACGCCGACGTCGCCGCCCGCACCTTTCTGACGCCCAACACGGTCAAGTCCTATATCCGCACCCTCTACCGCAAGATCGACGTGGCCAGTCGCACCCAGGCCGTGCTCTGGGGAATCGAGCACGGCTTTGCTCCGGATCACCACCGGATCGATCACTGGCGTGGGGGACCCTGATCGTCAGGATGACCGCAGGCACAGCCCGGTGGAGCGCGTTTCGTGTCCAACGCGGTGGTTTGACGCAGCGGGTGCGCCGTGGACAGAGGTGTCGCGGCAACCAGCAGAAATCCGATAGGTGTGGCGGAGGATCGTTGATAGCTTTTCGGATGCCGGGCCTGCAGGCGAGGAGGTGGTACCCGTGAACATGTCGACATGGGCGCTCTCCGTCGGGGTCGCGGCCGGACGGTAGGTCGTCCGGGGGCGCTGTTCCTGAGCACTCCCGAAAGGCGCGACCATGCACGCAGCTTCCGAGCAACTCCTCAGCGGTGGCCTCCTGGAACGCACGTTCATCCTTGACGGGATCCCGGGCATCTTGTGGACGCCCGCGACCGCCAAGCCATCCGCACCCGTGCCGTTGATTCTCATGGGTCACCCGGGTGGCCTGCGCCAGATGTCTCCCAGGCTGAAGGCTCGAGCACGACACTCTGCAGACCTGGGATTCGCCACCGCGAGCATCGAGCTGCCGGGGAGCGGGCAGCGACCCGCGCTCGCCGTCGTCGACCAGGCCCGTGCCGAGCTTCGTCAGGCGATCGTGGCTGGTGAGCGGCCGAGCGAGGAGGTCATCGACCACCTGATCCTTCCGCTGGTCGAGCAGGCCGTACCGGAGTGGCGCGCGGTCCTCGACGACATACTCGCGCTGCCAGAGATCGGCGGCCCAGCAGCCATCTCCGGAGGGATCACTGCCATGGGCGTCCGGTTGGCCCTCCTCGAGCCACGCATCGTGGCCGCTGGACTCTTCGCTGGCAGCTTCGTCCCCCGCACCACCATCGAGGAAGCGCGCCGGGTCACCATCCCGCTGCATGTCCTGCTGCAGTGGGACGACGACGGCAATGACAGACAGAGGGCACTCGACCTCTTTGACGCCTTCGGCTCCGAGGAGAAGACGCTCCAAGCCAACATGGGCGGACACACCGGCATCCCGCCTCACGCCGCAGAGGACGCAGGTCGCTTCTTCCTTCGGCACATGGGTCTGCTGCACACGGACGTGCAGAACTCCGGCGGAGCGCTGGCAGCACGCTCAGAGCCTCATCGACGAACGACTTCTGCACGTTCTTGAGCAGACCTCCGTCTCACAGTGGGTGGTGCCACGGTGGTTCCGATGCGCCGACTGGGAGCTGGAGACGGTCGCAGGACCACCCTGCAACTGATGATCCGGCCGCCCGGCGACTCCTGAAGCCAGCGAAAGCAAGTTCATGGCGTTTGGCCCTGAGCGGCAGGTCGAAGGCATGGTCGACGAGGTCAGCACATCCGTCGGCGTGTGGCCTACGCAGGTTCGAATCCTGCACCTGCCACCAGCACCACGTTGCGTCGGTCAAGCGTGCCGAAACCCTGACCCGCGGGTGGGTAGGGGGGATCGTGGTGAGACGCTCACCCCGGATCGCCACGTGCTCTCTTCGTGCGGGCGTCCCTGACAGCAATGCGCACGCGAGCCGATCGCACCCTCCTCGCGCGCCATCGATCTCCGAGACGCCGTCAGTGGTGAGCGATCCTGTGGGAGGCCAGGACGTCCAGGCCGAAGTCGTTGAGAGGATCCCGCCAGACGGAGTGCCCGTGGTTGGCGCCGCGCTGGGTGTTGTCCCACTCGGCGAGGAAGCGCGGTCCCTGCAGACGGTAGTAGTGCGGTTCTCCGGGCACGATCGAACCGGCCCACGCGAGGTGTACCTCGTCGAGGGAGAGATCGGGCGCGAGCGCCGCCGGGACTCTTCCGGTGTACGTCGACGCCAGGGAGCTGAGCAGCTCTTTCTGGGACGCCGTCAGCTCGGCACCGGCCAGACCCTTGGGTGCGGCTGTCAGTGCCAGCCGCTGGTGGTCGTCCTCGCTCAGCCCGGCGGCCGCCTCGGCGGCGTCGCTGAGAGCCGTGACCCGGGCCGCGACGTCCGGGTCGGTGAATCGTCCGCGCCATATGTCCGAGAGCAGGATCATGCGGTCGCCTTCCCCGATACGCGTTCGGTTGCCGCCGACGATGTCTGTGGGGGCTCGGTCCAGCAGCAGTGCCTGTCGTCGCTGGTCGCCGTCCAGGGAGCTGATCAGCTGCTGAGCCAGGTCCTCGACCTGGGACAGCGGGCGGATGGTCACTCCTCCGAGGGCCGGGCCGCTGACGGGGTCGGCGCCGATGAAGCACGGCGTCACTGCCCGGACCTGTCCCTCGACCACCAGGAAGTTGAGCGAGACGTGGTGCCCGCCGAACCGCCATGCCCACGTGCGGTCGACCGACGGGTCGCCGAAGACACGTAGGTAGTAGAGGCCGGGATCGCGCGTCCGCTCGCGCCCGAACGACTGGCCGAAGTCCTCGACGAGATCCAGCACGTTCTCCCACCCCATGACGGTCGCGACCGTCACGTAGCCGGCGGGAGACAGGCCGGTCGAGAGGAGCCGCATGGCGAGCTTCTGCTGGCTCGGACGTTGGGCGCCAACGGGCAGGCCTCCGTGGTCCGTCGGCGTGTAGAACCACCTGATGCGCTCATTCTCAGCTTCTTGGTCACCTGAGGACCCCCACCATCCCGCCGCGCGCTGGTCCTCCGACAACGAGTCGACCCACGCCGCAGCCGCAGCGCTCATCCGCCCGGCGATCTCTTCCCTTGATCCACTCACCTCAGGCACCCTTCCTCCTGGCTCAGCACTGGTACGTCGGCACCGTCTGGGCCGTCCGAGTCGACGCGGCGCGGAAGCCTCCTCGGGTTGCCTCCCGCCTCGGCAGAATCCTGCCGGAAGGAACGGCGATCGGCTCCCACGTCCGTCACACCTATGGCCATCATGGTCCCTCCAGAATTCGAACGACGAAGCCAGCCCGGGCTCGCCCGCGGTCCAGTCACCAACGACCGGGAGCGTATGCCGTTCAGCGAGGACCCGACCTAGCAGGAACCCGACGGCAGATCACCTCGTGCGATGGGTCGTCGCCTCTCGTCATTCCGCGAACAGACACCAGCCTGCGCGCCTACGATGCCCCGGCCCCGTCACCTCGACGGCCAGCACTGAACTCGCTCGGGGAGAACATGTCGAACGTCAAGGGCCTCGCCCTGGTGGGGGCGACCCTCGCCATCACCAAGTGGAAGCACGCGTCGGCAGGTCCAACGCACACGACTCGACCAGCGGCACCCCGGTCACGAACTTCTTCCACCACACCAAGAAGTACCGCACCGCGATGAAGAGGAACCGTGGCCTGGATCGCGACAAGGACGGCATCGCCTGCGAGTCGCCGTGACCCCACGACCGTGGCGCGGTCCGGGAGCGCTGGTCGGCGTACTGGCTGCTCTGGCGCTCGTCACCAGCGGGTGCGCGGCCACGGACCAAGACCAGGCTGCTGGTGTCACACCGCCGACGTCGACGGGGGCGACCGAGAAGCCGGCCCATCCTGCGGATTCCCGCACTTCTGCTGCGGCGCCCGAGGGCCATGCAGGTGCCACCACGGGACAGTCCGCGCCCACCCCGGTGACCGGGCAGAACACTTCCGCCGCCCAGCTCGCCACGCTCAGGGTCGCGGGCCGAGCACCGATGACCGGCTACGACCGTGACCGGTTCGGGCAGGCCTGGCTCGACGCGGACCGCAACGGCTGCGACACCCGCAACGACGTGCTGCGCCGCGACCTGCGCGAGATCACGGTCAAGGCCGGCACCCACGACTGTGTCGTCCTGACCGGGACACTGGCCGATCCCTACACGGGCACCAGCATCGACTTCGTCCGCGCGGTGACCGACTCTGTCGACATCGACCATGTGGTCGCCCTGGGCAACGCGTGGGCCAGCGGCGCCTGGAAGTTCGACATCAGGAGACGGGCCGCCCTGGCCAACGACCCCGTGAACCTGCTGGCCGCCGATGCCAGCTCGAACCGGCAGAAGCGAGACGCCGACGCAGCCTCCTGGCTGCCGGCGAACAAGGCCTACCGGTGTGCGTACGTCGCACGCCAGATCGCGGTCAAGGCGAAGTACCGCCTGACTGTCACCACCGCCGAGCGAACGGCGATGTTCGCGCTGCTGAGGCGCTGCCCCGGTCGACTCGCGACACCGGACCTGACCCACGCGCCGACGCGCGTCGACCAGAACGTCACTGACCCGGGCGCTCCTCGCCCGACCGCCGGACCCACGCGGAGTGGTGCGAGCGAAGCAGGAGGTGGTGCGGCGTACTACCAGAACTGCGAGGCAGCCCGGACCGCCGGCGCAGCACCGCTGCGCCGCGGTGACCCTGGGTACGGCTCTCACCTGGACCGGGACGGCGACGGGAGTGCCTGCGAGGATTGAGCGGCGACCTCGCACCCGGGGGCGAGATCGGCACCAGGCTGCTACGGCCGGCGGAAGTGGGAGCCCTCCAGAGCGGCCCTCCTTCGGACCTCGTCGACCACGTCGAGCTGGCGCCTGGTCTCGAATGCGGCGTCGCGGGGGCCTCCGAAGGTGCTCAGCCAGTGGAGCGCCCACACCGGAACCCCGAACATGGCGGCGCCCACCACCAGCGTGGCGGCAGCATCGAGCACGCCGTCCATGGCTTGACCGGTCTCAAGCAGTGACCGAGTGATCATGGCTCCGGCCGTCACCCACAAGCCGACAGCCGTGGTCACCAAGGACGAGCACAAGAACAACCACGACGTGGCAGTTCGATCGTGCGCGGCCTGGACCTGGACCGAAACCAGTCGTTTCTGAGGCACCAGCTCGACGTCGACGTTGAGCAGCGTCGATGTCTCGATGGTGACATCACGCAGGTCCGCGGGCTCGAGGCCGCCGCGAGAAAGCAGCTCGCGGTAGGCCGCGACCACGCAAACGGCCAGGCGAGCGTTTCCCTCGGCGCCGGAGACTGCGGAGGAACGGTAGGCGTGACTGGCCAAGGCGCCCAGCGCTCCTGAGGCACTCGAGAGACCCACCTCATGGCAGTGGCGGCGTTGCGCCACCCCGTCGGCCCCCCACGTCAGGACCAGGCGCAGCTGGTCGCGTGGATCGAGCTTGCTCCAACGCTGCCAGTCGCGCTCAGCCCGTGCTCGCGCATGGGCCTGGCGGGCTGCCACCTGCTGAGTCGCCTGGGCGCGAGCTCGCCACGTGGCTGACCGCGCTGGGACCCGGGCCTCGCCCTGACCGGATGGGTGAGGGGCGGTGCTCGCCTCTGCTCCGCCTGGGCCCCCGGAGGCGGGCCGTCGTTGCTGGGCGAAGCGGCGGGGTTCGGTTTCCAGGCGAAGCTGCCGGTCGTAGTCCTCGCGTTGCGGCTGTCTCGACAAGACGCCGTAGGCGACGTTCAGTGTCTTGAGGCGGTCCTCGGCGGCCGCGTGCGCAGGCGTCCCCTGGTCGAACCCATCCGGGTGTGTTTCCTTCACCAGCTTGCGAAAGGCACTCCGGATTTCCGGGGGGGTCGCGTCAGCGCCCACTCCGAGAGACCCGTAATGGTTGGACATGGGTGAATAGTCGCTGCTAGAACGACTCGAGGTGTCCTCCGAACCCAAAATCGAGCGGGACGAGCTCGTGCGGACTAGACCGTGCTCGCGGTGCGGAACCCGATCGGTTCGACAGCGATCGCCGGGAGTACGACGCGACCGGGGCTGCCCCTAGCATGCGGGAGATGTCCCTGCGACTACTGACCCTGACCTTCGACGCCCATGACCCCGCTCGTCTGGCGACCTTCTGGTCCGGCGTTCTGGGACGGGAGACAGTCGGCGACCTTCGCGGCGCCCTGCTGCCTGGGTCCGACACCCAGGTCGGCCTGCGGTTCACCGCGAGCCGGGCAGAGAAGCGTGGTCCGAACCGGGTGCACCTCCACCTGACCAGCACCAGCCCGGCCGAGCAGCAGGACATGGTCGTCCAGGCGCTCGAGCTGGGGGCCGACCACGTCGATGTCGGACAGCGCCCCGGAGAGGGGCACGTCGTGCTGGCCGATCCCGAAGGCAACGAGTTCTGCGTGATCGAGCCCGACAACTCGTTCCTGGCCGGCTGCGGCCCACTGGGCGAGCTGGCCTGTGAAGGCAACCGTCAGGTCGGGCACTTCTGGGTCGACCCCGACGGGAACGAGTTCAGCGTCGCTGAGGCCTGACCGCCGCTTGGCTCAGGCGCCCTTGGTCGCCGTGCACAGAAACACGCCGAACTCGCGGTCACCCTTGAGGATGGTCGTGGCGTCGACGAAGCGGACGTCGGTGAATCCAGCGCGGGTCAGCTGCTCGGCAAGGCGGTCCCTGTCGAATCCGTGATGTCCCTCGAAGTCGGCCTTGCCGGCGTGGAAGGCGCCGTCGGGATCCTCGTCGAGGTCCGCGATGGCCAGCCGACCACCGTCGACCAGAAGCCCCGCCACAGCCTGCAAGAGCTCATCGAGGTGCTGCACGTGGTGCAGCGCCATGGAGCTCCACACCACGTCGTAGGACCCGTCGAGCTGGTCGGTGGTCAGGTCGGCCTCGACGGCGCGGAGCCGGTCACTGAGCCCGGCCGCCTCGATCCGCTCCCGAGCGACCTGCACCATCCCGGCGGAGGGGTCGACCACTACCGCCGAGCCGACCCGGTCGGCGAGCAGGATGCTCAACCGACCCGTGCCACCGCCGACGTCGACCGCGCTCATCCGGGGGTTGAGATCCAGTGCCTCGTCGATGGCCCGGGCCACCGCCACCTGACGTCTCTCCTTGTCGGGGTCGTCGTCCCACGTGGCTGCCTCGGCGTCGAAACGCTTGTGTTCGTGCACGTGCACGACCTTAGCCCCCGCTGCAGGCGACATGGCTGGTGTCGATCTCATAGCCTGCGCCTATGGCCACCTTCACGCTCACCTGCATCGGTGATGACCGACCGGGCCTCGTGTCCGACCTCTCGGCACCGATCAGTGCCCACGGTGCGAGCTGGAGACGCAGCCAGATGGCGCGGTTGGGGGGCAAGTTCGCCGGGATCCTGTTGCTGGACGTCCCCGACGACAGGGCCGCTTCGCTCGTCGTGGATCTGACGGCACTGAAGAGCGTCGGCTTGGTCGTGACGCTCGAGCGTACCGACGTGCCTGCTGAGCAGCCGCGGTTGCACCTGCACCTGGAGCTGCTCGGGGCAGACCGTCCGGGCATCGTGGCTGAGATATCCGCCGCCCTCGCCGCTCAGAGAGTGGGCATCCAAGAGCTGAGCACCGACGTCCGAGAGGCGCCGATGTCCGGGGGACAGCTGTTCGAGGCGCAGGCCGTGCTCGAGGCACCGCCCGCGACCAGCATGGATGACTTGCGCTCGATGCTCGAAGCCATCGCTGACGAGCTGATGGTCGAGATCAGGCTGTCGGACGCCGAGAGCCCCGCCACACCGTGAACGACTCGAGCTGTCTTGCATGCGCAGGCGTGGGACGTACACCCGGTGCCCACGGGCCGTAGGCGGCCAGGGCGGCTTGGCCGAGATGCCCTTGACGCAGCGTGACCCTGACCCGACCGCGCCTCAGCGGCGGGCCCGCTTCAGCAGCATCGTCGCGAAACCTGTTTCCGTGGCTGCCGCCGCCCGGCGAGCGGCCGGCTCGGGGAGTCCGGCGGGCTTGGACCCGGTGTAGAGCCGGGTGCGGAAGAAGGCGTGCAGGTGCCGGGATTCCTCTCCGACGCTCAACGTGCCACGCACAGGAAGGGGGGTCAACGCTCGCGCAGGGAGCGACCGGTCAAGACGAGCTGGAACGGGTGGATCTTCGCTAGGTGGTGGCGAGATACACGGTCGCGGTCGACTCGCCTCGGGTCAGCGGGTTCGGGAACGTCACGACCTGGGCCGTCGACCTGAGGAACGTCTCGTCCAGCGCGGCGAGGAAGGCCGCGTCCGGCGGGTCGTCCGACCAGAGCCCGAAGACCCCGTGGGGCGCAAGGTGTTGTTGCAGCTGCCTCAGGCCCTCCACGGTGTAGAACGCCGCGTGGCTGGGGTGGAGCACGTGCCGCGGCGTGTGGTCGATGTCGAGCAGGATGGCGTGGAACCGGTCGGGGATCACGTCGTCGAACCGCGTAGTGCCGCGCATCAGGGCGAAGAAGTCCCCTTCGACCAGTCTGACGCGTGAGTCGGAGTTCAGGACCGCGGCGTCGGGGAGCAGACCGCGCCGGTGCCAGCCGATCACCTCGCCCAGCGCGTCGACCACGGTGAGTGACTGCACCCGCGCGTCCTGCAACGCGGTCAAGGCGGTGTAGCCGAGCCCGAGACCCCCGACGAGCACGTCGAGGCTCTGTCCGGAGACGGCCTCCAGCCCGAGCCGGGCCAGCTCCCGCTCCGCCACGGTGAACAGGCTCGACATCAGGAATTCCTCGCCGAGCTTCACCTCGTAGAGCTCGACGCCGAGCAGGGGATCGATCCGACGGCGCAGGCTGATCGGCCCGAGCCGGGTCTCCTGCCAGTCGAGCTCCTCGAACCGTCTGCTGATGATGCGCCTCCGAGGACGTCCGCAGGATGTCGGCGGGCCAGTGCCCGACGTGGCCAGTGTGGCCCATCGCAGGTCGTCCGGGTGCGATGCGAGGCTACGCAGATGAGCAGACCGACGGGGACCTCGGTGACGTGGGCACAGGCGCTGGCCTGGCGGATGGGGCGGCAGCTGCTCGACCCTGTCGGCACCGAGTCGGTCGCCGGCGTGGTGCGCCGGCTCGGTGCGGTCCTCTCGATGGACGAGTCGCTGGCCGAGCTTGCCGTCCGGACCCGCCGAGAGACCTCGCGACCAGGCGAGCTCGCGGCGGCTCTGGCCGACGGGGACGTGATCAAGACCTTCGCGTTCCGCGGATCGATGCACTACCTCTCGCCTCAGGATGGCGGAATCTATCTGGCCCTACGATCGGCCGGTCGACAGTGGGAGCTGCCGAGCTGGACCGAGTACTACCGCCTGACGGCATCGGACTGGCCGGACTTCCGGGCTGCGGTACGCACGACGCTGAGCGAGGGACCGTTGACCGTCGGCGAGCTCGGTCGCGCCGTGACCAGGCACCGGGACTATCGGCACTTGAAGCCGGTCTTCGACGAGGGCGCGATCACTCTGGTCAAGGCGCTTGCCTGGCAGGGCGACGTGAGCGTCGGCTCGCCGCGAGACGGGCTCCTCACGCTGCAGCGCCTGGACGACAACCCGAGGTGGCGGGGCATCCCCGACCTCGACGACGCAGGCCCGCGTGCCATCACCGCCTACCTGCGGACCTATGGGCCAGCAACGCCGGAGCACCTCCACTACTGGCTCGGCAACGGCCTCAGTGCGGGCCGCAAGCGGGTCACGAGCTGGCTTCTCGAGCTGGGTGATCGGCTGACCGCGGTCGATGTCGAAGGGACCGAGGCCTACGTGGTCCGCGAGGATGTCGACGAGCTGGAGGCCGCGGCCCCGTCTGAGGCGGTGCGGCTGCTTCCCGGGCACGACCAATGGGTGATCGGTCCTGGCACGAAGGACCTTCACGTCACCCCGCCGTCCCGACGAGACCTCATGACCCGCAAGGCCAACCCGGTGATCCTCGGCGGCGTCGTGTGCGGGACGTGGGCGCGCAAGGGCAACCAGCTCACGGTGACCTGGCTCGACGAGCGACCACGACCCACCCAGGCCGTCGAGCGTGAGGTCGACCGGCTGGCCCACCTCGTCGGCCGGGACCTGCACCTGAGTCTGACCCCGTAGCTGCTGTCCCACAGCGTTCCTGGTCTCAGATCGGGTCATGGTGAGCAGGGAGGAGCGCGACGGCTCCTTCGTCCTCCTGGGCGTTGTGCAGTCGCAGGATCGCGTAGAGGCCGTACAGCAGCCGCCGCAGCTCCACGACATCGCCGGCAGCGTCCACGGAGGAGGTCGTGCCCTCCAGCAGCCGGTGCAGCCGGCTGATCTGGTGCTCGATCTCGGCGTGGGTTCGGCTCAACCCGGCGGTGCTGTCCGGGCCGCCGAGGGCACGCGCGATGAGCGGCACCAGGGTCTCCTCGTCGGCGCGTTCGTGCTCCAGGAGCTCACCCTCCAAGCGGGTCAGCAGCCCCCGGACCGGAGTCAGGTCGGCGCCGCCGTCGGACAGCCCGTCGGCGACTGTGCGGACCAGCTCCACGACCGGCTGCATCGCGTCGTGCTCGGCTCGCAGCGTCGTCGCGGTCGCGATGTCTGCCGCGGTCATCGGGTGGGGGCGCTCGCGGCCGGGAAGTACCGCGCGCAGTGCGATGGCGATGGCCAGGACATCGATGGCTTCCTGCAGGATCGCGCCGGCCGCCGGGACCAGCAGACCAGCGGCGGCAAGACCCATCGCCACCAGAGAGAGCCCCATCCCGATCAGCACCGCCTGCAGTGCGATGCCCCGGCAGCGACGGGCGATCAGGATCGCGTCGGCGATGGCGTCGATCCGGTCGACGGTCAGCACCACGTCCGCTGCCTCCGATGACGCGGTCGCACCCCGACAGGCCAGTGCCACGCCCGCTCCTGCCGCAGCCAGGGCGGGGGCGTCGTTGATGCCGTCACCGACCATGATGGTCGGCGCGGTCGCCGACTCCCGCGTGATCACGGCCAGCTTCTGCGCAGGGTCGCAATCGGCGAGGACCTCATCGACCCCGACGACGCGGCCCACCATGTCGGCCACGTCCGCGCGGTCACCCGTGAGCAGCACCGCGCGGGTGATTCCCGCCGCGCGCAGCGAACGCAGCATGCGGGGCGCATCGGGCCGGATCGGGTCCTCCAGGAGAAGCGCTCCCGCAGGTTCGCCATCGATGGCGACGAACACGGCCAACGCACTGTCGATCTCGGCCCGCCGCTGCGCCCGGCGCGACCAGTCAGGCGTGTCGCCGGCCAGGATCCAGGCGGACTTCCCGATGCGGACCTGCTGACTGCCGACCGAACCCTCCAGTCCGTAGCCGTGCACCTCTCGCACATCGGCAGGCACGGTCAGCGGCAGTCGGCGACGAGTCGCGGCGGCGACGATCGCGCTGGCGAGGACGTGCGGTGACACCTGGTCCAGGGACGCGGCGAGGCGGAGCAGCTCGTCAGCAGACGTTCCGGGAGCGGTCACCACGTCCGCCACCTGCGGACGGCCCTGGGTCAGGGTTCCTGTCTTGTCGAACAGCATGACCTGCCCGGCTGCGAGCTGCTCCAACGCTGCACCGCCCTTGATGACGACACCGATCCCGGCCGCACGCGAGAGCCCGGACATGATCGCGATCGGTGCGGCGAGCAGCAGCGGGCACGGCGTGGCGACGACCAGCACGGCTACCGCGCGGACCGCGTCGCCGCTTGTCAGCCACGCACCGGCCGCGACCAGCAGCGTGAGCGGCACGAAGTAGAGCGCGAACCGGTCCGCCGTGCGGACGAACGGAGCAGACGTGGCCTGCGCCTGCTCCACCAGGCGCACCACTCCGGCGTACGTCGACTCCGCCGCGGGCGCGGTGGTGAACACGTCGAAGCTCTGGCCGGCGTTCACGACCCCGCTGCGGACCTCATCGCCGACCTCCCGCTCGACCGGCAGCGGCTCGCCGGTCAGGGCGGACTCGTCCAGCACCGCGGCACTGAGCAGCCGACCATCGACCGGGACGATCTCGCCGCTGCCGACCATCAACCGATCGCCCAGGGCCACGTCCTCGACCGCGACCTCGCGGATGCTGTCCTGCCCGCGCACCCGAGCGGTTCTCGGCGCCCGCTCGACGAGCAGGCTCAGCTCCCGGCGTGCCCGGGCCCCGGCACGGGCTTCCAGGAGCGTGCCGCTGGCCAACATCAGGGTGATCATCGCGCCCGCGAAGTGCTCACCGACCAGCAGTGCTCCGAGGAGGGCGAGCAGCGCGATCACGTCCACGCTGGGCTGGCGGTGCCACAGGGCCCGACCAGTCGTGACGAGGGAGACGCACACCCCGATCAGGGTCGCGGTGACCCACGCGGCCCCGGCCATGGTGGACCACCCCGCTGCCCACGCGGCGACGCCGCAGGCCAACAGCACGGCAGACACGGCGAACAGCAGTACTGGGGGACTCGCTGGGAGACGTGGCACCTCCCCAGTCTCGTGCCGCGACCGCGACCATCGCAGAGGCGAAAGCCCCTAGACGCCGGCGGCCCGAACCCCCGGCCCCGCGAGGTCCTTGACCGGACAGCCGCAGGTCAACCAGCGCTGGCGGAACGGTCAGTCCGGGCCAGGTGGTCGAGCAGCAGCGCGTTCACCCGGTCGGGCTCCTCCTGGTGGACCCAGTGGCCGGCACCGTCGACGACGTGCAGGTCGAGGGCACGGAAGGACGCCGCTCCGGGCCCGGCGGGCATGAAGCGCCCCACCAGGTCCTGCGAGCCGGTCACGAACAGGGACGGCGCCTCGATCTGGGTGGTGGTCGCAGGCGCTGTCGAGAGGCGCCAGTTGGCGTCGAGGTTGCGGTAGTAGCGCAGGGCGGCGGCGAAGCCCGTCCGGCTGAAGGCAGCGACGTACTCCTCGAAGACGTCCTCGGGCAGCCAGGAGGGCCGGTCGGCGGCGGCGTCGGTTCCCAGCTCGTCCATCCGACCGTTGAGAAGCAGGGCGAGGGTGTGGGCGACGTCGCGCTCGAGCACCGGGAGCACGTCGTCGCGGTGGAAGCGGAGCATGTAGAAGTCCTCACCCAGCCGACGACGGAAGATCTCGGTCGGCGGCGCTGGCGCCGGTGGGGCGTAGGGGACGCTCAGACCGGTCAGCGACAGCAGGCGGTCAGGGTGGGTCAGGCCCAGTGGCCAGACACTGGCGGCGCCCCAGTCGTGCCCGACGAAGTGGGCGCGCTCCACGCCCTCATGGTCGAGCAGCCCGGTCAGGTCGTTGCCGACCACGTCGCTGCGGTAGGCCTCGACCGCATCGGGTCGCGAGCTGGCGCCGTACCCGCGCATGTCGGGGGCCAGCACGCGGTAGCCCGCCGCGACCAGAGCAGGAACCTGCAGCCGCCACGTCAGCGCGAGGTCGGGGAACCCGTGGGCGAGGACGACCAGCGGACCGGACCCCTCGGCGTGCACGGCCAGATCGATCCCGTTGACGGACCAGGTCTCCATCACTTCTCCTCCTCGGTGGTACAGCTCGACACGGCGCGGCACCGTCCGTGCACGCCCTACGGTGATCCAGTGATGAACACGAAGCTGGTCGCCCTTGTCCTCATCGTGGCGCTCGTCGTCGCTGGCGTCGGCGCTGGCCTTGCGGTCCTGCTCCTCGAATGACACCCCTCGGCAGGTGAGTACGACGAGCCTGCCGCCACCAGCATCTCCCACGTCGCGTCCCGGTGTCCTCGCCGGGTGACAGGGTGTCTGCATGGCTCGGGTTGCGCTGTCGCGTCTACCGGGTGAGCGGGTGCTGGTCGTCGATGCTGAAACCGAGCGCGAGGTGGCGCTGGTCGACCTGCCGGCGTACGTCAGGACGCGCGAGGTCGATGCTCCGCGCTGGGTGTGGGACGACACCGCGCGGTGGTACCCGCCGTTGCTCGCGGCCGGCGTGCGGGTCGAGCGCTGCCACGACCTGCGTCTGGGCCATCGCCTGCTGCAGCTGGCTCCCGCGGCGGACGCGCGGTTGCTGGCGGGGGACCAGTCGGAGCACTGGGACCGGCTCGGGCCGAGCACGCCGTCGGATCCCACCTTGTTCTCGGTCGACCCCACGGCCGAGCACCTGCGCTCCGACCTCGAGGACGCTCGACAGCTGGCTGTGGTGTCGGCCTCGTCCGAGTCCGCGAGACTCAGCCTGCTGCTCGCGGCGGAGTCGTCAGGGGCCCTGGTCGCCGCCGAGATGACGTACGCCGGTGTCCCGTGGCGGACCGACGTCCACGAGCGCCTGCTGGTCGATCTCTTGGGACCGCGACCGCTGCGCGGATCCCGCCCGCAGGCGCTGGAGGCGCTGGTCGCCGAGGTGCGCAGTGCGTTCGGCGCCCCGGGTCTCAACCCGGACTCGCGGCCGGAGCTCCTGGCGGCACTGCGCCGGGCCGAGCTGGTGGTGACCGACACGCGGGCCTCCTCCCTGCGTGCGCTCGAGCATCCGGGCATCGACGCGCTGCTTCGCTACAAGCAGCTCGCGCACCTCTTCCAGACCAACGGCTGGGCCTGGATCGACAAGTGGGTGAGCGGCCAGAGATTCCGGCCGTCGTACCAGCCGGCCGGGTCTGCCACCGGTCGCTGGTCCTCCAACGGCGGTGGCGCGTTGTCGATCCCGGTGCAGGTCCGGCCCGCGGCCGTGGCCGACGACGGCTGGGTGTTCGTGGTCGCCGACGTCGCCCAGCTCGAGCCGCGCGTGCTTGCCGGCATGAGCGGTGATCGCGCCCTGGCCAGATCGGCACGCGGCGCCGACCTCTACCAGGGAATGGTCGACGACGGTGCCGTGGCGAGTCGCGCCGACGCCAAGCTCGGCCTGCTCGGTGCGATGTACGGCGCGACCAGCGGCGAGAGCGGCCGCATGGTCGCAGGGCTCACCCGTCGCTACCCCGCCGCGTTCGGTCTCGTCGAGGAGGCGGCCCGTGCCGGGGAACGGGGCGAGGTGGTGCGCACGCTGCTGGGTCGTGGGTCGCCGACGCTGGAGGGGGTGTGGGACCGACAACCCGACGACCCACCAGCCGATCCCGACAGCCAGGCGCGCCTGCGCCGTGCCTACGGCCGCTTCACCCGGAACTTCATCGTGCAGGGCACCGGAGCCGAGTGGGCCCTGTGCTGGATCGCCGACCTCCGCAACCGGCTGTGGCGCCTGGGTGAGGCCGGCTCACTCGTCTCCCGGCCGCACCTCGTCTTCTTCCTGCACGACGAGGTCGTCGTACACACCCCGGCCGCTCTGGCCGACAGGGTGGCAGCCGAGGTGACCGCGGCGGCCGCCACCGCAGCAGGGCTGCTGTTCCGCGACCTGTCCATCGACTTCCCGCTCAACATCTCGATCGTGCGGTCGTACGCCGACGCCAGCAAACCCGGCGCAGCACCGGGACCATGAGGAGCTTCGGGGGAGGCCCCGGGTGGCACCGACCGCCGTCCGCGGAGTACGCCGACTCTGGGACCCGCGCGTGTTGGGGAAGGATCGTCGGCGCCACCGGGGCGACGGTGTTCGTCCTCGGGTCCCTGATGGCGATGCTCGGAGCCGCTGGTCTGTTGCTCGGCTGGGGGTGGGACGAGCAGGCGGCAGCATCATCCGCCGTGGTGACGGGGATCGTGATGCTCCTCGTCATCGCCGGCGACGCCGGGCGCCCACAGCTTCGTCGCGGGTAGCGCCACCGCAGCGTCGTGGTCGTCGTCCTCCTCGACGGCAGCCACGTCGTAGTACCCGGCGCCTGCACGTCCCTCTTCGCGGCGCGTCCGACGCAGCTGGACGTAGGTCACGGCGAGCAGGAGCACGAACGGTCCGAACGCGAGACCGTAGACGAGGATGCGGGTGTGTGCGTCCATGTCGCCGAAGGTCACGTGGAGTGGCAGCACGAGACCAGGGTTGGTCGCCAGGAAGGGCAGAGCCAGGGGCACCGCCCCATCGTCCACCCGGTGCCTGCGGAAAGCCAGAGCCTGCCGGGGTCTCGCGGCCAGGGCTTCGACGGCTCTGCAGACGCCGGAACTTCGGCGGCGTGACTAGGGAGCGGCGCGACGATCGAGAAGGAGACCGCCGACCAGTGCGCCGAGGGCAAGTGGGTACGCCGCCAGCAGGCTGAGGAGGGCGATCGCGTCGGTCCTGGCGACGCCGACGCAGACTGCGACGGCGGCCAGGATCGCCAGCGGGACCAGCGGCGGTGCGGCGAGCACGCGATGGGCGACGAGGGAGAGCACGACGAGCATGACCGAGGCCACCAGGATGGCGGCGTGGCCCCTGCGTTCGGCGGCCACTGCCTCCACAGTCCGTTCGAAGTAGACGGTTGCCCACACGCCTTGGGTCATGATCGCCATGGCGATCACGAGGGAGGTGCCCCAGGCGGCCTTCAGCAGCATCTGCCTCACTGTCGTAGGTCCTCGGTTCGCACAGGATGACGATGCCCTACCGCTTGGCGTCCGGGCATCCGCGCAGATACTCAGTCACCACCGGGCCCCGCCCGGGTGGGTCAGTCCTCGTAGGCGAAGAGCAGACCCCCGCTGGTCGCGTCGGCCGAGGTCAGCGTGACCCAGACCGAGCCGCTGGTGATCGGCTCCGGGACCGTGGCGGTGATCTGGAAGTCACTGTCGATGGACCAGCTCTCCACCCACACGTCGCCGAAGGAGAGGCCGGTCGCCTTGGAGAACCCCGTGCCGTCGAGCACGACCTCGAGTCCACTGGTCCCGGCGTCCGGAGTCATGCTCCACAGGGAGATCGTCGGGGTGGTCGTCTCGTCGTAGGAGAACGACAGCCCCTCGCTCGTGGCCTCCGACGAGGTGACCCCGACCCAGACCGGGCCGCTGGTGATCGGCTCGGGGACCGTGGCGGTGATCTGGAAGTCACTGTCGATGGACCAGCTCTCCACCCACACGTCGCCGAAGAAGACTCCGGTGGCCTCCAGGAAGCCGGATCCCGTGAGCACCACCTCGGTGCCGCTCGCAGAAACCTCCGGACTGATCGTGTCGAACCGCAGCGGCATCGGCACCTGCGCGCTCGCGACCTGTCGCTGCACGCGGGGGATGACGTCCTCGACGAGCTGGGCGATGCGGACGTCGCCGGGGCAGACCTTGCCGTTGGACCTGGACCACGTCTCGCCGCCGGCCACCCGCCACGGGTCGATCCCCTGCCGGTGGTAGCCGATCCCGCGCCGTCCGGGTGCGCTGTCGGCGACCAGCTCGGCCGGGATGGCGTACTCCTGGCAGCACCAGACGATGATGTCGGCGATGGCCTGGAGCTGGGCCTCCGACCAGGGGTTCGTCTCGTCCCCGCCGTCGCTGGTCTCGATGCTGATGAGCCGGTGGTTGCCCCCGAGGTTCGCGTCGGCCTCGAAGTCGGTGTCCACCCACTGGTAGACGGTGCCGTCGTGGCCGGGGTCGGCCGGACCGCCGACACCGAAGTGCGACTCCGTGCCGGTCCATCCGTCCTGCCGGAACATCTGCTCGGTGCCGGACAGGAAGCCGACCATGGTGTGCACGCAGACGATGTCGTGCGCGGCCATGCGGACTCCGGAATCGCCCGCCGCGAGGGGGCGCCATTCTGCTGCTGGGTAGAGAGTCATGATCAAGCCTCGTTCTTCCTCGGGTGAGGAGGTGGTGGGTGGATGTTGGCGAGCAGTCAGGCCGTGGGTGCCCCAGTAGGCGGGGCGGCCAGGGTGGGGTCGTCGGCCGGTGCGAGTGGTGGCAGCACGGCGCAGACGACCGCGACCACCTGCATGCCCGGGATGTCGAGCGTGGCCGTCTCGGTCGACGCGTCGTAGGCCATCGCCGAGTCGTGGGTCGACCACGGCCCGAAGCTGGTGTGGCTCTCGGCCGCACTCCGGTCCGCCGCGCTCCAGGTGCCCTTCACGGACACGTTGCGCGTGACCACCATCGCGATCGGCACCCCGAGCGGAAGCCCCTCGACCTGGCTGCTGGAGGAGAACGCGCCGGCCTTGGAGCCGGGTGCGTACCAGCGGGGCATCCGCAGCACCGCGTCGTTCCACCACTCGTCACGTGAGACCTGGACGAAGCAGTAGTCCAGGGTGAGGGTCAGGTCGTGCGACTCGACCGACTGGGTGGAGGTCGTCTCGAAGTCCTCGTCGATCTCCGCGACCCGAGCCGGGGTCTCGACCTCGATCAGGTGTGCGAGGGCCTGCGAGCGGACCAGGACGTTCTCGCCCCGGGCCAGGAACGGCTGCTCGACGGCCAGGGCGGCCATCAGCTGCCGGCGCGGGGCCGTGGCCAGCACCTGCACCTCCGGAGCCTCGGCCGCCACTGCTGGCTCAGGGGCCACCTGGGCCACCGGTTGGGCGAGCAGCCGGTTGACTCTCAGGGCCGACCTGGCCGGCGCGACCGCCAGGTCGGCCTTGGTCGAGAACCGCGTGGACCCCGACTCGGAACGGTGGTCGCGCACCGCCACCTCGCTCAGATCGACGCCGAGGCGGTCCCGCACGTCCGGCCGGCCGATCCGGACGCGGTGGTCGCGGATCACCACCGGCTCCGGCTCCTCGACGGTCGCCTCCGCGGAGGGCACGACGACGTCCGCGATCACGGAGGCGTCCAGGGTCCGCCAGCGCCACAGCTTGCCGAAGCGTTCGGTGGGTGGCGGGAGAATCGGCGGGGTCTCTTCCGCTGCGGGTTTCGTGGGCACCTCCCCGCTCGAGGTCGACGTCTCCTCCACCGTCCTGCTGCTGGACGAGGAGGTGAACGTCGACCAGCCCTCGGTGGCGCCGGCGTCGTACCAGTTCAGCGGGACGGCCACGAGTGGCTTGGTGGGGCTGGCGCTGAACTCCGCCAGTGCCATGCCCCGCACCTGGTTGAACGCGTCGCCGCCGGGGGTGCCGGGCGGGTCGACCGGGTGGGCGATGCTGATGACCGCCCCGTAGATGTCGCGGGCCGACATGATGCCGGAGAAGCGTCCGTCCACCACGGGACCCAGCACGTTCATCACGCTGTTGAGAAAGGTCTGCACGGCGAACGGGTTGACCACGCCGGTCGGCGCGAACGACCCCGGGTTGACGGCGATGCCGGGCAGGAAGCCCAACGCCGTCTGGGTTCCTGGCGGTGGCGAGTACTCGCCGATCAGGTACTGGTCGAGTGCCTGGCCGAGAGCCAGGAGCCCAGAAGCGTCGGACATGGTGACTCCTTCGGTCAGGCGTCGACGCGGTCACGCGCCGCGTCGGCAGGGGTGGGCTGCTCGGCGGGCTCGTCCGCCGCCAGGTTGGGGTCGTCGATCCGCGGGTTGATGCCGACGATCTCGCCGATGTAGCCGGCGATCTGGCAGCCCTTGATCGACAACGTGCCCGAGTCGTCGAAGGCGTTGTAGTCGAACTTCCAGGTCGAGCTCGCGTCCTGCGACTGGTTGCCCGCCCACTCGCTCTCGGTGTGCTCGACGGAGCCGCCGAAGCCCATGAAACCGACGCTGCCGCCTGCGTTCCACGAGCTGCTGTCGGCGTGGGCCGCCTGGTTCGCGGCGTGCTCCGCCAGCGCCTGGCCGGCGGATCCCCAGCCACGTGCCGAGATGGTGACGTCCCGGATGACGAGCGCCTGGGTGGTGATCATCGGCAGCAGCTTGAGCTCGTCGCCCGCCTGCCCGGCGATCGTGCCGTCGCTGACGCAGCCGGCCTTGTCGCCCGGGACGTACCAGCCACCGATGTGCAGGAGCTCGGTCAGGCACCAGGGCCGCTCGATCTTGATCACCCCGAACTCGACGCTGATCTCCGCCTCGGTGGTCTGGTCCGAGTGCTGGTTCGAGGAGGAACCGCCTTGGTGCCCCTCGCTGGAGCTGTCCGAGGAGGAGGCTCCACCAGACCCGCCGATGCTGATGCCCAGGAACCCGGCGCTGGCGCTCGCCTGCGTGGAGCTCGCCGACCCCTTGTACCAGCTGTTGGCGAAGCTGGAGCTCTGGGAGCCGCCGCGGCTGTGGTAGTTCGACGTCTTGCCGGTGATGGTGGTGAAGCCGATCTCCTTCTGGCTGCGGTCGTACCAGCCGAGCGGGGTGATCTGGGTGTACGGCGTCTTCGCCGCGACCACCCCGGCGAGGGAGAGGTCCCACTTGTCCAGCAGCTCACGTGCCTGCGACACGAAGTGCGCCGCAGCGGAACCGCCCTCGGAGTTCATCAGGTCGAGGGCCTTCTCGACGTCGTCGGCGCCCGAGCTGCGCCAGATCTGGTAGGCGTTGTCGACCTTCTGCTGGAACGACGCGGCCGTGGCCGGCCAGGCTGCACCGAAGATCGGGTCGGCCATCGCCATCGACTCCTCGCGGGCGAAGCCCGCCTTCGCGTCGGCGTAGGCCTGCGAGAACTTGAGCCAGTTCTGGAACCTGATCGTCGGCCCGGTGATGTTGCCCTCGGTGTCGTGGTTGTAGAGGACCTTCTCCGCATCCTCGAGGGCCTTCTTCACCTCGGCGCTCTGCGGCGGCGGCGGGAGGGCCTGCACGGAGTGGACGAGCCCTTCGTAGGCCGAGCTGAGCTTGCGGGTGCTCGGGTAGGGCCGATAGGTGCCGTCACCGGTCACCATGGGCATGTCGTCGAAGAGCCAGGCGGTGTTCAGGGCCGCCTGCATCGAGGCCATCAGCTGGGGGTCCTGGCCCGGCTTGGCCGGAGGGGCCGTGGCGACCGGTGGCGTGCCGGCGCCGGCGACCGGGGTGGGTGCCGGAGCAGGTTCGACCTGCGGCAGGGTGCCGTCGTCGGCCATCTTGTGCAGCGTCGCCCCGCCCGACGGGGTCCACGGGTTGGCGTACTGGCGCGGGTCGATCGGCAGGCCGTTGGGCATGTGCATGTAGGCCACCTGACGCAGTGGCTTGCCGCTCTTGTCGACTGTCTGCTGGCCGAGGATGCGGTCGACGATCTGGTCCAGCGAGTCGAGCAGAGCGGCGGTGATGCCGCCCGCCTTGTCGAGCTGGCCCTGAGGGGTCTCAGTCATGGTGCGCTCCTAGAGGTACGGCGCCCGGCGGGCGCTTTGCGTTACCTCTCTGAGCGTCCAGCCGGTCCTCAGATACCGCAGGAGCCGCGGCAGAGCTCAGATGCTGCGGACCCTCAACGGTCGGCGCGCCTTCGCGAGACGGCGTTGAAGACCGGGCCGACGCTCAGGTCCCACAGCGCCGGGGCCAGACGGAAGGCCCCGATCACGGCGTAGTTCAGCCAGGCCGTCTGGCTCTCGGAGCGGCGTGACCCGATGGCGGCGAGGATGTTCCTGGCCGCCCGCTCGGGGCTGATGGTGGGCGGGGGCGCGGTGTTGACCATGCCGGCCGAGTCGAGGGCCCGGTCGTAGATCGGGGTGTCGACGCTGCCCGGGGCGACGTGGCTGATGCGGACCCGGGGAAGGTCGCCGTTCTCGATCTTGAGCTGGCGGGCCAGCGCGCGGACGCCCCACTTGCTGACGACGTACGACGTCATCTCCGGCACGGCGACGTGACCGAGGAGCGAGCCGACGATGACGAGGTCACCCTCCTCCTGGTCGCGCAGGACGGGGATGACGTGGCGGGCGACGGCCGCGCTGCCGAGGAGGTTGGTGCCGACCACACTGGCGAAGTCCTCCGCCGAGCTGTCCTCGGTCCGGCCGTAGGTCACGATGCCGGCACAGTGCAGGACGGCGTCGATCCGGCCGTGCTCCTCGAGCGTCGAGGCGACGACCCGGGCGACCGCGCCATCGTCCTGCACGTCAGCCGGCGCGACCAGGGTCGAGGCAGCACCCCGTTCCGCGCACTGGGCCGCCACCTTCTCGAGCGTCTCCTCGTCCCGGGCCACCAGCACCACGTGGTGGCGTTCTTCGGCCGCGAGCAACGCGGTGGCCCGGCCGATGCCGCTGGAGGCGCCGGTGACGACGACGACGAGGCCCGGGTCGCGGCGGCTCATCGCGACCACCTCAGGACCGGGCCCGGGAAAGGACAGGACGTGCTGGTGAGGGGGTTCTCCGTACGGTTGCGGCCATGAGCGTTCATGAGTCCTCCGGTCGAGTGGTGATGGTCGTGGGCGCCAGCTCGGGGATCGGACTGGCGGTGGTGCGGCAGCTGTCGGCGGCGGGCGATCGCGTCTTCCTCGTGTCCCGGGACGAGGGCAGGCTTGCCGCCCTCGTGGCGGAGCTGCCCGGCGTGACGGCCCACGCCGCAGCCGACCTCGCCGACGAGGCCCAGGTCGAGGCCGCGGTGGCGACCTGCGTCGCGACCTTCGGCCGGATCGATGCGGTGGTGACGAGCGCGCAGCCGATGGCCTACGGCACCGTGGAACAGGTGCCGCCCAAGGTGCTGAGCCGGATGATCGACGTCGCCGTCACCGGGACCTCGCACCTCTACCGGGCGGCTCTCCCGCACTTCCGGGCGCAGGGTGCGGGCACGCTCGTCGTGGTCAACTCGCTGCTCGCCGAGGTCGCGGTTCCCTCCATGGGCGCCTACTGCGCCGCGAAGTGGGGGCAGCTCGGACTCGTGCGCTCCCTGCAGATCGAGGTGCGCTCCGATCCTGCGGTCTCCGTGAGTCTGGTGATGCCGGGTGCCATCGACACCCCGATCTACCACCAGGCGGCCACGTACGCCGGAAGCCGTGGCTCCGCTCCGCCCCCCGTCGTCAGCCCGGAGTCCGTCGCGGAGGCGTGCGTGCGGTGCCTGGACCGGCCGCGTCGGATGGTGCACGTCGGCCCGGTGAACCTCCTGGGCGTGGCCGGTTTCCGGCTCGCTCCCTGGCTCTACGACCGCGTCGCACCCGTGCTGGTGGACCGGATCATCCTGCGCGGCCCCATGGTGCCGGCCGACGACGGCAACGTCTTCGAGCCGACCCCTGCGGGTGAAGGTCTGCGCGGCGGCTGGACCCTCGCCGGGCGGTTGCGCGAGCCCGGTCGCCGTCGGGCTCGCTGGCGTCGTCGGGCTGGCTGAGGACTGGTTCACGGCTGTCGATCCCTGGCAGTCGGTTGGCGCGGGCCGCGCGTGGACGGGTGAGGTCCCGGCGACCCTGGGGCTGAGAGGTGTCGGGGCGGGGGGCTTCACCGAGTCACTTCTTGCGAAAACCTTAACAGTATGTTGAAGTTATGGCCATCTACCTCAACAAGGTGTTGAGGCAGGCCTCGTCTGCAGCAGCGCGTGCGTAGGCCGACTCACCTCACAGGGAGCACACGCGATGTCCGCCATACTCTTCGGATCGATCAGCACCGTTGCCGACACCTCCGAGCTGCAGCGCCAGGCCTTCAACGAGGCGTTCGCGGCGCACGGCCTCGACTGGAAGTGGGAGCAGGACGACTACGTCAGCATGCTCGAGCAGAACGGCGGCCAGGACCGCATCGCGGCGTACGCCGAGTCGCTCGGTCAGGAGGTGGACGCCTCAGCGATCCACGAGACCAAGTCGAAGATCTTCCAGAACACCCTGGCGACGTCCGGGGCCGCTCCCCGTCCGGGCGTGCTCGAGACCATCGAGAAGGCCCAGCGTGAGGGCGTCAAGCTCGCCCTGGTCACGACCACCTCGCAGGAGAACGTCGGGTCGCTGGTCGCTGCGATGCGCCCGGTCGTGGACCTCGCCAGCTTCGACCTCCTGGTCGACTCCTCCCAGGTCGGCGAGACCAAGCCTGACAAGGCCGCCTACGCCTACGCCCTGGAGATCCTGGGGGAGAACGCCGCGGACTGCATCGCGATCGAGGACAACGTCGGTGGCGTCCGGTCGGCCGCTTCGGCGGGCGTGACCGTGGTGGCCTTTCCCAACGAGAACACCGCCGGTCACACCTTCGAGCATGCCTCCGGCCGTGTCGACAAGCTCGACTTCGCCGAGCTCCGCAGCCTGACGGCCAGCGCGTGACGACGATCGCACGGAGTGAGGAGACCCACATGTCCAGCGTGACCGCCACCCTCAACGCGACCGACTCGGCCTTCCACGTGGAGGGCCACGAGAAGATCGACTTCAACCTCATCTACGCCCCGGGCGTCTTCTCGCCCGAGAACCTCGAGCTCGCCGACACCTACCGGTCCTACGGTCGCTGCCTGATGGTGATCGACGAGGTCGTGCACGACCTGCACCGCGACCGTATCGACGCCTACTTCTCGCACCACGGCATCGAGCTCTCGGTCTTCCGTGTGAAGATCGGGGAGAAGGCGAAGACCCTGCGCACCGTCGAGAAGATCGTCGACGCGTTCGCCGAGTTCGGGCTGCTGCGCAAGGAGCCGGTGCTCGTCGTCGGCGGTGGGCTCACCACCGACGTGGCCGGGTTCGCGTGCGCGTCGTACAAGCGCAGCACCAACTACATCCGGATCCCGACCACCCTGATCGGGCTGATCGACGCCAGCGTCTCCATCAAGGTGGCGGTCAACCACGGCAAGCACAAGAACCGGCTCGGCGCCTACCACGCCTCCCAGAAGGTGCTGCTCGACTTCTCGCTGCTGGAGACCCTGCCGCTCGACCAGGTCCGCAACGGCATGGCCGAGCTGATCAAGATCGCCGTCGTCGCCAACGCCGGCATCTTCGACCTCCTGGAGAAGTACGGCGAGGAGCTGCTCCACACCCGGTTCGGTCACCTCGACGGCAACGACCAGCTGCGCGAGGCCTCGGACACGATCACCTACGACGCGATCAGGACGATGCTCACCCTCGAGGTGCCCAACCTGCACGAGCTCGACCTCGACCGGGTGATCGCCTACGGCCACACCTGGAGCCCGACCTTGGAGCTGATGCCGGAGACACCCTTCTTCCACGGTCACGCCATCAACATCGACATGGCGTTCTCGGCAACGATCGCGCACGAGCGTGGCTACATCTCCACGATCGAGCGCGACCGCATCCTGGGGCTGATGAGCGGTCTCGGTCTGGCCATCGACAGTCCCTACCTGACCTCGGACCTGCTGCGATCGGCTACCGACTCGATCCTGCAGACTCGCGACGGCCTGCTGCGAGCTGCGCTGCCGCAGCCGATCGGCACCTGTGTGTTCGCCAACGACCTCGGCGTCGCGGAGCTGGACCGGATGCTGGCGGTGCACAAGGAGACCTGTCGTTCCTACCCGCGCAACGGTGACGGTGAGGACATGTTCACCACCGCCGACGCCGCCTGACCATGACGACGCAATCGCAGTCGCGATCGCTCACCCCGACGCCACCCCGGCCGGTGACCCCGTTGGGCATCCTGGCCGAGAAGCTCTCGTGGGTGAGCGAGCGGCTCGACGCGCTCGACGGCCTGGACCCCAGGCTGGTCTCGGAGATCCGGCAGGCGGCTGCCCTCGCAGGCGGACTGGACCCCTACACGAGCATGGTCAGCACGCCCGAGTCCGCGGCCCTGCGGGCGCTGGCGGAGCGAACAGCCAACGAGGACTGGGGAAACCGCCCTGGGACGGGTCTGGAACAGGAGATGCTCTCGGGTCATCTGGAGGGCCAGACCCTCAAGCTTCTGGTGCACGCGACCAAGGCGACGAGGGTGCTGGAGATCGGCATGTTCACCGGCTACTCCGCCCTGGCGATGGCCGAGGCGCTGCCGGAGGGTGGCGTGGTGGTCGCCTGCGAGATCGACGAGTACGTCGCAAGGCTGGCTCAGGAGTGCTTCTCCGCCTCACCGGCCGGTGACCGGATCGACGTGCATGTCGGCCCGGCCCTGCAGACCCTGCGCGCGCTGGGCGACGCCGGTGCGCGCTTCGACCTCGTGTTCGTCGATGCCGACAAGGCGGGCTACGTCGACTACTTCACCGCCCTCCTCGACCTCCGGCTGCTCGCCCCAGGGGCGCTCCTCTGCGTCGACAACACCCTCATGCAGGGGGACCCGTGGCTGCAGGGGGAGTCGTCCCCCAACGGTGTGGCCATCGCCCGGTTCAACCAGGTGGTGGCGGACGACGCCCGCGTCGAGCAGGTGGTGCTGCCGGTGCGCGACGGTCTGACCCTCATCCGCCAGGTCGGGACATGAACCTCGTCGGCCAGAGGCTGGGTTCGTCGAGGGTGCGGGACGCGTCCCGCACCCTCGGGGTCCTCGCCCTGCTCACGGTCGCCCTTCCGGTGAACGCCGTCGTCACCGGGGCAGCGCTCCTCGCAGGCGGACTTCGTGGCCGGACGGCACCGCTCGCCGAGCACCCCCGGACGATCCTGGTCAGCGGTGGCAAGATGACCAAGGCACTGCAGCTCTGCCGCGCGTTCCACGAGGCCGGACATCGCGTCGTGCTCGTCGAGTCCTCGAAGTACTGGCTGACCGGCCATCGCTTCTCGCGCTCGGTCGACGCCTTCCACACCGTCCCCGACCCGCGCAGCGAGGACTACGCCGACGCCCTGCTCACGATCGTCGAGCAGGAGGGGGTCGACGTCTACGTGCCCGTGTGCAGCCCCGCCTCGAGCGTGTACGACGCCCGCGCAAAAGCGCTGCTGTCCAAGCAGTGCGAGGTGATCCACCTCGACCCCGAGGTGCTGGAGATCCTCGACGACAAGTACGAGTTCGCCCGCGCCGCCCAGTCGTTGGGACTCTCCGTCCCGGACACGCACCGGATCACCGAGGCCCGGCAGGTGCTCGACTTCGACTTCTCGCAGGCGACCCGCCCCTACATCCTCAAGAGCATCGCCTACGACCCGGTGCACCGGCTCGACCTGACGCGCCTGCCCTTCGGGCCTCCCGAGGCGATGGCCTCCTTCGTGGAGTCGCTGCCGATCTCGCCCGACAACCCCTGGATCCTGCAGGAGTTCATCGAGGGTCGCGAGTACTGCACCCACGGCACGGTGCGCGACGGCCGCCTGACCGTCTACTGCTGCTGCGAGTCCTCGGCCTTCCAGATCAACTACGAGATGGTGGACCGGCCGACGATCCGCGAGTGGGTCGAGGTCTTCGTCCAGGCGCAGAGGCTCACCGGACAGGTGTCTTTCGACTTCATCGAGGCCGACGACGGCTCGGTCTTCGCGATCGAGTGCAACCCACGCACCCACTCGGCGATCACGATGCTCTACGACCACGACGGACTCGCCCCGGCGTACCTCGATGACACCCGGGTCGGCGTGGTCGTGCCCACCCGGACCAGCCGCCCGACGTACTGGATCTACCACGAGCTGTGGCGGCTGCTGACCGGCCCGGAGAAGTCCGCCCGGCTGCGCACGATCCTTGCTGGCAAGGACGCGATCTTCGACGTGGCCGACCCACTGCCGTTCTTCATGGAGCACCACGTCCAGATCCCGTGGCTGCTGCTCCAGAACCTGCGCAGGGGCGGCTCCTGGATCCGGGTCGACTTCAACATCGGCAAGCTCGTCGAGCCGGCGGGGGACTGAGATGCGCGTCCTGCACCTGGCCGGGTCCGAGGTCAGCCCCTTCATGGCCGACCTCTCGCGGCTGTACGCCGACGATTGCCTGCGCGCCACCGCCGACCGCAGCCGGTACGACGTCCACCTCGCCTACGTCAGCCCCGGAGGGCTGTGGCGGTTCCCCCGGGACCTCAGCGAGTTCGGCCTCGCCGCGGCGAAGCCGGTGTCGTTCCCGCACGCGGTGCAGGTGATCGAGGACCTGCAGATCGACGTGATGGTGCCCCAGATGTTCTGCCTCCCGGGCATGACCACCTACCGCGCGCTGTTCGACCTCCTCGGCATCCCCTTCGTCGGGAACACCCCGGAGTCGATGGCGGTCGCGGCCCACAAGGCGCGGGCGAAGGCCGTGGTGGCTGGGGCGGGAGTGCGGGTGCCGGCCGGTCAGCTGCTGCGGCACGGAGACCGGCCAGACCTGCCGCTGCCGGTGGTCGTCAAGCCTGTCGACGCGGACAACTCGTCCGGGGTCGCTCTGGTCCGGGAGCCGGGGGAGTACGACGACGCGCTGCGCACCGCCTTCGAGCACTCCTCCGAGGTGCTCGTCGAGGAGTACGTCGACCTCGGCCGGGAGGTCCGGTGCGGGATCGTGGAGGTCGCCGGGGAGCTGGTCTGCCTGCCGTTGGAGGAGTACGCCGTCGACCGGGACACCAAGCCCATCCGCGGCTACGCCGACAAGCTGCGCCGCACCGGGCACGACGGCGGTCTGGCTCTGGTGGCCAAGGACAGCGAGCACGCGTGGATCGTCGACCGTGACGACCCGGTGACCGCGCGCGTCTGGGACGCCGCCAGGGCGTGTCACCGAGCCCTGGGGTGCCGCGACTACAGCCTGTTCGACTTCCGCATCGACGCCGACGGGGAGCCGTGGTTCCTCGAAGCGGGTCTCTACTGCTCGTTCGCCGAGAAGAGCGTCATCTCGGTGATGGCGAAGGCCGCCGGCATCGCCCTGCCGCAGCTCTTCGAGACAGCCCTCCTGCAAGCCGTTGCGCGCCGACCCTCACTCACAAGGAGCTCACGATGAAGTACGTCGTCACCGAACCCATCGGCGTCGAGATCAACGACGTCGAGCTCGCCCACCTCAGCGTCGTGGAGGTCGAGGAGCTGAAGAGCCTGCTGGCACACCACGGAGTGGCTGTCTTCCGTGGTCAGGCGATCGACGACGCCGCATTCCTGGCCTTCCTCCGCAGCTTCGGCGACCTCGCCTTCACCCAGGGCGAGACCCCGGTCGAGGGCTTCCCCGACCTCAACGTGATCACCAACGTAGGCCGCAGCACGCCACCGCAGAGCACGTTCCACGTCGACTCGAGCTATCTCGCCGTGCCGCCCACCTACACGGCCCTGCGCGCGGTCAGCATCCCCGACCAGGGTGGCGAGACGCTGTTCACCAACCAGTACGCCGCCTTCGACTCGTTGCCCGAGGCGGTGGTGAACGAGCTCGAGTGGCGGACGATCACCCATGTCGTCACGGGTCTGGACCTGACCGAGGACGACGAGACGCAGGCCGAGCACCCGGTGTTCCGGCCGCACCCGATCTCCGGCCGCACCTCGCTCTACCTCTCGACGCCGAAGCGGTGCGCGGCCGTGAGCGGCATGACCGAGGAGGAGGGCGAAGCGATCGTGAGCGTGCTCCACGAGCACTCGACCAAGGAGGAGAACACCTTCCGGCACACCTGGTCCCCGGGTGACGTCGTGATGTGGGACAACGGCTGCGTGCTCCACCGCGCCGACCACTCCGACGTCGTCGGCGACCGGGTGATGCACCGGGGGATGGTGGCGGGTTAGAGGCGCTGCTTCTCGCCCGCCGGGTCGAACAGCGGCTTGAGCGAGACCCGCGCCGACTCCCGGCTGCCGTTCACGTCGACCTCGTAGGTGCCGCGGCTCACCCAGTCGCGGTCGACCGTCCCGCCCGCGGGGTCGGCGGCGTACGCCAGACCGACGCAGGCGCCGAGGGTCTCCCCCCAGGCCGCGGAGATCACCTGACCCGCGGCGACGCCGTCGCGCAGCAGGAGCTCGCCACCCCAGAGCATGGGCTCGTCGCTCTCCAGGACGAACGACACGAGCCGGCGACGGGCGCCCTCGGCCTTCGCCTTCTCCACCGCAGCTCGCCCGAGGAAGTCGATGTCGGTCGTGAGCTTGCAGGTGAACAGCAGACCCGCCTCGACGGGGTTGTAGTCGGGCGTGAGCTCTCGACCGAAGGCGCGGTAGCCCTTCTCCAGCCGCATCGACTCGATCGCGTAGTAGCCCCCGTTCACGACCCCGAGGTCCTGTCCGGCCGACAGCAGGTCCTCGTAGACGCCGACCGCGAACTCGGTCGGGACGTAGAGCTCCCAGCCCAGCTCGCCGACGTAGGTGATCCTCGTGGCCCGGACGGTCGAGTAGCCCAGCGAGAGCACCTGGCTGCTGGCGAAGGGGAACGCGTCGTCGCTGAGGTCCGCGCGGGTCAGTCGGGTCAGCAGCTCACGTGAACGGGGGCCCATCACCCCGAACACGGCGTACGACGAGGTCACGTCGACCAGGGTGGCCCGAAGGTCGCCGATCCGCCGGCTGATGTGGTCCTTGTCGCGCTCGGTGGTGGCAGAGCTGCTGACGACGAGGTACTCGTCGGTCGCGACCCGGGTCAGCGTCAGGTCGGACTCGTAGGTGCCCCGGTCGTTGAGCATCCCGGTGTAGACGGTCCGCCCCACCGGCACGGCGACGTCGGCCGTGCACAGCCACTGCAGCACCGCTTCCGCGTCCGGCCCCATGAGTCGGAACTTCGAGAACGACGTCTGGTCGAAGACGGTCACGTTCTCGCGGGTGTTGGCCTGCTCGGCGGCCGACCACGGCAGCCAGCTCTGCTTGCCCCACGCGTACTCGATGGTGCTCTGCTGCCCCGTGGGGGCGAAGAAGTTCGCGCGCTCCCAGCCCATCCGGCTGCCGAAGTTGGCGTTGGCCCGCTCGAGGTGGGTGTAGACCGGCGAGCGGCGGAACGGGCGTGCCGTGCGCATCTCTCGGTTGGGCCACGGGATCTCGTAGTGCAGGCCGAGGATCTCCGCGACGCGGTCGTGCAGCCACTGGTGGTTGCCGTTGAACGCGGCGAACCGACGGATGTCGACCGAGGTGAGGTCCGAGGTCGGACTCCCCTCGACGATCCACTCCGCCAGGGCACGGCCGGCCCCACCCGCGGAGGCGATCCCGACGGAGTTGAAGCCAGCCCCGACGAAGAAGTTCCGCACCTCCGGTGCTTCACCGAGGATGAACTGGTTGTCCGGGGTGAAGCTCTCGGGGCCGTTGTAGAACTTGCGGATCCCGGTCTCGCCGAGGGCGGGGATCCGGAGGATCGCGTTCTCCATCAGGATCGAGAAGTGGTCCCAGTCCTCCTCGAGCAGCTGGAACTCGAAGGGGTAGGGGATGGCGTCGGGGGAGACCCACGGCTTCGCCTCGGGCTCGAAGCCCCCGACGACCAGACCGCCGACCTCCTCCTTGAAGTAGGTGTAGCCGTCGGGGTCGCGGAGCACCGGCAGGTCTGTGTGCACCCCCTCGAAGGGGTCGGTCACGACGTAGAAGTGCTCGGCGGAGTGCAGCGGCACGTTGACCCCGGCCATCGCGCCGACGGCGTTGGCCCACTGGCCGGCACAGTTGACGACGATCTCGGCCTCGATGTCGCCCTTGTCGGTGCGCACGCCGGACGCACGTCCGTCCGAGACCAGCACGTCCTGCACCCGCGTGTGCTCGAAGACCTGTGCGCCTCCCTGACGGGCACCCCGCGCGAGGGCGGAGGTCAGGTCGGTCGGGTTGGCCTTGCCGTCACCGGGCAACCAGATGGCTCCGACGAGGTCGTCGATCCGCAGCACCGGGTAGCGCTCCAGCGCCTGCTCCGGCGACAACAGCTCACACTCCAGGTCGAAGGCCTCGGCGGTCGCCGCCGTGCGCCGCAGCTGCGTCATCCGGTCCTCGGTGCGGGCGACCGTGACCCCACCGCAGCGCTTGTAGCCCGCCGACAGGCCGACCTCCTCCTCCAGCTGGGAGTAGAGCTCGGTGGAGTACTGGACGAGACGGGTGCCGCTCTGGTTCGCGCGCAGCTGACCGACCAGGCCCGCGGCATGCCACGTCGTACCGGAGGACAGCTCGCCCTGCTCGATGAGGACGACGTCGGTCTCGCCGAGCCTGGTCAGGTGGTAGGCCACGCTGGTGCCGATCACGCCACCGCCGATGATCACGATGCGTGCCCGGGTCGGGATCTCCTTGCTCAACCTGCTGCTCTCCTCAGTCGTCGCGACATGCCTGCTCCAGCCAGTGCTCGAAGTCCGCGCCGTCGAACTCGGCGACCGCGCGGTCGTACTTCTCCATGCCCCACGACCAGAAGTCGAAGTCGAGGTGGCTCGCGGAGCTCTGGATCGAGGCCCACAGCATCCACCCGTACTTCGACATCAACCCCCACAGCCTGGCCCGCGCCACGCGATGGTGGAGCAGCTCGCCGTCGTAGTCCTCCATCAGCTCCTCGAGCTGCTCCTCGGTCAGGTTCGCCTCGCTCCAGAGGTTGCCGAGCTCGAAGGCCGACTCGTTGTTGCCGGAGTACTCGTAGTCGATCAGCCACAGCCGGTCGCCGTCGTCGATGAAGTTGCCCGCCAGCAGGTCGTTGTTGCACGGCACCGTGCCCATGGGTCTCACGTCGAGCGCTCGCCGGATCCGCAGGGCCTTGTCGGCGAACTCGTCGTAGCGGTCCGGCAGCCGGAAGCCGTGCTCGCGAACGATGCCGCGGTAGGTCCGCTGGATGGCGAACATGTCGAAGTCGTTGACGAAACGAGGCCCCGAGTGCAGCTCACGGCAGGCCGCCGCGACCCGCGAGAGCTGCCCACCCCCGCGCAGGTCGTCGTCGGTGAAGGTCCTGCCCTCGAGGTAGCCGACCACCAGCAGCTGGGGGTCCGGGACGAACTGCAGGACCGGCGCGCCGACCCCGGCCGCTGCGGCCGCGAGCGAGTTGGCGTGCTCGGCACGACGGTCGATGGCGAGCAGGTCGCTGCCGGGTTGTCCGATCCGGACGACCACGTCGTGCTCCGCCGTCGTCACCCGCAGGTTGACGTTTGTCAGCCCGCCTGGGAGCTTCTCGACCGTGCGCTCCCGCCCCCGGAGGCACTCGACGGCGTCCAGCGTCGCGTCGAACTGGGCGACCGACCCCGCGTTCTCCTCGATGCTCGACAAGGGATCTACTGCTGGTCGTTCTCGTCAGGCGTGCTCATGGGGCCAGCATGGGTGAGCCATGGGTGTGGCACAAGGCGTCGGATCAACGGGCTCAGCGGTGGACGTGCTGCAGCCAGTCACTGGGAACCCGATCCCGTGGCCCGGGCGCGGTCTCGTCCGAGGGCCGCGAGTCCGGCCCCGCCAGCTCGGGTCCGTCGAAGGCCTGACCTGTCGCGTAGTCGTAGAACCAGTCCTCCCCGGGCTCGAAGCTCTGGATGACGAGGTGGCCGCTCGACTCCGAGTGAGCCGTGGCGTGCTGGCTGGGCGAGGTGTCGCAGCATCCGATGTGCCCGCACGCGGCGCACCGCCGCAGGTGCACCCACCAGCCCTGTGGAGTCGCGGAGCTGCAGTCCGCGCAGCCGGTGCCGCTGGGGAGTACGTCGACGTCGATGCCCTCGGGCATGTCGTTCGTGGCCATGTGGTCTCTCTCCGATCGGCGGGGTCGTGGTTCCAGTCTGACGCTTCGTCGCCCTCCTGCAACCGTCGGCGTGAGGAGAGGGCGCTCGTCGGCGCCATTGGCTCTGTCCTAGGTTGGTGCCATGACCGAGAAGGAAACGCTAGACAAGGTCCCCACTGGCCTGTTCATCGGCGGCGAGTGGCGCGACTCCGCAGACGGCTCGACCATCGACGTCGAGGACCCGTCCACCGGCGAGACGCTGGTCCAGGTCGCCTCGGCGACACCGGCCGACGGTGCCGCTGCGCTCGACGCCGCCGTGACGGCGCAGGCCGACTGGGCGGCGACGGTCCCGCGTGAGCGGGCCGAGCTGCTGCGCTCGGCGTTCGAGCTGATCACCGAGCGCGCGGACCACTTCGCGATGCTGATGACCCTGGAGATGGGCAAGCCGCTCGCCCAGGCGAAGGGCGAGGTCACCTACGGCTCGGAGTTCTTCCGGTGGTTCTCCGAGGAGGTCGTGCGTGTCGCCGGACGCTGGGCGACCTCGCCGGACGGCAACACCCGGTTGATGACGATGAAGCAGCCGGTGGGTCCGGTGCTGATGATCACGCCGTGGAACTTCCCGCTCGCGATGGGCACCCGCAAGATCGGGCCGGCCATCGCCGCCGGCTGCACGATGGTCGTCAAGCCGGCCTCGCAGACGCCGCTGACCATGCTGGCGCTGGCGGACCTCCTCAAGGAGGTCGGCCTGCCCGACGGCGTGCTCAACGTCGTCCCCACCTCGCGGACCAGTGAGGTGATGGAGCCCCTCATCGGCGACTCGCGCCTGCGCAAGCTCACCTTCACCGGCTCCACGCCGGTCGGCAAGATGCTGGTCAAGCAGTCCGCGGACCAGCTGCTCCGGGTGTCCATGGAGCTGGGGGGCAACGCCCCGTTCCTGGTCTTCGCCGACGCGGACCTCGACAAGGCCGTCGACGGTGCCATGCTCGCCAAGATGCGCAACATGGGGGAGGCGTGCACCGCCGCCAACCGCTTCCTGGTCCACGAGTCCGTCGCCGACGAGTTCGCCACGAAGTTCGCCGAGCGGATGGCCTCCGAGGTGGTCGGCCGCGGCACCGAGGACGGCGTCACCGTCGGTCCCCTCATCGACGCCAAGCAGCGCGACAAGGTCGCCGAGCTGGTCGACGACGCCACCAGCCGGGGCGCCTCGGTGGTCACGGGTGGATCGAGCACCGGCGACAGGGGCTACTTCTTCCAGCCCACGGTCCTCACCGACGTCTCCCCGGACGCCGACCTGTTCCGCGAGGAGATCTTCGGTCCGGTGGCTCCGATCACGACGTTCTCCGACGACGAGGCGGCCGTGCGGATGGCCAACGACACCGAGTACGGCCTGGTCGCCTACGCCTTCACCACCGACCTCGGCCGGACCATCCGGGTCAGCGAGGCGCTGGAGTTCGGGATGGTCGGCATCAACCAGGGCATCGTCTCCAACCCCGCTGCGCCCTTCGGTGGGGTCAAGCAGTCCGGCTTCGGGCGCGAGGGCGGACCGGAGGGGATCGAGGAGTACCTCTCGGTCAAGTACGTCGGGATCGCCCCCTGATCGCACCGGTCAGGTGGTGACCCCGGGCGACTCGGACTCCCCCTTCAGGGGCGCCCCGCCGCCGACGCACTGACCGAGCGTGATCGCCTTGTACTTCAAGAACTCCGGCGACGAGACAGCGCTCTGCGGATAGTCCTCGGGCGCCAGCTCCGCGTAGTAGGTGATCGCCTCCACGAGGTCGTCCGCCGCCTTGGAGGGGTTGTCCTTCGCCTGAGCCCTCGCCAGTGGGAGAGCCTTGCGGAACTGGTCGACCGTGATCGAGAAGTCGCCGGCGTTGAAGGCGTTGATCCCCGCCCGCACCGCACTGCAGGCCTCGGTCTCGCTCACCTCGGGCCGGTCCGGTGCTGCGGGGGCGGACGCCGACACGGACGGGTCCTTCCCAGGCTCGGCACTGCCGGACCGCTGGTCGGAGGAGCACCCGCCCAGGAGGATCAGGAGCACCGCCGCCAGGATGATTCGCATCTCCTGAGCGTAGGCGGGTCCGCCCAACCCGAGCCGCGCTCTGCGGGGTCAGCCACGCACGAGCAGCAGCACCGACGCCGTGACACCCGCGATCACGATGAGCACGCGGAGCAGGGTCGGCGGGAGGCGGCGGCCGATGTGGGAGCCGACGTAGCCGCCCACCACCGAGCCCGAGGCCAGCAGGCCGATCGCCAGCCAGTCGAGGTCGGCGAGGAACACGAAGATGAGGGTCGCCACCACGTTGGCGGCCATCACCGCCAGGGTCTTCAGGGCGTTGACCACGCGCAGCTCGAGGTCGAGGCCGAACCCGAGGACAGCGACCATCATCACCCCTGACCCGGCGCCGAAGTAGCCGCCGTACACGCCGGTCAGGGTGGTCCACAACGCCGTCAGGGGCGACATCGTGACGCGGTCCGCGGCGGTCGGGCCGCGGCGGGCACGCAGCCGCTGGGTGATGACGGGCTGGACGCCGACGAGGACGCTGGTGAACAGCACCAGCCACGGCACGACAGCCTCGAAGACGCCCGGGGGCAGGGCCAGCAGCAGGGCCGCCCCACCGATGGCCCCGGCTCCGCAGAGCACCAGCACGAGGAGGGCGATGCGCGGAGCCTCGCGCAGCTCACGTCGGTAGCCGAAGGAACCGCTGAGGCCGGCGGGCGTCATCCCGATCGTGTTCGAGGCGTTCGCCACCACGGGAGGAAGCCCGACGGCGAGCAGGATCGGGAAGCTGAGCAGCGACGCCACACCGACGGTGGAGGTCAGGATGCCGGCCCCGAAGCCGCCGACCAGGACGGCCAGCTGCTCCAGGCCGGTCAACCCGGCGGCTCGCGCAGCAGCGCCACGTCGCTGACCATCTTCACGTGGGAGTGCATCGCCTCTGACGCGGCGTCGGGGTCGCCGTCGCGGATGGCCTCGGCGATGGCGCGATGGCTCGCCAGCGAGGCCAGCGGACGCTCCGGCTGCGAGAGCGACTCGATGCGCGTCTCCCTGATCAGGTCGCTGATCTCGTCCATCAGCCGGGCGAGCAGCAGCGAGTGGGCGGCCGCCGTCACGGCGCCGTGGAACCGCTCGTCGCCCTCGACGCCGCGGCCACCGGCCTCGATGTCGGCGGCCATCGCGTCCAGGGCCTCGTCGACCCGCCGCAGGTCCTGGTCGGTACGACGGGTCGCGGCGAGCGCCGCCAGCTTGGTCTCCAGGGCGTCCCTGGTGTCGATGATCTCGGGCAGCCGGTCGGCGTGGGCGCGGATGGCCTCGACGATGCTGCGGGTCCGGGAGCGGGTGACCACGGTGCCGTCGCCGTGCCGGACCGCCACGACACCGATGACCTCCAGGGCCACCAGGGCCTGGCTCAGGGTCGCCCGGCTGACGCCCAGCCGGTGGGCCAGCTCGCGTTCGGGGGGCAGCCGGTCGCCGGCGGTCAGCCCGTTCTCGGCGATCCAGGACGTGATCTGCTCCGCCACCTGCTCGTAGAGGCGGGTACGCACCAGCCGGCCCGGGAACTGTCCTCCGGGGCCGGGCGAGGTCGGATCCATCTGGGCATCCTATTTGACAGATGTTTCGGTGACCTATTGGCTAGGCCACTGAACCAGTGGGGTGATCGGTGTCACACGGCCCGGCCTGCTGGCTTCCCCCGAACAAGGAAGAGGAAAGCCGATGGGACCGGAATGGGTTTCGATCATTGCGCTGGTGGCGTTGTTCGTCATCGGAACGCTGCTGCCGATCAACATGGGTGCGCTGGCCTACGTCGCCGCCTGGCTGGTCGGCATGTACTCCTTGCACCTCGACGAGAAGGAGATCCTGGCCGGGGTGAGTGGTGACCTGATCCTCACCCTCATCGGGGTCACCTATCTCTTCGCCATCGCGAGGAACAACGGCACCGTCGACCTCATCGTGCGCAGTGCCGTGAAGGCGGTGGGGGGCCGGGTCGCACTCATCCCCTGGGTGATGTTCTTCGTCACCGCCATGCTCACCGCCATCGGTGCGGCCAGCCCGGCGGCCTGCGCGATCATCGGCCCGATCGCCCTCGGCTTCGCCGCGCGCTACCGGATCAGCCCGCTGATGATGGGCATGATGGTCGTCCACGGCGCCCAGGCCGGCGGGTTCTCGCCGATCAGCATCTACGGCACGATCACCAACTCCGTGATGGAGGGCGCCGGCCTGCCGTCGAGCGAGATCGCGGTGTTCCTGGCCAGCCTGATCGTCAACTTCATCCTCGCGGTGCTCCTGTTCGTCTTCCTCGGCGGTCGCTCGCTGATGAGCAAGCGGCTCGACCCTGACGACCCCGACACGCTCTCGGACGACCTCCACCGCGGCGGCGCCACCATCCCGCAGCGGGGATACGGCACCACGACGGCCACCACGACCCAGAACCTCGGTGTGCGTCACGACCAGCTGCTCACCCTCGTCGCCTTCGTCGCCGTGGCCCTGATCGCCTTGGCCTTCGACAAGAACATCGGCTTCGTGGCCATCACCGCGGCGGTCATCTTGAACATGCTCGCCCCCAACGAGCACAAGGAAGCGGTCAAGCAGATCGCCTGGCCGACCGTGCTCCTGGTCGCCGGTGTCAGCACCTACGCGACCATCCTCACCACGGCCAAGGCCCCGGAGTTCGTCGGCGACTGGGCCGCCGGGCTCGGCGCAGCCGCTCTCGGCGCGCTGATCCTGTGCTACGTCGGTGGTGTGGTCTCGGCCTTCGCGTCCTCGACGGCGCTGCTGCCGGTGATCATCCCGATCGCGGTGCCGCTGATCGCCGACGGTGGGATCAGCGCCGCCCTGTTCGTCGCGGCCCTGGCGGTCTCCTCGACCATCGTCGACGTCAGCCCGTTCTCCACCAACGGTGCACTGATGCTGGCCAACCGGCCGGACACGATCGAGGAGCCGCTCTACTACAAGCAGATCCTCACCTACAGCGTGCTCGTGACCCTGGTCGGCCCGCTCCTCGTCTGGGCAGCGCTCGTGCTGCCGGGCTGGTGACCGGCGTGGGGGTCCGCGGCCCGTTGTCCGACGTCCTCGTCGTCGATCTCTCCCGAGCCCTGGCCGGGCCGCAGTCGACGATGATGCTGGGCGACCTCGGTGCCCGCGTGATCAAGGTCGAGGCCAAGGGACACGGTGACGACACCCGCGGCTGGGGGCCGCCGTTCGTCGGTCCGGAGGACGACCGCCAGTCGACGTACTTCCTCTCGGCGAACCGCAACAAGGAGTCCATCACCCTCGACCTCAAGGACGAGGCCGACCGCGAGGTGCTCCTCCAGCTGGTGGACCGTGCCGACGTGCTCGTCGAGAACTTCCGCACCGGGGTGCTCGATCGCCTCGGCCTGGGCTTCGAGCTCCTGCACCAGCGCAACCCCCGGCTCGTGGTGCTGTCGGTGACCGGCTTCGGGCACGACGGTCCCGAGGGTGGTCGCGCCGGTTACGACCAGATCGCCCAGGGGGAGGCCGGTCTGATGTCGCTGACCGGCTCCGGCCCGGACGACCCGCAGCGGGTGGGCGTCCCGATCGCGGACCTCCTGGCGGGGATGTACGGCGCCTACGGCGTGCTCGCCGCCCTCCACGAGCGGACGCAGACCGGCCTCGGCACGGTCGTCCGCACCTCGCTGCTCGCGGCGACCGTCGGGGTGCACGCCTTCCAGGGCACGCGCTGGACCGTGGCGGGCGAGGTCGGCCGGGCGCAGGGCAACCACCACCCCTCGATCTCTCCCTACGGGCTCTTCCACTGCGGCAACGGGTCGGTGCAGATCTCGGTCGGCAGCGAAGGGCTGTGGAAGCGCTTCTGTGCGGGCTTCGACGTCGACCCGCAGACGCCGGGGCTCGCGACCAACCCCGAGCGGGTCGCCAACCGCGAGCAGACCATCGCGCTGGTCGAGGGCGTCTTCGCCGACTGGGAGGCCGAGCCCCTGCTGGCCCGGCTGGCGGAGGTCGGCATCCCGGCGGGCAAGGTGCGCACCCTCGACGAGGTCTACGCCTGGGACCAGACCGCGAGCCAGGGTCTCCTGGTCGACGTCGAGCACTCGGTGCTCGGCACGATCACCCTGCCCGGGCCGCCGCTGCGGTTCTTCGAGGCGGCCGGCGCCGAGGTGACCCGGACCTCGCACCAGGCGCCACCGACGCTGGACGAGCACGGCGACGCGGTGCGGGCCTGGCTGGCCTCCCCGGTCGACGACTCCCCGGCCAACGACTCCCCGGTCAACGACTCCCCGGTCAACGACTCCCCGGCCAACGACAGGGACCCGTCCGCATGACCCAGCGGTGGTCCGCCGCCGGTCTGATCGACCTCGTCCTCGACGAAGGATCCTTCGAGTCCTGGGACCAGCCGGTCGACATCGGCGACCACCCGGAGTCCTACCGGTCCGAGCTCCGCGCTGCCGCCGAGAAGGCCGGCACCGACGAGTCGGTGCTCACCGGACGCGGGCTCGTCCGGGGCCGGGCGGTGGTGGTCGTCGTCAACGAGTTCACCTTCCTGGGCGGGTCGATCGGGCGGGCTGCCGCGCAGCGGATCGTCTCGGCCGTACGCCGCGCCACGGCCGAGGGGCTGCCGCTCCTGGCCACCACCGCCTCGGGTGGGACCCGGATGCAGGAGGGGACACCGGCCTTCTTCGAGATGGTCGAGATCTCCCGTGCGGTGATGGTCCACCGGGCCGCCGGCCTGCCCTACCTGGTGCACCTGCGGAACCCCACGACCGGTGGCGTCTACGCCTCGTGGGGGTCGCTGGGCCACGTCACCGTGGCCGAGCCGGATGCCCTCGTCGGCTTCCTCGGACCCAAGGTGTTCGAGGCCCTCGAGGGTCACCCCTTCCCCGAGGGCGTGCAGCGCGCGGAGAACCTCGCGACCAAGGGAGTCATCGACGCGGTGGTGGCCACCGAGGACCTCCCGGCGTTGATCGACCTGACCCTGGCTGTGCTCGTCGACCCGGCGACCTCGCCCGCGCTGCCCCTTCGGGCTGCCGACGTGGGCGCCCGGTTGCCGGTCTGGGAGGCCGTGGCGCAGACGAGGCGGGCCGAGCGGCTCGGCGTACGCGACCTGTTGAGGCACGGCGCCCAGGGAACGCTGGCGCTGAACGGCACCGAGGAGGGCGAGCAGGACGCCGCCGTGCTCGTGACCCTGACCCGCCTCGACGGCCAGCCCTGCGTGCTCGTGGGGCAGGACCGGCGCCAGGACGCGCCCCTCGGGCCGGCCGCCCTGCGTGAGGCTCGGCGCGGGATGCGGCTGGCCGAGGAGCTGGGACTGCCGCTCGTCACCGTGATCGACACGGCCGGTGCCGAGCTCTCGGTCCAGGCCGAGGAGGGGGCGATCGCCGGTGAGATAGCGCGGTGCATCGCCGCGCTGACGACCATGACCGTGCCGACCGTCTCGGTCATCCTCGGCCAGGGGTGTGGCGGGGGAGCGCTCGCGCTGCTGCCGGCCCAGGTCGTCGTGGCCACGGAGAACGCCTGGCTCTCCCCGCTCCCGCCGGAGGGCGCCTCGGTGATCCGCTTCGGTGACCTCGACCACGCCGCCGACATGGCCGAGACGCAGGGCATCGGCTCCGCCGCGCTGGTCAGGGCCGGCATCGTCCACCGGGTCGTCCCCGAGCTGCGAGAGGACGACGCCGAGTCGCTCGCGGTCGCCGTGGCCGCTGCCGTCGCGTCAGCGTTGGTGAGTCTTCGGCCGTCTGGCCGAGGTCGGTGACACGTCCCTCACTCGGCGAGGCCGAGGATCTCCTCGAAGCTCTCCTGCAGGCAGTCCAGCAAGGTCTCCGGGTCGGGCACCGAGGTGGTGTCGATGTTGACGCCGAGGTGGCAGGTGCTCTCGTGTGAGACGAGGGTGACGTTGAAGGCGGTCCCGATCGTCGGCCCGAACGCGAAGAAGCCGGTGACCTTGGCCCCGCCGAGGTAGATCGGGACGGGACTCCCCGGCACGTTGCTCGCCAGGAAGTCGATGTGCTTGAGCATCCCGCCCACGTAGGCCGACGGCAGCAGGTTGAGCCCCTCGGCGACGAGGTCGGTGTAGGCCAGCGAGGGCTCCTCCCGAGCGGCCTTCGTGGCCGCGAGCACGCGCTGCATCCTCTCGACCGGGTCCGGCTCCGCCACCGGGAGCGTCACGCGCTGGAGGGTGATCCGGTTGCCGAACTCCCGATCCTGCTCGGTGCGGAGACTGATCGGCATGACCACCCGCAACGACTCGACCGTGCTGCCGTGGTGCTCGTGGTAGCGGCGCAGGGCTCCGGTCACAGCGGCGAGGAACGCAGCGTTGAGAGTGACGCCGACGTTCCTGGCGGCCTTGCGGAGTGGCTCGAGCGGGACGTCCATGGTGGCCAGGTGCCGGGTCATCGCCCGCTCGACCATGACCGGAGACATGGTGTCGGGAACGGGGGCGGCCAACCGGTAGACGGAGCCGGCCAATGCTGCTGCCTCACGCACGGTCCCCGCCGGGTTCCGGGCGGTACGCAGCAGCGCAGGCACGGTGGCGTCGGCGATGCGGAGGGCGCGCTGACCGAGCTGCCCGATCACCGATCCGACGGCCCCGGTGACCAGCTCACGCCCGCCGACGTGCTCCCCCTGCGGCTCAGGTGGCATCGGTCCCAGGTCATCGGGCGTCCGGGAGAGGTCGAAGAGGATGGTCAACATCGAGATGCCTCCCACTCCATCGGTCAAGGAGTGGTGCATCTTGAGGATGACCGCGGCCGCGCCACCCTCGAGTGATTCGACCAGCGTCAGCTCCCACAGCGGGCGCTGCTTGTCGAACGCGTCCATGGCCGACTGACGCGCCATCTCGAGAACAGCGTCACGGCCGCCGGACGCCGGTGCGGCCACCCGGCGGAGGTGCCAGCCCAGGTCGAAGTGGGGGTCGACGACCCACCTCGGCGTGGCGAGATGGAGTGGAGGCTCCACGACCCGCTGGCGCAACGAGATCATCTGTCGCGACATGCGGTCCACGCGGTGGGCCAGCATGTCCCAGTCAGGGGTCTGGTCGAGCCAGAAGACCGTGACCACGGTCGAGCGCAGCGCCGGATCACGCTCCATGTTCCAGGAGAAGGCATCGGTGGAGCGCATGTAGGTGGACGTATCTCGGGCCATGCTGTGACGCTAGGCCCTGACACCTGACTTCGTCAGAGGCCTTGGTCCCCGGACCGGTCCTTGCCTGCCACAGGTCATCCCCGGCGCTCGAGTGCGAGCTCGCGTGTGCGGGCAAGGTCCTCGGTGCCGAAGACGCCGTTGACACCGGAGATCGCGGCGAGCTTCATGCCGTGCTTGAGGCCGAGCCGGTAGATCTCCTTGACCTTCTCCCACTCGATGTTGCGACCGACCGTGTAGGTCTCGTAGCGGCCCTCGAGCGCCAGCACCACGGTCTCGGCCATGCAGGCGTAGACAACACCCGGCGGCAGGCCGATGTTCTTCATCGTGACCTCCCCCGGCAGCTCGATCTCGCCGGACTCGATGACGAGCACGTCGGGACGCTTGGCGACATCCTCGGGGGAGAGGTCCAGGGGGCGTGCCACGTCGGTGATCACGCAGCCAGGTTTGACGTCCATGATGTCCAGGACGCGCTTGCCGGCCCCCGAGGTGGCCGTCACGATCAGGTCCATGTCCTTGAGGTGGCGGCCGGGGGTGGCGGCGGCATGGATCCCGGCCCGGGGGTTGTCCCGCTCGATCTCGTGCTTGAGGGCGAGCAGCTTGGCCGACTCCGGCGACACCAGCCACAGCTCGTCACAGGACAGCGCGAGAAGCCGCGCGCACACCGACCCGATGGCACCCGTGGCGCCCACGACCATCGCCTTGCCCCGGATCCGGCCCCGGGCGTCGACCTCCGTCATCCCGAGCTGCTGCATCGCCTCGTGGGCCGCCCAGAGTGCACCGGAGGCGCTGTAGCTGTTGCCGGTCGTGATCGGCAGCGGAGCCTGCTTGGCCACGGTGACGCCCGCATCACCGACCACCTTGGTGAACGCACCCAGGCCCATGACCTGTGCTCCGAGCTTGCGCGCGGTCTCGGCCGCCATCAGGAGTCGCGCGTAGGTGAACTCGGGGCTGTGCGCCATCAGCTCCTTGGGCGTCCCGCCGACCGTGATGAGCCAGCCCTCGGCCTCGGCCCCGGTGGGTGACTTGATGCCGGTCACGTGGCTGTAGACGAACGGTGGGGCGTAGGCCACCGCCTTCTCCACCACATCCATGACGAGCGAGGGTGTCACCTTGGCGATCGTCCCGAGGGGCTCGACGTTGGAGAAGAACTTCTGCGACAGGGGGTGGATGACGAACGCGAACCTGCTCTTGCGTCGCGGGCCGTTGGGGTAGAGGACACGGGGTTCGAGGTGCGCCGAGACGATCATGTCGAGCAGGTCGTCGTTGGTCAGGGATCTCGTGCCGAGCACGCAGGAGAGCATCATCGCCTCGAGCACTGCTGCGTTCACGGTGACCCCGAACGGCTGGGGGGTCGCGTCGAGCACCATGTCGACCCCGCGGCCGGCCAGCTCTGCCAGTCGATCCGCGGAGATGGAAGACGTGACGAGGGTCTTGCCCGCCAGGTCCTCCAGACCGAATCCGCTGAGCTCGTCGAAGGTGGCGACCACCACGTCGCAGTCCCTGGCTGCCTTGCGTGCGAGCGCGGTGCTGATGCTCTGACCAGGGGCGTTGAGCTTCGCCCTGACCTGACGTGGCAGACGCCGGATCGGCCACAGCCCCACGCCGGCCGCCAGGCCCATCAGCGGGATCGAGTCCAGCTTGGCCGGCAGGTCCAGACGCAGCAGCGGGTCGGCGAACACCAGGTTGTCGGTGAACTCGCGCAGGATCCGGGTGGTCCGGTCGTGGTTGAGGCCGCCGAGGACCACGGTCCGGGCGTTGTTGAAGAACCCCGGCATCTCGGTCTGGACATGCCGGATGGCCCACTCCTGAAGCACGTCGCGCAGGGCATGGCCGTCGGTGACCGGCACCACGTCCGTGGCGCGCTTGACCCGTTCGATCGCCTCGAGCTCGCCGTCGTAGAGCCCGGCGGCTCGGGCCTCGCGGATGCCCGTGACGGCGATCGCGTCGGCATCGCCAGCCCACTTCTCCACCAGTGCCTCCGCGGCGGTGACATTGCCGTTCGTGCCCGATCGCACGATGCGGAACTGCTGGTCCAGGAAGCAGACCTGCTCGTCGTAGTCACGTTCGGAGTCGGTGAGGCTCACGTTGACGACGGTGTGGTGGCTCTGGCCTGACATCTTGGCTCCTCGGTTCTGGCAGTGCTCGCGGGGGTCTGCTCAGCTCATCGCTGAGGAGTCGATCTCGGGATGCTCGACCATGAAGTCGAGCAGCCGGCCGGCGTAGCTCTCGAAGCGCGGGCACACCAGCCCGGTCCCGGACAGCGCGGTCACCGTGTTCGTGGTGGAGTAGGTGGTCGGGGAGGCGAAGTAGTCCAGCGCCTCGGCCGGCAGGCCCAGCAGGTGCTCCATCCCGGGCACCGAACCGACCAGGGCCCGGGTGAGGCCCAGTGGGAGCGGCACCCAGATCACCTGCTTGCCGAGGTGCGCGGCGAAGGTGTTGCCGAGCTCCCGGACCGACGGGGGGTGCGGGTCGGTGAGGGCGAAGGTCTTGCCGACCGACCCTTCGAGCACGGACAGCTGGTCCATCGCGTCGATCACGAAGTCGCGGGGCACCAGGCAGACCTTGACGCGGTCAGCGGCGCCGACGGCGGGGACCACGGCCACCGAGAGCTGCCGACGCAGGAAGGTCGCCAGGAAGTAGGGGCCGTCGTACTTCTGGGTCTCGCCGGTGCGGGAGTCACCGACGACGATCCCCGGCCGGTAGATCGTGGCCGGCAACCCGTCCGCCATCGCCTTGCGGACCAGCATCTCGGCCTCGAACTTGGTGGACTCGTAGTGGTTGCGGAAGCTCTGGCCCTCGTCGAGCGAATCCTCGGTGAACTCACCCTCGTAGCGCCCACTCACGTAGCAGGTGCTGACGTACTGAAGCGCCCGCAGATGGGGGAGGGACCGGCAGAGCTCGAGGATCCGCGTCGTGCCACCGACATTGACCCGACGGGCCAGCTCCTCGCCGACGGACAGGTCGTAGATCGCCGCCAGGTGCCAGACCTCGACCACGTCCTCGAGGCTCTTCCGGTCATCGGGACCGGTCCCGAGGTCAGGTGCGGTGATGTCGCCCGGCACCAGCTCGATGCGTTCGACCGTGTGCGGGTGGGCGGCTTCGATCTCGCGGACCCGGTCCGCTGCCGTGCCCAGGTGCTGGGGCTGGACCAGGCACACGGCCCGATCGCTCGGACGTCGGTCCAGCAGGCGGGGGAGCAGGGCAGAACCCAGAAATCCCGGGAAGCCTGTCATCAGCAGTGTCGCCATGCGTCTCTCCTCTCCATATGTCCTCGGACCGGTCCGGGGATCCCGAGGCGTTCGGGTCCGACCTGGTCCACCTCCATGTGAGCACGGCGGCTCAGGTGCCGGTAGAGACCAAGGTCCGTTGCCCGGGAGACCTCTGGGCCACGGCGCAGGGTGCATCGCCGTGCCTGCCACTCCCGTCTATGTTGAGGACATGGCCGACAACTCACCCCTGGGACTGCTCGACACCGACTCGCTGATCAACGAGGAGGACGGCGCGATCCAGCGGACCGTGCGCCGCTTCGTCGACGAGCGCATCCGCCCGGACATCGCCGAGTGGTACGAGAGCGGCAGCACGCCCGTGCGCGAGATCGCTCGTGAGCTCGGGAAGATCGGCGCGCTGGGCATGCACCTCGAGGGCTACGGCTGCGCCGGCACGAGTACGACGGCCTACGGGCTGGCCTGTCTCGAGGTCGAGGCCGGTGACTCGGGCATCCGCTCGCTGATGTCGGTGCAGGGCAGCCTGGCCATGTTCGCGATCCACGCCCACGGGTCCGAGGAGCAGAAGCAGCAGTGGCTGCCGGAGATGGCCGCCGGCGAGAAGATCGGGTGCTTCGGCCTGACCGAGCCCGACTTCGGCTCCAACCCGGCCGGCATGCGCACCCGCGCCAAGCAGGACGGGCCGGGCGAGAACGCCGACTGGGTCCTGGACGGCAACAAGATGTGGATCACCAACGGCTCGATCGCCGACGTCGCGGTGGTGTGGGCCCACACGGACGACGGCATCCGCGGGTTCGTCGTACCCACCGACACCGAAGGCTTCTCCGCCCCCGAGATCAAGCAGAAGATGTCGATGCGCGCGTCGGTGACCAGTGAGCTGGTTCTCGACGGTGTGCGGCTGCCGGCCGACGCGATGCTCCCGAACGTGAGGGGCCTGCGCGGCCCGCTGAGCTGTCTGACGGAGGCGCGCTTCGGCATCATCTTCGGCTCGATCGGAGCCGCTCGGGACTGTCTGGAGGCGACGCTGCGCTACGCAGCGGAGCGCGAGATCTTCGACAAGCCGCTGGGTGGCTTCCAGATCACCCAGACCAAGCTGGCCGACATGACGGTCGAGCTCGGCAAGTCGATGCTCCTCGCCCTGCACCTGGGACGACTCAAGGACGAGGGCCGCATCACCGCTGAGCAGGTCAGCTTCGGCAAGCTCAACAACATCCGTGAGGCCATCAAGATCGCCCGTGAGTGCCGCACGATCATGGGCGCCGCGGGCATCACCCTGGAGTGGCCGATGATGCGTCACGCCAACAACCTCGAGTCGGTACTCACCTACGAGGGCACCACCGAGGTGCACCAGCTGGTGATCGGCAAGGCGCTGACGGGTCAGGACGCCTTCCGTTAGGGAGCGAGGAGTCCGAGGTCACAGCCCGGACGTTGGTCAGGATTCGGGCCAATCGGGCTGCGTGCCCTACAGTGGAGGCACAAGGATCGTCCAGTCTCGCCTCGATCCTGATGCGTGTGTTGCAGCATCTGCGCCCATCACTTGGGAACCAGTGCTCCACGACGCCCGATCTTCTCGACGAGCTGTCAACTCGTCATGGCTGTGGTGAGACATCCACACAGTTAGTGAACACACCCCTTGTCTACTGCCTTCATCGAGCTCGGCGTCCCCGCCGACCTCTCCGACGTCCTGGCCTCCCAGGGCATCACCGAACCCACCCCCATCCAGAACGCGACCCTGCCCGACTCGATCGCGGGCCGGGACGTCCTGGGCCGTGGCCGCACCGGCTCCGGCAAGACGCTGGCGTTCCTCCTTCCCCTGATCGCCCGCCTGGACAAGTCCAAGGCCCGTCGTACGCCGAAGCGCCCCCGTGCGCTGATCCTGGCCCCGACCCGCGAGCTGGTCAGCCAGATCGCGGCGGCCCTCGAGCCGCTGGCCCAGGTCCACGGCCTCAAGACCCGCACCGTGTTCGGTGGGGTCGGCCAGGGCCCGCAGGTGCAGGCTCTTCGCTCGGGCGTCGACATCCTCATCGCCTGCCCCGGTCGGCTCGAGGACCTCATCCAGCAGGGTGCCTGTGACCTCGGCGCCATCGAGGTCACGATCCTCGACGAGGCCGACCACATGGCCGACCTCGGCTTCCTCCCCGCCGTGCGCCGCCTGCTCGACCAGACCCCCAAGAGCGGCCAGCGGATGCTGTTCTCCGCCACGCTCGACGCGGGTGTCAACGTGCTCGTCAAGCGCTTCCTGGTCGACCCGGCCACCCACGAGGCCGACTCGGCGCAGTCGCCGGTCGCCAAGATGGACCACCACGTGCTGCACGTGCACCGCGACCACCGCGTCGCCGTGCTCGTGGACCTGACCAGCGCCCCCGGGCGCACGATGGTCTTCACCCGCACCAAGCACGGCGCCAAGGCGCTGGCCCGTCAGCTCAACGCCCGTGGCGTGCCCACGGTCGAGCTGCACGGCAACCTCGCGCAGAACGCCCGCACCCGCAACATGGAGGCGTTCCAGTCGGGCAAGGCGACCACGCTGGTCGCCACCGACATCGCCGCCCGCGGCATCCACGTGGACGACGTGGCCCTCGTGGTCCACGCCGACCCGCCCGCCGAGCACAAGGCCTACCTGCACCGCTCGGGCCGTACGGCGCGCGCCGGTGCTGCCGGAACCGTCATCACGCTGATGACCGACCAGCAGGTCAACGACGTCCGCACCCTGACGCGCGCGGCCGGCATCAAGCCGACCACGACGAAGGTCTCCGGTCCCGACCACGCGATGCTCCGCCAGCTCGCCCCCGGTGAGCGTGTGCTCGTCGCGGGCGGCCTCCCGGACGAGCGCCCGGTCCAGTCCAACAACGGTGGTGGCGGTGGTGGCGGTCGTCGTCGCAGCGGCGGCGGTCGTCCCCAGGGCGGCGGCCAGGGTGGTCGCTCCCAGGGCCGTTCAGAGGGCCAGTCGCGGTCCGGTGGCCAGGGCGGTGGACGCTCCGGCGGCCGTCGTGGTGGCTCGAGCGCCGTCAAGTACAGCTCCTCGACGGGTGACAGCCACACCGCGGCCGGTTTCAGCGGTCGCCGGAGTCGCTGACTCCTTCAAGTCTCATCGAGGCGGTGCTGCCGTCCGACGCTCTCGCCAGCGTTCGGACGTGCGGCCCGCCTCGATGTCTGTCTGCTCCGGCGACACCGTGGCAGGCTGGGTGACATGGACGTCCTGACCCCCCGCGACGTGCCCCTGGGTGGGCTGCGCGCGATGACCGTGCGGCGTACCCTCCCGCAGCGGCAACGCTCCCTGATCGGGGCCTGGTGCTTCCTTGACCACTACGGTCCTGACGAGGTCGAGGGCTCGGGCGGCATGCTCGTCCCACCCCACCCGCACACCGGCCTGCAGACCGTGAGCTGGCTCTTCACCGGCGAGATCGAGCACCGCGACTCCGCGGGTCACCACGCGACCGTGCGCCCCGGCGAGCTGAACCTGATGACGGCGGGTCGCGGGATCAGCCACAGCGAGTACTCCACCCCCGCGACCACCACGCTGCACGGGGCCCAGCTGTGGCTGGCGCTGCCCGACGGCGCCCGGCAGGTCGACCCGACGTTCGAGCACTTCGCCCCGGAGCCGGTCCACAGTCACGGGTGGGAGGCTCGCGTCTTCATCGGCTCGCTGCTCGGCTCCACCTCGCCCGTCACGACGTACACCCCGCTGCTCGGGGCGGAGCTGGTGCTGGCGGCGGGCGCGACGCTGAGCGTCCCGGTCGACCCGTCGTACGAGCTGGGGGTGCTGGTCGACCACGGGAGCCTCACCGTGGACGGCGAACCGCTGGCCGCCCACGAGCTGGGCTTCGTCACGCCCGGAGCGGACGCGCTCGAGCTGAGCGCGAGCGAGCAGACCCGCCTGCTCCTCCTCGGCGGGCCGCCGTTCGGCGAGAAGATCGTCATGTGGTGGAACTACATCGGCCGGGACCACGACGAGGTCGTCGCCTATCGCGCTGACTGGGAGGCCCTGCTCGAGACCGGGAAGAACGACCGGTTCCGGCTCCCGCAGGACGATCCGCGCGACCCGCTCCACTCCCCGCCGCTTCCCAACGCCCGCATGGTCAGGCGCGGGCCCTGAGTCCGGACCCGTCACGTCGCCACGGCTACGGGGTGGATCTCGAGTCACCTGGTGGCCCGAGATCCACCGGATCCTCGGCAGGGCAGGCCTCGCACCGTCGCGGGGAGCCGGTCCAGCCCCGTCGCTGAAGGACGCGGGCCACCTTCTTCGCGGTCTCACAGGGGCGACCGACCGCCTGACCCCAGCCCAGTCTGACGGTCAGGAGCCCGTCGAGGGCAGCGTCGAGATCTCGCTCCAGGTCCACGGTCCCTGGCCCGGACGCGGGTGTGGTCGAGCCTGCCGTCGAGCTCGACGAGGAAGCACAGGCCGGAATGGTGCACGTCGCGGTAGACCGGTCCACGGCTCGAGGCCTTCACCGGCCGCAGACCCGTGGGCAGCCCGTGGGGTCGCTCCACCCGGACCGCGATCGCCGAGTAGTCATCGACGGCCTCGGCCGCGACGTCGACGACCGCCTCCTCGATCCGCATGCGGGGCGGCGTGAGGTTCCACTGCACGCGTGCCTCGAGGGCCACGAACCTCCGGGCCACCACACCCGAGGGGTGACGACCGTGCGGGAGCGGTCGACCGCGATGTGGATCGCGCCGGTTTCGTCATGGTGCCGGTGGCCCGGCCCGTTCGCCGCGCGGAGGGCCGACTGGGCGCACAGGGCCGCGGGTGCAGCGAAGAGCGCCGCGGCCCCAGCGCCTGACGGCGGCTGACCACACCCTCCTGAGTCGCCATCAGCTCGCCCAGGGCGTCCCTGTCCATCGCACGAGGATGGGGCCTGGAGTACGCCGCTGCCAGCACGACTTCCGCGGCTGTGGAGAACGGGACCCGGTGACCCGGAGTCCACCCCTGTCGTCGATGGCCGCCTCCTCACCCCTACGACCTAGGCTCTGTCTGTGACGAACCAACAGATCGACCCAGTGCTCGGCGCGCTCGCCGACCTCGCCTCCGCCGGACCGGTCGTGGTCGACGGAGGCATGGGGACGCTCCTGCAGGACATGGGCCTCGACGACGGGGGCTCGGGCGAGCTGTGGAACGTCGAGCGGCCCGACGCGATCCGTGAGGCGCACCGGTCCTACGCCGAGGCCGGAGCCCGGATCCTGACGACCAACACCTTCGGCGGCACGAAGCCCCGCCTCGACATGCACGGACTCGGTGACCGGGTGCACGAGCTCAACGAAGCCGGTGCGCGCCTCGCCCGCGAGGTGGCCGACGAGCACGGTGTCCTCGTCGGCGGCGACCTCGGACCGACCGGGGAGCTGATGGCGCCGCTGGGGACGATGGACGCTGCCGCGGCGCAGGCGATCTTCGCCGAGCAGCTGGCCGGTCTGCGTGACGGGGGCATCGACCTGGTCCTGATCGAGACGATGAGCGACCTGGCCGAGGCCGAGGCAGCGGTCGCCGCCGCCCGCGAGGTGGTGCCCGACCTGCCGATCGTGGTCACGATGAGCTTCGACACCAACCTGCGCACCATGATGGGCGTCCGTCCCGCCGACGCCGTGACGGCGCTCGCGGCGGCCGGTGTCACGGCCGTGGGGGCCAACTGCGGCCGCGGACCCGAGGAGATGGCTGCCATCGCCGCGCAGATGGTCGAGGCCCGTCCGGAGGGGCTGCTGCTCGTGGCCCAGTCCAACGCGGGCCTGCCGCAGGTCGTGGGTGACCACTTCGAGTACGACGCGACGCCGCACGACATGGCCGAGCACGCGGTGGCCCTGCGCGATCTGGGCATCGACCTGATCGGCGCGTGCTGCGGCTCCACGGCGGAGCACGTCGGGGCCATGAGCGCGGCCCTGAAGTGAGTGGCCTGAAGTGAGTGGCCTGAAGTGAGCCCGGCGTGACCGACGGAGCCGTGGTCGGCGAGGACGGCGTCGCCCGTTGCCCCTGGGCGGCGCGCCCGGGGACGATGCGCGACTACCACGACACCGAGTGGGGCGTGCCGGTCCACGGTGAGCGTGGCCTGTTCGAGCGGCTCAGCCTCGAGGGCTTCCAGGCCGGTCTCTCGTGGTCGACGATCCTGAACAAGCGCGACCGGTTCCGTGAGGTCTTCCACGACTTCGACGTCGACCGGGTGGCCGCGATGACCGACGGCGACCTCGACGATCTGATGGCCGACACCGGCATCGTCCGCAACCGGGCCAAGATCCTGGCCACCCGCAAGAACGCGACCGCCACCGTGGCGCTGCGCGAGGACGGTGGCCTCGAGCGTCTCATCGAGGGCTTCCGGCCCGAGCGCGATCCGGAGCCCGCGGGGCCGGCCGACGTCCCGGCGATCTCGCCCGAGTCGACGGCCCTGTCCAAGGCCCTGCGCAGGCTCGGGTTCGGTTTCGTCGGCCCGACCACGATGCACGCCCTGATGGAGGCGACCGGCCTGGTCGACACCCACCTCGTCGGGTGCCACCGTCGCGGCATCGCGCGCTGAGGACGTTACGGTTCGGGCCATGCCTCAGGAACAACCCGCGTCTGCGACCCGCGTGCACGCCTTCGGTGACGACGCTCTCGGCGACCACGACGCCGTCGGTCTGGCCGAGGAGATCAGGGAGGGGCGGGTCTCCCGGCTCGAGGCCGTCGAGGCCGCGATCGCTCGCACCCGCAGGGTCGACGAGGACCTCTCCGGTCTTGCCGTCGACCGCTTCGCAGCGGCAGCCGCGGAGGCCGTCACGCCCCACGAGGGCTACTTCGCCGGCCAGCCGAGCTTCGTCAAGGACAACAGCGACGTGGCCGGGTTGCCCACCCAGCAGGGAACCCACGCCTACGTCGCGCAGCCGGCTGCGGTGGACGGTGACTTCGCCCGGATGTACGCCCTGGTCGGCACCACGTTCCTGGGCAAGACCCGGCTCTCGGAGTACGGCTTCAGTGCGAGCGCCGAGTTCGTCGACGACGTCCCCGTGCGCAACCCCTGGCACACCGGGCACACCTCGGGGGCCTCCTCGGCAGGCTCGGCGGCCTTCGTGGCTGCCGGTGCGGTGGCGATGGCGCACGCCAACGACGGTGGCGGATCGATCCGGATCCCGGCCGCCTGCTGCGGTCTGGTGGGGCTGAAGCCGACCCGGGGGCGTACGCCGAGCGACCGGGGCAACCGCGACATGCCCGTCAGGCTCGTCCACGACGGCGTCCTCACCCGCTCCGTGCGCGACACCGCGGCCTTCCTCCGGGAGTCCGAGCGGGTCTACCGCAACCTCAAGCTCCCGCCGATCGGCGACGTGACCGGTCCGGGCAAGAAGCGGCTTCGGGTCGCCCTGGTCACGGACTCGATCGGTGGCCGGCAGACCGACGAGGAGACCACTCAGGCGGTGCTGCACGCGGCCGGCCTGCTGGAGGAGCTCGGCCACACCGTCGAGGCTGTCCCGGCGCCGGTCCCCGACACCTTCGAGGACGACTTCCTCCTCTACTGGAGCTCGTTGGCCCTCGGGGTCAGCCGGATGGGCAAGCGCATGTTCAACGACACCTATGACCGCGACCGCAACGACAACCTGACCAAGGGGCTGGCCCGGCACGCGGCCAGGAACGCCTGGAAGCTGCCGCTGGCGGTCACCCGGCTGAACCGCTCCCACCGCATCAGCAAGCGCTTCTACGCCGAGCACGACATGGTCCTGACCCCCACGCTGTCGCTGGTGACCCCCGAGCTCGGTTGGCTCGAGCCGACCCAGTCCTTCGAGACGGTGATGGGTCGCCTGCTCGAGTGGGTGTCGTTCACGCCGCTCCAGAACGCGACGGGGGACCCGGCGATCTCGCTGCCGATGGGGACGACGTCGAGGGGCCTGCCGATCGGCGTACAGCTCGCTGCGGAGCGCGGCAACGACCGCCGTCTCCTCCAGGTGGCCTACGAGCTGGAGGAGGCGCAGCCGTTCGCCCGGATCCAGGACCGGACCTGAGCCAGACGTCATACGAACCGGCTGCCTGCGCGACCACCCCGGATGACCTCCCGTGGAACGTCATACGCACCGGTGCCCATGGGGACCAGGTCGTATGACGCCCGGGGGTCGTCAGGAGCGCGCCGGTGTCACCAGCAGCGCCTGGGCCGACCGGGCGACCAGGCCGAGCTCGTCGTACACCTCGGAGGCGGCCAGACCGACCGCGCCGGTGCTGAGGGTCGTCTCGGCGCGCAGACAGACCCACTCACCCACCGGGGGACGTACGACGTGCACGGTGAGGTCGGTGTTGAGGAAGTTCCACTCGGCCGGGTCGAGGGCGGCCGAGGCGCCGGAGGCTGAGTCGACGCAGGTGAGCAGCCGTTGCAGGGGGCTCATCTCCTCGCCGGGGAGCAGGGGCAGGAGCGGGCGCATCCAGACCACGGCGGGACCGGGTCGGGTGACCGCACCCTCGATCCACCGCCACTCCACGGCGTCGAGATAGCCCCGGAACCAGGTCGCCGGCAGCTCCTCGTGCCGCCCGTCGGACGGACCGTGGTCCGGTGGCTCGCCGAAGCCACCCGGGCCCGACCCGTCGGGCCACTCACCCTCGGGGAAGGCCCAGCCCTGGGCGCGGGCCACCACCCGCCCGGACGTGTCGCTGAGCTCGGCCTGCCGCAGCGACACCGTGCGCCCCGGGCGCAGCACCGAGGCGGTCACCGTGAGGTCCGCGACCGGCACCGGACCGAGCAGGTCCATCGTGAACCGGCCGATCACCCGGGGCACGTCCTCGGCGAGGTTCTCCAGGGCACGGCCGAGCAGTGCCGCCGGTGGTCCGCCGTGCTGGGCGCTCGGGCTCCAGGGCCCGGAGGTCGCGGAGGAGGAGCTGAACCGGCCGTTCTCGAGCGGCTGGTAGTACGACTCAGGAGGTGGGTTCACCGGTCGATCATGACGGTCCGGTGCACGGCTCGGTCAAGTCCGGGTCGGCCCGATTTCAGGTATGCCCTCGGGCCTGTGTATTCTGCTCGCTGGCCCTCAGGCCAGGCCCCTTTAGCTCAGACGGCAGAGCGTCTCCATGGTAAGGAGAAGGTCTACGGTTCGATTCCGTAAAGGGGCTCTGGGAAGTCTCCCGACGTCATCCGGACAGCACGATGGAATGTGCGGGTGCTCTGGAGCGTTCTCAGTGGCGGGGTAGCTCAGGTGGTTAGAGCACACGGCTCATAATCGTGGTGTCGCGGGTTCGAGTCCCGCCCCCGCTACGGAATCTTCACACGCATCATCCCAGGCTAGGAAGAAGGCACGAAAGTGGCCAGCAAGAGCTCAGACGTCCGCCCCAAGATCACCTTGGCCTGCGTGGACTGCAAGGAACGCAACTACATCACCAAGAAGAACCGCCGCAACGACCCGGACCGCATGGAGCTGAAGAAGTTCTGCCCGCGTTGTCGCCAGCACACCGATCACCGCGAGACCCGCTGATCTGAGTCATCGCACGAAGCGGCTCCGGCACTGCCGGGGCCGCTTCTGCGTTCCCGGAACACCGCCAGGACCTGTGGAGGACTAGCGTCATGACCGTGCCCGAAGCCGACGCCGTACGCGAGCGCAAGGTCACGCTCGCCGACCTGACGACCCTGCGCCTCGGCGGTCCCGCCGCCCACCTGGTCGAGGCCCCGGACGAGGCCACCCTGGTCGAGGCGGTGAGGTCCGCGGACGAGGACGGCACCCCGGTCCTGGTGGTCGGTGGTGGCAGCAACCTGGTGGTGGCCGACGAGGGCTTCCCGGGCCGCGTGGTGGTCGTGGGCAACAAGGGCCTGCGGGTCGAGGGCGACACCTGCGGTGGCGCCTTCGTCGAGGCCGGCGCGGGGGAGACCTGGGACGACGTGGTGGCGGCCGCCGTCGAGAACGAGTGGGTGGGCATCGAGGCGCTCTCCGGCATCCCCGGGACCGTCGGCGCCACCCCGATCCAGAACGTCGGCGCCTACGGCCAGGAGGTCGCGGAGACCGTGGCGCAGGTCCGCACCTGGGACCGCGGCACCGGTCGGATCCGCACCTTCTTCGCGGCCGACTGCGGGTTCGGCTACCGCACCAGCCACTTCAAGCAGAACCCGGACCGCTACCTCGTGCTGAGCACGACGTTCCAGTTCCGGCTGGGCGACCTCGGCGCCCCCGTGCAGTACGCCGAGCTGGCGGGTGTGCTCGGGGTCGGGACCGGTGAGCGTGCCCCCGCTCGTGCTGTCCGAGAGGCCGTGCTCGGCCTGCGCCGCGGCAAGGCGATGGTGCTGGACCCCGAGGACCACGACACCTGGAGCACCGGCTCCTTCTTCACCAACCCGGTCGTGCCCGCCGACCTCGTCCCCGAGGGCGCTCCCTCCTGGCCCCAGCCCGACGGACTCGTGAAGACGAGCGGGGCCTGGCTGATCGAGCGCGCGGGTTTCACCAAGGGCTACGGCAACGACCGGGTGCGGCTCTCCTCGCGGCACACCCTCGCCCTCACCCACCGCGGGGGTGGCACCACTCATGACCTGCTGGAGCTGGCCCGCGAGCTGCAGACGGGCGTCCAGCAGCGTTTCGGGATCACCCTGGTCAACGAACCGGTGCTGGTCGGCTGCCGGCTCTGAGGGCTACACGGTGGTGCCGCTGAAGCTGCCGCTCGTGGTGCCGACTGAGATCAGGACGATGACCGCGATGACGGCGACGATCGCGAGGATCAGCAGCACGGTGCCGATGATGCCCATGATCATCCCAGCGCGGGCGTTGCTCTCACCGCTCAGACGGCCCTGTGACTCGCGGATGTCCTTGAGCGAGCTGCGTCCGATGGCCCACGCGAAGGGCGAGACCAGCAGCGGCAGCCCGCACACGAAGAGCCCTCCGACGAGGCTGACCAGACCCAGCACCAGGGCCAGCGTCGACTGCGGGTGGGCCGGCGCCACCGCCGTGTAGCCGGCGTACTGGCCAGGGATCCCACCCGGCGCGGGTGGGTAGGCGTAGGGCGCCGAGGATCCCGGCGGCGTCGAGTAGGTGGGCTGCCCACCCGGGTCCTGAGGTCCGGGGGCGTAGGGGCCGTAGGGGTTCGCCCCGGGCATCTGGCTCCAGGGGTTCTGGACGGGCGCCGCCGGTGGCGGCGCAACCTGCTCCCGGGCCCGCTCGGCCGCCTGCTGTTCCCAGTAGCCGACCGGCTGGGTCTCCTCGCTGCCCGTCTCGCTGCCTGTGCTGCTGTCTGTCTCGTTGCCTGTGTAGGGGGCGTTCTCGGGCTTCGGGCCGTCCGGCGGCTGCGGGTTCTCGCCCGGGTAGGTGCTCATGACGTCATTGTCCCCAACCAGTCGTCGATCTCACCCAGAAAGGTAGATTTGTCCTCGTCGGGGGCCCGGGAGGCCCGGATCGAGGAGCGCGCCAGGTCGGCCAGCTGTACGTCGGTGAGGTCGTGGGCCGCCCGCATCGTGGCGTACTGCCCGGCCAGCTGCGACCCGAACAGCAGCGGGTCGTCGGACCCGAGCGCGATCGTGGCCCCGGCCGCCATCAGCTCCGGCAGCGGCACCGAGGACAGGTCGCTGTAGACCCCCAGGGCCACGTTGGAGACCGGGCACACCTCCAGCGCGATGCCCCGCGAGACGATCAGGTCGAGCAGGTCCGGGTCCTCGGCGGCCCGGATGCCATGACCGAGGCGATCGGCGTGCAGCTCCTCCACGCAGAGCCGGGCCGAGTCCGGGCCCAGCAGCTCACCGCCGTGCGGAGCGAGCATCAGCCCGGCCTGCTCGGCGATCCGGAAGGCTGGGGCGAAGTCGCGGGTGCTCCCACGACGCTCGTCGTTGGAGAGCCCGAAGCCGACGACCCCGCGGCCGGCGTACTGCGCGGCGAGGCGGGCCAGCGTGCGGGCGTCCAGGGGGTGCCGGGTGCGGTTGGCGGCGATCACCACCGCCATTCCGATGCCGACGTCCCTGCTGCTCTCCCTGACGGCGTCGAGGACCAGGTCGGTGAAGGCGGTGACCCCGCCGAACCTCGCGGCGTAGCCGCTCGGGTCGACCTGGATCTCCAGCCACCGGGAACCGTCGCGCTTGTCGTCCTCGGCCGCTTCACGGACCAGCCGACGTACGTCGTCCTCGGTGCGCAGCACCGACCGCGCCACGTCGTAGAGGCGCTGGAAGCGGAACCAGCCCTTCTCGTCGGCGCCGGAGAGCTGGGGCGGCCAGTCCACCACGAGGGCGTCGGGCAGGTGGTGCCCGTCGCGCTCGGCGAGCTCGAGGAGGGTGGTGTGGCGCATCGAGCCGGTGAAGTGCAGGTGGAGGTGAGCCTTGGGGAGCTCCTCGAGCGACCTGCGGTCGCAGCTCGCCTGATGGTCGTTGCTCACGTGTTCCTTGCGTCGGTCGGCGCTGCCGGCCATCTGCTCGGCAGGCTCACTCGGGTGCTGCTCTCAGCCCTGCGCCTGCTCGGCGGCCGCAAGCAGTACGCAGGTCGTCACTGCCTCGATGGCGGCAGTGACGTCGGAGAGGGGCGGGAACGTGGGGGCGAGGCGGATGTTGCGGTCCCGCGGGTCGTCCCCGTCGGGGAAGGACGACCCGGCCGGCGTGAGCGCGATCCCGGCGTCCTTGGCGAGCTGTACGACGCGCGCGGCGGTGCCGTCCAGGACGTCGAGGCTGACGAAGTAGCCGCCGGTCGGGCGGGTCCAGGTGGCGATGTCCAGGCCACCCAGACGCTCGGTGAGGACGCGCTCGACCGCTGCGAACTTGGGCGCGATGATCTCCCGGTGCCTGGCCATGTGGTCGCGGACGCCCTGGGGGCTCCCGAAGAACTCCACGTGGCGCAGCTGGTTGACCTTGTCCGGTCCGATCGCGCCCTTGCTGAGGTGGTTGACGTACCACTTCACGGTCTCGACCGACCCGCCCAGGAAGGCCACGCCGGCTCCGGCGTAGGTGATCTTCGAGGTCGAGGCGAACATGATCGGCCGGTGGGGGTGCCCTGCCGTCGAGGCCAGGGTCAGGATGTCGGCGCTCGTGGCCCCGTCCTCGGTCAGGTGGTGGAGCGCGTAGGCGTTGTCCCAGAAGATCTTGAAGTCCGGCGCCGCGGTCTCCATCGAGGCGAGCCGGGCCGCGACCTCCTGCGAGACCACCGAACCGCTGGGGTTGGCGTAGGTCGGCACGATCCAGATGCCCTTGATGCTGGGGTCCGAGGCGGCCAGCCGCGCGACCGCCTCGACGTCGGGGCCGTCGTCGTCCATCGGGACGGTCACGGTCTCGATGCCGAACCAGCTGAGCAACGTGAAGTGCCGGTCGTACCCAGGCACGGGGCAGATGAAGGTGACCTTCTCCTCGGCCCCCCAGGGGCGGGCGCTGTCGACGCCGCCCTTGAGCCACAGGTCGGTGAGCACCTCGCGCATCATCACCAGGCTGGAGTTCCCCCCGGCCACGACCTGCTCCGGCTCCACCCGCAGGAGATCGGCGAACATCGTCCGGATCGACGTGATCCCCTCGAGCCCGCCGTAGTTGCGCACGTCGACCCCGTCGGGGTCCTTGACGCCGTGGGGCAGGGTGAGCAGGGCGTCGGAGAGGTCCAGCTGGGCCGAGGACGGCTTGCCGCGCGTCAGGTCCAGGGAGAGGCCACGGCCGCAGAGGGCTTCGTAGGCCGCACGTTGGTCGCTCAGGAACGCCTCGACCTCCTCAGGGCTGCGGTCGGCGAGGGGACGGGTCTGCTGGCTCTGCTCAGTCACGCCCTCCATGTTCGCAGAGGATGGTCACCGAGGTGCAAGTGGTCGGTGGACGGCTCGCGGGAGACCCGTGGCCGGTTCGACTTTGCGGGGACGCGCCCCGTAGACTCTTTTTCTGGTGAATCCGGCCATTGTTTTTTCATGCCCGGAATACGCCGTAGGGCACTAGCTCAACTGGCAGAGCATCGGTCTCCAAAACCGAAGGTTGGGGGTTCAAGTCCCTCGTGCCCTGCGAGAGGTCAGCGAGCAACAGGCAGTCGGCAAGCAGGCAGCAGCCAGGCAACGGGAAGAAGGAAGATCGTGTCGGAGAGGTCACCGGTCCGCTCGGAGAAGAAGAACGAGCGCACCAGCCCGATCACGTTCTACCGGCAGGTCGTCGCCGAGCTGCGCAAGGTGGTGTGGCCGACACAGGAGCAGCTGATCACCTACCTGATCGTGGTGCTGGTCTTCGTGCTCGTGATGATCGCCTACGTGTCACTGCTCGATGTCGCGTTCGGCAAGGCCGTGTTCGCGATCTTCGGCTCCTAGGGCCGACAGCAGGACGAACAGCCCCAGGAGCGCCCGACCGAGGGTGCCAGGGTGGAATCCAAGAGCTTGATGAGATGACGGAGTAATCGTGTCTGAGCAGTACGACGAGAAGCCGGTCGACGAGACCAGCCCCGCAACGGGCGACGAGTCGGTCCCCGAGACCGAGACCGCGACCGCGACCGACGAGGCGACCGACGCCGCCGACACCGAGGCGAGCGCCACCGAGGAGGGGGAGGTCCTGACCGACCCCGAGACCGGCGAGACCGTGGTGCTGCAGCAGTCGGTCGAGATCGACGACGAGCAGGCCGACGACGACGAGCTCCCGGACATCGACGCCGCCGTCGCGGACCCCCTCGAGGAGTTCCGCAACGCGCTCCGCATGAAGGAGGGCGACTGGTTCGTCGTGCACACCTACTCCGGCATGGAGAACCGGGTGAAGGCCAACCTGGAGAACCGCATCACCTCCCTGAACATGGAGGGCTTCATCCACGAGGTCGTCGTGCCGACCGAAGAGGTCGCCGAGATCAAGAACGGCCAGCGCAAGCTGGTGCGGCGTACCGTCCTCCCCGGCTACGTCCTGGTCCGGATGGACCTCACCGACGAGTCCTGGTCGGCCGTGCGCCACACGCCGTCGGTGACCGGCTTCGTGGGCCACAGCCACCAGCCGGTGCCGCTGAGCCTCGAAGAGGTCGAGAACATGCTGGCTCCCGCCGTGCAGGCCGAGGCCGACGCCCAGGCCGCAGCAGCCGCCGCCGAGGCCGGAACGCCCGCCCCGGCCAAGACCGCCAGCCGGTCCCAGGTCGCCGTGGCCGACTTCGACGTGTCCGACTCGGTCATGGTCGTCGACGGCCCGTTCGCCACGCTCCACGCGACGATCACCGAGATCAACGCGGAGAGCCAGAGGGTCAAGGCCCTCGTCGAGATCTTCGGCCGGGAGACCCCGGTCGAGCTGAGCTTCACCCAGATCCAGAAGGTCTGAGGCTCAGGGCAACACCAGTGGCAGAGGGCGTTTGGCCCTCGTCCTGACCACGAGAAGAGAAAGAAGAAGGAAATGCCTCCCAAGAAGAAGAAGATCGCTGCCCTGGTCAAGGTGCAGCTGCAGGCCGGTGCGGCCACCCCCGCACCGCCCGTCGGTACCGCCCTCGGTCCGCACGGCGTCAACATCATGGAGTTCTGCAAGGCGTACAACGCCCAGACCGAAGCCATGCGCGGCAACGTCATCCCCGTCGAGATCACCATCTACGAGGACCGGTCGTTCACCTTCATCACCAAGACGCCTCCGGCCGCCGAGCTGATCAAGAAGGCTGCCGGCGTGCAGAAGGGCTCCGGCGTCCCGCAGAAGGACAAGGTCGGCAAGCTGAGCAAGGACCAGGTCCGCGAGATCGCCACGACCAAGCTCCCTGACCTCAACGCCAACGACATCGACGCCGCCATGAAGATCGTCGAGGGAACCGCCCGCTCGATGGGCATCACGACCGACTGACAACCCCCGGTGGTCGAGCACGTCGAGCCCTCGGGTCCGACCTGCGGAACCACCACGTGGCAGAGCCGCGCTGGCTCATCCAGACCACAACCTTTCGAAGAACAGAGGACAGAACATGCAGCGCAGCAAGACTTACCGCGCCGTCGCGGAGACGTTCGACCAGGACGAGCTCCACGCCCCGCTGGCGGCCATCAAGATCGCCAAGACCGGTGCCAAGAAGAAGTTCGACGAGACCGTCGACGTGGCGATGCGCCTCGGCGTGGACCCGCGCAAGGCCGACCAGATGGTGCGCGGCACCGTCAACCTTCCGCACGGCACCGGCAAGACCGCCAGGGTCCTGGTGTTCGCCAACGCCGAGAAGGCTGACGCCGCCCGCGAGGCCGGTGCCGACATCGTCGGTGGCGACGAGCTCATCGAGAAGGTCAACGGCGGCTGGCTGGACTTCGACGCCGTCGTGGCGACGCCGGACATGATGGGCAAGGTCGGCCGACTCGGTCGCGTCCTGGGCCCCCGTGGCCTGATGCCCAACCCGAAGACCGGCACCGTGACGCCCGACGTCGCCAAGGCCGTCTCCGACATCAAGGGCGGCAAGATCGAGTTCCGGGTGGACCGCCACGCCAACCTGCACTTCATCATCGGCAAGGCGTCGTTCTCCGAGCTCCAGCTCGCCGAGAACTACGCTGCCGCTCTCGAGGAGGTGCTGCGGCTCAAGCCGGCCAGCTCCAAGGGTCGCTACCTCCGCAAGATCACCGTCTCGACGACCATGGGCCCCGGGGTCCAGGTCGACCCCAACCGCACCAAGAACGTCGCGGGCCAGGACGACGCCTGATCAACCGATCACAGCACGACGAGGACCCGGCACCGCGAGGTGCCGGGTCCTCGTGCAGTTCTCGGAGATCCAACGACCGGCCAGGGGGCCCAGGACTGATGAGGTCGACGCTGATGATCACGGCGCTCGTCGGGGCGGTGGGGCTGACCGGCTGCGCGAGCACCGGCTTCGCCCCCTACTCGCGTGGCCAGGCCTGTGGCGTACCCACCGACACGATCGCTGCCGTCCTGGGCACCGACGAGTTCCACACCCGGACCACGGGGCGCACCCTGCCACCGACAGCCACGAGGCCGACCTTCGTCTGCGACGTGAGCCTGTGGGACCGCGACCGTGCTCTCTCGGTGAGCGCCGACCGGCTGTCCTCGGGCCAGCTCCCGGCGTACGCCGAGCAGATCGCCGCGGCCCCCGAGCAGTTCACCGTGGCGGGCGGAACGGTCGGGATCGAGGTCACCGAGGACGGCTTCACGGGTCGGTGGACCTGCGGGGAGCAGAGTCTCGGGGGCACCATGCGGATCCACGTCACCTCGGGTGAGAAGGCGACAGCGGTCGAGCGTCGGGCCCTGGTCACGGCCGTGGCGGAGAGGGCCGGCACCGCCTGCCCCCGATGAGGCCTCCTGAGGTCCACCGGACGCCCCGTCTCGGGGCGGAATCTCGCCGCCGGGTCCCGGCGGCCCGTGGGGCGGATGGAACCCGTCGAGCTGGACCACCTGGTCCAGGTGCTCGACGAGCACGCGCTCCTGGACGACACCCCTGAGCCGATTTGGCCGGCAGGCCTCCGAGCCCGTATCGTCAGGGGCTGAAGCCGAAGACCGCCGGTCGGTCATCCCGCTCTCACGAGCAGAGTGATCCGAAGGTTCGCGACACGCGGACGACCTGCCCAGGTGACACCGAGTGAGACGACCCAGTCGTCATCCGCCCTGTGCACCTGCACAGGGCGTTTTTGTTTGTCACGGTCCCGGCTTCGCAGGCGTCGCGCAAATCCGCGTGACGTGCACAAGCTGGAAGGAGACCCATGGCGCGGCCAGACAAGGCAGCAGCCGTCGCGGAGATCGTCGACTCGTTCAACGACTCCACGGGCGCTGTGCTGACCGAGTACCGCGGTCTCACCGTGAAGCAGCTGCAGGAACTGCGGCGAGTTCTCGGCGAGAACGCCCACTATGCCGTGGTCAAGAACACGCTGACCAAGATCGCTGCCAAGCAGGCGGGTGTCGACGGCGTCGACAACCTCCTCAACGGCCCGACCGCCATCGCCTTCATCAACGGCGACCTGGTCGAAGCGGCCAAGGGTCTGCGTGACTTTGCCAAGGCCAACCCCGCCCTTGTCGTCAAGGGTGGCTACGTCGACGGTGCCCCGATGGGAGCTGCGGAGATCGCCAAGCTGGCCGATCTCGAGTCCCGCGAGGTTCTCATGGGCAAGCTGGCGGGCGCCATGCTCGCTTCGCTCAGCCAGGCCGTCTACCTGCTCAACGCCCCGCTCGCCCAGGCCGCCCGACTCGTCGGTGCCCTGGAGGCGAAGGCCGAGCAGGACCCGTCGATCCTCAAGGGCGGTGCCGGCGAGCCGGCTGCCGTGGCCCCAGAGGCCGTCGAGGACTCCGCAGTGCCCGAGGCTCCCGCCGAGGACGCTGCTCCCGAGGACGCACCCGCGGCCGAGGACATCACCACCGAGGCCCCCGAAAGCACCGAGGCCTGACACCCCGCTCGTGGCAGTCCCTGCCACGGCACCACCGAAAGGAACGCCACCATGGCGAAGCTCAGCACCGACGAGCTGCTCGACGCCTTCAAGGAGATGACCCTCCTGGAGCTCAGCGAGTTCGTGAAGCAGTTCGAGGAGACCTTCGGCGTGACCGCAGCCGCACCGGTTGCCGTTGCTGCCGCTGGCGGCGGCGCTGCCGCTGCCTCCGAGGAAGTTGTCGAGCAGGACGAGTTCGACGTCATCCTCGAGGCTGCCGGCGAGAAGAAGATCAACGTCATCAAGGAGGTGCGTGCCCTCACGAGCCTCGGCCTGAAGGAGGCCAAGGACCTCGTCGAGGCCGCCCCCAAGGCAGTTCTCGAGAAGGTCACCAAGGAGGCCGCGGAGAAGGCCAAGGAGTCCCTCGAGGGCGCCGGCGCCTCCGTCTCGCTCAAGTGAGACCTGCTCTCGACCACTGAGAGCCGCAGTACCGGTCTGACCGCGCCTCGGCGTGGGTGAACCGCTCGAACGGCCGCTTCGGACGATCCCGTCCGGAGCGGCCGTTTTGCATGCACACTGCCGATGTACGGCTGTGCACTCCGGGCGCCGGGACGATCGTGTCGATTTCGTGAGACTCCTCGCGTATCGGGTGACGAACGCCACGGAGTGCGCGTAACTTGTCCGCGGGCTACTCGTTGGTACGCAGCAGGTGGGGGAGCCTGCGGCGAACCGCTGTCCAGTCCCAGCCGGACGCGGCCAGAAGTGAGAGGGAGGCCCTGATGGGTGTAGAGATCGAGATCAAGGACCTGACCAAGAGCTTCGGCAAGCAGCTGATCTGGGGTGACGTCACCCTGACGATCCCGGCCGGTGAGATCTGCGTGATGCTCGGCCCCTCCGGCACCGGCAAGTCCGTCCTGCTCAAGACGATCATCGGTCTGCTCAAGCCCGACCGCGGCAGCGTCGTCATCCAGGGCACCGACATCGCGTCGTGCCCCGAGAAGGAGCTCTACGAGATCCGCAAGCTCTTCGGGGTGCTGTTCCAGGACGGCGCCATGTTCGGCTCGATGAACCTCTACGACAACATCGCCTTCCCGCTGCGCGAGCACACCAAGAAGACCGAGTCGCAGGTGCGCGAGGTCGTCATGGAGAAGCTCGACCTGGTCGGACTCCTCGGCACCGAGGACAAGCTGCCCGGTGAGATCTCCGGCGGCATGCGCAAGCGCGCCGGCCTCGCCCGTGCCCTGGTCCTCGACCCCGAGATCGTGCTCTTCGACGAGCCCGACTCCGGTCTCGACCCGGTGCGGACCTCGTTCCTGAACCAGCTGATCGTCGACCTCAACTCCCAGATCGACGCGACGTTCCTGATCGTGACCCACGACATCAACACCGCGCGGATGGTGCCTGACAACATCGGGCTGCTCTACCACAAGCACCTCGCCATGTTCGGGCCCCGCGAGATGCTGCTCTCCTCCGAGGAGCCGGTCGTGCGCCAGTTCCTCAACGCCCAGGTCGTAGGACCGATCGGCATGTCGGAGGAGAAGGACGCCGACGAGCTCGAGTCCGAGAAGGACATGGAGCTGCCGCCGCTGCCCCCCATCCCGCTCCAGCTCGAGCCGTCCAACGGCCAGCCCCGGCGCAGCCAGCGCGAGCCCGGTGCCTGGTGCAAGGAGCACGGGGTCGAGCCGCCTCCGGGCTCGTTCCAGGAGAACATGTCCATGACGACCGGCGGGTGACGCGCTGATGGCCTCCGCCGTCGCCAGCCGGATCCTCACCCCCATCGGGACCGCTGGCAAGCTCTTCGCGTTCGGGTTGGACGTGGCCCGCAACCTGTTCAAGCGGCCCTTCCAGACCCGCGAGTTCATCCAGCAGGCGTGGTTCATCGCCTCGGTGACGATCATCCCGACCGCCCTGGTCGCGATCCCCTTCGGCGCCGTCATCGCGCTGCAGGTGGGCAGCCTGATCAAGCAGTTCGGGGCGCAGTCGTTCACGGGTTCGGCCTCGGTGCTGGCGGTCGTCCAGCAGGCGGCCCCGATCGCCACCGCCCTGCTCATCGCGGGCGCCGGCGGGTCGGCCATCGCCGCGGACCTCGGCGCGCGCAAGATCCGTGAAGAGCTCGACGCCATGATGGTGCTCGGCATCGACCCCATCCAGCGGCTCGTCGTACCCCGCGTGCTGGCCTGCATGCTGGTCGCCGTCTTCCTCAACGGCCTGGTGACCGTGGTCGGCGTCGCCGGTGGCTACGTGTTCAACGTGATCCTGCAGGACGGCACACCCGGCGCCTACCTGGCCAGCTTCACGGCGCTGGCACAGCTGCCGGACCTCTACGTCGGGCTGGTCAAGGCGCTGGTGTTCGGGCTGATCGCCGCGGTGGTCGCGGCGTACAAGGGCTCGAACGCGGGCGGTGGGCCCAAGGGCGTGGGTGACGCGGTGAACGAGTCCGTGGTCATCACCTTCCTGCTGCTCTTCGTGGTCAACCTGGTGATCAGCGCGATCTACCTCCAAGTGATCCCCCCGAAGACAGGCTGACCGGGATGGCGAACTTCAAGCAGATCTACCAGCGGCCCCTCTCCTCCCTGGACGTCATGGGGGAGGAGCTGGCCTTCTACATCCGCGCGATCCGGGTCACGCCGCGCTCGGTCACGCGCTACCCGAAGGAGATCCTGCGCCTGCTGGCCGAGGTCACCCTGGGCTCGGGTGCCCTGGCCGTCATCGGCGGCACCGTCGGGGTGATCACGGCCCTGACCTTCTTCACCGGCGCCCAGGTCGGCCTCTCCGGGTACGCCGCGCTGAACCAGATCGGCACCGCCGCGTTCTCGGGCTTCGTCTCGGCCTACTTCAACACCCGCGAGATCGCGCCCCTGGTGGCCGGCATCGCCCTGGCGGCCACCGTCGGCTGTGGCTTCACGGCCCAGCTGGGTGCCATGCGGATCTCCGAGGAGGTCGACGCCCTCGAGGTGATGGCGATCCCCTCCATGCCCTTCCTGGTGACCACCCGGATCGTCGCCGGACTGGTCGCGATCGTGCCTTTGTACGTCGTCGGGCTGCTCTCCTCCTACTTCGCCACCCGGCTCACGGTGACGCAGTTCTACGGGCAGAGTCCCGGCACCTACGACCACTACTTCAACCAGTTCCTGCCACCAGGAGACGTGCTCTGGTCCTTCGGCAAGGTGCTGGTCTTCGCCGTCGTCGTCATCCTCATCCACTGCTACCACGGGTACACCGCCAGTGGCGGTCCTGCGGGCGTGGGTGTGGCCGTGGGGCGCGCCGTCCGGACCTCCATCGTCGCCGTCAACGTGATCGACCTGTTCCTGTCGATGGCGATCTGGGGCTCCTCCACGACCGTGAGACTGGCGGGTTGAGGAGATGAACCGACTGCTGGACCACCACCGCGCCCTCGGCGTGGTCTTCGTGGCCTTCCTGCTCCTGATGGTCTACCTCGTCAACGGCGTCTTCACCCAGAAGTTCGTCTCCTTCGACACCGTGAAGCTGACCACCAGCACGGCCGGGCTCAACCTGCCCGCCAAGGCCGACGTCAAGGTGCGCGGTGTCATCGTGGGCCAGGTCAACAAGGCTGAGTCCGTGGGGAAGGGCGCCACGCTCACGCTCGGCATCCGGCCCGACAAGATCGCGTCGATCCCCGCCAACGTGACGGCCGCGCTCGTGCCCAAGACCCTGTTCGGTGAGAAGTTCGTCGACCTGAAGATCCCCTCCGACGCCTCCTCCAAGCCGCTCGCGGCCGGGGACCGGATCACCCAGACCAAGCTCCCCATCGAGGTCGAGCGGGTGCTCAACGACCTCTACCCGCTGCTGCGCACGGTGCAGCCGGCCGAGCTCAACTACACCCTGAACGCGCTGGCCACGGCACTCGAGGGCCGTGGCGACAGGCTGGGCGAGAGTCTGGTGACGCTGGACGGCTACCTCAAGCGGCTCAACCCGCAGATCCCGGCCCTGATCCAGGACCTCAAGCTGCTCTCGACGGTCACCGACACCTACGCCGACGTGGTGCCCCAGATCGCGGACACGCTCCGCAACACCATCAAGACCGGTGACACGCTGGTCTCCAAGGAGCAGAAGCTCAACGACTTCCTCACCGACCTGACGTCGTTCTCGGACACCACCAAGACGTTCCTGGACGACAACGGCGACAACATCGTCCGCCTCGGCCAGCTCAGCGAGCCCACCCTGGCCCTGCTCGAGCGCTACTCCAGCTCGTTCCCGTGCCTGCTCGAGGGGATCGTCAAGCAGGCCCCGCGGCTGGCGCAGACCTTCCGCGGCTTCATCTTCCACATCAACCTGCGGACCCTGCCGGAGCAGCCGCGGGGGTACACCGCAGCCGACCGTCAGGTCTACGGCGCCGACAACGCGCCCAACTGCGCCGGGCTGCCGAACCCGCCGGTCCCGTACTACCCGAGCCGGAGCTTTCCCAACCTGAACGACGGTGCGGACAACCTCGGCAAGGGCGCCAACCCGCGTGCCGCCACCGGGTTCGCCACCGGTGCCAAGAAGCCCTCCGGTCTCACCGTGGGTACCTCGGGCACCGCCTCGCAGAAAGCACTGATCAACTCCTTGACCGCGCCGCTCCTCGACGTCCCCGCCGACGACATGTCCGACCTCGCCGCGCTGCTGTTCGCTCCGGCCCTGGCCGGCACGGAGGTGAGCGTCGAATGAGCGTCCTGGACAAGAAGACCAGGGGAGACCTGCTCAAGCTGACGATCTTCCTCGTCGTCACCACGCTGTCGACCGGCGTTCTCGTCGTCCTCATCGGCAACCTGAGCTTCATGAGCACCCGCCCCTACAAGGCGGTCTTCTCCGACGTGACCGGAGTCGTCAAGGGGGACGACATCCGCATCGCCGGGGTCAAGGTGGGCAGCGTCAAGGAGGTCAAGATCATCGACCGCACCCGGGCCATGGTCTCCTTCAGCGTCGCCGACAGCTCGATCGTCACCAAGAGCTCGACGGCCACCATCCGCTACCGCAACCTGGTGGGCCAGCGCTACATCTCCCTGACCCAGGGCGTCGGTGACCTGACGCGGATGCCGGAGGACTCGACCATCCCGATCGACCGCACCGCCCCGGCACTGGACCTCACCGTGCTGTTCAACGGCTTCAAGCCACTGTTCGCCGCGCTCTCGCCCGCGGACATCAACAAGCTGTCCGCCGAGGTCATCTCGGTCTTCCAGGGGGAGGGCGGGAACTTCAACGCCCTCCTGCAGAGCACGGCCTCGGTGACCAACACCCTGGCCGACCGCGACCAGGTCATCGGTGACCTCATCGACAACCTGAACGACGTGCTCGCCACCCTGGCCGGGCGCGACAAGGAGCTGAACTCCCTCATCACCGAGTTCCAGACCTTCATGGCCGGCCTGGTCAAGGACAAGGACGCCATCCTCGGCTCCCTGGACTCGATCTCCAGCCTGGCCAACGAGACCAGCGACCTGGCCGTCGGCATCCGGCCATCGCTCGTGAAGGACGTCAAGGGCCTCCGCAAGGTGGCGACGAACCTGAACGCCGGCAAGTCCGAGCTCGACCGGGCGCTCCAGGTGCTGCCCGTCAAGCTCAAGAAGATCGGGCGCACGGCGATCAACGGGTCCTTCTTCAACTTCTACCTCTGCCAGTTCCAGGGCAACGTGGTGCTGCCGACCGGTGGCAGGCTCCCGATCACCTACGACACCGACGCTCTCGGCAAGGACGCGAGGTGCAACCTCGGATGAGTGTTCCCTTCCGCGAGCGCAACCCCGTCCCCATCGGCGCCATCAGCATCGCCATGATCGTCGCCCTGCTCGTCGTGGCCTTCCGGGCGCAGGACCTTCCCCTCATCGGTGGCGGGGACACCTACCACGCGGCCTTCGCCGAGTCCGGTGGCCTGAAGCTGAACGACGAGGTCCGGATCGCCGGTGTCCGCGTCGGCAAGGTCACCGGTGTCGACCTCAAGGACGGCAAGGTCGACGTCAGCTTCAAGGTCAAGACCCCGTCGAAGTTCGGCACCCAGACCGTGGCCGCGATCAAGGTCAAGACGTTGCTCGGCGCGATGTTCATCTCGCTGGAGCCGGCCGGCCCGGGCCAGCTCAAGGAGGACTCGACGATCCCGGTCGAGCGGACCCGCTCGCCGTACAACGTGGTGCAGGCGTTCTCAGGCCTCGCCGACCGTGCCGAGAGCATCGACACCGATCGCCTCGCGAAGTCGATCGACACCCTGGCCGACCTCACCAAGGACACCCCGGCCGCGTTCCAGAGCACCCTGCGCGGTCTCTCACGCCTCTCCGAGACGGTGGCGAGCCGCAACGACCAGATCGGGGAGCTGCTCGGCAACCTCGACACGGTCTCGGCCACCCTCGCCAACCGTGACCAGGACATCGTCGCGCTGATGAAGGACAGCGACGTCCTGCTGCGCGCCCTGGTGGCACGCCGCGACGCCGTCCACCAGCTGCTGGTCTCCACCAGTCGGCTCTCCACGGAGCTCACCCTGCTGGTGCAGCAGACGCGGGCCGACCTCAAGCCCGCCCTGACCAACCTGCAGTCCGTGGTGAACGTGTTGCTCAAGAACCAGTCCAACCTCGACGAGAGCCTCCGCCTGATGGCCCCCTTCTACCGGGTCTTCCAGAACACACTCGGCTCCGGCCCGTGGTTCGACACCTACATCTCCAACCTCCCCCCCGTGAAGGTGGGTGGCTGATGAAGGTCCTCGGAAAGATCAGCCCGCTCCTCGCGACCCTGCTCGGGCTCGCCCTCGTGACCGCGCTGCTCGTCACCTTCTGGCCCGGCGGTGGCAAGAAGTACGTCACCGCCGACTTCCCCCGCACGGTCTCCCTCTACGAGGGCTCGGACGTGAAGATCCTCGGGGTCGCCGTGGGCAAGGTCGAGTCGGTCGTGCCCGCCGGCACCAAGGTCAAGGTGAAGTTCTCCTACGACGAGAAGTACAAGGTCCCCGCCGACGCCAAGGCTGCGGTGATCTCCCCCTCGATCGTGGGTGACCGGTTCGTGCAGCTGACCCCGGCGTACACCAAGGGGGACGTGCTCCCCGACAACGCACGCCTGGGCATCGACCGCACCGCGACCCCGCTCGAGCTCGACGAGATCTTCGGGAGCCTCAACGACCTCAACATCTCGCTCGGGCCGGACGGCGCCAACAAGGCCGACGGCAACGGGGTGGGGCCGTTGACGCGGCTGCTCGACTCGACCGCCCGCAACTTCGGCGGTCAGGGCGTCCAGTTCAACAAGACCCTGAAGGACCTCGGCGCCCTGACCAAGACCCTCGCCGACAACAAGGACGAGCTGTTCGGCACGCTCGCCCAGGTGGAGGACTTCACGAACACCCTGGCCAAGAACGACGGCACGGTCCGCAAGTTCAACGACTCACTCGCCAGCGGCGCCGACCTCCTGGCCGGCGAGCGCGACGAGCTCGCCGCCGTGCTCAAGAACCTGAGCGTCGCCATGGTCCAGGTGCGCGGCTTCGTCAAGGAGAACCGCACCTCGCTGACCAGCAACATCACCGGCCTGAACCAGATCTCCAAGACGCTGGTGAAGCGGCGGGACGCCCTGGACCAGATCCTGCAGTACGCGCCCGGCGCCCTGAACAACCTCTTCCTCGCCGGCAACGACAAGGAGGGAACGCTCGACGTGCGCGACAACGTGGGTGAGCTGTTCAACCAGCTGCAGGAGGATCCGGCCACCGTCCTGTGCACGTTCGTGCGGGGTGATGGGTGCAACGTGATCAAGAACGCGCTCAAGACACCCGCCCTCGGGCGGGCCAAGCCGTTCGCCGAGGACGCCTCGGTGGCACCTCGGGTCACCGAGCCGATCGACACCTCCCTCGGTGGTCTGGTGGAGGCGACCCGATGACGCGCTCCTTGCGACCCACCGGGCGACACCGGGCGACTACCGGGCGACCCACCGGGCGACCCACCCGGCGCCTCGCCGGGGTCGTCTCCGCGTTCGTCGCGGCGGCCCTGGTGCTGTCCGGCTGCTCGATCTACGACGCTCCGCTGCCGGGTGGCGCCTCGACCGGCAAGAACCCGATGACGATCAAGGTGATGTTCCGCGACGTGCTGGACCTCGTGCCCCAGTCGACGGTCAAGATCGACGACGTCACCGTCGGCAAGGTCAAGAAGGTCGACCTCAAGGGCTACATCGCCGAGGTCACGGTCGAGGTCCCCGGCGACGTCGACCTCCCCGACAATGCCAGGGCCCAGATCCGCCAGACCAGCCTGCTCGGTGAGAAGTTCGTCCAGCTGGAGCAACCGTCCAAGCCCGGCACCGGAAAGCTCACGAGCGGCGACACCATCGGCCTGGACCGCACCGGTCGCAACCCGGAGGTCGAAGAGGTCTTCGGTGCCCTGTCGCTGCTGCTGAACGGTGGCGGTGTCGGCCAGCTCAAGACGATCGTCTCGGAGCTGAACAACACCCTGGACGGTCGCGAGTCCGAGGTCCGGTCGGTCCTCGACCAGATCCGCAGCTTCATGGGGCAGCTCGACCAGAACAAGGAGTCGATCGTCACCGCGCTCGAGAACACCAACCGGCTGGCGGCGCAGCTGAAGAAGCAGGACGGCACGATCAGGAGCGCCCTGGACAAGGTGCCGGCCACGCTGGCCTCGGTGAACCGCCAGCGGGACGACCTGGTCAAGCTGCTCCAGGCGCTCAACCGCCTGAGCGGCGTCGGGGTGCAGGTGATCCGGGACTCCAAGGAGTCCACGATCAACAGCCTGCGCTCGCTGGCGCCGGTGCTCGACGGGTTCGCCAAGGCCGGGGAGAACTTCCCCAAGTCCTTCCAGGTGTTCCTCACCTACCCGTTCGTGGACGAGGCCGTCGGCCGTGACCCGCAGGTCGCCCGCAACCTGCACATGGGTGACTACACGAACCTCTCGGTCAACCTCGACATCGACCTCAACACGCTGAAGCTGCCCGAGCTGCCGCCGATCACGCTCCCGGCCGCGATCTGCCAAGCGGTGAAGGACGCCCGCGCCCAGGTGGAGCGGTCCGTCAACGCGCTGCCGCTGCTGACGAACAAGCAGAAGAAGGACCTCAAGACCGTGGTGCTCGCCCAGATCGAGGACGACGACTGCACCATCACCAGCAACACGGTGCGCCAGTACATCGCGGCCGCGCTCCAGGCACTCACGACCACGGTCACCGGGCCGCTGTGCGACTCGCTGCCGGCGAACAACCCGCTGTGCACCCTGCTGCAGGACCCGACCGCGTTGCCCTCGCTGACCGTCCCCACCCTCGGAGCCGGCACGGGCGGGGGCGTGCTCGGCGGCCTGGGCAACGGACTCGGGCTGCCACGGGCCGGCCTCGGCAAGGCCTACCAGGTCCCCGAACCACTCGACCCCTTCAACCTCGCCTCCCGGGGATTCGACCCCGGGGTCGGCACGATGCTCTTCCAGGGGGTGGCGATCGGATGATCACCTCACGCACCAAGAAGCAGCTCATCGCCTTCGTGATCCTGACGCTCGTCGGTGTCACGTTCGTCGGAGCCCGCTACGCGCGCCTCGACCGGCTGTTCTACGACTCGGCGTACTCCGTGACCGCGCACTTCGACCAGTCGGGCGGCATCTTCTCCGGCGCGGAGGTCACCTACCGCGGCGTGAAGATCGGCCAGGTCTCGGACATGAAGCTGACCGACAAGGGCGTCGACGTCGTCCTCTCGATCGAGAAGAGCAGCGAGAAGATCCCGTCCGACACGATCGCCCTGGTCGGGAACAAGTCGGCCGTCGGCGAGCAGTACGTCGAGCTCCAGCCGAAGACCGACGACGGGCCCTACCTCAAGGACAGGTCGGAGATCGCGACCCCCGAGACCCAGGTCCCGGTCTCCACGACCGAGATCCTCACCAACCTGAGCAACCTGGTGGAGTCGGTGCCCCAGGCCGACCTCCGCACCGTCGTCGCGGAGTCCGGGGCGGCGTTCAAGGACGCGGGTCCGAGCCTGGGCCAGATCATCGACACCTCGACCTCGTTCATCGACACCGCCAACGCCAACTTCGAGACCACCACCGCGCTGATCCGTGACTCACGGGTCGTCCTCCAGACCCAGGTCGACAAGGGCTCGGCCATCCGCAGCTTCGCCCGAGACCTGTCCCTGTTCAGCGGCACCCTGGCGGACAACGACAAGTACCTCCGCTCCCTGATCGACAACGGCTCCGCGACGGCCAACGAGCTCCGCACCTTCCTGGAGCAGAACCGGGTGAACCTCGGGAGCCTGATCAACAACCTCGTCACCACCGGCGAGGTCACGGTCAAGCACCTCAAGGGCATCCGGCAGCTGCTGGTGATCTACCCCTACGTCGTGGCCGGTGGCTTCACCGTGACCAAGAAGAATGCCGACGGCAAGTACGACGCGCAGTTCGGCCTCGTCCTCCAGCAGGACTCACCGACCTGCAAGAAGGGCTATGTCCCGGCGCGTCCGGCGGGGGACACCTCGGACCGTCCCATGCCGACCGACGTCGGTTGCGCGGACGGCAGCAAGAACCAACGAGGGGCCGAGAAGTCGCCCTCGGGACGCACGGGAACCGCCTACCGCTCACCGGTGGCGACGTACGATGCCGGGACCGGCACCACCACCTGGGCCGACCAGGACACCAGCGCCAAGATCGCCTACGACGGCGGCGCAGCCCAGCTCTTCGGCGAGGACTCCTGGAAGTGGATGTTGCTCCAGCCGGCGTTGGCAGACGAGCAGGAGTAGCTCTTGACCGAGGAAACCAGCCCCGGGATCGAAGATCCCGGCACCCAGGAGCGCCCCGGCCTTCGCGCGCGCACGCTGCAGATGGTGAGCGCCGTCCTCGCCGTGGTGCTCGTCCTCGCGGTGGCCGCCACCGTGTGGTTCGCGTCCAGGACCGGCAGTGACAGCGACGCCCGCAAGGAGAGAGCCGCCGCGTCCAACGTCGCCTCGCAGTTCGCCCTACGCATGGACAAGGTCGACGGGACCGCGTTCGACGGCTACATCAAGGGCATCAACCAGCTGTTGACCACCAAGGCGAGGACCAAGAACACCGAGGTCTTCGACGCCATGAAGCAGAGCTATGAGACCGCCAAGGTCAAGGGCTCCGGCAAGGTGCTGCTGACCGCGGTCGGAGACTCCGACGACGACTCCGCCACCGTCCTGGTCGTGCACGATGCCTCGGTGACCACGAGCCAGGGCAACATCGACCACCACTACCGCTGGTCGGTCAACGTGGTGAAGGTCGACGGGAACTGGCTCGTCGACGACTTCAGCCCGGTGAACTGACATGGTCTCCGCCCCCAGCCCCACCTGGTACGACGTCCTCGGCGTCTCCCGGGACTCCACCCCCGACCAGATCAAGGCCGCGTGGCGAAACGCCACCGACAAGTTCGAGCCAGGCTCCGGCTCCGGGCAGTTCCGGATGTTCAACGAGGCCGCCGACGTTCTCCTCGACCCGACGAGCAGGGCGGCGTACGACGAGACGCTGGTGGCCGATCACCCGGTCGCCGTTCCTCCGGTCGCCGAGCCTTCGGCCCCGGTCGAGCCGAAGGCACGCGCCCCGCGCAAGCCCGCGTCTCGACTGGCCGTGCTGCTGACCGCGCTGCTCGCCCTGCTGACCGTGGCCGCCGTGGTGCTCGCCGTGGTCCTCGGGCTCCGGGTGCGCACCGACGCCCGGGTCGCCGACGCGCGCGACGAGGCACCTGCTGCCGCCGAGCGTGCCGCCAAGGCGGTCCTCGCCTACGACTACCGGACCCTGCCCGCCGACCGGAAGCGCGCCTCGTCCTTCCTCACGCCGAGCTTCCGCACGACGTACCTGAAGAACTTCTCCCTGCTCGAGAAGCAGAAGGACGGCACCCCTGGCGCGGCCATCCAGACCAAGACCGTGGTGACCGCCTCGGTGCTCGGGTCCGGGGTGATGGACGCCGAGGACGGGGTCGTGCGCGTGCTGGTCTACGTCAACCAGGTGTCGAAGAAGCCGGCCAAGGACCCCCAGATCTTCCAGAACCGAGTGGCGATGACCATGGAGAAGGTGGAAAATCGTTGGCTGGTCGACGACCTGAAGAGCTACTGAGGATGTAGCCTGTCGCGACAGAGGCGCTCAGTGACCCGAGAGTTATGACCCCGGGTTGTCCTTGGCGTGGGGTGTGTTGTAATCTGAATCTTTGCGCCCTCCCTCAAATACTTCCTGCCTGCCCGGTGGCCTGGTTTGTGGTGGGACGGCGCCGCCACACATGTGAGCCTCGGAAGGACCACTCTTGGCCGCCTCGCGCCGCAAGAACAGCACCATCAACAGTCCCCGCCGCATCTCCTTCGCCAAGATCGCCGAACCCCTTGAGGTTCCGCAGCTTCTCGCTCTTCAGACCGAGAGCTTCGACTGGCTGATCGGCAACGAGAAGTGGGAGAAGAAGGTCGTCGAGCGTCGCAGCGCCGGCGAGGAGCTCTCCCAGAAGTCGGGACTCCACGAGATCTTCGAGGAGATCTCGCCCATCGAGGACTTCTCCGAGACGATGTCGCTCTCGTTCGAGAACCCTGTGTTCCTCGACCCGAAGTACACCGAGGAGGAGTGCAAGGAGAAGGACTTCACCTACTCCCGCCCCCTCTACGTCTCGGCCGAGTTCACCAACGGTGAGACCGGCGAGATCAAGGGCCAGACGGTCTTCATGGGTGACTTCCCGATGATGACCCGCAAGGGCACCTTCATCATCAACGGCACCGAGCGTGTCGTGGTCTCCCAGCTCGTCCGCTCGCCCGGTGTGTACTTCGAGCGTTCGGCTGACAAGACCTCCGACAAGGACATCTTCACCGCCAAGGTGATCCCGTCGCGCGGTGCGTGGCTGGAGTTCGAGATCGACAAGCGCGACATGGTCGGCGTTCGCCTCGACCGCAAGCGCAAGCAGAACGTCACGGTGCTGCTCAAGGCCCTCGGGTGGACCAACGAGCAGATCCGCGAAGAGTTCGGCGAGTACGAGTCGATGATGCTGACCCTCGAGAAGGACCACACCGAGGCCCAGGACGACGCGCTGCTCGACATCTACCGCAAGCTGCGCCCGGGCGAACCGCCCACGCGTGAGGCTGCGCAGACGCTGCTGCAGAACTACTACTTCAACCCCAAGCGCTACGACCTGGCCAAGGTCGGTCGCTACAAGATCAACAAGAAGCTCGGCACCCACGAGGCCTTCGACCAGCAGACGCTGACCATCGACGACATCGTGGCGACCATCCGCTACATCGTGCAGCTGCACGCTGAGAAGGAGAACCTGGTCGACGCGCAGGGCAACGAGGTCCTCAACGCCCACGACGAGGCGATCGAGGTCCGCAAGGACGACATCGACCACTTCGGCAACCGTCGCATGCGCACGGTCGGCGAGCTGATCCAGAACCAGCTCCGCACGGGTCTGGCCCGGATGGAGCGCGTGGTCCGCGAGCGGATGACGACCCAGGACGTCGAGGCGATCACGCCGCAGTCACTGATCAACATCCGGCCCGTGGTGGCGGCGCTGAAGGAGTTCTTCGGAACCTCCCAGCTCTCCCAGTTCATGGACCAGACCAACCCGATCGCCGGTCTGACCCACAAGCGTCGTCTGTCCGCGCTCGGCCCGGGCGGTATCTCCCGTGACCGTGCCCAGATGGACGTCCGCGACGTGCACCCCTCGCACTACGGCCGCATGTGCCCGATCGAGACCCCTGAAGGACCCAACATCGGTCTGATCGGCTCGCTCGCGTCCTACGGACGGATCAACCCGTTCGGGTTCGTCGAGACCCCCTACCGCGTCGTCAAGGAGGGTCACGTCACCAACGAGATCCACCACCTGACGGCCGACGAGGAGGACTCGCGGGTCATCGCGCAGGCCAACGCCGTGCTCGACGACGACGACAACTTCGTCCAGGACCGCGTGCTGGTGCGCACCCGTGGCGGTGAGACCGTCGACATCCCGCGCAACGAGGTCGAGTACATGGACGTCTCGCCGCGCCAGATGGTGTCGGTCGCGACCGCCCTGATCCCGTTCCTCGAGCACGACGACGCCAACCGTGCGCTCATGGGTGCCAACATGCAGCGCCAGGCCGTGCCGCTCATCAAGAGCGACGCGCCCCTGGTCGGCACC
>CAWJLT010000010.1:0-282162 GCA_963843775.1 uncultured Actinomycetota bacterium
CGAGCCGGGAGCCGTCCTTGCGCACCATGTCCCAGTCGAGGATCCGTGGCTCGGAGTGCGAGCGCTGCTGGGGGATCCCGTCGCCCTGGCGACGGTCGTTGACCCCGAGGTCGAGGTCGCGTCCCCCTCGACGGTCCCGCATCGAGTGGCGTGCGTTCAGCAGGGACAGGTCGGCAGGCACTCCCAACGCAGCAGCGTGTGCCTGGAACCGCTCGGACTCGAAGGCCTCGAGCGGGAAGCCCCGGCCGATCATGTCGGCTGCCGAGTAGCCGAGCATCTGCTCGGCGCCGGAGCTGAAGAACGTGACCCTTCCCCCCAGGTCGGTGCCGACGAAGGCCGTGGTCGTCGCGGCCCGCATCAGTGGGCCGAACAGGCCGGCGGTCGACCGGTTGGCCGTGACGTCGATGCCGGTGACGACCAGGTGCCCCGGGCCTCCGTAGGGGTTGGCCAGGAAGTGGCCGGACCACAGCACCCGCCGTTGCTCACCCGATCGGGTGGAGATCGTGCACTCGTAGGAGAGCGGGACCCCCGCCGCCACCGAGGCGTGGTAGGCGGACCTCATGGCCGGCTTGTCCTCGGGCGACAGGATCGTCTCCCACAGGGGCCGGTCGAGCAGCTCGAGCGGGGGGTAGCCGGTCAGCTTCTCGGTGGGCTTGTTCATCCCGACCACCTCGGCGTTCGTCACGTCCACGAGCATGACCAGGCACGCTGTGGAGTCGAGGATGTCGGCCGACCACAAGGTGCTCATGACGCCTCACCGGTTCCTTCGGCGAGCCTTCGGAACGCCGGCGGCGCGAGCGCGCGGGCGAAGTGGTGTCCCTGGAAGAAGTCGCAGCCGAGCTCCAGGACACAGGCGCTCTGCTCGTCGGTCTCCACCCCCTCGGCGACGGTGAGCATGCCGAGTCGGTGGGCCAGGGTGACGACCGCCTCCACGATGTGGCGGCTCTGCGAACCGGACCCGAGGTCGCTGACGAAGCCGCGGTCGATCTTGACCACGTCGACCGGGAAGTCGCGCAGGTTGCTCAACGAGGAGCTCCCTGTCCCGAAGTCGTCCAGCGCGATGCGGACGCCGAGCGTCCGGAGGGCCTCGAGCACCCTCAGGGTCCGTCGCCGGTCCTGGATCAGGGCCCCCTCGGTCACCTCGAGGGTGAGCCGGTCGGCGGCCATCCCGGTCTCCGTCAGCACCCGCTCGACGAGCGGGGCGAACGTGGCCGTCATGAGCTGGTGCGGCGACACGTTCACGGCGACCCCGAGCTCCCGACCGTTCGGCGCGGGCCACGAGGTGGCCTCGCGACAGGACTCGGTCAGGACGGTGCGTCCGATGTCGACGATCAGGCCCGACTGCTCGGCCAGGATGATGAAGAGCTCGGGGTCGACGGCACCCAGCAGACGGTGCGACCACCGGAGCAGCGCCTCCGCACCGACGACCCGGCGGTCGGCCGTGGCCACGATGGGCTGGTACTCGATGCGGAGCTCTCCGCGCCGGTGGGCGGAACGCAGGTCCTCGCTGAGGTTGAGCCGCTCGTTGCTCTCCTGCAGCCGGTGCAGGTCCACCACCCCCGAGCCGTCACCGCCACCGTGCTTGACCTGGTACATCGCCGCGTCGGCCTGGCGCAACAGCTGTTCGGCCCGGGGGACCTTGCCGCTGCGGAACTCCCCCTCCGGCCCGTGCTCCGCGACGTCGGCGGGTGCCGGGGCCACGGCGATGCCCACGCTGGCGGTGGCGCGGAGGTCGGTGATGGAGAGGTGGAAGGGTTGCTCGAGGGCCTCCCGGATGCGCGCGGCGACCAGGGGGGCGCGCTCCGGGCTGTCCATGTCCTCGCAGATGACGACGAACTCGTCACCCGACACCCGGGCCACGGTGTCCCCAGGACGCAGCAGCTGGTTCAGCCGCTGGGCCACCGCGACGAGAAGCTCGTCGCCGACGTGGTGACCGAAGGTGTCGTTGACCTGCTTGAAGCGGTCGAGGTCGGCGAACAGGACCCCGACGAAGGTGCCGGAACGCCTGCTCCTGCTGAGGGCGTGCTCGAGCCGCGAGACCAGCAGGGCCCGGTTGGCCAGGCCGGTCAGCTGGTCGTGCAGGGAGATGTGACGCGCCGCGGCCGAGGCGGCCTTCAGGTCCTCCCGGCCCTGGGCGTTGAGGAGGTAGGCCGTGGCCACGTCGGCCAGCGTCTGGGCAGCGGCGAGCTCGGCCTCGTCGAGGCCGCCGACCGTCGTCCGGTAGAGGTCGAGCGCACCCAGGCATTGTCCGCCGTCTCGCAGGGGGAAGGTGAAGACCGCCGCCAGCCCCTCGGCCAGCGCCTTCTCGGCGAAGACCGGGTACCTCGTGTCGAGACCGAGGTCGGGGATGGCGATGAGCGAGTCGCTCCTGTAGGCCGCGATGCAGGGACCTTCTCCCAGGTCGGTCTGGAGCTGTTCGAAGCGCATGGCCGACTCGTTGGAGGCCGCGATGAAGCGGGGGCTCGTGCCGGGCGAGATCAGAGTGACGCCTGCCGCCGTGATCGGCAGCACGTGGACGATGCGCTCCACCAGGTGGTCCAGGATGCCCTGGATCGGGAAGTCGGTGGCCAGGGTGCGGGCGAACTCGGTGAGGACGTCGGAGAGGCGGTTCTCCAGCAGCACAGGCACCCCAGACGGATGGAGACAGCGGTCCGCGGGGGCAGGGCGGGTGAGGGTCAAACGTACCCCGTCGCCGGGATCATGGGGCGGCTCGCACACATTCGCCACGCTGAGGACACCGACGCGGGTCTCGGACCGCGTCCTCGGGTCGATAGGCTGCGGCCGTGACAACCTCTCAGGCCCCGGGGGCTCGTCTGCAGCCGGTGGCCCCTCCCGAGCGGGATACCGACCACCGGTGGCTGGTGAGGGTGTGGGTCCTCGTGGTCGCGTTCGTGGTCGTGATGCTCTACTGGTCGCACCACGTGGGTATCCCGATCAAGGACCCCCACGGCTCGATCTTCTTCTCGCGCATCGGGATCTCGATCGGCTTCTTCATCCCGATGGCGGTCATCGACGCTAGCCTGCGCGTGGGCCGCCGCGGCTGGACCGTGGCGAAGACCGTCGCCATGCTGCGGAGCCGTTGGACGAGGTATCGCCTGGCGCTGGCGGCCAGCGGACTCCTGGCCTACCACCTCGTCTACTTCAGCTACCACAACCTGAAGAGCTGGGACGTCCTGAACGCCCCCCGCGACGAGATGCTCCTCGCGTGGGACAAGTGGTTGTTCTTCGGCCACAGCCCGCACGTGCTCCTGCACGACCTCCTCGGCACGCACGTCGCCGCCTACGTGCTGATGATCATCTACGAGTCCTTCGGCACGATGGTGCTGATCGCGATCCCGATGCCCCTGGTGTTCTGCACCCGGATCCGGGACGGCTACGTCGCCATCACCTCGGCGCTGTGGGTCTGGATCTTCGGGGTCGGCTGCTACTACCTGATCCCGTCCCTGGGGCCCTTCCAGTCCGCACCCGAGGAGTTCGCGCGGCTGCCGCACACGATGATCCAGGACACCCAGGCGCGCTACATGGACCAGCGTTCGCACCTCCTCGCGGACCCCCAGGCCCACGACGCGTTCGCCCAGGTCTCCGCCTTCGCCAGCCTGCACGTCGGCGTCACCACCGTGATCTTCCTCATGTGCGCCTACTACGGGTTGCGACGTACGACGATCGCGATGGGTGTCTTCCTGTTCTGCACGGTCATCGCCACCGTCTATCTCGGCTGGCACTTCTTCGTCGACGATCCCGCCGGGATCGCGATCGCCGTCCTGGCCTGTTACCTCGGGGCCAAGATGATCTACCCGCGAGGCCGACCGGAGTCCTCAGCGCAGCGAGGCGAAGACGTCGTCGAGCAGTCCTCCTGAGGGACTGCGCCCACGCTCCCGAAACCACTCCCGACCCAGTGCCAGGCCGAGGACGGGCTTCGGCAGCCGAAGGAGCAGCGCGACCGTGCGGACGGACCCGCCCCCGGTGGCCTGGGAGGCGTGCGCGGCCAGCGCCGCGCGCTTCGCGCCCAGATGACGGCGTACGTCGACCCGGTGCGTGAGGTCCGCACGGGCGACGAACGAGGCCGCGAACCGGGACGGCGGGATGAGGCCCGACACCCCGGGCAGCCAGCGCAGGACCGACGCGACGCGCTGGAGCAGGTGGCGGTCGATCGTGGCCTCGAGGACGACGGGCGTCCCGGCCAGCTCGGCGGCGAGGATGCCGACCCGGTGGACCTGCACGTGGTCCGGGTGCCCGTATCCGCCCTGGGCGTCGTAGACCGTCAGCACGTCGGCGTCCTCCTCCCGCAGGATCTCGGCCAGCCGGGACGCGGGCTCGGCGGGATCGAGCCCGGAGAAGGGGCGGCCGCCACGGACGCCGCTCCCCGTGGGGGTGCCCGTTTGGGTGCCCGTGGGGGTGCCCCAGCCGGAGTCCTCGTAGTCCAGCAGCTCCCACCTCGCACACCCCAGGGCGACCGCCGCCCGGGCGAGCTCGGCCCGGCGGCGTTCGCCGAGTGGGGGGTGCTGGCGCATACCATCGGACAGACCGGCCTCGCCCGCCGTGGCGGTCACCAGGACAACGCGGTGCCCTTCGGCCGCGGCGCGAGCAAGCGTGCCGCCGGTGAGGAGCGCCTCGTCGTCTGGATGTGCGTGAAAGGAGACGAGGGTGAACGGCACGTCGGAAGTCTGGCACGCAGCACCGGATGACGCCGCCGACCCCGGAGGACGTCGCTCGGGCAGCAGGGCCCCCCGGGTGGTGCTCTCCCTGGCGCTCGCCCTCGGGCTGCTCGGCTATGCCTTGCCGAGGCTGGTCGGCACCACCTTCCGTGAGGTCGCCCGGGCCCTCGAGCTGGTCACCGCCCCCGAGTCGGTGATGCTGGCGCTGCTGTGGGCGGCCGGACTGTTCGTCTACTCCTTCACGCTCACGGCCGCCCTCCCTGGCCTGACCCGGCTGCGCGCGCTCAACCTCAACCTGACCGGCAGCGCCGTGGCCAACGTGCTGCCGTTCGGCGGCGCCGCGGGGATGTCCCTGAACTACCTGATGATCCGCTCGTGGGGGTTCAGCGCCGCCGGCTTCTCGGCCTACACCCTGATCACGAACGTGTGGTCAATCCTGCTCAAGCTCGCGCTGCCGGCCGTCGCGTTGATCGCCGCTGGTCGTCTCCGGTGAGAAGGTCAACCAGACGGTGCGGTGGACCGGCTTGGGTGCCGCGGGCGTGCTCGTCGTGCTCGTCATCGTCCTGGTCTCGGGTCTCGCCACCCACGGGGCGGCTGTCCGGTTGGTGGCCGTGGCCGCACCGGTCGTGGAGCGAGGCAGCCGCTGGGTCCGCCGGCCGGTCGAGCGTGGTGTCGTCACCTCCGTGCTCCTCGACTTCCGCGACCGCGTCGCCTCCCTCGTCGGCGCACGCTGGGCCCAGCTGTCGCTCGGGATGGTCGGCTACGGCGTGCTTCAGGCGGTGCTGCTCTGGGCCTGCCTGCACGCGGTGGGTGGTCACCTGAGTCCGGTGGTGGTGCTGGCGGCGTACGCGGTCGACCGGCTGATGTCGATGGTCTTCCTCACTCCGGGAGGCACCGGCTTCGCGGAGGCCGGCACCGCCGCCGTGCTGGTGGCCCTCGGTGGCGCTCCCGCGGTGATGACGGCCGGGGTGCTGCTCTACCGCGGCTTCACCTACGCCCTGGAGATCCCGGTCGGTGGTCTCTGGCTCGGGGGTTGGCTGCTCGCACGTCGCCGGAAGCGTCACGCGGCGGCGGTCGACTGATGCGCATCCTGCACGTCACCGACGTCTACCGTCCTCGCGTCGGCGGCATCGAGATGTTCGTCGAGGAGCTGGCGGCTCGTCAGTCCGCGGCAGGTCACGACGTCACCGTCCTGAGCCCGACGGCGGACCGTTCCGGGGCCACCCCTTCCGGTCCGGTCGCAGTCATCCGGACGCCGACCCCGGCCCCCTGGCCGTTGCCCTTCCTGCCACGTCGCGACCTCCGGCTGTCGTCGTACGACGTCGTGCACGCGCACCTCTCGGTCGTCTCGCCGTTCTCCAGCCGGGTGGCCAAGGCCGCCGTGGCGTGCGGTACGCCGACGATCGCCACGGTGCACTCGATGTGGACGGGGCGCGAAGGGTGGGTGCGGCTCGTCGGTGCGATCGCGGGCTGGTCCTCCTGGCCGGTCCGGTGGACAGCGGTCAGCTCGGCTGCCGCCTCGTCCATGCGCGGGCCGCTCGGCCCCGACACCCCCATCGACGTCGTCTTCAACGCCGTGGACGTGGACTGGTGGCGCCGGTTGTCGCACGACGACGACGCCTCCCGTCCCTTCACGATCGTGGCGGTGATGCGGCTGGCCGGGCGCAAGCGGCCGATCCAGATGCTCGACACCCTCGCCGCGCTGCGTGCGGCCGTCCCGCCAGAGGTGCCGCTGCGAGCCGTCCTCGTGGGTGAGGGACCGCTCGAGGAGAAGGTGCGCGCCCACAACGAGCACCTGGGCACGAGCGAGTGGGTCGAGGTCGTCGGTCACCGCTCGCGCGAGCAGATCCGCGAGCTCTACCGCAGCGCCGACGCCTACGCCGCGCCGTGCCACCAGGAGTCGTTCGGCATCGCGGCGCTCGAGGCGCGGGCCGCCGGGCTGCCGGTCGTGGCGATGCGCAGCGGGGGAGTGGGCGAGTTCGTCGAGCACGGGGTCGAGGGTTTCCTGTGCCACGACGACGAGGAGATGGTGCGCGCCCTCGACGTGCTGGCCACCGACCGCGAGGTGCGCGAGGGGATGTCGGCGTACAGCCTCGCGCACCCGCCGCCGATGGACTGGCAGCAGACGCTGGACGGCTTCGAGGCGGCCTACGACCTGGCCGACAAGGCGATCGCGCGCACGTAAGGGTCGCCTTGCGTGTTGCGTTGCGGCCCCTGGGTACGGGGGATGACGCCTGCACCCACCGACGCTGAGGAGCGCCCCGTGTCCACTGACGCCATCGTCATGCTCAAGAACGACCACAAGGAGATCCGCAAGGTCTTCCGCGACTTCCAGAAGGCCGGCGACAACGCCACGGCCACCAAGGGCAAGCTGGTGCAGAAGATGATCGAGCTGCTCACGGTGCACACCTACATCGAGAACGAGGTCATGTACCCGCGGGTGCGGGAGCTGCTTCCCGACCTCGAGGACGACGTGCTCGAGTCCTACGAGGAGCACCACGTCGCCGACCTGCTCGTGATGGAGCTGGTCGGCATGACGCCCGACCACGAGCGGTTCGACGCCAAGACCACCGTCCTCATCGAGAACGTCGACCACCACATCGACGAGGAGGAGAAGGAGTGGTTCCCGAAGGTCCGCGAGGGGCTCGGCCGCAAGGCTCTCCAGGAGCTCGGCGCCGACATGCTCGAGGCCAGGAAGAAGGCGCCGAAGAGCCCCGCCCAGCCGAGTGCGCTGAAGAAGACGATCGACGCCGTCATCGCCTGAGCCATGGTGGCCCACCCAGCATGACGGCCTCTTGACTCGAACAGGTGTTCGTACGAGAATGGAAGCATGGCGGTCGGTGCTCCCACCCTTCACACCCACCGAGTGCTGGCGCGGCTGGAGGCCAACCTGGTGGCGGTCCGGGCGGCGGAGTTCGAGCGGCTGCGGCTAGCCCAGGAGTGGGCCCGGGCCCACGTCGTCACCGATCCCTACCGGCTACGTGATCCACGACGACGACCGACCCCTCTGGGAGCGGTCGGGCTGCCGGTGGATGAGTACGCCGCGGCCGAGCTTGCGGCAGCGCTCGAGATCCACCCGTTGGCCGGACGCCAGCTGATGGCCGATGCCGTGGACATCGACGCGCGGCTTCCCCGGACCTGGGGTGCGCTCGGGGCCGGCCGTCTGGAGCTGTGGGTGGCCCGCAAGATCGCCGCCGCCACCAGTGGGCTGAGCGAGGAGCACGCAGGATGGGTCGACGCCGCGATCGCCGACGTGCTCGGCACGCTGCCTCCGGGTCGGCTGCTCCGGGTGGTGGAGGCACGGGTGGTCGAGGCCGACCAGTCGCTGGCGGACCGGAAGGCGGAGGAGGCTGCGGCGGCTCGCTCGGTGTGGCTGAGTCGTGCCGATGACCACGGCACCCGGACGCTGGTCGCTCGTGGCGCGAGCGCGGGCCTGCGCCGGCTCTTCGGCACGCTCGACCACCTCGCCCACCTGATGCGCGAGCACGGCAGCCCCGAGCAGCGGACGCTGCCGGTCGACGAGCTGCGGACCGAGGCGATCGTCCTCCTGGGCAACCCGCTGGCGGCCCTGAAGCTGCTCGTCGGTGCACGCGAGGCCGACTGCCCGGAGGTCGTCGCGGAGATGATCCGGACCGCCGTGGCGAGCAAGGTGAGACCCCAGGCAACGGTCTACGTGCACCTCACGCCCGCCATCCTGCAGGGCCGTGGTGCGGCCCGGGCTGAAGACCTGGGTGCCCTGACCCGGAACCAGCTGGTCGACCTCCTCGGTCACCACCACATCAGCCTGCGGCCGGTGATCGACCTCGACCAGGGCATGGCCACGGACTGCTACGAGGTCCCGGCCGCCATCGACGAACGGTTGCAGCTGCACAGGCCCGCCGACGTGTTCCCGTTCGCCTCGTCCCTGAGCCGCAGTCTCGACCGAGACCACACGGCGGCCTACGACGAGAACGGGCCTCCGGGTCAGACGACCGTGTCCAACCTCGGCAAGATGACCCGACATCACCACCGCATCAAAACTCATGGCGGATGGGCGGTGGAGCAGCGGGACGGCCGGTTCACCTGGACCACACCTCATGGCCGAGTGCTCGTCACCGACGGCCAGGGGACCCACCGCAGAGTCCGGGGGCGACGAATACCCCGGGTCGACGTGCTGTGGCCGTGGGCGGCTTGAGTAGCGTGTCCCCATGACTGAGAACCCCACCGTCGCACTGCTCGGAACCGGCACCATGGGCGCGGGCATGGCCCGCAACATCGCGAAGGCCGGCCTGCCGCTGCGGGTCTGGAACCGCAGCCAGGACAAGGCGCAGGCCCTGTCCGACGTGGCCACCGTGGCCGGCTCCGTCGCCGAGGCCGTCGATGGCGCCGACGTCGTCGTGACCATGCTCTACGACGCGGACAGCGTCCTGTCCATCATGGAGGAGGCCCGCGGTCACCTCGGCCCGAAGGCCATCTGGGTGCAGCAGAGCACCATCGGCGTGGAGGGGTCCGACCGGGTCGTCGGTCTGGCCGAAGATCTCGGCGTCACGCTCGTCGACGCTCCCGTGCTCGGCACCCGCAAGCCCGCCGAGGACGGTGTGCTCGTGGTGCTCGCCTCCGGACCGGACGCCACGCACGAGCCGCTGGAGCCGCTCTTCGAGGCCATCGGCAGCCGCACGATGTGGGTCGGCGAGGCCGGTGCGGGGTCACGGCTCAAGCTGGCGGCGAACGCCTGGGTGGCCACCGTGCTGGAGGGCGTCGCAGACTCCCTGGCGCTCACCCGGGATCTCGGACTCGATCCCGCCCTCTTCCTCGAAGCCGTGTCCGGAGGAGCGATGGACTCGCCCTACGTCCAGCACAAGGGCAAGGCGATGATCGCGGGCAGCTTCGACCCGGCCTTCGCGCTGTCCGGGGCGCTGAAGGACGTCGAGCTGATCATGGCTGCCGCGCAGGGTGCGGGCACCGATCTCGGTCCGATGCCCGGCATCCGCGACCACCTCGCCCGCGCGGTCGACGCAGGACACGGCGACCTCGACATGAGCGCTACCTACCTCGCACACTGACCTCGACGACGCCTGCCACGGTGTTCGCGGCCACCGTCGCGATCGACCGGTCGAGCTCGTTGTCCGGCCCCTCGATCGTGACGGCCCCGTCGCACACCTCGACCACCCAGTCGGCGTGCTCCAGCGAGGCCAGCAGGTCGCTGACCTCGTGGGCCAGCACGTCGTCGGGCCGGGCGCGAACGCGGAGCACGTCGCTGCGACTGAGCATCCCGACCACGCGTCCCTGGGCGTCGACCACGGGAAGGCTCTTGAGCCTGCGCGAGGTCATCACCTCGACCACCTCGGCGAGGTCCGTGCGCTCGTGCACCGTCACGGCGGGCGACGTCATCACCTCGGAGACGAGCAGTGCCGGCGTACGCCCCGTGTCGTCGTGCGGAAGCTCGTGCGCGCGGGAGTCGGGGGCGAACGCGTCGCGGATCAGGTCGGCCTCGCTGACGATGCCGATCACGTGTCCCGGGCCGTCCACGACCGGTAGCGCGGAGATCTTGCGCTCGGCCAGGAGAGTCACCGCCTGCTTCACCCGGGTCTCGGGCGTCACGGTGAGCGGCTCCCTGGTCATCACGTCCTGCACCAGCACGGGGTCCTCCATCGACGGTCTTCGGCCTCAGCCCCAGTGTGGCCCGCGGGTGAGTGCCACGAAAGGGTCGGAGGTCCTCAGAAGGAGGACGGCCCGAACCGCCCCCATGCCACGGCGACCGTGGGTTCACCCGAGCGGTTCATCTGAGCAGGTCGAGGCCCGTCCGCTCCCGGAGCTCGTCCAGCGTGGCGCCGTACGCCTCCCGCAGTCGGACCCCGGCGTCGGAGATCTCGAAGACGCCGTGGTCGGTGTAGACCCGGCTGACGCAGGCGACGCCGGTGAGCGGGTAGGTGCACTCGGGCACCAGCTTGGAGGAGCCGTCCTTGGCGAACAACGTCATCATCACGAGCACGTCCTTGGCTCCGATGGCGAGATCCATGGCCCCGCCCACGGCCGGGATCGCGTCCGCGGCGCCGGTGTGCCAGTTGGCCAGGTCCCCGCGGACCGAGACCTGGAAGGCCCCCAGCACGCAGACGTCGAGGTGGCCACCGCGCATCATCGCGAAGGAGTCGGCGTGGTGGAAGTACGACGCCCCCGGCGTCTCCACGACCGGGACCTTCCCGGCGTTGATCAGGTCGGGGTCGATCTCCTCGTCGACGGCGGCCCGGCCCATGCCGAGCATGCCGTTCTCGGTGTGCAGCACGACCCCTCGCTCGGGGTCGAGGTGGTCGGCGACGAGGGTGGGCTGACCGATGCCGAGGTTGACGAAGGCACCCTGGGGGATGTCGTCGGCGATCAGCTGCGCGATCTGGTCCTTCGACAGGGTGCCGCTCACGTCAGCACCACCCGGTCGACGTAGATGCTCGGCGTGACGACGCTCTCCGGATCGAGCGAGCCGGTCTCCACGACCTCCACCACCTGGGCGACCGTGGTCGCGGCTGCGGTGGCCATCACCGGCCCGAAGTTGCGGGCGGTCTTGCGGTAGACCAGGTTGCCCATCCGGTCGGAGGTGTGCGCCTTGATGAGGGCGTAGTCACCGCGGATCGGGTACTCCAGCACGTAGGCACGTCCGTCGATGGTGCGCTCCTCCTTGCCCACCGCGAGCGGGGTGCCCACCCCGGTGGGGCTGAAGAAGGCGCCGATGCCGGCACCCGCCGCGCGCATCCGCTCGGCGAGGTTGCCCTGGGGCACGACCTCCAGCTCGATGCGCCCGGAGCGGTAGAGGTCGTCGAAGACCCAGGAGTCGCTCTGCCGTGGGAACGAGCAGATGATCCGGCTGACGTGGCCGGTCTTCAGCAGGGCGGCGAGGCCGGTGTCACCGTTGCCGGCGTTGTTGTTCACGACCGTGAGGTCCGCGGCGCCCTGGCGGCGGAGCGCGTCGATGAGCTCGACCGGCTGGCCGGCCGTGCCGAAGCCACCGATCAGGACGGTGGCACCGTCGGGAATGTCGGCGACGGCCCGGTCGGCGGCGTCGGTGGTCTCGAGCACGTCGGTCACGTGACGTTCTCCAGCACGACGGCGAGGCCCTGGCCCACGCCGATGCAGATCGCCGCGACGCCCCAGCGGTGGCCACCTTCGCGCAGGACCTTGGCGAGCGTGCCGAGGATGCGGCCGCCGGAGGCACCCAGCGGGTGGCCGATCGCGATCGCGCCGCCGCGGGTGTTGACGATCGCCGGGTCGATCTTCCAGGCGTCCAGGCAGACCAGCGACTGCACCGAGAAGGCTTCGTTGAGCTCGACGGCCCCGACCTCGGACCAGCTGATGCCGGCCCTGGCCATCGCCTTCTCGGCCGCCTCGACCGGGGCGTAGCCGAAGCTCTGCGGCTCCAGCGCGTGCGCGGCGCGGCCGGCGATCCGGGCGACGGGGGCGCGGCCGAGCCGGTCGGACGCCTGCTCCGAGCCGAGCAGCACCGCCGAGGCACCGTCGTTCAACGGCGAGGCGTTGCCGGCCGTGATCGTGCCGTCGGCTCGGAAGGACGGCTTCAGCGTGGCCAGCGACTCTGCGCTGGATCCGGGACGGATGGACTCGTCGCGGGGGACGTCGACCCCCGGCACGCCGACGACCAGGTCGTCGTAGAACCCTTCGGTCCAGGCCCGGTCGGCCAGCTGGTGCGAGCGGGCGGCGAACGCGTCCTGGCGCTCCCGCGAGACGTCGTACTTCTCCTGGAGCTGCTCGTTGGCCTCGCCCAGCGAGACGGTCCACTCCGGGGGCATCTCCGGGTTCACCAGTCGCCAGCCGAGGGTGGTCGAGACGGCCTCGAGGTTGCCGGCGGGAAAGCCGCGGCTCGGCTTGGGGAGCACCCACGGCGCGCGGGTCATGGACTCCACGCCACCGGTCAGCACGATCTCGGCGTCACCGGTCTCGATCATCCGCGAGCCCGTCATGGCGGCGTCCAGCGAGGAGCCGCAGAGCCGGTTGACGGTCGAACCGGGCACCGAGACGGGAAAGCCCGCCAGCAGGCTGGCCATGCGGGCCACGTTGCGGTTCTCCTCGCCGGCCCCGTTGGCGTTGCCGAGGACGACCTCGTCGACGGCAGCCGGGTCCAGCTGCGGGCTCCGCTCCCGGATGGCGGTGAGCACGGTAGCCGCCAGGTCGTCAGGGCGTACGCCGGCCAGCCCTCCGTTGAACCGGCCGAACGGGGTGCGAACGGCGTCGTAGAGGAACGCGCTCATGAGTCTCCTTCTGCATCGAGTTCGTCCAGCACGCGTTGAGCGATGCGGAACGCGGTGTTGGCGTCGGGCACCCCGCAGTAGACGGCGCTCTGCAGGATGAGCTCCTTGATCTCCTCGCGGGTCAGACCGTTGGTGCGGGCGGCCCGCACGTGCATCGCGAGCTCCTCGTGGTGCCCCCGGGCGATCAGGGCGGTGAGGGTGATCATCGACCGACTGCGGCGGTCGAGACCCGGTCGCGTCCAGATGCGACCCCAGGCGTACTCGGTGATGAGCTCCTGGAACTCCCGGGTCAGGTCCGTCGTGGCAGCGGTGGCCCGGTCGACGTGGGCGTCGCCGAGGACCTCGCGTCGTACGACCATCCCCGCGTCGTAGGACGGTCCGGGTGTCGTCTCCTCGGGCTCGACCTCGCCGAGGACGTGCTGACGGATCAACCGGGCGACCCGGTCCGGCACCTCGGCGGGCGCCAGGTGGGCGACTCCGTCGAGCTCGACCAGTCGACCGTGCTGCACGCCCTCGGCGATCTCGCGGAGCTTCTCGGTGGGCGTGGCCAGGTCGAGGGCGCCCGCCACGGCCAGCACGGGTGCCGCCACCTCACCCAGGCGGTCGCGGACGTCGAACCCGGCGAGCGCCTCACACACCTGGATGTAGCCGCGGTCGTCGGCGTCCTGCAGCGCGTGCAGCAGGGCCGATCCGGTCCGGGGGGAGCGGTCGAGGAAACCGGGAGCGAACCATCGCTCGGCCGAGCCGGACACCATCACCGAGGTGCCGGAGACGCTGACCTGGCCGACACGGCCGCCCCACATCGAGGGGTCGCCGATCTGGGCGCCGGTGCAGAGCAGCACCGCGGAGTCCACCCGATGGGGATGGTCGAGCAGCAGCTGCAGTCCCACGGCGCCACCGACGGAGTCACCGGCGTAGACGAAGGGGCCGTTGAACTGGTCGCGCTGCTCGAGGATCCCGTCGAGCACGCGGAGCACGCCCTGGGCGAGCTCGGCCATCGAGAACGGCTCCTCGTCCACGGAGTGGTTGTAGCCGTGGCCCGGCAGGTCCCACGCGACCACGTCGAAGACGTCGGTCAGACCCGCGGCGCACTCGGTCCACAGCGTGGCGGCGGACGTGCCGAGCGACGGCCCCAGGACGAGCAGGGGCAGCTCGGCCCGGTTGGCCGCGCCGGTCAGCCGGACGGCGGTGATGGTCGGGATGCTCACAGGCGTTCCTTGCTCTGGGCTCGGGCGATGACCCGGTCGATCACCGACGCGGTGGTGCCGAGGTAGTGGCTGGGGTCGAAGTCAGGGGCAGGGTCAGAGGCGGGGTCGAACAGGCTCTGGATGCTGCGCTGCTCGGCGAGCAGCGCCGAGGTGCGCTGCTTGACGAGCGCGACCATCCTGCCGCTGTCGACGTGCAGCCCCTCGAGCAGCTCCGCGGTCTGGGACGCCGCCGTCGCCGTGTGGCGCGACAACGAGGCGAGGGTGGACCACTCCGTGTGCCAGCCGCCGTCCGGGCGCTCGTCGATGCTGGCGGCGGCGGCGAGGTGGAGCGCGGCAGCCTGGGCCGGGGAGGTCAGCGCGGCCCGGCGGATCAGGACCGACAGCACCGGGTTGGCCTTCTGCGGCATGGTCGAGGAGCCGCCGCGGCCCTCGACGGTGTCCTCCGCCAGCTCGCCCAGCTCGGGGCGGGTCAGCAGGAGCACGTCGTTGGCGATCCGGCCCCAGGCGTCGGTGGCGGTGACCAGGGCATCGGCGTACCGCGTGAAGGGCGCCCGGCTCGTGTGCCACGGGGGCGCAGGGTGCAGGTCGAGCAGTCGCGAGGCCTCCGCGACCACGGCGTCGACGGTCGCAGCGGAACCGGACCGGGACACCAGCTCGGCCGTCGCTGCCCGCGTCCCGGCTGCTCCGCCGAACTGGGCCGGAAGCCGCGCGGAGGCGTCCGCGAGGTCGTCCCGGGCGTCGAGCACTCCCTGGAGCCACTGGGCGGCCTTGAGCCCGAAGGTGATGGGGACAGCGTGCTGGGTCAGCGTCCTTCCGGCCATCAGGTCGTCGCGGTGCCGGTCGGCCAGCGCGACGAGAGCGGCCACCTGCTGGTCGATGTCCGCGAGCACCCGCCGGGCGGTCTCACGGGCGCACAGCACCAGTGCGGTGTCCAGCACGTCCTGGCTCGTCAGGCCCCGGTGCAGCCACCGGGCCGCCACCGGGTTGCGCCGTTCGAGACGCTCGCGCAGGAGTGCGAGCGTGGGGATCACCGGGTTGCCCGAGGACTCGGCTCCGGCAGCGACGGCCTCGGCGTCGCGCGGGGCGATCAGCGCGTCGAGATCGTCGCGGGCAGAGGCGGGGACGACGCCCGTCGAGACGAGCGCCTGCAACCATGCCGCCTCGACCCGCACGAGGGCCGCCAGCACGGTGGCCGGGGCGAACAGCCGCCCGGCGCGCTCGTCGCCGGGCCACAGCAGGTCCGCCATCAGGCCCCCGGGAACTGCAGGAACACGGTCTCGCCCGCGCCCTGCAGACGCAGGTCGTGGCGGAAGCCGTCCTGGTCGGCCGTGGCGATCACCGTGGCGCGCCGATCCTCCGGCAGCGAGCCCAGGAAGGTGTCGGCGGCTGCCGCCCCGTCGTCCAGCGGCAGGTAGACCCGGGTGAAGAGGCGGTTCGTCAGTCCACGGGCGAAGATCGTCATCGCGACGAACGGCGCCGCGCCTGGAGCGGTCGGCCCGGGCCGGAGGGTGGTGAAGGAGTAGTGGCCGTTGTCGTCGACGGCGGCACGACCGAAGCCGGTGAAGGTGTAGCCGTCTCGGCGCAGGGACCCTTCGGCCCGGGCCACGCGGCCCTCCCCGTCGGGCTGCCAGATCTCGATGAGGGCGTCGGGGATCGGCTGCCCGGCCCCGTCGTACACGGTGCCGTGGAGACGGACGGCGTCGTGGTGTCCGACGGGCACGAGCTCGCTGTCGCCCGGGTAGGGCAGTGCGTAGCCGTAGAACGGTCCGATCGTCTGGCCCGGGGTGGGCTTGAGCGTCGTGCCCTGCGTCACTGCGTGGCCTCCTCTTCCTCCATGGGCGTGCGATGCGCGCCGGTCAGCACTATGTCCCACCGGTAGCCGGTGGCCCACTCGTGCTGCGTCACCTCGTGGTCGTAGGTCGCCACGAGCCGCTCCCGGGCCGACGGGTCGACGACCGACTGGTAGATCGGGTCGAGCCCGAACAGGGGGTCACCGGGGAAGTACAGCTGGGTGATCATCCGCTGGGTGAACTCGGTGCCGAACAGGGAGAAGTGCACGTGCGCGGGACGCCACGCGTTCCGGTGGTTCTTCCACGGGTAGGGCCCCGGTTTGATCGTGGTGAAGGAGTAGGTGCCGTGGTCGTCGGTGAGGGTGCGCCCGACGCCGGTGAAGTTCGGGTCGATGGGGGCCGGGTGCTGGTCCCGCTTGTGGAGGTAGCGGCCGGCCGCGTTCGCCTGCCAGATCTCGACGAGCTGGTTCCGCACGGGACGACCCTCGCCGTCGAGGACGCGGCCGGTGAGCACGATGCGCTCCCCGACGGGTTCGCCGTGGTGCTGGATGGTCAGGTCGGACTCCGGACGCCCGACGTCACGGTGCCCGAAAACCGGCGCGTACAGCTCGATCGTCTCGGGGTCCGCGTGGTGCAGGTCCTTGGTGGGGTGGCGGAGCAGGCTGCTGCGGTACGGCGCGTAGTCGCGTCGTGGCTGGGTCTCCTCCACGCCGGCGCGCTCGTGGTCCTCGCGGATCGCGGCGATCTCCGCATCGATCTCCGCCTGTGAGGCCAGGGTCGGCATGGTCTCGGGTGTCTCGGTCACCCGCACAACCTACGACGGACCGAGTGCTCCTGGTCGCTCCTGATTTCACTGGGTGGAAGAATGAGCTCATGGCGGGAAACGTGTCACGTGCGGGAGCAACGGTCACCAGTCGTGCGCTGGCACTGATCGGGGCGTTCGACGCGCGGCACCGGCGGCTCTCGCTGAGCGAGCTGGCGCAACGGGCCGACCTCCCGGTGCCGACCGCCCACCGGTTGGTGGCCGAGCTCGTGGCGTGGGGCGCGTTGAGTCGGACGCCGTCGGGGGAGTACGTCGTGGGTCGTCGCCTCTGGGACGTCGGACTGCTCGCGCCGCTCCACACCGGGTTGCGGCAGCTGGCCTCGCCCTACCTCCACGACCTCTACGGCGCGACGCTGGCCACCGTGCACCTCGCCGTCCGGGACGGGAGCCAGGTGCTCTACCTCGACCGGTTGTCCGGGCACGCCTCCGTGCCGGTGGTGAGCACCATCGGGTCACGCCTCCCGATGCACGCCACCGGGGTCGGGAAGGTGCTGCTGGCCCACGCGCCTCCGACGGTCCAGGCCGAGGTGCTCGCACGGCTGCCACGGATCACGGCGTACACGATCAACCAGCCGGGCCTCCTGCGCAGACAGCTGGCGAAGGTGCTCCGGGAGGACTACGCCACGACGGTCGAGGAGATGAGCCTCGGCGCCTGCTCGGTGGCGGTGCCGATCCGGGCCGGGACCGAGGTCGTGGCCGCGCTGGGGATCGTGGTGCCGAGCCTGAAGAAGGACAGGGCCAAGCTGGTCACAGCCATGCAGGTCGCCGCCCGCGGCATCGGGCGGGCCCTGATCGACCCCTCCACCTCGGTCGACCGCTTCCACTGACCGGAATCCTGCGCTGGTGACCCACTCCGGATCGCCGCATGATCGACTGATGCTCCCCCTACAGACCCGCACGACCGTCGCCGTCGTCGGTGGTGGCCCCGCCGGACTGATGCTCTCCCACCTGCTGGCGCTCGAGGGCATCGCGTCGGTGGTGGTCGAGGTGCGCGCTCGGGACGAGATCGAGGCGACCCACCGGGCGGGAATCCTCGAACAGGACAGCGTCCGTCTGCTCGTCGACACGGGTGTCTCCGACCGGGTGCTGCGGGACGGCTACCGCCATGAGGGCATCGAGCTGGCCTTCGGTGGCGAGGGGCATCGCATCGACTTCCAGGAGCTGGTCGGTGCCTCAGCCCAGCTCTACCCCCAGACCGACGTCTTCATCGACCTGGCCGACGCCCGGGAGCGGGACGGGGGAGACGTGCGCTTCGCAGTGGCCGACGTGTCCGTGGTGGACCTCACCAGCGACCGCCCCGGCGTCCTGTTCACCGACGACGACGGTGTCGCCCACGAGGTCAGGTGCGACTACCTCGTCGGGGCCGACGGCTCCAGGAGCATCTGTCGCCGGTCGTTCCCCGAGGCACGTCGCCGGCAGTACTCCCGGGAGTATCCCTTCGCGTGGTTCGGCATCCTGTGCCAGGCGCCGCCGAGCGCCCCGGAGCTGATCTACAACCACTCCGACCGCGGGTTCGCCCTGATCAGCCAGCGCACCGAGTCGCTGCAGCGGATGTACTTCCAGTGCGACGTCGACACCGACGTCGCCGCCTGGTCCGACGACCGCGTCTGGGACGAGCTCCAGTCCCGCGTCGGAGCCAACGGCTACACCCTGCAGCAGGGGCCGATCACCTCGAAGTCGGTGCTGCCCTTCCGCAGCTTCGTGCAGGAGCCGATGCGCCACGGGAACCTGCTGCTGGCCGGCGACGCCGCGCACACGGTCCCGCCGACCGGCGCGAAGGGGCTCAACCTCGCCCTGGCCGACGTGCGGGTCCTGGCCGAGGAGCTCGAACGTGCCGTGGCCAAGAAGGACGCCTCGCTCCTCGACCACTACACCACCCGAGCCCTGGGGCGGGTCTGGAAGGCGCAGCACTTCTCCTACTGGATGACCACGATGCTGCACCTCGGCGCGGACGCCACTCCCTTCGACGTGCGCCGACAGATCGGGGAGCTGTCCATGGTGACCTCGTCACGGGCGGGATCGACCTACCTGGCCGAGGCCTACACCGGTTGGCCGACCCCGAGCTAGCAGCGGTCCGCTGGATACACACCTCGATCACCCAGTGTACTAATCGGTTATAACGGACATTAGCGGTCCAGACCAGTGACGGGGCCGGGTGGCCTCTCTGGGTCAAAATCCATAGCACGTTCGGACTATTCGGGCGTGTTGATGTCTCCGACATAAGGGACAGGGCGTCCTATGGGTAGGGACATCGAGGGAGCAACCAATGATCGCGACAGAAGCGGCTCTGTACGGGCCAACGAACGCCAGCGGATCTGGCGTGACCACACTGCTGGTGTGCAGCTGCGGCCAGGAGATCGGCACCACCAAGCGGGGACACTGTCCTCGGTGCGGTTGCTGCCTGAACTGAACGACCCGCCGATAGGGTGACCTCCGACGACCCGTCAGGAGGGACCCGTGGCTCGCCAGCCCGACGGCGCCAGCACCGCTGCGGTGTGGACGCTCCCCAACATCATCAGCATGGTGAGGTTGGCCGGCGTACCCCTGTTCCTGTGGCTGGTCATCGGACCCGAGGCCGACGTCTGGGCGCTGGTCGTCCTCATGGTCGCCGGCTTCAGCGACTGGCTCGACGGCTATCTGGCCCGTCGCCTCAACCAGATGTCCAAGCTGGGGGAGATCCTCGACCCCGTCGCCGACCGGCTCTACATCCTGGCCGCGGTCATCGGCCTGCTCTACCGCGACATCATGCCGTGGTGGGTGGCGGTGCTGCTGCCCCTGCGCGACGCCTTCCTGTGGTGCCTGGTCCCCTTCCTCCGGACGCGCGGCTACTCCGCCCTCCCGGTGCACTACCTGGGCAAGGCGGCCACGGCGGCACTGCTCTACTCCTTTCCGCTGCTCTTCCTCGGTGACGGGAGCGGCCCCGTCGCGACCCTGTCGGAGGTCTTCGGCTGGGCGTTCGCCGTCTGGGGCATCGGGCTCTACTGGTGGGCGGGCCTGCTCTACGCCTGGCAGGTCCGCAAGCTGATGGCCGACCGTGGCCGCCGTGCCCCGAGCCTCACGGAGGGTTGAGATGGCCGCCCCGAACCGTCTCCCGCCGCAGGCCACGATGGGCCTGCTGGACTACCTGACCACGCACGCGCTCGACGAGGACTACGCCTTCGCCTCCGAGCAGAGAGCCTCCCAGGAGACGAGCCAGAAGACGGGCGAGGGGACGAGCGAGGGGACCGGTGGGCGGGCCAGGGGACCCCGCCGCCGGATCGGTCTGGCGGGAGCGCTCGTGATGGCACTGTTCGCGGTCCTCGTCATGACCGCGGCCGCCCAGACCTCGCGCAACTCCGTCACCGACGAGCGCGGGCGACAAGACCTTGCCGGCCAGGTCAACGACGCGCGCACCGCGCTCACCGCGCAGCGTGCCCGGATCGTGCGCCTGCAGGCCGAGACCGACTCCCTGCAGCGCCGGCAGCTCGCCAGCGACACGTCCGCGCAGTCGCTGCTGGACACCATCACCCTCCTCGGCGTGAAGTCCGGGACGGTCCCGGTCCGAGGTCCCGGCGTACGAGTCGTGGCCGACGACGCCCCTGGTGCGAGCAGCCCGCGCAACCAGGTCTTGGACACCGACCTGCAGAAGCTCGTCAACGGGCTGTGGGGCGCCGGAGCCGAGGCGATCGCGCTGAACGGCCAGCGACTCACGACCCTGAGCACGATCCGGCTGGCCGGGGGAGCCATCACCGTGAACGCCCGGTCACTGCGTCGGCCCTACGTCGTCACCGCGATCGGCAACCAAGACACGCTGCCCGCACGGTTCGCGGAAACCTCGAGCGGTCAGGCATGGTTGGACCTGACGCGCGAGGTCGGCCTGCAGCTGACCATCACGCCCGTGTCCACGCTTCGTCTGCCCGGCACCGCGGTGTCGTTGCGCTACGCCAACCAGGACCAAGGAAAGGGTGGAGCTCCATGATCGCGATCCTCGGGTTGGTCGCCGGCATCGTTCTCGGACTGGTGCTCAGCCCGGCTGTCCCGCTGGCGATGGAGCCGTACCTGCCGATCGCCGTCGTCGCCGCGCTGGACGCGGTCTTCGGTGCCTTCCGAGCCTTCCTCGACGGCATCTTCGACGACAAGGTGTTCGTGATCTCGTTCATCAGCAACGTGCTGATCGCGGCGATGATCGTGTTCCTGGGGGACAAGCTCGGCGTCGGCGCCCAGCTCTCCACCGGCGTCGTGGTCGTCCTGGGGATCCGGATCTTCTCCAACGTGGCCGCCATCCGCCGTCACCTCTTCCACGCGTGAGCGCCCATGACTGCTCCTGACGACACTCCTCCTCCCTCCGGCCTGGAGCGGCTCCGCCGCTCCTTCCTCGCTCCGTCGCGCGGTCAGGCGGTGGTGGCGGTGCTGGTCGGCCTGCTCGCCTTCGCCGCCGTGACCCAGGCCCGGCTGACCGGCCAGGACGACACCTACGAGGGACTCCGCCAGGCCGAGCTGATCCAGGCGCTCAACGGTCTGCAGTCGGCCTCCCGCAAGGCCGAGCGCGACATCAGCGAGCTCGAGACGACCCGCGACAGCCTGCGCAGCAGCACGCAGCGGCGTACGACGGCGCTCGAGCAGGCACGCAAGGAGGTCGCCACCCTGGGCGTCCTGGCCGGGACCGTGCCCGCGACCGGTCCGGGGATCCGCATCACGGTCGAGGACCCGAAGGGCGACCTGAGCCTGAGCCACGTGCTGGACGGGGTCGAGGAGCTGCGCAACGCCGGCGTCGAGGCGATCGAGATCAACGACCGGGTCCGGGTGATCGCGCAGACCTCCTTCGAGGATGATCCCGAGGGGATCCGGGTCGACGGTGTCGTCCTGCAGCCTCCCTACGTCATCGACGCCATCGGCAACCCCGACACGCTCGCCGGGGCCCTGACCTTCCAGGACGGGTTCACCGACGACGTCGAGAAGGACTCCGGCTCGGTGTCGGTCAAGAAGGAGGACCGGATCGAGGTCACGGTGACCCGGACGCCCTCGAAGCCCCGCTACGCCGAACCGGTCCCCGGGCAGTAACCTGCCGGGAGTCACCAGCCGAACCTCGGCCGGTGCGCCGAGCAACGACGAGGAGCAGCGTGATTCCCGAAGACCTGAAGTACACCTCCGAGCACGAGTGGTTGCGCGAGCCCGGTCAGGCCGAGGGCTCGGTCCGGATCGGCATCACCGACTTCGCTCAGGACGCCCTCGGCGACATCGTGTTCGTGCAGCTTCCCGAGGTCGGTGAGAACGTGGTCGCCGGTGCAGTGGTCGGTGAGCTCGAGTCGACGAAGTCCGTGAGCGAGGTCTACGCCCCGATGGGTGGCGAGATCGTGGCGCGGAACGAGGCCCTGGACGCCACGCCCGAGCTGGTGAACACCGATCCCTACGGCGATGGGTGGCTGTTCGAGATCGCGGCCGACAACAGCGGGTCGGCCGACCTGATGGACGCCGCGACCTACCAGGCCACTCTCGACGTCTGATCGTCCGAAACTCGGTTCGGGGTGGTCCGTCGCGTTGTCCTCCGCTGATAGGTTGACGCCACAACCTTGACCCTTCACCGAGACTTCAAGGTTGGCACACGACGACACGACAACGGTGGGGAGATCGACGACATGCCATTCTGCTCGCAGTGCGGGAGCCAGAACTCCGACAACGCGCGGTTCTGCTCGCAATGTGGCACTCCGCTGGCACCTGCCGGCGAACCGGCCCCCAACGACGCGACCACGACGATCACCTTCGGAGCTCCCGCGAAGGCCGAGTCGGACGAGCGGGCGTCGCTGAACTCCGCCGACGCGGCCGCGGTCGATGCGCTGCCCCCCGGCAGTGCGCTGCTCGTCGTGCAGCGCGGTCCGGGCGCCGGAAGCCGCTACCTGCTCGACACCGACCTCTCGACCGTGGGTCGTCACCCCGAGAGCGACATCTTCCTCGACGACATCACGGTCTCGCGACGCCACGTCGAGTTCCGTCGCGACGGTGGCACCTTCCGCCTCCACGACGTCGGCAGCCTCAACGGCACCTACCTCAACGGTGACCGGGTCGACGACGCGGAACTGCAGAACGGTGACGAGGTCCGCATCGGCAAGTTCCGCCTGATCTTCTTCGCCAGCGACGAGAAGGACAGCTGAGTCGTGCGTCAGTCGGCCCAGAAGGTAGGCCGGATCACCATCGGGCAGGCCGTGGCCGACCTGAAGGCCGAGTTCCCGGACGTCGACATCAAGGAGTCGAAGATCCGGCACCTGGAGAACGAAGGGCTCGTCGAGCCCGAGCGGACTCCTTCCGGCTACCGCAAGTACTCCGTGGAGGACATGGAGAAGCTGCGCTACATCATCCGGGTCCAGCAGGAGCACTACCTGCCGCTGAAGGTGATCAAGGAGCATCTCGAGGCGCTCGACCGTGGTCTCGTACCGCCACCGGTCAGCGGGTCGCCCAGCATCCCCGGCTCGTTGCTGACCAACCCCGCACCCGGGGTCGAGTCGCTGCTGGCCAGCTCGCCCGACGTCCGCATCTCGCGCCGTGAGCTGGTCAAGACCGCCGAGATCACCGAGGAGACGCTCGAGGCCCTCGAGAACTTCGGGCTGGTGCGACCCCGGCCCGGTTCGAAGCACTACGACGCCGACGCCCTGGTCATCGCCAAGGTGGCCGGCGAGCTCGCCGCCTACGGTGTCGAGCCGCGACACCTGCGTTCCTTCAAGACCGCGGCCGACCGTGAGGTCGGGCTGATGGAGCAGATCGTCTCGCCGATCCGACGCAGCCGCGAGGACGGGGCCGAGGGGCGTGCCGCCCAGACCGTGGACGAGATGGCGGTGCTCTCGGTCCGTCTGCACGCCGTCCTCGTGAAGTCCGGTCTGCGCTCCTTGCGCTGACCCGACCCGGCGGGCAGTAGGCTGACGACGTGCGCGAGGTAGAGGTAGTCGGAGTCAGGGTCGAGATGCCTTCCAACCAGCCCATCGTGCTGCTGCGGGAGCTGATGGGGGAGCGCTACCTGCCCATCTGGATCGGCGCGGTCGAGGCCACCGCCATCGCCTTCGCCCAGCAGGGCGTGGTGCCGCCACGGCCGCTGACCCACGACCTGCTCCGGGACGTGCTCGAGGCGACCGGCAACGAGGTCGCAGAGATCCGGATCACCGAGATGCGCGACAACGTCTTCTACGCCTCCCTCGTGCTGGCCTCGGGAGTCGAGGTGAGTGCCCGTCCGTCGGACTCGATCGCGCTCGCCCTGCGGACCGGGTCGAAGATCGTCTGCTCCGAGGAGCTCCTCGACGACGCCGGCATCGTCGTTCCCGACGAGCAGGAGGACGAGGTCGAGAAGTTCCGCGAGTTCCTCGACCACGTCTCGCCCGAGGACTTCGACAAGGGTCAAGCCTGAATCCAGGCGTGACCCTCAAGTTGAACTTGAAGGTTAAGGCGACACGCCGCCGATGTCTTTGACCAACCCTCAAGCGGGGGTTTACCTTCGCAATGTCTTCGCTGTAACTCCAAGGCTGCGATTCCCCTCCTTCTGGTCAGGTCGGAACCGCCCAGCCACCCTTCCTGGGGGTTACGCTCAGTGGAGCTGACTTCGGAGGTAACAGTGGGCACCAAGAACGGCGACGGCGGCGCGAGCACCACCGCGGGCCATGATCCCTTGGCAGAGAAGGCGGCCCTCGAGGCGTCCTTGCACGCCGAGGAGCAGGGCCTGCTCTTCGACGACGACGTCTCCACGCACCCGAAGGACCTCGGCTACCGCGGTCCCACGGCGTGCAACGCGGCCGGCATCACCTACCGTCAGCTGGACTACTGGGCCCGCACCGGACTGGTGGAGCCCACCGTGCGCAGCGCGACCGGTTCAGGCACCCAGCGGCTGTACGGCTTCCGCGACATCCTGCTGCTCAAGGTCATCAAGCGGCTCCTCGACGCCGGGATCTCGCTGCAGCAGATCCGCACCGCGGTCGCCCACCTGCGTGCCCGGGGCACCGACGACCTGACCCGCGTCACGTTGATGAGTGACGGGGCCAGCGTCTACGAGTGCACCAGCAACGACGAGGTCATCGACCTGCTCCAGGGAGGACAGGGAGTCTTCGGCATCGCCATCGGGGGAGTGTGGCGCGAGATCGAGGGGTCACTGGCCGACCTGCCCTCCGAGCGCACCGCGGAGGCCGAAGCCGAGCTCGCCAACGACGAGCTCGCGGCCCGTCGCAAGTCCCGCCTGACCGGCTGACACCTCACTGCGAGGCGGGGGCTGGTAGTTTTGTGCCTGCTGACAAACCCGCACGGGAGAGTCTCCGGACCGCTCACTGAGCAGACCGGGGCGCCGAAGGGGCAACTCCTCCCATCAACCTCTCAGGCTCAAGGACCGTGCGGTCTGGCACTCAGGAGCAACGACGGCGTTGTGACTGACGGGAGGCGTACTCACCGTTGACCGGTAGATCGCCTCACGACCAGGAGTGACATGTCACAGAGAACTCTCGCCGCGGCCACCGGGCCGCGTCCGTTCAGCGAGCGCCACATCGGGCCCGACGACCGGCAGGTCACCGAGATGCTCAAGGCGCTGGGCGTGAGCAGCCTCGATGCCCTGATGGACGACGCGGTCCCCGGGCGGATCCGGTCCTCAGGGCTCGATCTGCCACCCGCCGCCACCGAGAGGGCGACGGCGGCGGAGCTGCACGAGATCGCGGCGATGAACAACCCGCTCGTGCCGATGATCGGTCTCGGCTACCACGGGACCGTCACGCCACCCGTCGTACGACGCAACGTGCTCGAGGACCCGTCCTGGTACACCGCCTACACGCCGTACCAGCCGGAGATCAGCCAGGGACGCCTCGAGGCGCTGATCAACTTCCAGACGATGGTGGCCGACCTGACCGGCCTGGAGACCTCGAACGCCTCCTTGTTGGACGAGGGCACCGCCGCGGCCGAGGCGATGACGCTCGTCCGCCGCGCGAACAAGCGGGCCACCGGTCCGTTCGTCGTCGACGCCGACGCGCTGCCGCAGACCATCGAGGTCGTGCGCACCCGAGCGCGTGCGATGAGCATCGAGGTCGTGGTCGCGGACCTCGCCGCCGGGCTGCCCGACGGTGAGCTCTGCGGCGTCCTGGTGCAGTACCCGGGTGCCTCCGGCCACGTCATGGACGCGCGCACGGTGATCAAGGACGCGCACGACCGTGGGGCCCTCGCCGTCGTCGCGGCCGACCTGCTGTCCCTGACCCTCCTGGAGTCACCCGGCACCCTCGGTGCCGACGTGGCGGTGGGCTCGTCCCAGCGCTTCGGCGTCCCTCTCTTCTACGGCGGTCCGCACGCCGGTTTCATGGCGGTGCGCAAGGGACTGGAGCGCCACCTGCCCGGACGGCTCGTCGGCGTCTCGGTGGACTCGCACGGCCGTCCGGCCTACCGCCTCTCGCTGCAGACCCGTGAGCAGCACATCCGTCGTGACCGCGCCACGTCCAACATCTGCACCGCCCAGGTGCTGCTGGCCGTGGTCGCCTCCATGTACGCCGTCTACCACGGCCCGGACGGGCTGACCCGGATCGCCGGCGGGGTGCACGCCCAGGCGGTCGCGCTGGCCGAGCGGCTGCGCGCCGGAGGGGTGGAGGTCGTCCACGAGTCGTTCTTCGACACCGTGCTGGCCCGGGTGCCGGGTCGCGCCGCGGAGGTCGTCGACGCTGCTCGTGCCGCTGGTGTGCACGTGCGCCACGTGGACGCCGACCACGTCGGCCTGAGCACGTCCGAGGTGACCGACCCCGACGTCCTGGACGCCGTGCTCGGTGCCTTCGGCCTGGAGGGTGGTACGGCGGACGAGCCGGTGGTCGATGCCATGTCCCAGGGGATGTCTGGTGCCATCCCGACCGGGCTGCGGCGTACGACGGACTTCCTCACCCACGAGGTCTTCAACACCCACCGGTCCGAGACCTCGATGCTGCGCTACCTGCGGCGGCTCTCGGCCCGCGACTACGCGCTCGACCGCGGGATGATCCCGCTGGGCTCGTGCACCATGAAGCTGAACGCCACCACCGAGATGGAGCCGGTGAGCCTTCCCGGGTTCGCCGACCTGCACCCGTTCGCCCCCGCCGAGGACGCCCAGGGCTACCGACGGCTGATCGACCAGCTCGAGTCGTGGCTGGCCACCGTCACCGGCTACGCCCGGGTCTCCATCCAGCCCAACGCCGGCTCCCAGGGCGAGTTCGCCGGCCTGCTCGCGATCCGCGGCTACCACGACGCGAACGGCGACGGTGAGCGCCGGGTCTGCCTGATCCCGTCGTCGGCGCACGGCACCAACGCGGCCTCGGCCGTGATGGCCGGCATGCAGGTCGTGGTCGTGAAGTCGGCCGAGGACGGCTCGGTCGACATGGACGACCTCCGCGCCCGGTGCGCGGAGCACCGCGACGACCTGGCCGCGATCATGGTCACCTATCCCTCGACCCACGGCGCCTACGAGGACACGATCTCCGAGCTGTGCGAGGTGGTCCACGACGCCGGTGGCCAGGTGTACGTCGACGGGGCGAACCTCAACGCCCTCCTCGGCTACGCGATGCCGGGCGAGTTCGGTGGCGACGTGTCCCACCTGAACCTGCACAAGACGTTCTGCATCCCACACGGCGGTGGCGGTCCGGGGGTGGGCCCGGTCGGCGTGCGCGAGCACCTGGCGCCGTACCTCCCCTCGCACCCGATGCACCCCGAGGCGGACAAGCGCACCGGCATCGGGCCGATCAGTGCGGCGCCGTACGGCTCCGCCGGGATCCTGCCGATCTCGTGGGCCTACGTGCGGATGATGGGGGCCCAGGGCCTCACCGAGGCGACAGCCGTCGCGGTGCTCGCGGCGAACTACGTGGCCGCCCGCCTGCAGGACCACTTCCCGGTGCTCTACCGCGGTCACCACGGCCGGGTGGCGCACGAGTGCATCCTCGACGTGCGCGGCCTGACCAAGTCCAGTGGCGTGACCGTCGACGACGTGGCCAAGCGGCTGATCGACTACGGCTTCCATGCGCCGACCATGAGCTTCCCGGTGGCGGGGACACTCATGGTCGAGCCGACGGAGAGCGAGGACCTCGGCGAGCTCGATCGCTTCTGTGACGCGATGATCGCCATCCGCGGTGAGATCGACCGCGTCGAGGCGGGGGAGTGGACGCCGGAGAGCTCGCCGTTGCGCGGCGCGCCCCACACCGCGACCTCGGTGCTGATCGGCGAGCAGCACCGCGCCTACTCCAACGAGGTCGCGGTCTTCCCATCCGGTGCGGACCCGGACAAGTACTGGCCGCCCGTCGGACGGGTCGACCAGGCCTACGGCGATCGCAACCTGGTCTGCGCCTGCCCGCCCCCCGAGGCGTTCACCTGAGCATGCGCGCCTCCCACTTCCAGGCGGTCCTCGACCGCTACCAGGCCGAACGACGCCTGCCCTCGATCGTCGCCGGCGTGCTGGAGGGGCCCGACCTCGTCTGGTCGGGGAGCGCGGGTGCCCCCACCGACACGGACACGCAGTACCGGATCGGCTCGATCACCAAGACGATGACGGCGTTGCTGGTGCTGCAGTGCCGCGACGACGGGCTGCTCGACCTCGACGACCCCGTCGAGCGCTTCCTGCCGGGGACGAGCTACGGCTCGGTGAGCGTGCGCGAGCTGCTCTCGCACACCTCGGGCTTGCAGAGCGAGCCGTTGGGCCAGTGGTGGGAGCGCTCTCCGGGAGTCCCGTTCGACGACCTGGTCGCAGCCAACCCCGGCTCCGGTGCGGTCTTCGGCAACGGGGAGCACTACCACTACAGCAACCTGGGCTTCGGGCTCCTCGGCGAGGTCGTGGCCCGGCTGCGCGAGGAGGCCTGGTCCTCCCTGGTGGAGAGCAGGTTGCTCGCTCCGCTCGGGATGACCCGGACGTCGTACCTGCCGCAGTCGCCGTACGCCACCGGGTTGAGCGTGCACCACCTCGAGGGGACCCTCACCGAGGAGCCGCTCCACGACACCGGCTCGATGGCTCCGGCCGGGCAGCTCTGGAGCACGCTCGACGACCTGGCTCGCTTCGCGGGCTTCCTGTCGGGGGGCGACCCGGAGATCCTGTCCCCACAGACCCTCACCGAGATGAGGCAGCCGGTGCCGCCGGCCGTCGACTACGGCCTCGGCGTCCGCCTGCTGCCGTACGCCGGTGGCGTGTTCGCCGGCCACACCGGGTCGATGCCCGGATTCCAGTCCGCCGCCTTCGCCGATCCGCTCAACCACGTGGGCGTGGTGGCCCTGACCAATGCCACCACCGGCTTCTCTGGAACAGAGCTGACGATGGCGCTGATCGGTGACCGCACGCCGGGACGCATCAGGCCCTGGGTCCCGACGCAGGACGTGCCGGACTGGGCGCGTGAGCTCCTGGGCTACTGGCACTGGGGAAACTCCGCCTACGAGGTGCGGTGGAGCGACGAGCGGCTCGAGTGGCGCGACCTCGCTCGGGGTGCGCTGGCCGAGCAGTTCGGGCTCCTCGACGACCGCATCACCGGTCTGGCGGGCTACCACCACGGCGAGACGCTGCACGTCGTACGCCGTGCGGACGGGACGGTCGACCACCTGGAGTGCGCCACCTTCGTCTACACCCGCACCCCCTACCCGGAAGGTCCGTGACCGTGCTGTCCCCCCAGAGGCTCTACCGCGCCCTGGCGCTGGCCGAGGTGGTCACGTGGACGCTGCTGCTCGGTGGCATGTTCCTCAAGTACGTCACCGGCACGACGGAGGTCGGCGTGCGGATCGGCGGGGGAGTGCACGGGTTCGTGTTCCTGGCCTACTGCGTGACCACGGTCCTGATCGGCGTCGACCACCGCTGGTCGCCTGGCCGGGTCGCGGCCGGTCTGGGATCGGCCGTCGTGCCCTACCTGACGCTGCCCTTCGAGCGGTCGGCCGAGAAGGCGGGGCTGCTCGCGGGCGACTGGCGGCTGGTGACCGATCGACCTCGTGGTCCCCTGGAGCTGGTGGCGGCCTGGGCCCTGCGTGGTCCTGTCCTCGCGGCGGTGGTGACCCTGGTCGTGCTCGTCGCGGTGTTCAGCGGCCTCCTGCTCGTCGGCCCGCCCACGGAGTGGGGCTCCTAGAGGGCCTGGGAGACCGAGCTCATGTTGAAGTCGGGGATCCTCAGCGCGGGTGTGGCGGTGCGCGAGAAGAAGTCCTCGCCCCACTCGCGGGAGAAGCTCGGCACCGTCTCCGAGGCGTGGGAGTAGCGGTTGAGGAGATCGATCGGGCTCTCGTTGTAGCGGAAGTTGTTCACGGCCCCGGTGATCTCACCGCCCTGCACGCGGTAGACGCCGTCACGGGTGAGACCGGTGAGCAGCATGGTCTGCGGGTCGACCTCTCGGATGTACCACATGCACGTCAGGAGCAGACCGTCCTCCATCCCGCGCACCAGGTCGGCCTCGGTGCCGGAGGAGCCGGCGATCTCGAGCACCAGGTTCTCGATGTCGGGCGTGGTCGGCTGGCCCATCAGCCCGGCGGTGTGACGGGTCTGGATGAGCGAGGTCAGCCGGCCGTCACGGATCCAGTCGGTCGGGTCGAGGGTCAGGCCGTTGTCGTAGACGCTGCTGCGGTCCGAGGAGCCACCGGCGACCACGAAGGGCGAGCACTCCAGGCCCGGGTAGGCAGGGTCGCTGTGGAGGCGTACGCCGGGGTTGACCATCTGCTCGCCGATCCGGGTGCCACCCCCCGGCCGGGAGAAGATCGTCTGCCCGTCGTCGGCGTTGCGGGCGCCGGCGCTCCAGTAGGCGTCGATCATCAGGTCGGTGACCGCCGTCGGAGGCAGGATCGTGTCGTAACGGCCTGCGGGCAGGTCGAACCTGCGCTCGCCCCACGACAGTCGGGTGGCGAGGTCGGCTGCCATCCGGGTGCCGTCGACGTCGGAGAAGTCACGGGTGGCACCGCCCACCCAGGCACTGTTGGTCAGCTCGGCGTTCTTGCCGGTGCAGCCGTAGTGGCCGGTCGGCTGGACGTGTCGGAGCCGCAGGCCGGTCGAGGATCCCAGGTAGGTCGTGGTGACCTCGTGGAACACGAAGCCGTAGAGGATCCGGCGCTCGGCGTCGGACTGGCGGAAGGCCTCGCCCAGCTGGGCGGCGAACTGGTCGAACACCTCGATCGAGGTCTCCCCGGGGGAGTCGTCCCAGTCGCGCGCCACGTCACCGGTCACCAGCTCGGCACGGTCCTCGGCGGCATCTGCCAGGGCGGCCGCCCGATCGGCGTTCTCCACCAGCACGGACACCTGGTCCAGGGAGGCAGCGGTGCCACTGAGCGAGGCGTTCCCACCACCCTGGAAGGCGATCACGGTGACGTCGATCGAGTGCATGACGCCGTTGGTGGTCAGCGTGTTGTTGGCCCAGCGCAGGTTGGCGCTGGTGGTGTCGTGGACGAGCACGATGCACTGGTCGGAGGTGGAGACATCAAGGGCGTGCTCGACGAGCCGTTGCGGGCGGATCTTCACTGGGCCGTCCCCTCCTCGGTCGTGTTCAGGATGCGGATGTCGCGGAACAGGGCCGAGGGGGCGCCGTGGCTGACCGAGGCGACCTGTCCCGGCTGGGCCTTGCCGCAGTTGAACGCGCCTCCGAGCTCGTAGGTCTGCGGCCCGCCCACCGCCTCCATGGATCCCCAGAAGTCCGTGGTGGTCGCCTGGTAGGCGACGTCGCGGAGCTGGCCCTTGAGCTGACCGTCCTCGATGCGGAAGAACCGTTGACCGGTGAACTGGAAGTTGTAGCGTTGCATGTCGATCGACCAGGACTTGTCGCCCACGACGTAGATGCCGCGCTCGACCTGGCTGATCAGTCCCTCGGTGTCCGGGCCGTCCGGCGCCGGTTGCAACGAGACGTTGGCCATCCGCTGGATGGGGATGTGGCCGGGGGAGTCGGCGTAGGCACAGCCGTTGGAGCGTCCGGCGTTGAGCTCGGCGCCGTAGGTGTGCGCCATCTCGCGGTCGAGCTGGTAGCCGACCAGGATCCCGTCGCGGATGATGTCCCACGACTGGGTCTCGACCCCCTCGTCGTCGTAGCCCACCGTGGCAAGGCCGTGCTCGGTGGTGCGGTCCCCGGTCACGTGCATGACCGGGGAGCCGTAGGCGAGGGTGCCGAGGTGGTCGTAGGTCGCGAACGACGTGCCGGCGTAGTTGGCCTCGTAGCCGAGCGCCCGGTCGAGCTCGGTGGCGTGGCCGATCGACTCGTGGATGGTCAGCCACAGGTTGGAGGGGTGGATCACGAGGTCGTAGGTGCCGGCCCGCACGCTGGGCGCGGCGAGCTTCTCGCGCAGCAGGTCGGGGAGCTGGGCCCGCTCGGCCGCGAAGTCGAACACGCCGTTGGAGAGGTACTCCCAGCCGCGCCCGACCGGTGGCGCGATGGTGCGCATCGCGTCGAAGGCCCCGGTCCTCGGATCGGTGCCGTGCACCTCGAGATGCGGCTCGAGGCGGACCCGCTGCTGGGTGATCGAGGAGCCACCGAGGTCGGCGTAGTACTTGTTCTCGTGGACCTGCTGCAGGCTTCCGGTCGCGTGGTCGACACCCTCAGCAGCGAGCAGCTCGCGGGTCCAGCCCGCGAACAGGCCGGTCTTCTCGGCGAGAGGGACCTCCAGCGGGTTCACGTCGTACGACGAGACCCAGGTGGCGTCCTGGTGCACGGGCTCAGGTGCCAGCTCCACCCGGCGGCTGGTCATCTTGGCGGCCACCTTGGCCACCGTGACCGCGGTCTCGGCCACCGTCACGGCCTCGGACTCGCTCAGCGCGACCCCGGAGGCGAAGCCCCAGGCGCCGTCGAGGATGACGCGCACGGCGAAGCCGAGGTCCTCGGCGTCCTGCGCACCCTCCAGCGCGCCGTCGCGCACGGAGAAGTGCTGGTAGCGGTTGCGCTCGAACCGGAAGTCGGCGTGGCTGACGCCGAAGTCCCGGGCGCGTTCGAGAGCCACCTGGGCGAGCCGATGGTAGGGGAGCGCCAGGAACGTGGGGTCGATCTCGTTCGAAGCCATGAAAAGACCCTAGTGGTCAGCCGTTCGCCACACTGACGCGGAGGGTCGAGCCCTGTCGCGCCTTGCGCACCTCGAGCTGCGAGGGCACCCGGTTGCGCAGCTCGGCCACGTGGCTGACCAGGCCGACGACCCGGCCCCCGTCCCGCAGGGAGTCGAGCGTGTCCATCACCCCGTCCAGCGTCGTGGCGTCGAGGGCGCCGAAGCCCTCGTCGATGAACAGCGTGTCGAGCTGGGTGCCGCCGGCCTCGTGGCTCACGGTGTCGGCCAGGCCGAGAGCAAGGGCCAGGGAGACCAGGAACGTCTCGCCGCCCGACAGCGTGGCCGGGTCGCGACGCTTGCCGCTCCACTCGTCACGCACCTGCAGGCTGAGGCCGCCGCGCTGCTCCCCGGCCCCCCGCTCGTCGGTCTGCTCGAGGGTGTAGCGCTGGTCGGTCATGTCCGCGAGACGATCGTTGGCGGCGGCGACCACCTGGCGCAGCCGCTCGGACAAGACGTAGGCCGAGAGCCGCATCTTCAGCTGGTTCTCAGCGCTCCGGCCCTCCACCAGGGAGGCGAGCCCGGCGGTGATCGCGTGCTCACGCCGCACGGGTTCCCACGAGGTCACCTCCTCGGTGAGCTCGGTCCCGAGAGCGTCGAGCCGGATCACCCGTGCGCGGGCCTGCTGGTGGGCGGCGTTCGCCTCGTCGCGACTGCTCCCGGACTCGCGCACGGCGGCGGTGAGGGCGCTCACATCGGGGGCGGGCTCGGCGAGGGCTTCCGCGACCAGCGGTTCCTCCAGCGTCCTGGTGGCCGCCGTGCGGGTGGCGCGCCTGGTGTCGAGCTGAGCAGACCGCGCGGCGGCTTCGCTGCCTGGGAGCACCGCCCGCATGGCGTCGGTGAGCGAGGCGAAGCCCTCCGACTCCGCGGCGGAGCCGGCGGCGGCCGCGGCCTGCGTGAGCTCCTGGGCGGCCCGCTCGTGGCGGGTCAGGGCGTCCCTCGCCTCCTCCAGCAGAGCAATGGTCTCGGCGTGCCGTGCGACCAGCGCGGTCACGGAGCCGGCGTCAGGGTGGGCCGCCAGAAGGTCGGTCAGCTCGGCCGTGAGGTGATCGCACCGCAGGGTCGTCTCGGCGTGTTGCTGGGTCGTGGCATCCAGGGTGGCCCGGGAGGCGGCCAGCGTGGTCACCAGCTCGTGGTGGCGCTCGTCGGACGACCTCAGCTGCGTCTCGAGCTCGGTGACGCGCGCGGCTGCCTGGACCGCCTCTTCCCAGGTGAGAGTCGCCGCAAGGTGCGCCTCCTGCCACTGCCTGGCGTCACGGTCCGCACTGCGGGAGCGAGCTCCCTCGAGCTGGGTCTCCAGGGCCGTGACCGACTCCTTGACGGCCTGCCGCTCGAAGTCGGCGTCCTCCGAGCGTTGGCGCGCCAGGTCCTCGTCGGCCCGGCTGACGCTGGTGGACGCCGTCGCGGGCGTCGGGTGCTCGGCGCTCCCGCAGACCGGGCAGGAACAGCCCACCGCGAGTCTTCCGGCCAGCTCGGCCGCCATCCCGGAGATGCGCTGCTCGCGCAGGTCGAGGTGGCGCTCCTTGAGGTCGAGGGCGTGCCGCGTGCTGTGGTCGAGCAGGACCCGGGCCTCGAGGAGCTGCGAGGTCAGCAGGATGCACTGTCGGGCCGCGGCGAGCCCGCTCCCGGCGGTCTCCACCGCGAGGCGTCGGGTCTCGACCTGGGCGGCCACGTGGCGGGCCTCGACCAGCAACGTCGCTGCGTGCTGACGCTGGGCGGCCAGGTCCTCGTGCTCCTGGTCCGCCGTGACGATCGTGCGCTCGAGTCGCGCTCGGCGGGCCGTCAGCGAGGTGAGGCGGGCCCGATGGTCGCGCAGCTCGGTCTCCCGGGGCAGCCACGACGCGGCTACCGCGCGGGCCTCGGCGGATCGGGTGGCGGCCTCTGTCAGGACACCGGGGCGCACGTCGTCGGGGGCGAGCCCCAGCACGGATGCCACGATCGCGACGTGGTGCGCGGCTGCTTCCCTCTTCTCCGCTGCCGCTTCGGTCGCGGCTTCGACCCGGAGCGCCGAGGGCAGCACCGAGGCGGCCCGACGGTGGGCCTCGACCGACTCGGCGAGGGCGCTCTCCACCTCGGCGGTGGTCTCGAGCTCGGCGAGCGCCTGGCGCGCACGCTCGCCGCGAAGCCGGGCCTGGGCCAGCTCCTTGCCGCGGTCGCAGGCGGCACGGTCGAGGTCGAGGCGTCGGTCGGCCGCGGCGAGCGACTCCTGCAGGACAACGGCGGTCTCGGCACCGGATCGGCTCAGCTCGTGTGCCCACGGCAGCAGCGACCCCTCGGCGGCCACGGAGTCGAGCGCCTGCAGGTCCCACCCGTCCGGCACGTCGGCCCCCGCTGCCTCCTGGAGACGGTTGAGCACCCCGGCGGTCCGGTCGTGGCAGGTCTGGCTGCGGCGATGGAGCTCGAGACGCCGCTCGACCAGCCAGCGCTCGACGTCCTCGAAACGACGGGTGCGGAAGAGTCGCTGGAGGACTGCGTGCCGCTCGGCCGAGGTGGCACGCAGGAAGGACTGGAAACGACCCTGGGGAAGCATCGCCACCTGGGTGAACTGGGTGCAGGTCATGCCGAGCAGCCCGGTGACGAGCTGGCCGGCCTCGTCGAGGCGGTTGGTCAGCGTGAGCCACTGGCCCTGGCGCTGCTCCTCGACCACGACGTGCGCCTGTACGGCGGTGGTTCCACCACCGCGACGCTTGGGCCGGTCCCACCTGGGGGAGCGGGTGAAGCGGAACGTGCGCTCGCCGATGCTCAACCGCAGGACGACCCGTGGCTCGGCATCCGGCTCGGCGTGGTCGCTGCGTAGGTGGCGGGCGCTGTGACGGTCGCCGGGAACCTCGCCGTAGAGCGCGAAGCAGACGGCGTCCAGGACGCTCGTCTTCCCCGCGCCGGTGTCACCGGTCAGCAGGAAGACCCCGCCCGCAGCCAGCTCGTCGAAGTCGACGGAGACGGTCCCGACGAACGGCCCGAAGGCGGTGATGGACAGATCGTGCAGCCTCATCAGCCGCTCACCACCGCGTCGCGCTCGCCCACGAGGTCGGGGTCCTCGGAGCAGCACTCCAGCGCGGTCCGCAACAGTCCGGACTCCTCCGGGCCGGCCGGGGTCCCCCGCACGTGACGGACGAAGTCGAGCGAGATCTGGTGGGCCGACTTGCCGCTCGTGGACGGTCGGGTCGTCACGGCCTCACCCCCCAGGGGAGCGAAGCGCAGCGCCAGGGCATGCGGGAAACGGAGGCGCAGCTGCTCCATCGCCCGCACCGGCCGCACCGCGTCGGTGATCGTCGCCTGGACCCAGGAGTCCTCGTGGACCTCGTGACGGCGCTCGGTCAGCAGGTCGTCGAGGGTTCCCTCGAGGCAGCCCAGCCTGCGCAGGACCGGTGCTTCGACGAACCGGCTCGCGGCGAGACCCTCGGCGCCCAGCTCGACGAGCCACGACCCCTTGAGGTGGCCGGCCTCGGAGAAGGAGTAGGCGACCGGTGAGCCGCTGTACCGCACGGAGTCGGTCAGGGTCGCGCGTCCGTGGAGGTGGCCGAGCGCTGTGTAGTCGATGCCGTCGAACAGCTCGCTCGGCACCACCGAGATGCCTCCGACCGCGATGTCGCGTTCGCTCTCGCTCGGCAGGCCGCCCGCGACGAAGGCGTGCGCCATCACCACGGACCTGGTGCCGGCGGGCCTCGTCGCGAGGTCGGCCCGGATGCGTCGCATCGCCTCGGCCAGCGCCGCGTGGTGTGAGCGCTTGGGGAGGTCCCAGGCGTGCCGCAGGACGTCGGGCTCCAGGTAGGGGATGCCGTAGACGGCGACGGGGCCGTGCTCGTCGTGGAGGAGCACGGGCTCGGACACCCGGCCCGCATCGGTGCGCAGATGCACCCCGGCGGCGTCGACCAGGCGCGAGCTGAACCCCAGACGCCGTGCCGAGTCGTGGTTGCCGCTCGTGATCACCACCCGGGCGCGCGAAGCCGCCAGCCGGGTGAACGCCTCGTCGGCCAGCTCGACGGCATCCACCGGCGGCAGGGCCCGGTCGTAGACGTCACCGGAGACGACGACCAGGTCGACCTGCTCGGTCTCGACGGTGTCGATCAGGTGGTCGATGAACGCACGCTGCGCGGCGAGGAGGTCCTCACCGTGGAACGACCGGCCCAGGTGCCAGTCGGAGGTGTGCAGGATGCGCATGTGGCCACGCTAGGAGAGGGCACCGACAGAACCCGGCCCACACGCCGCCGGGGGGGAGTGCGCTACTTCACGATCCGGTCGGCGCCGGCGTACACGACACAGCGCTGGGCCCTCGTGAAGCCCGCGAGGACCAGTCCGGCGTCCTGCGCGAGCGACAGGGCCAGGGACGTCGGGGCACCCACGGCGACGAGGGCGGAGACCCCCGACACCACCGCCTTCTGCACCAGCTCGAAACCGATGCGCCCACTGAGCACCAGCACCGGGGGGACGGTGGCGGCGGCGAGGATGCGCGAGCCGACGACCTTGTCGACGGCGTTGTGCCGACCCACGTCCTCGCGCACCACGACCACGGTGCCGTCGACCTCGAAGAGCCCCGCTGCGTGCAGGCCACCGGTCCGGCCGAAGCCAGGCTGGTGGTCCCGGAGGTGGTCGGGCAGGTCGAGCAACGTGTCGAGCCGGAGGGTCACGGGCGGTGGGGCAGCGGCGTGGGCCAGCACGTCCTGGACGGTGTCGGTGCCACACACGCCGCAGGCGGAGTTCACCAGGCGCGCCGTCGGGAGCTCGGGCGGGAGAGAGGCGAGCTCGACCGTGACGACGTTGAACTCCTCGAGCGGGCCGAGGTCGGTGTCGGTGCAGTAGCGAACGGCGCGTACGTCGTCAGGCGTCGTGACGCCCTCGTGCACGAGCCAGCCGGCCGCCAGCTCGAAGTCGTGGCCGGGCGTCCGCATCGTGACCGCGACTCGCTGGGCCGGAAGACCGGGCGCCGCCACCCGGATCTCGAGCGGCTCCTCGGTGGCCACGCGGTCCTCGTGGTCGAGCCGGGTGCCGTCCCGGAACTCTGCTACCCGGGTGCGGACCGAGGGGCCGGGTCGTCTGGACTTCGTGGCGCTCACAGACCCGATCCTAGGTGGCGCACCTACGCCGGGTCGTGGGTGTGCCGGTGGGATCAACATCACCATCCGCGGATCAGGTCTTGCGCTCGTCCGCGGGTTAGGGTATGGGCACACCAACAAACTGAAGGAGGTCGCCCAATGTTCACGTTCTTGTTCTTGCTCACCGGCATCGCAGGAGTGTCCACCGTGCTCAACCAATGGCTCAACCGTGGGGGCGACGTCGGAGCGACCTACTCGGTCCAGGAACGCCAGCACATGGCCAACCTCCGCGCCTTCCAGCACGACCACTGAACCTCGGTCCTCGACCGACGAGACCCCCGGTGACGCTGCCGTGCAGCGTCCCGGGGGTCTTGTCGTCCCGGGGCTAACGTGTCCCCATGTCGGCACTCCGGGAACCGCACGGCCCGCGGACGCGTCCCATCCCCATGACACGCACACGGGCTCGGGCCACCCTGTTTCGGGCCTCCCTGTTCCTTGCTGTTCTTCCGTTGGTGGGTGGCTGTGGCTCCGCCGGGCCGTCCTCTGTCGAGCAGACCACCGAGCGTGCCCCCGCGACGGTGGGGTCCTGCCCGGCGGACTCGCCAGCGGTGAGCGCCGCGAAGACCCTCGCCTCGGTCGACCTCGACGGCACCGGAGGTGCCGAGCCGGTCCGGCTCACCGCCGCCGGGAGCGACTGCCCGAACGTGCTGTTCGCCGAGGTGGGGGACCGCTACCTCGCGGCGCCGTTCCCCGAGGACCAGCCGCCGTTGTCCCGGGCATTCGGGGTGGCTCTCCCCGGGCACCAGGGCGAGCTGCTCGTCACCCGTCAGGACCACCCTCGTGGCGGTTTCCAGCTGCGGGTCTTCGCGGCGGCAGCTGACCGGCTCGCGGAGCTGAAGGTCGAGGACCGGTCCCTGGTCCCGTTCGTGGCGCTCGACGTGGAGGAGCACCCGTGGAGCATCGACTGTCGCGACGGGGGGCTCGTCCTCACCGAGGCGGTCACCCACGAGCCGGCGGGGGTGGTGTTCGCGTGGGACATCAAGCGCACGACGTACTCCCTCGAGGGCACCGAGGTGACCGCCGGGCCGACCGAGGAGATCGCCGACAACGTGCTGCCCGAGCAGCTCAGCACGAAGTACGCCGACCTGGTCAGGCACGCTGCCTTCCCGACCTGCCTCGCCGCCGGCTGACGGACCAGCCGACGGCGGGACCGGCCTCAGGCGACGCGGGTCTGCGGGGCGCCTGCTGCCGTCTTGGCGCCATCGGTCTCGGCGACGTCACCGAGGGTCTCGTCGATCTTCCTCATCAGCTCCTCGGGGATCTTCACCCCGGCTGCCTTGACGTTCTCGCTGACCTGCTCCGGCCTCGAGGCCCCGACGAGAGCGGCGGCGACGTTGTCGTTCTGGAGGACCCAGGCGATGGCGAGCTGCGCCATCGTGATGTCGAGCTCCTCGGCCACCGGCTTGAGGGCCTGCACGCGCGTGAGGATGTCGTCGTTCATGAACCGCTTGATCATGTTGGCGCCACCCTTCTCGTCGGTCGCGCGCGATCCCTCGGGCGGGGCCTGACCGGGTTGGTACTTGCCGCTCAGCACACCCTGCGCGATGGGCGACCAGACGATCTGGGACACCCCGAGCTCGGCACAGGTGGGGACGACCTCGTCCTCGATGACGCGCCACAGCATGGAGTACTGCGGCTGCGAGGAGATCAGCTGGATGCCGAGGTCCTTGGCGAGCGCGACCCCGTCACGGATCTGGTCGGCCGTCCACTCGCTGACACCGATGTAGAGCGCCTTGCCCTGGCGGACGATGTCGGCGAAGGCCTGCATCGTCTCCTCGAGCGGGGTCTCGGTGTCGTAGCGGTGCGCCTGGTAGAGGTCGACGTAGTCGGTCTGCAGCCGAGTCAGCGAGCCGTTGATCGACTCCATGATGTGCTTGCGGGACAGGCCGGTGTCGTTCTTGCCGCCGGGACCGGTCGGCCAGTAGACCTTGGTGAAGATCTCCAGGGACTCGCGTCGTTCGCCCTTGAGGGCGTCGCCGAGCACGCTCTCGGCCTTGGTGTTCGCGTAGACGTCAGCGGTGTCGAAGGTGCTGATGCCCTCGTCGAGAGCCGCCCGCACGCACTGCGTGGCGACGTCGTTCTCGACCTGTGACCCGTGGGTGAGCCAGTTGCCGTAGGTGATCTCGGAGATCTTGAGGCCCGAGTTGCCGAGGTATCGAAATTCCATGTTCCCGACCCTACGGCGGCCCCCAGGGTGGCGGGTGGAGGGCTACTTGACGGAGGTGATCGTGACCGACGTCGCGGGCGCCACGCCATCGGCTGCGAGGCCGCCGCCGGCGATGTCCTGCACGACCTTGACGCCCGCAGCGCTCATCCGGCCGAACACGGTGTACGCCGCGGGCAGAGGGGAGTCCTTGTAGACCAGGAAGAACTGCGAGCCGTTGGTTCCCGGGCCGGCGTTGGCCATCGCCACCGTTCCCGTCGTGTAGGTGCAGACATCCTGGCCGGAGCCGGCGTCGACCTGGCAGGGCTGCAGGCGCGGGTCCTGCTCCACGAGCTCGTCGTCGAACTTGTAGCCCGGCCCACCCTGGCCCGTGGCCGACGGGTCGCCGCACTGCAGGACGAAGATGCCCTCGGTGGTCAGCCGGTGGCACTTGGTCCCGTCGAAGTAGCCCTGCTTGGCCAGGGACACGAAGGAGTTGACCGTGCACGGGGTCTTGTCGGCGTCGAAGCTGACCTTCACGTCACCCTGGTCCGTCGCGATGGTCTCCTCGCTGGGCGCGTCCTTCGGCAGGTCTCCCGGTGGCTTCTCGACCTGCTTGGAGGCCGCCTCGGGCGAGTCCGGGTAGGCGCACTTCGAGCTGGAGGTCTGGGGCGTCGCCGGGTCGCTCCCGCAGGCTGAGCCGAGGGCGAGGAGGGGGATCAGGAGTGCGGGGGCCAGTCGGCGCAGGGAAGTCACGCGCCAGATGGTAGCCAGCGGGCTCACACCGCGAGGAGCTGGAGGTAGGCCATGCCGAGAACCCCCCGGTAGCCCCGGAGGTAGCCGGCACGTTGTCGGGAGGCGCGGTCCCGGACCTCCGCGGCCTCGGGATGGGCCGGCTCGTGGTGCGCCAGCCAGACGGCGTGGCGGGCGGTGAAGCCGGCCTCGAACTCGTCCCACTCGTCGAGCGTCGCCTCCTGGACGCCGACCGCGGCGAACCCGTGGGCCTCCGCGAGGTCGACCAGCTCGCCGATGCTCACGAACTCGTCGTCGCGTCCCGAGAGCGGAGCCGTCGCCTCGGGGGTGGGGGAGCGGGACCAGATGGCCTCGCCGTAGACCACCCGGCTCCCGCGGACGACCCGCGACCGGATCCCCGCCAGCGCGGAGCCGTAGTCGAGCGGTTGCCCCTCCTCCACGTCCCGCCCCCAGACCTGGCTCGCTCCGACGGCGATCAGTGCCTCGACGGCCGGAGGTCCGGCATCCGCACCGTCGGCCACCAGGAAGAGGGCTCGCTCCCCGAGACCGTGGGCGTCCGCGCGTCGTACGGCCTCCGCGATCCGGTCAGCCTCGAGGTCGATCCCGATCGCCTGCGCCTGGGGAGCAGAGGCGGCGACACGGAGCAGCAGCTCGCCCCACCCACAGCCGACGTCGAGCACCGTCCCGCCGCCGGCCAGGCCCACGGCCAGCCACCGGGCCAGCTTGGTGGCCCGCGCCTCCGAGAGCGGGCTGAGGAACGCGAGGTCGTCGTACAGCGGCGGGAGCTCGACCGTCATGGACCTAGGCCTTCTCGACAGGTGTGGCCGTGAGCCCGAACTTGCGGGCGATGACGGTCTCGACGACCGAGCGAGGGAGGGCGCGGCGCAGGGCGAACACCGCAGGTGCGTTGCTGCCCACGGCGTAGAGCTCGCCCGGCTCGTCGGCCTCGATGGCACGGACGATCGTTCTCGCCACCCGGTCGGCCCCGGTCCCGTCCTTCTCGTTGCGGTCCAGGATGCCCAGCATCTTCTGGAACGCCTTCTGGTGCGGGGAGTTCTCCGCGATGTACTTGGTGCGCCGCTCGCTGATGCCGGTGTTGATCGACCCCGGTTCGACAGTGGTGAGCCACACCCCGAAGGGCGCCATCTCGAAGCGCGCAGCAGTGGCGAACCCCCTGATGGCCGCCTTGGTCGCGACGTAGGACGAACGGTAGGCGAGGGGGAAGCTGGCCAGCATCGAGCCGACCATCACCACCCGTCCGTAGCCACGCGCCCGCATGGCCGGGAGCAGGAGCTGGGTGAGGTGCACGGGGGCGATGACGTTGAGCCGGAACAGACGCTCCAGTGCATCGACGGGCAGGTCCTCCAACGGCCCGCTCTGGGACTCACCGGCGTTGTTGACGACGATGTCCACGTGCAGGCCCTCACGACCGAGGGCGGCGACGAAGCCGTCGACGGCGGCGAGATCGGTGAGGTCGAGGGCGCGGTAGGTGACCCCGTCCAACCGGGAGCCGACCGGGATCCCTTCGGGGTCGCGGCTGGTCCCGATCACCTGGTGCCCACGTTCGAGCAGCAGCTGGGCGGTGGCCCGGCCGATGCCCGACGAGGCGCCGGTGACCAGAGCGGTGCGCTTCGTGGTCATGCCACGGAGCGTAGTGCTCAGGCCTTGAGTGCCCGACGGTCCGCCACCAGCGCGGCGGTGTTCAGAGCGGCCCAGCCGAGTGTCACCGCAAGGATCTTCTTCTGCACGGCCGGCTTGGAGGTGCCGGTGCTGAGGATGGTCGCGTCGGAGAGGTCGCCGAGGATCCGGAGCACCATCGCGGCGGTCACCACGGAGGGGTTCTTGGAGGTGAGGGCGAGCCCCGAGATGGTGAGGTCACGGCCGGCGTAGGTGTAGGCCATCCGGTCGAAGGCGGGAGCCTGGCCGGCCGGCGCCTCGATGGCCGCGGCGAGGTGGCGTGGCTTGGCCAGCGCGAAGGCGCCGTAGCCGGCGGTGAGCAGCGAGATGAGCTTGGAGTACTTCACCTCCAGAACCTATGGAGTGACGCCAAGCGGTGCAGCCCGCGGTCTTGGGGGAGTGGTGGCAGGCTCGTTCCATGAGCCGACCAGCACTCTTTCCGTTCCTCTTCGCGACGCCCTACCGGCTGGCCGCGTTGCCGTTCGGGATCACGCCGCGCACGACCTCGGTCAGGGTGGAGGGGGACGAGCTGCACGTGCGGTTCGGCCTGTGGTCGTTGAGGACGCCGCTCGGCAACATCACCTCGGTCGAGCTGAGCGGTGGGTTCGGCTTCCTCAAGACAGCCGGCCCCCCGCACCTCTCGTTCTCCGACCGCGGCGTGACCTTCGCGACCAACGGGGACCGGGCACTGTGCGTCAGGTTCCGGGAGCCGGTGGCCGGCATCGACCCGACCAGGAGGATCAAGCACCCCGGCGCGACGATGACCGTCGCCGACCCCGAGGGTCTGGCGACGGCCCTCGGTCACATGTCGGCGTAGCGAACGGCCTCGGCGAGCTTCTTCTCGAGGAAGTCCGCGGTGACCTGCCGGCCGGAGGCCGGCGGCCAGCCGGCGCCTTCGGGGGAGTAGAGGGTGGCGTACGCCGCCGTGTCGCGCTGGTAGCGCCAGCCCTCGGAGAGCGGTCCGACGTCGTAGGCGTCGTAACCGAGGTCGTCGAGGAGACCGGACACCTGCTTCTTGGCCTCGTCGTCGTTGCCGGCGATCGCCAGGACGGAACGCTCCGGGTCTCCGGCCGGTCGCTGCAGCGTGCCCAGGAGGCCGAAGTAGATGTTGTTGAACGCCTTCACCACGTGGGACTCCGGCAGGTGGGCCTGGAGGAGCTCGCTCACGGTCGTCGACTCGTCGTCGAGCTCGGCGATCTGCCCGTCCCTCTGGGGGTAGTAGTTGTTGGTGTCGATGACGACCTTGCCGCGCAGGGGCTCCACGGGCACCTGCTGGTAGGCCATCAGGGGGACCGTCACCACGACGATGTCGCCCGCGGCCGCAGCCTCGGCCGCCGTTGCTGCTCGGGCGTGCGGCCCGAGCTCGTCGACCAGCTCGGTGAGCGTCTCCGGTCCGCGACTGTTGCTGAGCACCACATCGAGTCCGGCGTCGACCGCCAGACGCGCCACGGTGCTGCCGATGTTTCCACTGCCGATGAGTCCGATCGTTGTCATGTCTGTCGCAACGGGACTGCCGGGGGAGTCATTCCCATCGGCGCGACCTAGCATCGGCCCATGACCGTGGGCGAGCTGTTGGCCGCTGACCGTGCGGAGACCGAGGACCGTCTCGCCCGGCTGCGCTTGGACTTCGCCGGTGTCGTCGACGCGACACGTGACGCCAACTCCGACGACGAGCACGATCCCGAGGGCCACACCATCGCCTACGAGCGGTCCCAGACCGTCGCGCTGGTTCGACAGGCCGAGCGTCATCTCGTCGAGGTCGACGCGGCGCTGGCTCGCGTGAGGGCCGGCACCTACGGCGTCTGCGAGTCGTGCGGGGAGCCCATCGCCTCGGGGCGACTGGAAGCACGACCGACCGCGCGCCGCTGCATCAGCTGCGCGGGTTCCGGGCTGCCTTCCTTGTGAGGAGCCACGGCGCCTGCTTGGCTGGTGGGACAAGCGTGGTCTCGGTCACACGCCGTGTCCGTGCCACGACCATCGAGCACCAGCTCCCGGTTCGGGCGCGGAGGGGAACAACACATGTCTGGAAATCGCATCGTCGTCTACAAGGGCCCGGGAGAGGTCGCCGTCGAGACGATCGACTATCCGAAGCTCGAGGTCCCCAGTGAGGTCGCCGAGGGCACCGGCATCAAGAAGAAGGCGCCGCACGCGGTGATCCTGAAGCTGGTCACGACCAACATCTGCGGCAGCGACCAGCACATGGTCCGCGGTCGTACGACGGCGCCGGTGGGTCAGACGCTCGGCCATGAGATCACCGGCGAGGTGGTGGAGGTCGGCGACGACGTCCTCTTCGTCAAGGAGGGCGACATCTGCTCGGTGCCGTTCAACATCGCCTGCGGGCGCTGCCGGATGTGCAACGAGGGCAAGACCGGCATCTGCCTGAACGTGAACCCGGCGCGCGCCGGTGCGGCGTACGGGTACGTCGACATGGGCGGCTGGCTCGGTGGGCAGGCGGAGTACGTGATGATCCCGTTCGCTGACTTCAACCTGCTGAAGTTCCCCGACCGCGACCAGGCGCTGGAGAAGATCCTCGATCTGACGATGCTCTCCGACATCTTCCCGACCGGCTACCACGGCGCCTACACCGCCGGGGTCACCACCGGGTCGACGGTCTACGTCGCCGGGGCCGGTCCCGTCGGACTCGCCGCGGCGCACGCAGCGCAGCTGCTGGGCGCCTCGGTGGTCATCGTCGGCGACATGAACGCCGACCGGTTGCGTCAGGCCGAGAGCTTCGGTTGCGAGACGGTCGACCTCAGCCAGGGCGACGACCTCGCCGACCTGATCGAGTCGATCGTGGGGGAGCCGGAGGTGGACGCGTCCGTGGACGCCGTGGGCTTCGAGGCACGTGGGCACGGTGCGGACGCCGGGGAGGCGCCTGCCACCGTGCTCAACGACATCATGACCATCTCGCGTGCCGGCGCCTCGCTCGGCATCCCGGGGCTCTACGTGACCGGTGACCCCGGCGGTGTGGACGAGAACGCCCAGCAGGGCCAGATCGGGGTCAAGCTCGGTCTGGGCTGGGCCAAGTCGCACGCGTTCGTCACCGGTCAGTGCCCGGTGAAGAAGTACAACCGGCAGCTGATGAACATGATCCTCACCGACAAGGCGCAGATCGCGAAGGCGGTCAACGCCACGACGATCAGCCTGGACGACGCCCCGCGTGGCTACCAGGAGTTCGACGCCGGGTCGGCGAAGAAGTACGTCATCGACCCGCACGGGATGGTCGGCTGACCGGAACGACCGTGCCGGGCCGCCACCGGAGGGTGGCGGCCCGGTAGGGGGTCGAGGGGGCCTGACGCAGGCATTACTTGACATAATGCACCTTATCGGCGAACCATTCGGCAGGCGGAAAGGGGCTCGTGGGTGTGGTCCCTCCACCCCGGGGAACCCTCAGGTCGTGACCGACGAGACGACGGGCGAGGACCCGCCAGATCATCGCCTCCACCCGGAGCTCTACCGGGTGGCGCGCGGCGAGCAGGGCGTGCTGACGGTCCAGCCCTACAAGGACGAGCTGCTCCCGTTGTGGCGCTTCGCCGACCCCGACCTGGCTCGCGCCAGCTCCGAGGCCATCCTCGAGGCGTTCCAGCGCTACCTGGCCGAGGACGACTTCGTGGGAGCCGACATGGCGCGCAAGTTCCTCCAGATGGGTTTCACGCGGGCCCGTCGCTACGCGAACCACCCCGGTGGCAGGAAGTACGACGGTCCGGTGCCGCCCGGGAGACGAGGTCAGAGCGGCGCCCACGGCCGGGCCGAGCTACCGCGCGGGCCCGAGGACCCGGTCAAGGCCGAGTCGGCCCGGATCTTCAAGAGCGCCTGGGACCAGGTGGAGGCGAACTCCGAGTACACCGAGCAGCGCGCACGACACCGACGTGAGCACGGCTAGCTCAGAGCTCGTCGTCCTCGATCGTGTGCATGGCGGCTTCCTCGGCGCTGGCGCCGGCACCGTCGATGCCTTCGTCCTCTGCGGTCATCTGCGAGTCGACGTCCTCGCCGGAGCCCTCGTCGGGTGCCATCAGGCGACCGGTGCGTCGACCACCCACCTCGCCGCCGACGTCACCGTCGACGATGTCGGCGTCCCGCTCGGCCTCGTCCTTGGCCCAGACCTCTGGCTCCTCCTCGGCCAGTCGCTCGTCGAGCGACTCGCCGCCCTCGGGGTGGCGCAGGTGATCGGTCTCGCGCTCCGGGGGCGAGTAGCCCTCGTCGAGCACGTCCTCGACCCCGCGGTCGTCCAGGCTGTCCTCGGGCTGGAGCTGGTCGCTGTTACTCATGGCTCGACCGTATCCCCCGGCGCCTCGGGGCAGTCCTCAGACCTCGAGGTAGACCTTGATCGCGCGTCGCTCGTCCATGGCGCGGTACCCCTCGGCCACCTGGTCCAGCGGCATCCGGGAGTCGAAGACCAACCCGGGGTCGACCGCGCCGGAGGTCACGAGCTCGAGCAGCTCGGGCAGGTAGGTACGCACCGGGGCCATTCCCCCGGCCAGTCCGATGTTCTTGCTGAACATCCGGCGCAGCGGAAGCTCGACGCCGTGAGGTACGCCGACGAAACCCACGGTCGAGCCGGGACGCGCCGAGCCGAACGCCTGCACCATGGAGTCGTGGGTGCCCACGCACTCCAGGACGGCGTCCGCACCGACACCGTCGGTGAGCTCCATGATCCGCTCGACGCCCTCCGCGCCGCGCTCGGCGACGACGTGGGTCGCGCCGAACCGCCGCGCGATCTGCTGGCGGTCCTCGTGACGTGACATCGCCACCACCCGCTCGGCCCCCATCTGGGCCGCGGCGAGGACGGCGCACAGACCGACAGCCCCGTCACCGACGACCACGGCGGTGTCCCCCGGCTTCACTCCGGCTGCCACCGCGCAGTGCCATCCCGTGGGGAAGACGTCCGAGAGCGTGAGCAGGGAGGGGAGCATCGATGCGTCGGGCATCCCGTCGGTCTTGACCAGGCTTCCCTCGGCCTGGGTGACCTTGGCGTACTCCCCCTGGCCCCCGGTGGTCATCGCGACGTTCACGCAGCCCGAGGTCATGCCGGCCCGGCAGTGCGCGCAGGTGTTGTCGCTGTGGCAGAAGGGGACGATGACGAAGTCGCCGGGTCGGAACGACCGCACCTCGGAGCCCACCTCCTCGACCACGCCGATCATCTCGTGCCCGATCGTCATCCCGGCGGTGATGTCGTTCTCGCCGCGGTAGGGCCACAGGTCGGAGCCGCAGATGCAGCCGGCGGAGACCTTGATGATCGCGTCCGTCGGGACGTCGATGGTGGGCGTGGGCCGATCTTCGAGACGGATGTCGCGGGGCCCGTGAATGGTAGTGACTCGCATGACACGCATCCTGACATGTGCTGCCTTATCTCATATCTGAGATACAGTCGCGCCGTGACTGAGGGCTACCTGGGACGAATCGGCAACCTGATCCGCGACGCGCGCAAGCACCGCGGGTGGACGCAGCAACAGCTGGCGGAGGTGCTCGGCACCAGCCAGAGCGCGGTGAACCGCATCGAGCGGGGGCACCAGAACCTGTCCCTGGACATGCTCGCGCGCATCGGTGAGGCACTCGACTCCCCGCTGGTCAGCATCGGCCAGGGCCCCACGCACCTGCGCGTGACAGGGCCCACCACCCTGCACGGCTCCATCGAGGTCAAGACCTCGAAGAACGCCGGGGTGGCCCTGCTCTGCGCGACCCTCCTGAACCGTGGTCGTACGACGCTGCGCCGTGTCGCCCGCATCGAGGAGGTCAACCGCCTGCTCGAGGTGCTGGAGAGCATCGGGGTGAAGGCGCGCTGGCTCAACGCCGAGAACGACCTCGAGATCACTCCTCCCGCGAACCTCGACCTGAGCGCGATCGACGCCGAGGCGGCCCGGCGTACCCGCTCGATCATCATGTTCCTGGGGCCGCTGATGCACCGGACGAGCGACTTCGAGCTGCCCTACGCCGGCGGCTGCGACCTCGGCAGCCGCACCGTGGAGCCGCACATGACCGCGCTGCGCCCCTTCGGCCTGCAGGTGAAGGCGACCGAGGGCAGCTACCACGCGCTGGTGCAGACGGGCATCGTCCCGACCCGGCCCATCGTGCTCATCGAGCGCGGTGACACCGTCACCGAGAACGCCCTGATGGCCGCGGCGCTGTGCGACAGCACGACCACCATCCGCAACGCGAGCTCGAACTACATGGTCCAGGACCTCTGCTTCTACCTGCAGAAGCTCGGGGTCCGCATCGAGGGCATCGGCACCACGACGCTCGTGGTGACCGGCTGCACGGAGATCGACGTGGACGTCGACTACTCCCCCAGCGAGGATCCCATCGAGGCGATGTCACTGCTCGCCGCTGCGATCGTCACCGACTCCGAGATCACCGTGAAGCGGGTGCCGATCGAGTTCATGGAGATCGAGCTCGCCGTGCTCGAGGAGATGGGCTTCCGCTACACGCTCTCCGAGGAGTACCTCGCCGCCAACCAGCACACCCGGCTGGTCGACGTCAGCACCCTGCACTCGATCCTGCGCTCCCCCATCGACAAGATCCACCCGATGCCCTTCCCCGGGCTCAACATCGACAACCTGCCGTTCTTCGCCGTGATCGCGGCGACCGCCCAGGGCCAGACGATGCTGCACGACTGGGTCTACGAGAACCGCGCGATCTACCTCACCGAGCTCAACAAGCTCGGCGGCAAGGTGACGCTGATGGACCCTCACCGGGTGATGATCGAGGGGCCCACGCGCTGGTCGGGCACCGAGGTCGTCTGCCCTCCGGCGCTGCGGCCGGCCGTCGTCATCCTGTTGGCGATGCTCGCCTCCAAGGGCACCTCGGTGCTGCGGTCGACGTACGTCATCCACCGCGGCTACGAAGGCCTGGCCGACCGTCTCAACGAGCTCGGCGCCCAGATCGAGACCTTCCACGACCTCTGAGGTCAGGCCCGGAAAAGCCCGTCGAGGTAGGAACGCGCCTTCGTCGGCGCGGGCGGAGCAGTCATGTCGGCGGTGATGCGGGGCAGCTGGGCGGTGTCGGCGGAGCGGTGCGCGTGCCAGTCGTTCTCGGCCTCGACCAGGCTGCCGAGGTCGACCCGGTCGAGGAACACGCCCTGGCAGGACTCGCACTGGCGCACCCGGACCCGGCCGTGTGGCCGCTCTGCCATCGTGCCGGCGCACTTGGGGCAGGTCATCTCGTCCATGCTTCGCACCGTACTCCCCCGCCTCCGCACGCCTGAGTAGGAACGCGGATGGCCCGGCGGCGATTCGCGGTGCACCATCATCGGGTGCAGGTGAATACTGCGGTCGTGACCGTGACGGGCTACCCCTATCTGGACGCGGTCCTCGACCCCCCGGGCTCGGCTCTCGCGATGGCGCACCGAGGCGGTGCGCTGCACCCTGAGATCCCCGGCACGGAGAACACGTTGCACGCCTTCAGGCATGCCGTCGCCCTGGGCTACCGCTATCTCGAGACCGACGTGCACGCCACCGCCGACGGCGTGCTGCTGGCCTTCCACGACACCGCGCTGGACCGGGTGACCGACTCCGAGGGTCAGCTGGCCGACCTGACCGCGGGCGAGATCGCGCTGGCGCGCATCAACGGCGAGCACACCGTGCCGACGATGGCCGAGCTTCTCGAGGAGTTCCCCGGCTGCCGCTTCAACATCGACCTCAAGGCGATGGGCGCCGTGGCGCCGCTCGCGGAGCTGCTGGCGCGCACCGCCAGCGAGGACAGGGTCTGTGTCGGCTCCTTCTCCCAGCGTCGCCTCGACGCCTTCCGCCGGGTCACGGGTGGGCGGGTGGCCACCTCGGCCTCACCTCCCGAGGTGGGACTCTTCCTCGCCCTGCCCTCCGGTCGAGCTGCGCGGTTCCTGACCCGCCGACGGGTCGCGGCCCTCCAGGTCCCGCACCGTCGGGGACCCTTGCCCGTGGTCACCGCTTCGCTCCTACGCCGGGCCCACGCGGCCGCGGCCCACGTCCACGTGTGGACGGTGGACGAGCCGTCGGAGATGGAGGAGCTCCTCGACCTGGGTGTCGACGGTCTGATCACCGACCGCACCGACCTGCTCAAGGACGTACTCGTCAGGCGTGGCCAATGGAGGGAACCCGAATGAGCACCCAGGCACCGCTCGGCATCGCCGATCTCTCCCCGCTGGAACGGGCCGGGCAGCAGAAGGCCTGGAACTGGTACGACTGGGCCAACTCCGCGTTCTACACCACCGTGCTCTCGGTGCTGTTCGCGCCGTACATGATCACCGTCGCCGGCAGGGCCGCGGGCTGCGTCGACCCGGACGAGACCTGCAGCAGGACCGTCAGCGTCCTCGGGCTGCACCTCGCGGCAGGGTCGCTGCCCAGCTATCTGATCAGCTTCGCCACCATCAGCAGCGCGTTCATCCTGCCCGTCGTCGGTGCGTTCGTCGACCGCTCCGGGCGCAAGAAGTGGCACATGGCGGCGTACGCCTTCACCGGGTCGTTCTTCGCGGCGCTGCTGTTCTTCATGCAGGGCGAGAGCTGGCAGCTGGGCGCCGTCGCGGTCGTGCTGAGCAGCGTCCTCGGCGGCTGCTCGCTGGTCGCCTACTACGCCATCCTGGTCGACATCTCGACCGAGGACGAGCGCGACCGGGCCAGCTCGAGGGGCTGGGCGTGGGGCTACCTCGGCGGCGGCCTGCTGCTGCTCCTCAACCTGGTCATCTACACGATGCACGACACGTTCGGGCTCGCCGAGGGCATGTCCGTCCGGCTCTCGCTGCTCTCGGCGGCGGTGTGGTGGGCGGGCTTCACGATCATCCCGCTCGTCCGGCTGCGCAACTACGCGGCCGTCAACGTCGTGGCCGAGCAGGGCACCCTCTTCCAGCGCAGCTTCGGGCAGCTCTTCACCACGATCCGCGAGCTGCGCAACTACCCCATGACGATGACGTTCCTGCTGGCCTACCTCTTCTACAACGACGGCATCCAGACCGTCATCTACGCGGCGTCGACCTACGGCTCCAAACAGCTCAAGTTCGACCAGAACGTGCTGATCGCGACCATCCTGCTGATCCAGTTCGTCGCGTTCGGGGGTGCGCTGTGGTTCGGGCGCCTCGCCAGCAGGTACGGCGCCTACCGGTCCATCCTCTGGGGCACGTTCGCCTGGATGGTCATCGTGGTCGCAGCGCTCTTCCTCCCGGAGAAGAACGTCGCGCTGTTCCTGGCCCTGGCCGTGGCCATCGGCATCGTCCTGGGGGGCACCCAGGCGCTCTCCCGCTCCTTCTTCAGCCTGCTGATCCCGCGTGGGCGCGAGGGTGAGTACTTCAGCCTCTACGGCGCCGCCGAGCGCGGCACGTCATGGTTCGGGACGCTGCTCTTCGGCGTGGTCTTCCAGGTCACCGGCTCCTACCGCCCGGCGATCCTCGCCCTGATCATCTTCTTCGTGATCGGTGCCTTCTTCCTGCTGCGCCTGGACGCCGAACGTGGCATCCGCGAGGCCGGGAACCGCGTGCCGGCCAGCGTCTGACCCCGGGGTCGGCGAGAAGGGCCGCGCGGGACGTGAGCGGGACCACGCCGTCTCAATTGGCGTCAGAGGGGTCCAGTCGGGAATCCTTGGCGGCTCACGCTCGTTGAACGGGAGACGGCGCCGCTCGGAGGCGCCGAACACCCAATCCCCCGAACCGCGTCATGACCGGCTTGCCGAACCGTCTCAAGGGCGGTACGCATGAGGGGTACGACATCTCGCGACCTGTCCGGTCGCGGGTGCAAGAACTTTGGAGGTTCTCATGGGAGAGCGCACGCTACGTGGAGCCCGACTCGGAGGTCAGAGCTTCGAGGATGAGCGCGGCATCGAGTTCGCCGCTCGTCAGCAGGTCGGCTACCGCTGTGCCCACGGGCACGAGTTCGAGATCACGATGTCGGTCGAGGCCGACGTCCCCGCACTGTGGGAGTGCCCGCGCTGTGGTGCCGAGGGACGTGCCACTTCCGGCATCGAGCCCGAGGTCAAGGACGTGAAGCCGGCCCGCACGCACTGGGACATGCTGCTCGAGCGTCGTTCGATCAAGGAGCTCGAGGACATCCTCACCGAGCGTCTGGAGCTGCTCCGCGGCGGAGACATCGGTCCGGCGCACCTGCACCGTCCCAGCGCCCGCAAGAAGCGGTCGACGGTCTGAACCGTCACTGACGCTCAACGAGGGCCGTTGTCCGGCCCGTCGTCGAGGACCTCGCCCTGGACCACCCCGCTGTCGGGATCAGCTGGTCCGGGGCGTTGTCGCGTCCGGGGGTCCGTCCGGGGGGCGTTGACGAAGCTCACGCCCACGAGACGTCGGCTGATCACCCCGGAGAGGACCCGGCGGCCGAGCGGACGCGTGATCGGCAGGATGCAGAGGACCCCGACGATGTCGAGCACGAAGCCCGGGGTGAGCATCAAGAGGCCGCCCACGAGGACCAGCACCCCGTCGGCGAGCTCTCGCGCCGGCATCCGACCCTCGTTGAGGGCGTACCGCAGCGCCCGCCAGGCCCTGGCTCCCTCGCGCTTGACCAACCACGAGCCGAAGACGCTGTCAGCGATGAGCAGCAGGATCGTCCACCAGGCGCCGATCACCTGACCGACCTGGATGATCACGTAGATCTCGACCAGCGGCACCACGACGAAGGCCACCAGCAACAACGCCCAGGGGAATCCCCGTCTCCTCGTCTCACTCATGACTGGTCAACGTCCGGGTCGCCCGGCCCGTTCCGCTGCCCGTTCCGCGGCCCGTTCTGCTCACGGCGTGCGAACGACCGCACCCGGCGCACGCGTTCGCTGATCCCCCACCGGGTGATCCGGCGCAGGGACTCGGTGGCGACGCGACCGCTCATCTTGGAGTCGCCGCGGACACGTTCGACGAACTCGATCGGCACCTCGACGACCCGGAGTCCCTCACAGACGGTCCGGTAGGCGAGCTCGGCCTGGAAGACGTAGCCCAGGGAGACGATCTGCTGGAGGTGGATCCGTTCGAGGGTCGTACGACGGAACAGGCGGTAGCCGGCGGTCGCGTCGCGCACGGGGATGCCGAGCAGGGTCCGGGTGTAGAAGTTGCCACCCCTGGACAGCAGCTCACGGCGAACCGGCCAGTTGACGATGCTCCCACCCGGCACCCAGCGTGAGCCGATGACCAGGTCCGCGTGGCCGAGCGCCTCGAGCAGCCGGTGGAGCTCCTCGGGCTGGTGCGAGCCGTCGGCGTCCATCTCGCCGATCACGTCGTACCCGCGCTCCAGAGCCACCCGGAAGCCGTGGAGGTACGCCGCGCCGAGCCCCTGCTTCTCCGCCCGGTGGAGCACGGTGACCTGCGGGTCGGCGGCAGCCAGCCGGTCGGCGATCGCGCCGGTGCCGTCGGGTGAGCTGTCGTCGACCACGAGGATGTCCACGTCCGGCTGGGCTGCCCGCAGCCGCTCGACGATGAGCTCGAGGTTCATCGCCTCGTTGAAGGTCGGGACCACCATCACGACCCGCCCCAGACCGGATCCGGAACCGCCGTGGACAGACATGCGCTGAAACCTATCGGGGATCCCGGTGAAGGCAGGGCGGGGGGAGCTAGATGACCTTCGGACCGCTCACGCCATGACTGGATGTCAGAGTCGCGGGCGTTGTCTACTGGTCGCCTGACTCCCCCCGTGTTCTCCCGTCGGTGCCGCTGTGTCCGACCCGCCAAGTGCGGCTTCCGCGACCATCTTGGCGAGATGGCCCGAAACTGCATCCGTCGGACATGCGGTTGACGTTCTGCCCGGAGTAACTACGAGACCCTCGCCCGAGTGGACACCTGCTGTCAACACGCGTTCCACCAGCACGAATGCGGTGAAACTGCAGGTCAGCGAATGGCGCCCGTGTGAACACCAGATGACGGAAACTTCGCAACGACGGCGTGTCGCACTGGACACGCCGGTGTGGTCCAGACCTATGGCACCACGACGGTGCCGGTGGCGGTCGTCGCGACGATCGGCTCGTCCAGCGGTCGGGCCGAGGACGGTGAGGACGCTCCTTCGACACCTCGGGCCACCACCAGCAGCACGAACTCCATCTCGCGCGAACGGCGACCGACGCGGATCAGGGTGGCGCTCGCCTCCACCACGTCACCGGCGCGCACGGGAGCACGGAACTGGACCTCGGAGTACGACGCGAACAGGCCCTCGTCGTGATCGGTGCGGACGCACAGCTCCGTGGCGACGTCACCGAACAGACCGAGCCCCCAGGCGCCGTCCACCAGGTTGCCTGCGTAGTGGGCCTCGGCGTAGGACACGTAGCGGCGGTGGACGACGCGGGTGCCCACCTCGGGAGCGCCGGTCATGACGCCCTCCCCTTCTCGGTGACCAGTCGGTGCACGAGGTAGCTCGCGACGTCTCCCGGAGTGGCTCCCCGGGTGAAGACGCGGTCCACACCGAGCTCCTCGGCCATCGTCTCGTCGAACCGTGGCCCTCCGACGACCAGCAGCGGCCGTCGGGCGGGTGGGAACGCCTCGCGGAAGGCGGCCGACATCTCGCGGGTGTTGAGCAGGTGGGCGTCCCGCTGGGTGACGACCTGGGAGACCAGGACGGCATCGGCCTTCTCAGCCACTGCGCGCTCGACGAGCTGGGGCACCGAGACCTGGGCACCGAGGTTCACCACCTTCAGCTCGCGGTAGTACTCCAGCCCCTTCTCCCCTGCGAACCCCTTGATGTTCAGGATCGCGTCGATCCCGACCGTGTGGGCGTCCGTACCGATGCAGCCACCCACCACCACCAGTCGGCGCCTCAGGGCCCGTTTGACGGCCGCGTTGACCTCCTTGGGGGTGAGCAGCTCGTAGTCCCGCTCGACGATCTGGACCACGGACGGGTCCACGAGGTGGTTGACCCGCCCGTACACCACGAAGAAGGTGAAGTCGGGACCCATCGGCTTGGAGTGCGCGACCAGCGCCGGGTCCATGCCCATCTTGTTGGCCAGCTGCACGGCGGCCCCGTCGGCGATCTTGGCCTGGGACCCGAGCGAGGACAGGGGAAGGGTGAACGACAGCTGCACCATCCCGTCCCCGGTGGTGTCCCCGTAGGGGCGGAGCAGGCGCTTGGAGCCATCTCCGCCGCGCGGCACCGTGGTTGCTTCCGGCTCGTGGGTCACTGTCCGTCCTCCTCCAGGATCTCGGTCGCCGGGTTGTAGTAGTCCGACGACTTCTCGGCGACGCCCTCCAGGCCGCGGCCGGCGTCAGCAGGGCGCTTCATCAGCCCGAAGGTGCCGTCGGCGATCGCGTCGAGGAGGCCGGCCTCGTGGTCCACGATGCGGTCCAGCAGGTCGATCGACTCCCCGAGCACCTGCCGGGCCCGGGTGGCGATGAACCCGTCCGGAGCCGGGCGGAAGTCCTCGTGCAGGTTGCCGGCCGACTCCATCACGTAGCGCACGTTCTGGAGCGCCAGGTCGCGGTCGCTGATCCACGGCGTGACCACGGCCTCGGTCATCATCCCGACGAGCAGGATCCCCTGGCCGGTGAGCGCCCCGGCGAGGTTGAAGAACCCGTCGAGGAGGTAGCCGCGGAAGATGTCGCCGGTCATGTGCCGGGTCGGCGGCATCCACTTCAACGGTGCCTTCGGGAACAGCTCACGGGCGAGCAGGGCGTGCGCGAGCTCCATCCGGAACGACTCCGGCACCGCCGGATCGATCTCGAAGGCGTGGCCCAGTCCGAGCTGCCAGTCCTCGAGACCGGCCTCCTTGGCGAAGTACTCGTTGAGGAGCTGGCTCGTGGTGACCGTGTGAGCGGCCTCGACCGCGTCGGCGGTGGTGAGGTAGTTGTCCTCGCCGGTGTTGATGATGATGCCGGCACGGGCGTGCACCTGACGGCTGAACCGCTGGTCGACGAAGGTCCGGACGGGGTTGATGTCGCGGAAGAGGATCCCGTACATCGAGTCGTTCAGCATCATGTCCAGCCGCTCGAGCCCGGCGAGCGCCGCGATCTCGGGCATGCACAGTCCGCTGGCGTAGTTGGTCAGCCGCACGTAGCGACCGAGCTCCCTGCTCGACTCGTCGAGCGCGGCCCGCATCAGGCGGAAGTTCTCCTGGGTCGCGTAGGTGCCCGCGAACCCCTCACGGGTCGCCCCCTCGGGGACGTAGTCGAGCAGTGACTGACCGGTCGAACGGATCACCGCGATCACGTCGGCGCCCTCACGGGCGGCCTGCTGGGCCTGGGGGATGTCCTCGTAGACGTCGCCGGTCGCCACGATCAGGTAGATCCACGGCTGTCGCGGTGCGTCGCCGATGCGCTTGACGAGACGCTCGCGCTCGCGACGACGACCGTCGATCCGGCGTACGCCGGCACCGACCTGCTTGCGTGAGGCGGTCACCGCCCGCTTGGCGTCGCGTCCTTCGGGGATCCGGAACCGCGCCGAACCGGCCGAGGCCTTCTGGGCCAGGGTCTCGAGGTCCTCGGCCTCGCCCCGGAGCAGGGCGTCCCAGACGGGCAGCGCGAGGCCGTGCTCGAGCCCGACGTCGGCCCGGACCGCATCGGCCAGTCGGTTGACCCACGGGGTGCCGTCGGGGTCGGCACCGGAGAGGCCTGCGAGCCGTAGCGTGGCCCGCTCGACCGAGACGGTGGTGTGCTGCCTGGCCAGCTTCACGATCGGACGGCCGACCTTGCGGGCCAGGCTGCGCGCCTGCCGGACGGTGGCCGGGTCGAGGTGCAGCTTCTTCTGGACGGGGGTCGAGGCCATCACAGCCTCCTCTCGAACAGGCCGCGAACCGCGGCGTCGGTGCGGACGATCTCCAGGGCCAGCTCGGCATGGCCGGGCACGTAGCCGTTGCCCACGATCATGGTCACGTCGGCCGCCAGCCCCTCTGCTCCCAGCGCAGCGGCGCTGAACGAGGTGGCCATCGAGAAGAAGATGACGGTGCCCCCCTCGGTCGTGGACAGGATCGCGCCGCCCTCGCAGCCGGGGACGTCGACGCACACGATGGTCAGGTCGGCGGGGCCGCCCGCGGCGGTCACGCCGTCGCGCAGGGCCACCGGGTCGCGAGCGTCGCAGACCAGCACGTGGTCCGCGAGACCGGTGGGGACGAGGAGGTCCGCCTCGGCCTGGTGAGGTACGACGGCGATGGTGCGCCGGGCACCCGCGCGCCGGGCGGCGGCCAGGCAGAGGGATCCCGACTTACCGGCTCCTCCGATGACCACGACGACCGGGTCGGCGTACCGCCTGACGTGCCGCTCGGCCAGCGCCGGAGCACCGCAGACGTCCATCACGGCCAGGGCCAGGGGCGCGGGCAGGTCCTCCGGGAGCCTCGCCGCGATGCTGCGACCGAAGAGGATGGCGTAGCCGTCGGCGGGCACCTGCTCGCTGCGGCCGTCCCAGTCGGCCAGACCGTCCTCGATGTGGAGGGGGGTCAGCGTGAGCGAGACGAGGGTGGCGACCCGGTCCCCCACCGCCAGACCGAGTGGCGAGCCCTCCCCCACCTCCTCGACGGTGCCGACGAGCATGCCGCCGGAGCCGGTGACCGGGTTCTGCATCTTGCCGCGGGTGGCGATGATCTCCAGCACCTCCGCGCGTACGGCGTCCCCGTCGCCCTCGTGCGTGCCCTCGAGCTGACGGAACGAGGCGGCGTCGAGGTTGAGACGCTCGACGCGGATGCGGACCTCGTCGTCGCGCAGCGTCGGGTCGGTGTCGAGCCGCAGGGCAGCCTGGGGCAGCACCCCGAGGGGCTCCAGCACCCGGTGCATGCCGACCGGATCGCCTGTCATCCGTCCCACGTGTGTCACACACCTTCCTGTCAGAATCCAAAACAACGGGAAATCCTGCGGTGATGAGTTGGTCACACCACAAGATCGTGTTCATACTGTCTCAGGTAGAGGTCATCAGAGACAAACAACGTGCACGGCACGTCGCAGGAGGAACCCATGAGCATCGAGACGTCCATCGCCTCCATCGTGGAGGGTGAGACCGGACAGCCCTATCCCTACCGGCAGGTCGACCTGGTCGAGCCCGACTGGACCCGCTTCCCCGGGTGGAAGGACGTCACGACCGAGCAGTGGGAGAGCGCGCAGTGGCAGCGCTCGCACTGCGTGAAGAACCTCCGTCAGCTGCGTGACCTGCTCGGCGACCTGGTCGACGAGCGCTTCTACGCCGACCTCGAGCGCGACCAGACCGAGCGCGCGACGATGTCGATGCTCGTCCCGCCGCAGATGATGAACACGATGGCCCCGCACGCGACCCCGGGGGGCGCGGGCTCGCTGACCGAGGCGTTCTACGCCGATCCCGTGCGCCACTACATGGTCCCGGTCTTCTCCGACCGCCGGACCGACTGGACCTCGCACCCCTACTCCAGTCGCGACTCGCTGCACGAGCACGACATGTGGGCCGCCGAGGGGTTGACCCACCGCTACCCGACCAAGGTGCTCGCCGAGCTGCTCCCGACGTGCCCGCAGTACTGCGGACACTGCACCCGGATGGACCTGGTCGGGAACTCCACGCCGACCGTCGACAAGCTGAAGTTCCTCGCCAAGCCGGTCGACCGCTACGCCGAGATGCTCGCCTACCTGCGCCTCCACCCCGAGGTGCGCGACGTCGTGGTCTCCGGCGGCGACGTGGCCAACATGCCGTGGGCGCGCCTCGAGGAGTTCCTCACCCGCCTGCTCGAGATCGACAACATCCGCGACATCCGGCTGGCGACCAAGGCGCTGGCGGGTCTCCCCCAGCACTGGCTGCAGGCCGATGTCCGTCAGGGCATGGAACGGGTGTGCACCCTGGCTCGCAAGCGAGGCGTCGCGATCGCGATCCACACGCACGTCAACCACGCCAACTCGGTGACCCCGCTCGTGGCCGACGCGGCCCGGGCGATGTTCGAGGCGGGCGTGCGCGACGTACGCAACCAGGGCGTGCTGCTCAACGGCGTCAACGCCGACCCGCACGCTCTGCTCGACCTCTGCTTCCGCCTGCTCGACGGCGCGCAGATCATGCCCTACTACTTCTACATGTGCGACATGATCCCGGCCGCCGAGCACTGGCGGGTCTCGGTCGCCGACGCCCAGAGGCTGCAGCACCACATGATGGGCTACCTGCCCGGCTTCGCGACGCCGCGGATCGTGTGCGACGTGCCGTTCGTGGGCAAGCGCTGGGTGCACCAGCTCGCGTCCTACGACCGGACGCGGGGGATCTCCTACTGGACCAAGAACTACCGGACCTCCATCGAGTCCAGCGACACCGACGCGCTGAGCCGCACCTACGAGTACTACGACCCGATCCACACCCTGCCTCCCGAGGGCCAGGCGTGGTGGGCCCGGCAGGCCCAGGAGGCCGTGCACTCGGTGTGAGTCATCGCAGCAAGAAGTGCAGGGCGCTGGCGGCGCGGTCGGGGTCCGGCCGCTCGCCGGTGATCCGCTCGACGTAGACGAAGCCCTCCACCACCCGCACGACCAGGAACGCGAGGTCGTCGAGCGGATAGGTCCCGTCGAGGTGACCAGCCTCCTGCTCGCGGACCAGCAGCCGGTGGACCGCCGCGATGATCCGGGGCTGGAAGTCGTGGTCGCGCCGGGTGAGCAGACGCAGCGCGGTCTCGTGCTCACGCTCCAGGAAGGAGCACATGCCGGGATGCTCGACGGTCAGCCGGACGAACTCGGCCATCGTCGCCGCCACGCGTGCCCCGCCCTGCCCCGGTGCGCGCTCGTAGCAGGCCTCGATGGTGGGCTCGGCGAGCGACCACACCACCTCGGTGAGGATCGCCGTCCGGTTGCCCAGCCAGCGGTGCACCGTCACCCGGTTGACCCCGACCGTGGCCGCGACATCGGCGACCTCGACCCTGCGGCCGGCCACGAAGGTCCGCCGTGCCACGCGGAAGGCCGCGACCGGCGGCGCGACCTCGGGTGCGGCGCCCACGGCTACCGGATGCCGTCCCAGGCAGCGCGCTCGTCGCCGTCCGGGTCGTCGACGACCGTCAGCACCTCGGTCAGGACGCCTGTCGTCCGGGTCTCCCCGGTGTACGGCGCCCAGCCGGGATCACCCGACGTCACGAAGGAGACCCACACGCCGTGCGCCGTGTCCGCGACCGCCCGGGACGGGGAGTCCCCGATGAGTGGCTTGGTCTGGTCGAGGCCGATGTTGTCGAACACGAACGGGATCTCGACCGCGTGGCAGGCCCCGAAGCGGTGGTTGTCCTCCTGGCCCGGGCGGTCGAACCGATAGGCCCAGGTCGTCCCGCCACCTGCTGCACGGGCCTCGGCGTGCCGGATGGCCGGGACCGCGAAGAACCAGTCCGTCACCACGGCCGCCATCACGTCGCCCGGGGAGTCGTCCGGGCGGTTCGTGCGGTAGAGCGCGAGCCCCTCCGACGACAGGCCGTAGGCGCCCGCGCCGCCCACCAGCGTCGGCTCGTCGACGAAGTCGATGGCGCCAGGGGCGACGAGGAAGAGTCGCGACTCCTCCCGGTTGGAGCCCACCAGCACGCGCACGTCCGACGAGGCCCCGCCGGCGAAGGCCTCGAGCGGGTGCTGGGTGAGCACGGTGCCGTCGAGGACCGGGGCGAACGGCAGCAGGCTGAGGGCGAGGGAGCCCCACTTCGCCGGGTCCGGCGCGGTCTGCACCTCGACCACGAGGTCCGAGGCGGCCTGGACGAGGGTGGACAGCTCGACGCCGGCGATCGCCTCCCGGGTCGGCTCCACCCCGAGCGCCGCGGCCAGCGTCCGGGCGACGGTCAGGCCGACCTCCGGGGTCAGGGTGTGGGCGGCGGCTCCTGACTGGGTGATGGCCTGGGCGAAGAGGCCGGCCGCCGACGGCATGGCCAGCAGCGTCGTGACGCTCATCGCCCCGGCGGACTCGCCGGCGACCGTCACCCGACCGGGGTCGCCCCCGAAGGCCGCGATGTTCTCCTGCACCCACCGCAGCGCCGCCACCTGGTCCTGGAGGCCGAGGTTCGCCGTACCGGCCGCGACGTCGGCCTCGGTGAACAGGAAGCCCTCCGCCGCCAGGCGGTAGTTGATGGTGACGCAGACGACACCGTCGCGGGCGAAGGCCGCGCCGTCGTACTCCAGGACCGAGCCGGAGCCGTTCATGAACGATCCGCCGTGGATCCACACCAGCACGGGCCGCCCGGCACCTTCGCCCTGGAGCGCGCTGCTCGGTGTCCAGACATTGAGGTTGAGGCAGTCCTCACCGGGGATCACCTGCTCGGGCAGCAACGGCTGGTACTGCGGCGGGTAGTCCCCCTTCGGGGCCGTCGGGCCGTACGCCGTGGCGTCGCGCACCCCGTCCCAGGGTTCGACCGGCTGCGGCGAGGCCATCCGGCGCTCACCGAAGGGAGCAGCGGCGTAGGGGATCCCGAGGAACCGGGCGACGCCGGCCTCGTCGCTGCCGCGAACCGTGCCACTGCTGACCTGGACGTCCATCGTTCCCCAACTCCCTCTGCAACGTTTCATCGATGTGTTGCATGGTGACGCAGGTCACAGGCGTGGTCAAGGCCGGGCCCGGGTCGCGTGGCGAGGAGCACGGCATAGCTCCGAGGAACGTGGGAACTCTCCGGACATGCCGCGACTCAGGACGGTCTCCCCCAGCACCAAGGGCCTCACCCGCCGACGCGCCGGCTCGGGCTTCGTCTTCCTGGACAAGCAGGGCCAGCGGATCACCGACAGGGACGAGATCGAGCGGATCCGCTCGCTCGCGATCCCGCCTGCCTGGAAGGAGGTGTGGATCTCGCCGTACCCCAACGGGCACATCCAGGCCGTGGGCACCGACGACGCCGGGCGCCGGCAGTACCTCTACCACCAGGACTGGCGCATCAAGCGCGACAAGATGAAGTTCGACCGGGTCCTGGCCGCTGCCCGCCGTCTGCCGGCCGCGCGCCGGGCGATCACCAAGGACCTCGGGCTCGAGGGGATGCCGCTCGAGCGCGCGGACGCGGTCGCCGTGCGGCTGCTGGACCTGGGCTACTTCCGCATCGGCAGCGACATCTACGCCGACACCAACGGGTCGTTCGGGCTCACCACGCTGGAGCGACGCCACGTCCGCAAGGCCAAGGACCGGATGATCTTCCACTTCGTGGGGAAGTCCGGCATCGAGCACAGCATCGAGATCGAGGACCCCGAGGTCCTGGTCGCGCTGGACAGCCTGCGCCGCCGCCGTGGCGGCTCGGAGCGGCTGCTCGCCTACCAGCTCGAGCGGCGCTGGCGGAACCTCGACAGCTCCGCGGTCAACACCTATCTCAACGGTCTGCTCGAGGACCTCACCGCGAAGGACTTCCGCACCTGGCACGCCACCGTCCTGGCGGCCGCCGCGCTGGCTGCGACCGAGGAGAAGGGTGACACCGTCACCTCGCGCCGTCGTGCCGTGAAAGCGGCGGTGCTCGAGGTCTCGGAGTACCTCGGCAACACCCCCACGATCGCCAAGAGCTCCTACATCGACCCGCGCGTGATCGACCTCTACGAGAGCGGCACCACGATCGACCCGAAGCTGGTGGCGAAGAAGTACCGCTCCCCCACGACCAAGCAGCGGGCCATCGAGGCGGCCGTGCTCGAGCTCCTCAGCTGACTGCTGTCGCTCAACCGTGGTGGGGGCGGGCCCTAGAGGAGGCAGTTCTGCGGCACCGCGCACCATGGCCGCCTGAGCGAGGTCTCGTCTGCCCCGAGCTGCCTCCTTTCCGGGACTGCCGTGGCGCGGGTGTGCGGTAGGACGATCAGTTCGGCCCGTGCGAGTGCCCCGCAGGCGTGACCCCGAGGCAGAGGACCTCGAACTGATAGTCCTTCGGATCGTGATGACGGCAGACGGCTATCGACATGCCGAAGGATCGGGGGAAAGCGCAGCTCGCCGTTCACCAGATCTCGGGACTAGTGGGCGATCGGCGGCACATGAGTGTGTTCGAGGACAGCACTGCGCGGTCCCGTGAGAGAGTCCGCCGCATCAGACGAGACATCTTCGTCTCCCGAGTGGAGGCACGTCACTTTGCCCGGCTCGGAGCGCGTGCCTTCGCGCTGAGCCACGAGCGCCCGCTCCCGACAGGGACCCACACCGGTCGAGCCGCCCCGGCAACGCAGTCAGGTACTGCAGGGAGTCAGCTGGTGTGGTGGACCTCCTGCAGGCCGTGGACCGGCGTCGGGATGCCCTCGTGGCGCGCCTTGAGCTGGAGGGCGAGGTAGAGCGAGTAGTGCCGGGACTGGTGCAGGTTGCCGCCGTGGAACCACAGCGCCTCCTGCTGGGTGGGCTTCCACATGTTGCGCTGCTCGCCCTCCCACGGTCCGGGATCCTTGGTCGTCTCGGACCCGAGGCCCCACACCTTGCCGACCTTGTCCGCGACCTCCTGGCTGATCAGGTCGGCCGCCCAGCCGTTCATCGACCCGTAGCCGGTCGCATAGACGACGAGGTCGGCGGGGAGCTCGGTGCCGTCGGCGAGGACGACGGAGTCCTCGGTGAGGTGGTCCACCTGTCCGTGTGCCAGCTTCACCTCGCCGTCGGCCACGAGCTCGGCTGAGCCCACGTCGATGTAGTAGCCCGAGCCACGCCGCAGGTACTTCATGAACAGGCCCGAGCCGTCGTCGCCCCAGTCGTGGTCGAAGCCGGCCTTCTCCAGGCGGTCGTAGAAGTCCTTGTCGCGCTCGGCCATCTGCTCGTAGAGCGGGATCTGGAAGTCGTGCATGATCCGGTAGGGCAGCGAGGCGAAGATCAGGTCCGCCTTCTCGGTCGTCACCCCGGAGGCCACCGCGCGCTCGGAGTAGAGGTCGCCGAGGCCGATGTCCATCAGCGAGGCGCTCTTGACGATGTGCGTCGAGGAACGCTGCACCATCGTCACGTCGGCGCCGTGCTCCCACAGGGCCCCGCAGATGTCGAAGGCCGAGTTGTTGCTGCCGATGACCACACACTTCTTGCCGGCGTACGCGTCAGGCCCCGGGTGTGCCGAGGAGTGGTGCTGGTCGCCGCGGAAGACGTCCATCCCCGGCAGGACCGGGATGTTGGGCTTGCCGGACATCCCCGTGGCCAGCACGAGGTGCTGGGGACGGAGCGTCACCGGGTTGCCGTCGCGCTCGACCTCGACCGTCCACTCGCCCGTCTCCTCCGAGTACGACGCACTCGTCGCGGTCGTGTTCGTCCAGTAGGGCACCTCCATCACCTTGGTGTAGGACTCGAGCCAGTCGCCGATCTTGTCCTTGGGGGCGAAGACCGGCCAGTTGTCCGGGAACTTCAGGTAGGGCAGGTGGTCGTACCAGACCGGATCGTGCAGGCACAGCGACTTGTAGCGACTGCGCCACTGGTCGCCGGGGCGTCCGTGCTTGTCGATCACCAGGCTCGGCACGCCGAGCTGCCGCAGTCTCGCGCCGAGGGCGATGCCGCCCTGGCCTCCGCCGACGACGAGGACGTAGGGCTGGGTGGTGCTGCCCAGGCTCTCCGCCTCGGCCTGCTGCGCCTCCAGCCAGGTACGCCGTTCCTTGCTGGCACCGTGCTCGGCGCCCATGGGCCGCCGCTCCTGACGGGGCTCCTCGTGCCCCTTGAGCTCGTAGAGCGTGGTCAGCAGGGTCCAGGCGCGGTCCTCACCGTCCTCCTCCTTGAGCCGCAGCATGCCGCGTCCTCGACCGACACCTGTCTCGAAGACGATCCAGGCGGTGACGATCCCGTCGGCCTCGTCGGGCGGCTCCTCGGTGGCGAACCCCGACGGGTCGATCCCCGCCAGCGTCTCTCGCAGCACGCCCGCCACCCCCTCGCGCCCCTCGACCGTGGTGAGGTTCCAGGTGAAGGAGACGAGGTCGCGCCAGTAGCTCTCGGTCGCGAACATCGCGGCCGCAGCCTCGACGTCCCGCGCCTTCAGGGCTCCCTCGAAGCCGGCCAGCCACGCGTCCACCCTCTCCTGCGGGCTGCGGTCGGTCTGGGGTCGGGGCGCGTGCTCGGTCTGGGTCATCGGTTCTCCTTCGCTACTGTGGTGTGACCGAGCACACACCACCGCAAAGGGCGGGCGACAGGGTTGCAGCACGTTGCAAACCGCCTCCCGGGGAGGACGACCGTGAGGCACGACGAGCAGCAGCTGCGGCGCACGCGCGACGCCGCGCTCTCTGGTGGCCAGGGCCCACGACCTCCCCGCGACACCATCGCCGCCTCCTGGCGCCGGGTCGCGGCGGTCGGGCTCGAGCCCGGTTCCAACCCCGAGGTGGCGCCGCTCAGCAGCGAGGAGGTGGAGCGACGCCGTGCCGAGAGCCGGCTCGGCGAGTTCGTCCCCCGGCTCGCCGCGGCACTCACCTCGGTGACGGACGCGGGCCAGATGGTCGTCGTCGCCGACGCCGAGGGGCGTGTGCTGTGGCGGATCGGCTCGAGTGGCGTACGCCGGATGGCCGACGGCCTGGGCTTCGTCGGCGGATCGGCCTGGACCGAGGGCAACGTCGGCACCAACGCCATCGGCACCTCGCTCGTGCTCGACGAGGGCGTGCAGATCCGCGGCCCCGAGCACTTCGTCGACTCTCACATGGCCTGGGGCTGCGCCGCAGCGCCGTTGAAGGACCCGTGGTCGGGCAAGACGCTGGGCGTGGTCGACGTGAGCGGCCCCTCGCGCGGGATGCACCCGGCGGAGCTGGCCCTGGTGGAGATGGCCGCGCGGCTGACCGCGATGGAGCTCGTCGACCGGCGCCGCGGTGAGCTCGACCGGCTGAGGGCGCGGGCGGCCCCGCTCCTCGCGCGCCTCCGCGGGGACGCACTCGCGGTCGACGTCGACGGGCACCTCGCCGTCGGGGTCGGGTCCCGCCTGCCCGATCGGGTCGCTCTGCCGGTGGACATGGCCGGAGGCCGCATCTGGCTGCCGACCCTCGGCCCGGCCCTCGCCGAGCCGCTCGCCGGTGGCTGGCTGCTGCGGCTGGACGGAGACGAGTCCGAGGCCGCCTCCGCCCTCACGCTCGACCTGACCGGCCGGCCCACGTTGCGGGTGTCCGGCCCGAGCGGGTCCTGGTCACGCCAGCTGTCGCCGCGCCATGCCGAGGTCCTCGTGGCCCTCGTCGAGGCGGGGTCCGCGGGCCGCACCGCCGCCCAGCTCGCCGAGGACCTGTTCGACGACCCGGAGCGCGCCGTCACGGCCAGGGCGGAGATGTCCCGGCTGCGCCGTACGGTCGGCAGCGTCCTGCTCTCCGGTCCCTACCGGATCGCGCCGGAGGTCTCCGCCGGCCTCGCGTTGCCGAGCGACCCAGGGGCTGCGCTCCCGGGCTCCAGCGCGCCGGCCGTGCAGCGACTCCGGAGACGTGTCCACCGATGAGTCGGATGGGCCGCAGCAGTCACCACTGGTGAGACGCCCACCACCCGTAGGAGAGAGCGATGCAGCAGATCATCCCGAACCTCTGGATCAACGACGGCAAGATCGAGGAGGCGGTCGACTTCTACTGCTCCCTGTTCGAGGACGGCCGGATCGTGTCCAGCAGTGACTACGGCCCCGAGGCCGGTGAGTACGCCGGTCAGAAGATGGCGGTCTACTTCGAGCTGATGGGCCGGTCCTACGCGGCCATCAACGGCGGCGGCACCCGCTTCGAGGCCAACGAGTCCTTCTCCCTGGCGGTCCCGTGCGACACCCAGGAGGAGATCGACCGACTCTGGGAGGCCCTCGTCGAGGGCGGTGAGCCGTCGATGTGCGGCTGGCTGAAGGACCGCTACGGGTTCAGCTGGCAGGTCTACCCCGCGTCCCTCGACAAGATGCTGGCCGACCCGGACCCGGAGAAGGTACGCCGGGTCACGGCAGCGTTCATGAAGGTCGACCGCCGCGCCTTCGACATCGTCGAGCTCGAGGACGCCTTCGAGGGCCGCTGAGGGCCGGTCAGTGGGTGGGACGGTTCTCGTAGGGCGTGGACAGCACGATCGTGGTGCGGGTGGACACGTTGGCTGCGGCCCGCACGCGTGCCAACAGGTCCTCCAGCGCCACCGGTGTGGCCACCCGGACCTTGAGGATGTACGACTCCTCCCCTGCCACCGACCAGCACGACTCGATCTCGCTGATGTGCTGGAGACGGTCCGGGTAGTCGTCGGTCTCCGAGGGGTCGAACGGCGTGATCGAGACGAAGGCGGTCAGGGGTTGGCCGGCCGCGGCGTGGTCGATGGTGGCGCCGTACCCCAGGATCAGCCCCCGCTCCTCGAGGCGCTTCACGCGCTGGTGCACCGCGCTCGTCGAGAGCCCCGTCGCCTTGCCCAGATCGGTGTAGGACATCCGGCCGTCGTCGGCGAGCAGGCCCAGGACCTGGCGATCGATCTTCTCCACGGGCAGAGCCTAAGCCCCGGCGCCCTCTAGGCTCCTCGGATGACCGATCGCGAACCCAGGCTCATGCTCCTCGACACCGCGTCCCTCTACTTCCGCGCCTTCTTCGGGGTGCCCGACTCCGTGCGGGCGCCGAACGGCATGCCGGTGAACGCCGTGCGCGGGTTGCTCGACTTCATCACCCGTCTGGTCGACGAGTACGACCCCACCCACCTCGCCTGCTGCTGGGACAACGACTGGCGTCCGCAGTGGCGGGTGGACCTGCTGCCGTCGTACAAGGCCCATCGGGTGGTGGCCGAGCGCCCCGGCGACGACCCCGACATCGAGGAGGTCCCGGACCCCCTGGAGCAGCAGATCCCGATCATCGTCGCCACGCTCGAGGCGTTCGGCATCGCGATCGTCGGCGCCGACCACTACGAGGCGGACGACGTGATCGGCACCCTCGCCACCGGGGCCGGCATGCCGGTCGACATCGTCACCGGTGACCGTGACCTCTTCCAGCTCGTCGACGACGACGCGGAGGTGCGTGTCCTCTACACCGCGCGCGGGGTGGGAAAGCACGAGCGGGTGGACAACGCCTGGGTGCGCGAGCGCTACGGGGTCGACGCCGACCAGTACGCCGCGTTCGCGACCCTCCGCGGCGACTCCTCCGACGGCCTGCCGGGGGTCGCCGGTGTCGGCGACAAGACCGCGGCGGTGCTGCTCAACCGGTTCGGCGACCTCGACTCGATCATCGCCGCCGCGCAGGACCCCGACGGTGACATGGGCCCGGGACCGCGCGGCAAGATCAAGGCCTCCCTGGACTACCTGGACGTGGCCCCGACCGTGGTGGCCGTGGCCCGCGACATCGACCTCGGCTCGCGCGACCTGACGCTCCCCGGCTCACCGTCCGACCCGGAGATGCTGGCCGCGATCGCCGAGCAGTGGGGTCTGACCAGCCCGGTGGAGCGGTTGACCGACACGCTCGCGGCGGGCCGGGCAGGAGCTGCCCGCGGACCCGGTGGAGAGACACCACCTGGCGGGCGTCCGCCTTCGACGCCGAGCTGATCCTGGACGGCTTCGAGCGCCTCGTGGAGCGGTCGGCTACTCGCTGACGCTGGAGTAGGCGACCACGCCCCGACGCAGCCGCACCGAGGTCTCCCGGGCGACCTTGCGCAGCTCGGGGCTGGTGGTGGCGCCGACGATCTGGTCGGTCAGGTCCAGGAGCTGCTTGACCCAGCGGACGAAGTCGCCGGCAGCGAGGTCGGTCACGTCGAGGATGTCGTCGAGCTCGTCCCCCTCGGCCCACCGGTAGGCCGCCCAGGCGAAGCCGAGATCGGGCTCGTGCAGCTGGTCGAGGTGGTGCTCGCGCTCCAGCACCTCGAGGTCGGACCAGATCGACACCATCTCGCCGAGGATGTCCCGCACCCGGCCACCCGGCAGCCGCGGCGTCGCGGCATCGTCCGGGCGGCGCGACTCGTAGACCAGGGTGGAGAGCACGGCCGCGAGCGAGGACGCGTCGAGGCCGTCCCACAGGCCGGCCCGCAGCGACTCGGCCGTGAGCAGGTCCATCTCGTTGTAGATCCGCATCAGCGTGCGGCCGCGCTCGGTGACCGTGGACTCGTGGGTCTCTCCCTCGAGGTAGCCCAGGGTGGTGAGGACGTCGCAGACCCGGTCGAAGTGCCGGGCGATGGTGTTGGTGCGCTGCTCGATGCGGCGCTTGAGCGTCTTCGCGTCGCGGTCCAGCTTGAAGTAGCGCTCGGACCAGCGTGCGTGGTCCTCGCGGTCGGGGCACCCGTGGCAGGGATGCGTGCGCAGCTGGCGACGCAGCTCCTCGATGCGACGGTCCTCGGTGGGGTTGTGGGGCGGGTTGTGCGACCCACGACCCGCGCGTCGCCCCGGTGGCGGCGGCGTCAGGTTGTGCGTGCGGGCGCGCAGGGTGGAGGCGAGGTCGGTGCGGGACTGCGGGTTGCGGCCGTTGAAGTTCTTGGGGATCTTGACCCGCGTGAAGGAGGCGACAGGGGTCGGGAAGTCGACCAGGCTCAGTCGCCGGGCGTGCTTGTCGGCGGTGAGGACGTAGGGGCGCGGTCCCTCGCGGTCGGCCCTGGTGCCCGGGTCGAGCACGATCGCCATCCCCGCGAAGCGGCCGCTGGGGACCTCGATGACGTCACCGGGTCGCAGCGACTCCAACGAGTCGATGACCTCCTGCCGGTGGTCGAACCGCCGGGACTTCGCCAGGTTCTTCTCGGTCTCGGAGAGCCGGTGCCGCAGGGCGGCGTACTCCATGAAGTCGCCGAGGTGGCAGGCCGCCGCGTCGGTGTAGCCCTCGAGGGCGTCCTCGCTCTTGCGCAGCTGGCGGGCGAGCCCGACCACCGCCTTGTCGGCCTGGAACTGTGCGAACGACGACTCGAGCAGCTCACGAGCCCGCTCGCGACCGAACTGGTGCACCAGGTTGACCGCCATGTTGTACGACGGCCGGAACGACGACTTGAGCGGGTAGGTGCGCGTCGAGGCGAGACCGGCCACCGCCTTGGGGTCGAACCCCTGCTGCCAGAGCACGACGCCGTGCCCCTCGACGTCGATGCCGCGGCGCCCGGCCCGGCCGGTGAGCTGGGTGTACTCCCCCGGCGTGATGTCGGCGTGGGTCTCGCCGTTCCACTTCGAGAGCTTCTCGATGACGACCGAACGGGCCGGCATGTTGATGCCGAGGGCCAGCGTCTCGGTGGCGAAGACGACGCGGCACAGCCCACGCAGGAACAGCGACTCGACGCACTCCTTGAAGCTGGGCAGCATGCCCGCGTGGTGCGAGGCGATGCCACGCGAGAGCCCGTCCAGGAACTCGTGGTAGCCGAGGGCCTGGAGGTCCTCCTCGGGGATGTTGGCGCACCGCTCCTCGACGAACGCCACGATCTCGTCGCGCTCCTGCGGGGAGGTCAGGCGCAGGTTGGCGTTGAGGCACTGCTGGACGGCGGCGTCGCACCCCACCCGGCTGAAGATGAACACGATGGCCGGGAGCAGGCCGGCCCGGTCGAGCTGCTCGACCACGTCGCTGCGCGTCGGGGTCCACGCCGAACGCGTGTTGCCGGGGCCCTTGTTGGGTCGCTTGTTGCCTCGGGAGGGACGACGGTCCTTCATCCGGCCGCGGGCCCAGTCGTCACGGGCCACACGCACCAGCTCGGGGTTCACCTGCGGCTCGCGGTGGGACGCCTCGAGCTCCACCGGGTCCGTTCCGGTCTCGTCGGCGAACAGGTCGTACATCCGGCGGCCCACCACGACGTGCTGGTAGAGCGGCACGGGTCGGCGCTCCTCCACGATCGTGGTCGTCTCGCCCCGCACGGTCCCCAGCCACTCACCGAACTCCTCGGCGTTGCTGACCGTGGCCGAGAGCGACGCGAGCGCCACCGACTCGGGGAGATGGATGATGACCTCCTCCCAGACCGCGCCGCGCATCCGGTCGGCGAGGTAGTGCACCTCGTCCATCACCACGAAGCCGAGGCCCTCGAGGGTCCGGGATCCGGCGTACAGCATGTTGCGGAGCACCTCGGTCGTCATCACGACCACCGGTGCGTCCCCGTTGATGCTGTTGTCCCCGGTGAGCAGACCGACGTTCTCGGCGCCGTACCTCGCGGCCAGGTCGTTGAACTTCTGGTTCGACAGGGCCTTGATCGGGGTCGTGTAGAACGCCTTGCGGCCGCTGTCCAGCGCCAGGTGCACGGCGAACTCGCCGACGATCGTCTTGCCCGACCCGGTGGGCGCGGCGACCAGCACCGAGCGCCCCTCCTCCAGCTCGCGGCAGGCGCGGAGCTGGAAGTCGTCGAGGCTGAAGTCGAGCCGTGACGCGAAGTCCGCGAGCCCGGGGTGCTCCCGGTTGCGGCGGTAGCGGGAGTACTGCTCCGAAGGGCTGCTCATCACGGCACCAGGACGCGCAGGGCGAGAGGCGCGACCTCGACGGTGAGCGGCAGCGCCGCGATGCGCTCGCCGTCGGCGTAGGCCGTGATGCCCGGTGCGGCGATCGTGACCTTCTTGGCGCGGTGGTGGCGGTAGTCGCGGTGGTGGATGTGGGTCCCCCTGAAGAGCTTCGGATAGGTCCGGACCAGCTCGAGCTTGCTCATCGGCTTGATGACGACGACGTCGAGGAGGCCGTCGTCGAGCACGGCACCCTCGGTGATCCGCAGCCCACCGCCGAAGGAGGGCCCGTTGCCGACAGCGACCATCATGGCCTCGAACCGGTGCTGCTCGCCGTCGAGGTCGAGGGTGTAGGAGATGGGCTTGAAGGTGCGCAGCTCCGCGAGGGTCGCCACGTTGTAGCGCATCTGCCCCTTGGGCCAGGTCATCTCGTTGGCCCGCTCGTTGACGATCGCGTCGAACCCGGCCGCCAGGACGGTCACGAAGTACGTCGAGCCGACGCGGGCGAGGTCGACCCGACGTTCCCTGCCACCGATCACCACGTCGGTCGCGGCGGCGGTGTCCTTGCGGGGGATGTCGAAGTAGCGGGCGACGTCGTTGCCCGAGCCGGCCGGGATCAGCCCGAGGCGCGTGCTGGTGTCCGCCACCGCCTGCAGCGCGAGGTGGACCATGCCGTCCCCGCCCACGACGGCCAGCGTCTCGAGACCGTCGGCGACGCACTGCCGAGCCAGGTCGAGGGCCTCGTCCGCGTCGCGGCCCACCAGGTTGCGTACGACGTACCCGGCGTCGCGCAGGCGTGGCAGGGCCTCGTCCACCGTGCGCGCACCCCTCCCCCGTCCGGACGTCGGATTGGTGAGAAGCGCGATCTCCGGGGACACGCTGAAACCCTATCTGCCGGGGTGTGGATCGGCCGGGACTACAGCGGCGAGGCGGTGTCGTCGTCCAGCTGCTCGGCAGCGGCCAGGTGGCGACCGCGCCTGCGGTCGACGATCCGGGCGATCATCTCGCTGATGAAGATGAGGACCAGCATCGGCAGGGCGAGCATCAGCATCGAGAACGGGTCCGTCGAGGGGGTGGCGACGGCGGCGAAGATGAACGTCCCGAGGATGATCCACGGACGGTGGCGTCCCAGGGCCTTGCCGGAGACCACCCCGGCCAGGTTCAGCAGCACGATGAACAGCGGGATCTCGAAGGCGACGCCGAAGACGAGCAGCATCCGGGTGATGAAGGAGAAGAAGTCTCCGAACTCGGTGAGCTGGGTCAGCCCCATGGGGGTGAAACCGATCAGGGCGGCGATGCCCTTGGGCAGCACGTAGTAGCCGACCGCCACCCCGAGGATGAACAGCGGACCGGCCACCAGGGCGAACAGACGGGTCCAGCGACGCTCGTGGGCGTGCAGTCCCGGAGTGATGAAGGCCCACAGCTCGTAGAGCCACAAGGGAGACGTCGCCACGATGCCGGCCACGCCGCACAGCTTGAGCTGGAGGAGCAGCGGGGTGCCGATGCCGGTGATGACCGCCCGCGTCTGGACGTTCTGGTCCACCGCCTCGGAGGCCTGCTGGTAGGGGCGGTAGATCAGCTCGAAGAGCTGCTCCCAGAAGAACAGCGCGATGATGGTGCCGACCACGAGATAGAGAGATGCACGCATGACCCGGGCGCGGAGCTCACGGAAGTGGTCCCCGAGGGACATCCGCCCGCCCTCACCGATCGGGTCACGTGGCCGGCCGCGGAACAGCTCGACCACACCACCGACTGACACTGCTGCGGAGGCCCGGCGTCAGAGGGTGCCGGAGGGCCCGGAGCCCTCGGGACCGTGGCGAGCCTCGCGCTCGGCCTCGGCAGCGCGACGTTTCTGCGCGTCGATCTGGCGCTGCTCAGGGGTCTTGTCCTCGTCATCGTCGTCATCGTCGATGAGGCCCTTGGTCTCGGCCTTGAAGATGCGCAGGGCCCGACCGCTGCCACGCGCCAGCTCTGGGAGCTTCTTCGCGCCGAAGAGCAGGATGAGCACCGCGAAGATGATCACGAGCTCCTGGGTCCCGAGACCGAGGACGAGGGGGGTGACGAGCGCGTGGGTCATGGAACTCATGCTACGCCGTCGTCCTGAGGGTCCGCGGTGGCTTCGCCGTACAGTCTCATCGTGGCGCTCGCGGTGCGGGCGACCTCGTCCCGCAGCTCGGTCGGCTCGACGAGCGTGACCGCAGGCGCCAGGCGCATGGCCAGCCGGACCAGCCACCTCGGATCCCCCGCTCGCAGGGTGACCGCGAGGCGGCCCTCCCCCAGCTCCTCGACGTCGTCGACCGGGTAGTAGTCAGCCACCCACCGGGCGTGTCGCTCCAGGTGCAGGACGGCCACGACGTCGTCGGGACCGGGCTCGAAGAGGCCGACGGAGAGGTCACGGGGACTCAGGTCGTGGTCCTGGCGTGGCTCGTCGACCACTTCCACGGCGTACATGCGGTCGAGGCGGAACAGTCGCCGTGCCTGCGCCAGGTGGCACCACGCGTCGAGGTAGTCGCGACCGTCGCTGGTCAGCAGCTCGAGCGGGTCGACGAGGCGCCGGGTCGTCTCGTCGCGGGTGGGGACGTAGTAGTCGAGCCTGGCCTGCCGGTTGGTGGTGAGGGCGTCACGCAGGACGGCGGCGTGACGCTCCCCGGCGTCCGAGCGCGGCAGGTGCACCTCGACCCGTGGTGGGGCCGTCCCGCTCGCTGCAGCGTCCTCGAGCTTGACCAGGCAGCGGTCGATGACCTCGTGCGAGGGGTCGGGGCTGCCCTGGCGCAGCGCCCGCAGCGCCACGATCAGGGCGGAGGCCTCCGAGCTGCCCAGGCGGACGGGGCGGCCCAGGAACTCCGCGTTCTGGATGTGTACGACGCCGTCGGGATCGTCCTCGATGGCCTCGAAGTCGACCTCGATCATCTTGTCCGGCGTCAGGCCGGGCAGACCGCACATCCACAGCACCTTCAGGTCCTGCATGATCTGCTCGGGCAGCACCCCGAAGTCGGCCGCGACGTGGGCCAGCGAGACGTCGGTCCGCGTCTGGAGGTAGGGCACCAGGGCCAGGAGCCGCGAGACCTGGACGCGGGCGCCACCGGCGGTCACGATGACGATCCCCGACCGGACCCGACAAGGGCGGAGAGCCGCTCACGCACCGAGGACCGCAGCCCGTCGGGTGACTCGACGACCACCGCGTCGGCGTACCCCAGGAGCTCGCCGGCGAAGTCGATCTCGGAGACGTAGGGCACTTCGAGCCGGTCCCAGCCGGAGGTCCCGTCCGGTCCGGTCACGTCTCCCGCCTGCACCTCGGCCCTGCGGCGCAGCCCGTTGGCCGCTCCGGACCGGGCCAGGACGACGGCGCTGCGGTCCGGTCGCAGCGGGGCCAGCGTCTGGGAGAGGCTCCGGAGATCGGTCCCCTCGGGCACCGTGAACGAACCGGCGGGGCCGGTGGCGGTGACCGCGGAGACGATGCGGCTGAGCCGGAACATGCGTGGCTCCTGCTTGTCGGTGTCCAGCCCGGCGACGTACCACCGTCCCTGGGCGGTGACCACGCCCCAGGGCTCGAGGTGGCGGGTGGTGGCGTCTCGCTGGCCGGCCCGGCTGTAGTCGAACACGATCGGGGTGCGGTGCACGGTGGCCTGCCACATCGCCTCGAACGCGGGCTCCTCGGCCGCCAGCGTGGGTTGCACCTGCTCGAGCTGCTCCCGGTCGAAGCTGAGGCCGGCCGCCTTCAGCTTGACCAGGGCGTCCGAGGTGGCAGCGGCGAGACCCGCGTGGCGCCACACCCGGGCTGCGAGTCCGAGGACCGCGACCTCGTCCGCGGTGAAGTCGATCGAGGGCAGCTCGAAGGCGTCGCGCTTGATCCGGTAGCCCTGCTCGTCCTCGAAGAACTTGTCCACGAAGCCGGTCTCCAGCGGGATGCCGAGGGCGCGCAGGTCGTCCTTGTCGCGCTCGAACATCCGGTCGAAGGCCTCGTCGCTGCTCGCGCGGTAGGGCTCCATCAGGCTGCGGATCTGCTCCTTGGTGGTGTAGTTCCGTGCCACCAGCAACAGGATCACCAGGTTCAGCAGGCGCTCGGACTTGTCAGACGTGGCCACGTCGCTCCCTCTCGGTCAACCCTCTTGGTCGCGTCAGCCCACGCCGAGCACGTCGACGATGAAGACCAGGGTCGAGCTGGCCGGGATGTGGGGCTGTGCCGTGGCACCGTACGCCAGACCCGGCGGGCTGATGATCATCACCCGGGCGCCCTCCTTCTGACCCGTCAAGGCGCTGTCCCAGGCCTTGACGACCGAACCCAGCCCGACGGAGAAGCCGGCCGGCTCCTGGGTGAAGGTCTCCTGGAACGGTTGGGGTGCGCCCCACACCTGGCCGATGTAGTCGGCCGCGATGCGGTCCGGTGACTCCACCGCCGGACCGGTCCCCTCCCGAAGGGGGATCACCACCAGCTTCCGCGGCTTCCGGACGCCGGCGAAGTCGAAGCCGACCGGGTGGCCGTCGGCCTCGGTCACCCGAGGCGCACTCGCCGGAGGCGGGACCGTGGCGCCGCTCGGAGCGTCGAGGACGGTCGTCGGGTCGGTGGAGAGGATGTCCGCGACCATCACGACCGGGTCACCGCCCTTGATGCCGAGCTGGGGGGCGCCGTCGTCGCCGTAGGCGTCGTCGGAGGTCGAGGCGACCACCACCCGGCTGTCGGCGGGCTTGCCGATCAGCGCCTTCGCCAGCGAGGGGAAGACCTGGTCGCCGAGCGGGATCTCCAGCGGCCGCTGGCCCTGGTCCAGGGTGGAGATCGCGACCTTGCCGGTGCGACCGTCGGTGAGCGTCAGCTGCAGGATGGCGGTGGCCTCGGCGCCGACCTTGTCGCCCTGGCCCATGGTGGTGACCCACGACGTGGTGTCGGTGAGCTCCAGCGGAGTCGTGAACCGGATCGACGGTTTCTCGGCGAACCCGCCGCTGACCTGGATCCGGTCCCGCAGGCTGGCGGCCGCGCTCTGCTCCCCCGAACCACACGCGGTGGCCCCGAGAGCCAGCGCCAGGAGGACAGCAGCGGCTCGGTGAGCCTGCGTCACATTCCCTCGATCAGTCGCTCGACGCGCTCGTCGTGGGAGCGGAAGGGGTCCTTGCACAGGACGGTGCGCTGGGCCTGGTCGTTGAGCTTGAGGTGGACCCAGTCGACCGTGAAGTCGCGGCGACGCTCCTGGGCCTTCTTGATGAAGTCGCCACGCAGGCGGGCCCGGGTGGTCTGGGGAGGCACGGACTTGGCCTTGAACACGGCCAGGTCGTTGGTCACCCGCTTGACCGCCCCGCGGTTCTCCAGCAGGTAGTAGAGACCGCGCTCCCGGTGGATGTCGTGGTAGGCGAGGTCGAGCTGCGCGACCCGGGGATGTCCCAGCGGCAGACCGTGCTTGGCGCGGTAACGGTCGATCAGCTTCCACTTGATCACCCAGTCGATCTCGCGCTCGACCAGCGAGAGGTCACCCGAGTCCACGGCCTTCAGTCCTCGCTCCCACAGGTCCAGCGACTGCTCGATGACCGGGGTGTGCAGCTCGCGGCGGTCGACGAAGTCGCGTGCTCGCTGGAGGTACTCGCCCTGGATGTCGAGGACGCTGGCCTCACGACCGTTGGCCAGACGCACCTTGCGACGCCCGGTCATGTCGTGGGAGATCTCGCGGATCGCGCGGATCGGGTTCTCCATGGTGAGGTCGCGCATCACCACGCCCTCCTCGATCATCCGCAGCACGAGGTCGCAGCTGGCCACCTTGAGCATCGTGGTGGTCTCGCTCATGTTGGAGTCTCCGACGATGACGTGCAGCCGGCGGAAGCGCTCGGCGTCGGCGTGCGGCTCGTCGCGCGTGTTGATGATCGGTCGCGAGCGCGTCGTCGCGCTGGAGACGCCTTCCCAGATGTGCTCGGCGCGCTGGCTCACGGAGTACGACGCTCCGCGCGGGGTCTGGATCACCTTGCCGGCGCCACAGATGATCTGGCGGGTGACCAGGAAGGGGATCAGCACGTCTGCCAGCTTGCTGAACTCGCCTTGGCGGCTGACGAGATAGTTCTCGTGGCAGCCGTAGGAGTTTCCCGCGCTGTCGGTGTTGTTCTTGAACAGGTAGACGTCCCCGGAGATGCCCTCGTCGCGCAGCCGGCGCTCGGCGTCGACGAGCAGGCCCTCGAGCACCCGCTCCCCCGCCTTGTCATGGGTGACCAGGTCCACGATGTCGTCGCACTCGGGGGTGGCGTACTCGGGGTGGCTGCCCACGTCGAGGTAGAGCCGCGCGCCGTTGGCCAGGAACACGTTGCTGCTGCGGCCCCAGCTGACCACCTTGCGGAACAGGTAGCGGGCCACCTCGTCAGGAGACAGTCGCCGCTGGCCCTTGAACGTGCACGTGACGCCGTACTCGTTCTCGATGCCGAAGATTCGCCGGTCCACGTTGACAGACTATGGGGCGGGTGGGGATATCAGGTCAGGGCGCGACGGGTGGCTCGTCGCCGGGCGAGCCCGGTGCTTCTCCGTCAGGCGCCTCCACCGCGACCTCCGGCTCCTCGGCAGGAGCCTCCGCCACCACCAGGATCCTGCTGAGGACCTCGGCGTTGAGGCGCCGGAACTTCCGCACCTGGGTGCGGGTGCGGTCCAGGACGGCGACCTCGAGGTCGCGGGCCGGGATGTCACGGTGGCCCGTGTCGCTGTGCCCGAGGGCGGCCGCGGCCAGCTTCAGCGCGTCGTCGAGGGACAGTCCGGCGGTGTAGCGCTCCTTGAGGTAGGTCGTGACCGATTCGGCCGCGCCGCCCATCACGGCGAAGTCGTGCTCCTCGACGACCTGGCCGTCGAAGGTCAGCCGGAACACCTGGTCGTCGTCCGGGGCATCGCCCACCTCGGCCACGAAGATCTCGATCTCGTAGGGCTTCTCGCCCCCACTGGAGAAGATGGTGCCGAGTGTCTGCGCGTAGGCGTTGGCGAGCCCGCGACCCGAGACGTCGCGCCGGTCGTAGGAGTAGCCGCGCATGTCGGCCAGGCGCACGCCCGCGATGCGGAGGTTCTCGAACTCGTTGTAACGGCCCACAGCCGCGAAGGCGATGCGGTCGTAGATCTCGCTGACCTTGTGCAGGGCGGCCGAGGGGTTCTCGGAGACGAACAGGACGCCGTCGGCGTAGCGGATCACCGCGACCGAGCGGCCGCGCGCGATTCCCTTGCGGGCGAAGTCCGCCCGGTCCTTCATCAGCTGCTCGGGCGAGACGTAGAAGGGCATGCTCATGAGCAACCTCCGGTTGCCCATGAGCATGCCGGGGCATGGCTGTGCTGATGTGTTTCCTCGCTGCGCTCGGTCACGTGCTCGCTGCGCTCGCTCATGGGTTCAGATCCGTTCACGTCGAAAAGGTCAGAGGAGGGGGGCGGCTGGGCCGTCGGGACGCTGCATCCGGCCGCCGACGACCTCGTCGGCGATCGCGGCCACCTGGTCCTGGGTGAGGCGGGCATGTCCGTCGGCGGTGATCACGCTGACCACCGGGAAGATGCGTCGGGTCAGGTCCGGACCGCCGGTGGCCGAGTCGTCGTCGGCGGCGTCGTACAGCGCCTGGACGACGGCGGTGACGCACTGGGTCTGGTCGAAGTTGTCGCGGTAGAGCTTCTTCAGCGAGCCCCGGGCGAACACCGATCCGGAGCCGACCGAGTGGAAGGCCGTCTCCTCGTAGCGTCCGCCGGTGACGTCGTAGGAGAAGATCCGGCCGTGCCTGCTCACCAGGTCGTAGCCGGCGAACAACGGCACCACGGCCAGGCCCTGCATCGCCATCCCGAGGTTCCCCCGGATCAGCGCGGAGAGCCGGTTGGCCTTGCCGTCGATCGAGAGCGTGGCGCCCTCGATCTTCTCGTAGTGCTCGAGCTCGACCTGGAAGAGGCGCACCATCTCGACCGCCAGCCCGGCCGTGCCGGCGATGCCGACCGCTGAGTACTCGTCGGCCGGGAACACCTTCTCGATGTCGCGCTGGGCGATGATGTTGCCCATCGTGGCGCGCCGGTCACCGGCCATCACCACGCCGCCGTCGAAGGTCGCCGCCACGATCGTCGTCGCGTGCGGGGCCAGCGAGGTGGCGTCCCCGGGCGGCAGCAGCCGCCGCGAGGGCAGCAGGTCGGGTGAGACGAGGCCGACGAAGTCCGCGAACGACGAGGTCCCCGGGGTCATGAACGCGTCGGGCAGACGGGCGTCGTTCATCAAGGACTACTGCCCGCCCTTCTGGATGAACGACTTCACGAAGTCCTCGGCGTTGGTCTCGAGGACGTCGTCGATGTCCTCGAGGATCGCGTCGATGTCCTCGTCGAGCTGCTCCTTGCGCTCGGAGGCGGCCTCGGCCGGCGCGGGAGCGCCGGCTGCTTCCTCCTCCTCGTGGGACTTGCGCGGTTGCTTCTGCTCCTGCGCCATGGTGCCTCCTACGTACGTCGTTGCCTCGACCCTATCCAGACGTGTGGACGACAGGGGCCCGAACACCCTCATGGGTCTCTGCACAACCCCCCAGGAGGAGGTGTCGGCCCGCCTCCCACGAATCGGGACGAATCCATGGTCAGATGCGTCGGTCCGTCCATTGAACTTTGGTAAGAGGAACGATGTCCCTCCTGCTCGAGGCCTTCCCCCATGGCAGGCCTACTCTCCGCGCCCTCCCCGGCCCAGTGCTGCCACTGGCCGCAGTCCTGGTCACCGTCCTCGCGATGGTGGCCGTGCTGCTGCCCATGGCGAGCACCGCCGAGGCCAAGCGCGCTCCCACCGCAGTAGGGCAGCCGCCGCGCAACTACGTGATGCCGGCCACCAGCTACTTCAGCTTCCCCAACCGCAGCAAGAAGGAGCGGAAGGTCATCCGTGACCGCGTGCTCTACTCGATCCAGAGCGTGTGGGGCGGGCGACGCAATTCCCTTGGTACGCCGCTCCCGGCCAACGGGAAGATCCGTGTCGCCACGTGGTCCTTCGACGACTGGGACATCGCCAAGGCGCTCGTGGCCGCCAAGAAGCGCGGCGTCAGCGTCCAGGTCGTCGCAGCCAAGGCCGCCAACAAGGACCACCCCGCGTGGCGGTGGCTGCGCAAGCGCCTCGGTTCGAAGCTGTTCCGTCGTGGGCACCCGGTCACCGCGCCCATGTACAGCTTCGCCCGGCAGTGCCGTGGTTCCTGCCGGGGGCCCGGTGGGACACCGCACTCCAAGTACTTCCTGTTCGACAACGTCGGTCTGAGCCACCAGCGCCACATCACCGTCCAGACCTCGATGAACCTCACCTGGATGGCCTACTGGGGTCAGTGGAACCAGGCCCAGGTGATGCACTCGGCCCGCGTCTACCAGGACTTCGACGCCATCTTCCGCCAGGCCCGGCTGGCTCGCCCGTTGGCGCAGCCGTACCACGTGGCCTCGCTCGGCCCGGTCGTCAACTACTTCTTCCCGCGACCGCAGGCAACGGTGTCGCAGGATCCCGTGATGCAGACCCTGAACGCGGTCACCTGCACCGGCGCGACGGCCGGAAGCGGTTCGGGACGGACCAGCATCCGGGTCGCCCAGTACGCCATCTACGGGGACCGAGGGGTCTGGATCGCCAAGAAGCTGCGCCAGCTGTGGAACGCCGGCTGCGACGTGGCGATCATCTACGCCGTCAGCAGCCGTCCGGTGCTGAGCATCCTGCGCAGCAAGGCGGGCCGCGGCGCCCTTCCGATGAGGCAGTCGGTCGTCACCGACCCGTGGGGCAACATCGTCAAGTACAACCACAGCAAGTGGATGACCATCACCGGTCACTGGGGAAGCAACAGGGCGGCGTACGTCGCGTTCAGCGGTTCGGCCAACTGGGCCAACCTCGCCTTCGGTGACGACGAGCAGATGCAGCGCGTGCTCAGCCGCCCTGAGGTGCTGCGCTACCTGGCCACGTTCGCCAAGACCTGGAAGCAGCGGACGTCCCACCCACCGAAGGTCGGCGGAGTGACCACGTTCGGCCGCACCATCGGTGCGGTGACCGCGGAGTCGGCCGACGGCGTCCCCGAGGACATCCCAGACGAGCCGGTCTTCGGCGAGGGCATCTACCGCTACCTGCCGCCGGACTGACCGCGGCTAGCGGCGAGTGAGCGCCTCGAACAGGCCCACGGCCGTGGGGTGGGCGTCGAGCAGAGCCCCGACATGGGCCTTGCTGCCGCGCAGCGGGTCGATGGTCGGCACCCGCTGGAGCGACTCGTGCCCGGGCAGGTCGAAGATCACCGAGTCCCACGAGGCAGCGGCGATGTTGTCGGCGTACTTGCTCAGGCAGCGCCCACGGAAGTAGGCGCGGGTGTCCTCGGGGGGCTCGTGCATGGCCTCCTCGACACCGCGGTCGTCGAGCAGACGCTTCATCCGGCCGGCTCTGAGCAGTCGGTGGTAGAGGCCCTTCTCAGGTCGCAGGTCGGAGTACTGCAGGTCGATCAGGTGCAGCTTGGCGTCGGACCACTCGAGTCCGTCGCGCTCGCGATAGGAGTTGAGGAGCTTGAGCTTGGCCACCCAGTCGAGCTCGTCGGCGCACTCGAGGGGGTCCCGCTCGAGCCGGGTGAGCACCGACTCCCAACGGGCGAGGACGTCCTTGGTCTGGGCGTCGGTCTCACCTCCCCTGCGCTCCTCGACGTAGCGGTGCGCGAGGTGGAGGTACTCCCACTGCAGCTGGACGGCGGTCATCGTGCGACCGTCACCGACCTCGAGCAGATGGGTCAGCGTCGGATCGTGCGAGACCTGCTTGAGCGAGGCCACCGGGCGCGAGACGCTGAGGTCGGTGGTGATGAACCGGTCCTCGATCATCGTCAGCACCATCGCAGCCGTGCCCACCTTGAGGTAGGTGGAGATCTCCGAGAGGTTGGCGTCGCCGATGATCACGTGCAGGCGGCGGTACTTCTCCGGATCGGCGTGCGGCTCGTCGCGGGTGTTGATGATCGGCCGCTTGAGAGTCGTCTCGAGCCCGACCTCCACCTCGAAGTAGTCGGCGCGCTGGGTGAGCTGGAAGCCGTCGCCGTGCCCGTCCTGCCCGATCCCGACCCGGCCCGCTCCACAGACGACCTGGCGGCTGACGAAGAACGGGGTGAGGTGCCGCACGATGTCGCCGAACGGGGTGGAGCGTCGCACCAGGTAGTTCTCGTGGGAGCCGTAGGAGGCGCCCTTGTTGTCGGTGTTGTTCTTGTAGAGCAACAGGTCACCCTCCCCCGGCACGGAGGCGAAGCGGCACGCGTCCAGGGCGATCTGCTCGCCCGCCTTGTCCCACCGCACGATGTCGAGCGGGGTCGTGCACTCCGGGGTGGAGTACTCAGGGTGGGCGTGGTCGACGTAGAGGCGGGCGCCGTTGGTCAAGATGATGTTGGCCAGACCGAGGTCCTCGTCGGTGAGCTGGCTGGAGTCGGCGACCTCGCGCGACATGTCGAACCCTCGCGCGTCGCGCAGCGGCGACTCCTCCTCGAAGTCCCAGCGCGCCCGTCGTGCCTTGAGGGTCGCCGTGGCGTAGGCGTTGACCAGCCGGGTGCTCGCCACCATCGGGTTGGCGTGTGGATGCCCTTGCACCGAGATGCCGAACTCGGTCTCGGTCCCCATCACCCGGCGCACGCTCACGCTTCGAGACTACGGGGGACATCCGTCTAGACCACGGAGGGCCCGATTTGGCCGGTTCCACCGGGGTTATCGGACTAGTGCGTGCTAGATTGCGCACGCCCTTCGCTCGGGCGTCTCGGCACACATTTCCTTTGGGGGACCTCTTGTTCACTCGTCGTACTGTCGCGTCCGTCGCGGCACTGGTGGTGGTGGCCGGCTCGCTGAGCCTGACGAGCACCGCGGCGTCCGCCGCGGCGCCGCGCACGCTCGCTCCGACCGCGCCCAGCCTGGCCATCCGGGCCGCGTCCGGTCAGCCGCCGAGGAACTACGCGGTCCCGTCGGGCACACGCTTCGCGTTCCCCAACCGCACCAAGGCCGAGAAGCTCGCGATCCGGTCCAGCGTGCTGCTCACGATCCAGAGCACCTGGGGCGGGGTCCTCGACCGCTACAAGCTGCCGTTGGCCACCAACGGCCAGATCCGCATCGCCACCTGGTCCTTCAAGGACATGGGGATCGCGAAGGCGCTCGTCGCCGCGAAGAAGCGCGGCGTGAGTGTCCAGGTGATCGCGGCGCAGGGTCGCAACAAGGACAACCGTGAGTGGAAGTACCTCAAGAGGAACCTCGGCGTCAACTACTACAAGGCCGGAGTGGCCGGCTCCTCGGAGCGGGTCAGCTTCGCGCGCGCGTGCCGCGGCTCGTGCCGTGGTCGTGGGGGCACGCCGCACGCGAAGTTCTTCATGTTCGACAACGTGGGCACCAGCCACGCCCGCCACATCGTGATGCAGAGCTCGGCGAACCTGACGAAGTTCGCCTACCAGGGCCAGTGGAACTTCGCGCAGACCGTGCGCTCCGACTACGTCTACGACCGCTTCATGCGGATCTACCGTGAGATGCGGCTCAACACGCCCAACCCGGCGCCCTACCGCGTCTACCCGGTCGGTGACGTCACCAGCATCTTCTTCCCCTTCCCGACGGCAACGGCCACCACCGACCCGGTGATGCAGATGCTGAACAAGGTCGCCTGCACCGGTGTTCCGAGCGGCAACGGACGCACCCGCATCCGGATCATCAACTACTCGATCTACGACACGCGGGGAACCTGGATCGCCAAGAAGCTCCGCTCGCTGTGGCAGGAGGGATGCGACATCAAGATCATCTACTCGCTCACCACCCGTCCGGTGATGGGCATCATCCGCAGCAGCGCGGGCCGTGGCGCCATCCCGGTCAAGCAGTCCGTCGTCCTCAACAAGTCGGGCGAGATCGTCAAGTACAACCACAGCAAGTGGATGACCATCGCCGGAAACTACGACGGCAACCCGAACGCGTACGTGTCGTTGGCCGGCTCGAGCAACTGGAGCAACATCGGTCTGACCTCGGACGAGCAGATGATGCAGACCACGGGCTACGGCACCGCCCGTGCCTTCCTGCTCAACTTCGACAAGACGTGGGCCCAGGGCACCTCCCGGGCGCCCACGTTCGCCCCGGTCGCCGAGCAGCGCGGTCTGCCCAGCGAGCAGCCGGCCTTCGGCAAGGGCCAGCTGAAGTTCATGAACCCCTACGGCGACTGAGACCGCTCCGCCGCCTCGAGACGGGGCCCGACCCACTGGGTCGGGTCCCGTCTTCGTCGTTCCCGATCCTCGGCCCTGGACCTCGGCCCTGGGCCGCCGGGACGGGGCGCCGGTGGATGTTAGGTTGGCTCGGCCACCTGCCAGGACCGCTTCACCCGTTTCGGGAGGAAACCGCACATGGCCAGATATCTGCTTTCGCCGCTCGTCGCCCTCGCAGTGCTCGCCGGCACCCTGGGTGCCGGGGGCGCCCCCTCCGCCTCGGCTGCCGCCCCTGTTGCAGCCTCGGTCGCCGCCGCGGCCTCGGCGCGCTGGGAACCCGCGAGGAACTACGTGATGCCTCCCGTGAGCACCTTCGGCTTCCCCAACCGCTCGACGTTCGAGAAGATGGCGATCCGCAACCGCGTGCTGTTCACGATCCAGGGCGTCTGGGGCGGGCCCCGGGACCGCAACTTCCTCCCGCTCCCCACCAACGGGACCATCCGGATCGCCACCTGGTCCTTCGCCGACATGACCATCGCACGGGCTCTGGTGGCCGCGCACCGACGCGGGGCGAGCGTGCAGATCATCGCGGCCGCGGGTGCGAACCAGGACCACAAGGCCTGGAACTACCTCAAGCGCCAGCTCGGGCAGAACTACTACAAGGCCGGGGTGCCGGGCTCTTCGGAGAAGGTGAGCTTCGCCCGCGACTGCCGGGGTTCCTGCCGCGGTCCGGGCGGCACGCCGCACTCGAAGTACTTCCTCTTCGACAACGTGGGCAGTGGGCACCAGCGGCACGTGTCGATGCAGACCTCGATGAACCTCACCAAGATGGGCTACTCCGGACAGTGGAACCAGGCGCAGACCTCCTGGTCGGCCTACGTCTACGACCACTTCCTGCGGATCTACAGCGAGACCCGGATCAACAGGCCAGTCTCGGGCTCCTACCGCCGCTACCGGGTCGGCCCGGTGCTGAGCATGTTCTTCCCGTTCCGCACGGCCACCAGCACCACCGACCCGGTGATGCAGGCGCTCAACCAGGTGCGTTGCGCCGGCGCGACCGCGGGTGGCACCGGACGGACCGTGATCCGGGTGATCCAGTACGCCGTCTACGACACCCGCGGACTGTGGCTGGCCCAGAAGCTGCGCAGCCTGTGGAACGCGGGCTGCGACGTCAAGATCATCTACGCCATCGCCACCCGGCCGGTGCTCGAGATCCTGCGCAGCGGCTCCGGTCGCGGAGCCATCCCGATGCGGCAGTCGGTGATCACCAACCGCAGCCGCGAGATCGTCAAGTACAACCACAGCAAATGGATGACCATCGCCGGAAACTGGGGCTCCTCGACGGGTGCCTACGTGACCTTCTCCGGGTCGGCGAACTGGAGCACCACCGCGTTCACCAACGACGAGCAGATGCAGCAGATCGAGAACTACGGGATCACCCGAGACCACATGCTGAACTTCAACAAGACCTGGTCGCAGGGCTCCTCCCACGCCCCCGGCTACGGGAGCAAGGCCTCCGGGGAGGGGCGCCTCGTCCCCAGCGGCAACACCGTCCCCTGGGGCACCGGCGCCTACAAGTACCTGAACCCGGACGGCTGAGCGGAGCCCGCCGGGTGCGGGAGCCGGTCAGAGGTACTGACCGGTGTTGGCGACGGTGTCGATCGAGCGCCCCGGCTCGGTGCCCTGCTTGCCCGTGATGAGCGTGCGGATGAAGACGATCCGCTCGCCCTTCTTGCCGGAGATCCGCGCCCAGTCGTCCGGGTTGGTGGTGTTGGGCAGGTCCTCGTTCTCCTTGAACTCGTCCACGCACGCCTGGAGCATGTGCTGGACACGGAGACCGGGGTTGTCATGGTCGAGGACGTCCTTGATGGCCATCTTCTTCGCACGGTCGACGATGTTCTGGATCATCGCCCCCGAGTTGAAGTCCTTGAAGTAGAGGACTTCCTTGTCACCGTTGGCGTAGGTGACCTCGAGGAAGCGGTTCTCCTCCGACTCCGTGTACATCCGCTCGACGGTGGCCGTGATCATGCCGGCGACGGTGGCGTCCCGGTCGCCGCCGAACTCGGCGAGGTCGTCGGCGTTCAGGGGCAGCTGGGCGGTGAGGTACTTGGTGAAGATGTCGCGCGCGGACTCGGCGTCGGGGCGCTCGATCTTGATCTTGACGTCGAGGCGGCCGGGTCGCAGGATCGCGGGATCGATCATGTCCTCCCGGTTGGAGGCACCGATGACCAGGACGTTCTCCAGCCCCTCCACACCGTCGATCTCCGAGAGCAGCTGCGGCACGATGGTGTTCTCGACGTCGGAGGAGACGCCGGAGCCACGCGTGCGGAACAGGGAGTCCATCTCGTCGAAGAAGACGATGACGGGCGTGCCCTCGCTGGCCTTCTCACGAGCACGCTGGAAGACCAGCCGGATGTGGCGCTCGGTCTCCCCGACGTACTTGTTCAGCAGCTCGGGGCCCTTGATGTTGAGGAAGAACGAGCGGCCGGACTGACCCGTCTTCTCCGCCACCTTCTTGGCCAGCGAGTTCGCGACGGCCTTGGCGATCAGCGTCTTGCCGCAGCCGGGAGGCCCGTAGAGCAGAACGCCCTTCGGCGGCTTGAGCTGGTAGTCCTTGAACAGCTCCGGGTGCAGGTAGGGAAGCTCGACCGCGTCCCGGATCTGCTCGATCTGGCCGGCGAGGCCGCCGATCGAGCTGTAGTCGATGTCGGGCACCTCCTCCAGGACGAGCTCCTCGACCTCGGACTTCGGCACGCGTTCGTAGACGTAGTTGGACTTCGCGTCGAGCAGCAGCGAGTCGCCGGCGCGCAGGGTGATGTCGCGCAGCGGATGGGCCAGCCGGACCACTCGTTCCTCGTCGGCGTTGGCGATGACCAGGGCGCGCTCGCCGTCGGCGAGCACCTCCTTGAACATCACGACCTCACCGACCTCCTCGAACTCGAGGGCGGCGACGACGTTGAGGGCCTCGTTGAGCATGACCTCCTGCCCCTTGGTCAGGGTGTCGAGGTCGACCGAGGGACTCACGTTGACCCGCAGCTTGCGTCCGCCGGTGAAGACGTCGACCGACTCGTCCTCGTTGCGCTTGAGGAAGGTGCCGAAACCCGTGGGGGGCTGGGCGAGCCGGTCGACCTCCTCCTTGAGGGTGATGATCTGGTCGCGGGCCTCACGCAGGGTGGTGGCGAGGCGTTCGTTCTGGGAGGTCACCGCCGCGAGCGAGCGCTGGGTGTCCAGCAGCCTCTGGTCCAGGGCCCGGGAGCTGCCGGGGGCGTCCGCCACCCGGCGGCGCAGGTCGGCGACCTCGGCCTCCAGGAAGGAGACCTGGTTCAGCAGCTGGGATGTCGTCGGTCCTTGCTCGGCACCTGGATCAGTCACGCGAACCACCTCCGTGGGCAGGATCTGGATGTCGACCCTACTCGGCCGATCCCACATGCCAAGCGGTTACTGCCGTGTCTGGTCAATCACGTTGCGGATCTGCAACCTCGGCCGCCTGGGGGGCCAGGCCCACCGGCCGCGGCCCGTCGTAGTCCACGCCGTAGGCACCGGGGGCCGGACGCCGCTTCTTCACCGGCGCCTGGTGGCCAGGAGCCATCCGACGTGCGGTGACCAGGAAGCCGGTGTGACCGTTCATCTTGTGTCCGGGCCGCACGGCCAGGCCCTCGACGTGCCAGTCGCGCACGAGGGTCTCCCAGGGTTGCGGCTCGGTGAACTCCCCGTGGGCGCGCAGGGTCTCCACGACCTTGCCCAGCTGGGTCGTGGTCGCGACGTAGGCCACCACGATGCCGCCTGCCGTGAGCGCCTGGGCGACCACGTCGACGCACTCCCAGGGCGCGAGCATGTCGAGCACGATCCGGTCGACGCTGCCTGGCTCCTCGGTGGCGGGCAGGGCCTCGACCAGGTCTGCGACGGTGAGCTGCCAGGCAGGGTGGGATCCGCCGAAGAACTGGTCGACGTTGCGCCGGGCCACGTCGGCGAACTCCTCACGCCGCTCGAAGGAGGAGAGACGGCCCGTGGGTCCGACGGCGCGTAGCAGCGAGCAGGTCAGCGCTCCGGAGCCGGCCCCGGCCTCGACCACGCGGGCTCCCGGGAAGATGTCGGCCATCGCCACGATCTGGGCGGCGTCCTTGGGGTAGACGACTGCCGCGCCGCGCGGCATCGAGACCACGAACTCACTGAGCAGCGGGCGGAAGACGAGGTACTCGCCCCCCGAGGAGGACGTGATGGTGAAGCCCTCCTCACGGTCGATGATGTCGTCGTGGGCGAGACCGCCACGGTTGGTGTGGAACGACTTCCCGACCTCCAGGCAGATGTTGTGCCGGCGCCCCTTGGCGTCGACCAGGCGCACCCACTCCCCTGGTCGAAGCGGTCCACGGCGTACGCCGGACCAGTCGGGCGACCCCGATGCCGGCAATCCGGGTGCGGGTGCGGGTGCCGGCTCGGGTGCCGGTGCTGTCGTTGTCATGTCTGTCTCAGTCACTTGGTAGCGCCCTCCTCGAAGGCGCGATCCACATCGATGGTCGCGAGTACGCCGAAGATCGTGCCGTCCGGCTCGACCAGGACGTACTCCTCGGCAGGGGTGCTGGACATGGCCTTGATCAGGTCCTCGCCGGCGATGTCGGCGCCGAGGACCATACCGTCCTCGATGGTGCGCGAGATCGAGCTGACCGGCACCCACGCACGACGGTCCTCCGGGGTGGCCAGGAGGGCGGTCTCGCTGACCACGCCGCTGAGCCGGTCGTCACCGGAGTGCACGACGATGGCTCCCGCGCCGACCTCCTGGGCCCGGCGCACGGCCTCGGTGATGGGCAGCTCGGTCGGCACCGCCACCACCCGTCGGGCGAGCGGCCGGGCCTTCAGCGCGGGCAGGCGGCGCCGCACCTTGGCGTTGACGATGGAAGCGGTCGCTCCGCTCCAGAGGAAGGAGGCGATGATGAACGCGAGGATGTAGTCGAAGATGTCCGGCACGGTGCCGAACAGCGCCCGGTTGAGCAGCGGCCAGCCCAGCACCAGCACGGCGGCCACCCGGCCACCCCACGCGGCGACGATGGTGCCACGGTGCATGTTGCTGGTGACCTTCCAGACGAGCGACTTGAGCACCCGGCCGCCGTCCAGCGGCAGCCCCGGCACCAGGTTCAGGATGCCGATGATCAGGTTGGCGCCTGCCAGCCCCTCCACGGACAGGCGCAGCAACCCGTCAGGCGTGACGGTCAGCAGCGCCAGGGCCAGCAGGCCGACCAGGATGGAGGTCAGTGGTCCGACCACGGCGATCTTGAACTCCTGGCCGGGTGTGCGGGCCTCGGAGTCGATCTCGGTGGCGCCACCGAGGAAGTGCAGGCTGATGGACTTCACACCGAGCCCGTAGCGCTGGGCCATCACCGCGTGGGCCATCTCGTGGAGCAGCACCGAGAGGTAGAGCAGGACGGCGAAGGCGACGCCGGCGACGTACTTCAGCGCGCCGAGACCGGGCTGGACCTGCTCGACGCGTGGGGCGAGCAGGAAGGCGATCAGCAGGGCCACGAGCAGCCAGGAGGAGCGGACCAGGACGTCCACTCCGTAGATCGAGCCGATCCGCAGGGTGCCCGGTGGGTACGCCGGCCGGGCAGGTCTGCTGCCTGGTCCCTCGGGTGCTTGGTCTCCGCTCACGACGCCACGCTAGCGCGGACCGCTCGTGTCGGACCCGCCCCCTACGCTGAGGTCATGGAGGAGGCCCCGGTCGCGACTCGCATCGGCACACCGGTCGACGGTGTCGACGTCCTCGGTTCCCTCTCCCCCAGCCGTGCCAGCGACTTCCGCACCTGCCCGTTGAAGTACCGCCTGCGCACCATCGACCGTCTCCCCGAGGTGCCTTCGCCCGCCGCCACGCGTGGGAGCGTGGTGCACAAGGTGCTGGAGGACCTCTTCGACCTCCCGGCCGCTGATCGCACCCCCGACCGGGCCGAATCCATGGTGCAGGCCGCGTGGGAGCACGTCCTCGACGCGGATCCTGCCCTGGCCGAGATGTTCACCGCCGAGCGCTCCCCGGGTGACGGCCCGGGGGAAGGCTCGGACATCGCCGGCTGGCTGGCGTCGTGCCGCGAGAGCCTGCGCCGCTACTTCGCGCTGGAGGACCCGCAGCGCCTCGAACCGGCCGAACGCGAGCTCTACGTCGAGGCCCTGCTCGACTCGAAGCTGCTGCTGCGGGGCTTCGTCGACCGCCTCGACATCGCCGCCGACGGCGCCATCCGGGTGGTGGACTACAAGACCGGTCGCTCCCCCGGTGTCGGGTTCGAGGGCAGGGCGCTGTTCCAGATGCGCTTCTACGCGCTGGTCCTCTGGCGCACGCGCGGCGTCGTGCCCACGCTGCTGCAGCTGATCTACCTGGGTGACGGGCAGGTGGTCAGCTATCGACCCGACGAGCAGGACCTCAGGGCGACCGAGCGACTGGTGCTCGCGCTGTGGGCCGCCATCGAGACGGCGCGGGCCACCGGGGAGTGGTTGCCCAGCCCCGGGTGGTCCTGCCAGTGGTGCAGCTTCCAGGCCCTGTGCCCCGCCTTCGGCCACGAGCCACCGCCGCTGCCACCGACCGCTGCGATGGAATCTTGAGGCGGACGCCTCAGACGCGCAGGGCCGCGAGATCGCGCGGCTCGAGACCGACGAGGCTCTCGCGCACCACGCGTCGCTCCCCGGGGGGCACCGGCACGTGGCTGGGTACGACGAGCACCAGGCAGCCGGCCGCCTCGGCCGAGGCCGCACCGGTCGGGGAGTCCTCGATGGCGACGGTGACCTCCGCGGGGAGGCCGAGCAGCTCGGCACCCCGCAGGTAGGGCTCCGGATGCGGCTTGCCGTGCTCGACCTCGTCGCCGCACACCAGGGCGTCGAAGGACCCCTCGGGCAGGGCCCGGAGGATCGGCTCGACGAATCGTCGCCATGACATCGTCACCAGGGCACAGGGAACGTCCTGCTCCCGGAGGGAGGCCAGCAGCTCCCGGGCGCCGGGGCGCCACGGCACCTCGCGCTCGACCCGCTCCACCACCCCGTCGAGCAGCTCCTCGACGATCTCGTGGGGCGTCCGGTCGATCCCCATGTGCTCGACCATGTAGGTCGCGGAGTCGAGCAGGGCACCACCGACGACAGCGAGCGCGTCCTCCTGGGACCAGGTACCGCCGTACTTCTCGGCCAGCTCGAACTCGCACGCCATCCAGTAGGGCTCGGTGTCCACCAGGGTGCCGTCCATGTCCCACAGGACGGCTGCGGGCAGACTCATCAGTCCTCCGGGTCGTAGCCGAGGTTGGGCGAGAGCCATCGTTCGGCCTCCTGGAGCGTCCAGCCCTTTCGCTCGGCGTACGACGCCACCTGGTCGCGAGCGAGGCGGCCGACGACGAAGTACTGCGACTGCGGGTGCGAGAAGTACCAGCCGCTCACCGAGGCGCCGGGCCACATCGCCATCGACTCGGTGAGCTCGATGCCCGCGGTCCTCTCGACGTCCAGCAGCTCCCAGAGCGTGCTCTTCTCGGTGTGCTCCGGACAGGCGGGGTAGCCCGGGGCGGGCCGGATGCCGGCGTACTTCTCGGCGATCAGGGCCTCGTGGTCGAGTCCCTCGTCGTGGGAGTAGCCCCACAGCTCGGTCCGCACCCGTTGGTGCAGCCGCTCGGCGAAGGCCTCGGCCAGCCGGTCGGCCAGGGACTCGAGCAGGATGGCGCTGTAGTCGTCGAGCTCGTCCTTGAACTGCTTGATCTTGTCCTGGCCACCGAGTCCCGCGGTGACGGCGAACGCACCGACGTGGTCCTGGAGACCCGTGTCCTTCGGCGCGACGAAGTCGCCCAACGAGCGGTTGGGGATGCCCTCGCGGTGCTCCCCCTGCTGGCGCAGGTTGTGGAGCGTCGTGAGGACCTCGGTCCGGCCGGCGTCGCGGTAGACCTCGATGTCGTCGCCGACCGCATTGGCCGCGAAGATGCCCATCACGCCGTTGGCGGTGACCCACTTCTCCTTGATCATCGTGTCCAGCATCTCCTGCGCGTCCTCGTAGAGCTTGCGCGCGGTCTCCCCCGTGGCGGGGTTGTTCAAGATGTCGGGGAACCGGCCCTTCATCTCCCAGGCGTTGAAGAAGGGCTGCCAGTCGATGTACTCGCGGAGCTCGGCGAGGTCGTAGTCCTCGAAGAGCCGGACGCTGGACCCGTGCGGGCTCGTCACCATCGCCGGGGCCGGAGGGGTGTACGACAACCAGTCGATCGGCGTCCGGTTGGCCCGGGCCTCCTCGAGGGTGATCATCGGCCGGTCGTTCTTGGCGGCATGCCGCCGGCGCAGGGAGTCGTAGTCGGCCTCGGTGTCGGCGAGCAGCTTGCCGCGCTGGTCCTCCGAGAGCAGCGCGGCTGCGACCGGGACGGAGCGCGAGGCGTCCTTGACCCAGAGCACCGGGCCCTTGTAGCGGGGGGTCACCTTGACCGCGGTGTGGGCCCGCGAGGTCGTGGCACCACCGATCAGCAGCGGGATGGTGAACCCCTGCCGCTCCATCTCGCTCGCGAAGTGGACCATCTCGTCGAGCGACGGGGTGATCAGGCCGGACAGGCCGATCAGGTCGGCGTCGACCTCCTTGGCCTTGTCGAGGATCTTCTGCGCCGGCACCATCACGCCGAGGTCGATGACCTCGTAGTTGTTGCACTGCAGCACCACCCCGACGATGTTCTTGCCGATGTCGTGGACGTCACCCTTCACCGTGGCCATCACGATGGTGCCGTTGGTGTCCTTGGCGGTGGCGTACTCGGGGTTGTCGAGCTTCTCCTGCTCGATGTAGGGAATCAGGTAGGCGACCGCCTTCTTCATCACGCGGGCCGACTTCACCACCTGGGGCAGGAACATCTTGCCGGCGCCGAAGAGGTCGCCCACGACGTTCATGCCGTCCATCAGCGGGCCCTCGATCACCTCGATGGGTCGGCCGCCTCGTGCCTCGATCTCGGCGCGCAGCTCCTCGGTGTCGGCCTCGACGTGGGCGTCCAGCCCCTTGACCAGGGCATGGGTGATGCGTGCGCCGATGGGCAGCGAGCGCCACTCGAGCAGCGCGACCTCCTGCTGCTCACCACTGCCCCGGTGGGCCTCGGCGATCTCGAGCAGGCGCTCGGCCGCGTCCGGACGGCGGTTCAGGACGACGTCCTCGATGCGCTCCCGCAGATCGGGTTCGATCTCGTCGTAGACGACCAGGGCGCCGGCGTTGACGATGCCCATGTCGAGCCCCGCCTGGATGGCGTGGAACAAGAAGACCGAGTGGATGGCCTCGCGCACCGGGTTGTTGCCGCGGAAGGAGAAGGAGGCGTTGGAGATGCCGCCGGAGACCAGTGCACCGGGCAGGTTCTGCTTGATCCAGCGGGTCGCCTCGATGAAGTCGACGCCGTAGTTGGCATGCTCCTCGATGCCCGTCGCCAGGGCGAAGCAGTTCGGGTCGAAGATGATGTCCTCGGCCGGGAAGCCGACCTCGTCGACCAGGATCCGGTAGGCCCGGCCGCAGATCTGCTTGCGCCGCTCCAGGTCGTCGGCCTGGCCCTCCTCGTCGAAGGCCATCACGACGGCGGCCGCGCCGTACTTGCGGCACAGGCGCGCCTGCTCGCGGAACTTCTCCTCGCCCTCCTTCATGGAGATCGAGTTGACGATCGGCTTGCCCTGGATGCAGCGGAGCCCAGCCTCGATCACCTCCCACTTGGAGGAGTCGACCATCACCGGCACGCGGCTGATGTCGGGTTCCCCGGCGATGAGCTTGGTGAAGCGGTCCATGGCCGCGACACCGTCGATCATGCCCTCGTCCATGTTGACGTCGATGACCTGTGCCCCGGCCTCGACCTGCTGAGCCGCCACGGAGAGGGCGGTGTCGTAGTCGCCGGCCTTGATCAGGTTGCGGAACTTCGCGGAGCCGGTGATGTTCGTGCGCTCGCCGATGTTGACGAACAGCGAGTCCTCGTTGATGTTCAACGTCTCGAGTCCCGAGAGACGCATGGCGCGCTCCGGCTTCGCGGGCACCCTCGGCTCCGCGCCCTCGACGACCGCGGCGATGCGGGCGATGTGTCCGGGCGTGGTGCCGCAGCAGCCGCCGACGAGGTTGACCAGTCCCGCTCCCGTGAACTCCTGCAGCACGGCCGACATCTGGTCCGGCGTCTCGTCGTACTCACCGAACGCGTTGGGCAGGCCAGCGTTGGGGTAGCAGGAGACGAAGCAGTCGGCCACCCGCGCGAGCTCGGCCAGGTAGGGCCGGATCTCGGCGGCACCGAGAGCACAGTTCAGACCGATCGCCAGGGGGCGGGCGTGCCGCACGGAGTTCCAGAAGGCCTCGGTCACCTGGCCCGAGAGGGTGCGCCCCGAGGCGTCGGTGATGGTGCCCGAGACGATCACCGGCCAGCGACGCCCGCGCTCCTCGAACAGGGTCTCGAGGGCGAAGATGGCGGCCTTGGCGTTGAGGGTGTCGAAGATGGTCTCGACGAGCAGCAGGTCGGCTCCGCCGTCGACCAGTCCCCCCGCCTGCTCGATGTAGGCCTCGACGAGCAGTTCGAAGCTGGTGTTGCGGAAGCCCGGGTCGTTGACGTCGGGTGAGATCGAGGCCGTGCGGTTGGTGGGTCCCAGTCCCCCGGCCACGTAGCGCGGCCGCGAGGGGTCGGCCTCGGTGACGGCGTCCGCAGCCTCCCGGGCGAGCCGGGCCGACTCGTAGTTGAGCTCGTAGGCCAGGTCCTCCATGCCGTAGTCGGCCTGGGAGATCCGCTGGGCGCTGAAGGTGTTGGTGGCCACGATGTCGGCACCGGACTCGAGGTACTCGCGGTGGATCGAGCCGATGATGTCCGGCTGGCTGAGGCTGAGGAGGTCGCTGTTGCCGCGGACGTCGCTGTCCCAGTCGGCGAAACGCTCGCCGCGGTAGCCGGTCTCGTCGAGTCCGTGCCCCTGGATCATCGTGCCCATCGCCCCGTCGATGACGAGGATGCGCTCGCGCAGCAGAGCCGTCAGGGGCTCGGTGGCGTCCGGGCGCTCCAGGGAGGGGCGCTCGCCGTTGTTGGGACTGCTCACTGGTGAATCTCCGATGTCGTTTCCAGGACAAGCGTAAGCAGTCCGGGAGTGTCCACCGGACCGCTTCCACATGGTGGCAGGTCCGAACGGGCTCTCGCGAGGACGGTCGTGACCACCGTCATCCGGCGTGGTCAGCGCCAGGTCTGCGACTGCCACCCTACCGAGGCCAGGTCAGCCGTGCGCCAGGAGCGGGCTGACCAGGTCGCGTCGCGCCAGCTCCGTGCCGACCACTCGCCTGTGGGCGAGGCCGCCACCGTCCAGGCGCCGTCGCGCCACGACCGCGCGGACCAGCTGTCGTCACGCCAGGAGCGGGCTGACCACGTGCCTGCCGTCCAGGTCGTTCCACGCCAGGACCGTGCGTTCCAGCCGTCGCCGCTCCAGGTCCAGCCTCGCCAGTTGCCACCGACCCACGCCGTCCGCGCCGTCGAGGCGCGGGTCCAGGCCGCCGCGTCCCAGGGCCGGCCGAAGATGTCGACCTCTCCCCGCAGGTCGCTCACCCCGTCGTTGACGTGCGAGCTGCCCCGCGCTGCCTCCAGCGACCCCAGTCCGGTGCTGTACCAGGCGGCGGTCGTTGCCTTCGTCGTGTTGTCCTTGTAGAGACGAGCAGCGTTGACCTTGGTCACCCCGTCACCGCGATAGATGAAGCTGCTGCTGGTGAAGGCCACAGAAGTCATGAACAGCCGCCGCTTGACCTGGTCCGGGGTCAGGGTCGGCATCGCCTGGAGCAACAGCGCGGCCTCGCCCGCGACGACCGCCGTGGCCTGGGAGGTGCCGGAGGCCTTGGCGAACCGGGTGCCGATCCGCGCGGTCGGGTTGCGTTCGTCCGCGTAGCCGTTGGGCACCCGAGCCCCGATCACCGAGACGCCAGGCGCCACCAGGTCGACGTGCCGTTCGCTGGTGCCTCGGGTGGCCCACGCGGGCACTGTGTCGTCAGTGACGCTGAGGGTCCCCTGGCTGTCCTCCGCTCCTACAGCCAGCACGTAGGGACTCTGTGCCGGGTTGGCCAGTATCTTGTTGTCGCGTCCGTCGTTGCCGCCGGCGACGACCACGGTGATGCCGGCCTTCCAGGCCCGTTCCACGGCGAACGTGAGCGGGTCGATGCTCGGGTCCTGCACCGAGTCGGTGCCGTAGGCGAGCGCGATGATCCTGATGTTGATCCCGTTGTCGTTGCGGTGCGCCACGACCCAGTCGAGGGCCGCGATCACCTGCGACACGTCGACCGCACCGTCCTGGGCACCCACTTTGACGCTGACCAGGTTCACGTCCGGCGCGACGCCGAAGAACTGGCTCTTGCTGGTGTAGGAGGTGGGGGTTCCCACCGCGTCCCGCCCGGCGATGATCGAGCCCAGGTGCGTCCCGTGCCCGTAGGCGTCCTTGTTCGTCAGCTCTGGGTCCTGGCTGTCGAACGACAGATCCGGACCGTAGTAGACGTTGCCGGTGTCGAGGCCACGAACCTCGGTGACCCCTGTGTCGATCAAGGCCACCCCGACGCCCTTGCCGGTGAAGCCGGCGTTGTGCATCTTGTTGGCCTCGATGATCTCCTTCACCTGCCACAGCGAGCCCTTGGTGGCGGCCGTGTCGTATCCCAGGACCGGGTCCGTTGCGGCATGGACGCCGCCGGCGGTCAGCCCCACCGTGACGATGCTGGCAGCGAGCGCCGCTGATGCTGTACGGCGAAGACGGAAATGCTTGGTCATGGAACCCCCCGGTGAAGTGTCAAAGGAATGTAATCACCAGATATGTCGGATATACGTTTAATGCGTGCATCCCAATTCCGCGGACTAGACCGCCGCGAGGTGGGAGTTGCCAACCGGCGGTCCGGAGTGGTGTGCGGCCACAGTCACGCGCCACGTCGCCGTTCGCAGCGCGATCAGCGCAGACGCGGCTCGACGTCCTAGGGTTGGCGTGTGATGGAGATCGACGACGTGCCCGAGCTCGTCAGGCCTGTGCTGGTGGCGGCCTTCGAGGGCTGGAACGACGCGGCGGGCGCAGCGACCGGGGTGGTGGACCACATGATCGAGATGTGGAACGCGGAGGTGGTCGCCGTCGTGGACCCCGAGGAGTTCTACGACTACCAGGTGAACCGGCCGATGATCGAGACCACCGACGAAGGCATGCGCCGGATCACCTGGCCCTCGACGCAGCTGTACGTCGCCCGGCCCCCCGGTGGGGAGCGCGACGTCGTGATCCTCCGCGGGATCGAGCCCAACATGAAGTGGCGTCAGTTCTGCGCCGAGCTGCTGGCCTGCGCCGACGATCTCGGCGTCGAGCTGGTCGTGACCCTGGGGGCGCTGCTCGCCGAGACTCCCCACACCCGCCCGATCCAGGTCAGCGGCAGCGCCACCGAGCTCGACCTCGAGGACCGCCTCAAGCTGGAACCGGCCACCTACGAGGGTCCGACCGGGATCATCGGCGTGCTCCAGGACGCGTGCTCCCGCCTCGACATCCCGGCGGTCTCCTTCTGGGCCGCTGTCCCCCACTACCTTCCTGCGCCACCGTGCCCCAAGGCGACCCTCGCGCTGCTCGGCCAGGTCGAGGACGTGCTCGGGACCAGCATCCCGCTGGGTGACCTCCCCGAGGACGCTCGCGCCTGGGAACGCGGGGTCGCAGAGCTCGCCGAGGAGGACGAGGACGTCGCGGAGTACGTCCGCACCCTCGAGGAGAGCCAGGACACCGCCGAGCTGCCCGAGGCCAGCGGCGAGGCCATCGCGAAGGAGTTCGAGCGCTACCTCAAGCGGCGCAACCCGCCCGAGGAGTAGGCATGCAGCTCTCCCAGGAGTTCGACTGGCACGGCCGCACCGTGAGGTGGGACCGGTTCGGTCCGGTGGATGCCCCGGCGCTGGTGATGTGCCACGGGACCCCCTGGTCCTCCGCGCTCTGGCTACCGTTCGCCCGCGCGCTGAGCAGGGACTTCGCCGTGCACCTGTGGGACATGCCCGGCTACGGCCAGTCCTCGATGCAGCCGGACCACGCGGTCGACCTGGGGGTCCAGGGGGAGGTCCTGCGTGACCTGGTGGCGCACTGGGGGCTGCCCCGTCCACACGTCGTCGCGCACGACTACGGAGGAGCGGTGAGCCTGCGCGCGCACCTCCTGCACGGCGTCCCCTATGCATCGCTTGCCCTGGTCGACGTCGTGGCCCTGCGTCCGTGGGGGTCAGACTTCTTCCGGCTCGTGGCGGCGAACGAGCAGGTGTTCGCGGCCCAGCCGCCGGCCGTCCACCGCGGGGCGCTGGAGGCCTACATCTCCGGGGCCAGCCATCGCGGGCTCACCCCGGAGCAGCTGGGCGTCCTCACCGCACCCTGGCTCACGAGTGAGGGACAGATGGCGTTCTACCGGCAGATCGCAGCAGGCGACGAGAGCTTCACCGACGAGGTGGAGCCGATGTACCCCGACCTGGACCTGCCGGTGCTCGTCGTCTGGGGCCGTGAGGACACCTGGATCCCGGTCGACCGCGCCCATCGCCTGGCCGCCATGGTCCCCGGCTGCAGCCTGGAGATCATCGACGGCGCCGGCCACCTGATCCAGTACGACGCCCCGGCAGAGCTGGCCACCGCGTTGCAGCGGTGGCTGGCTTCCCTGTCCTGATCAGCCGTGGCCGCTGGTGCTAGAGCTTCACGCCCAGAGCCGCGTCGACGAGCTGACGAACGACCTCTCCTGCACCCGGCTCGGTGTCGTCGCCGAAGTCGGTGGTGTTGGCCCAGTGGTCGATCAGACGAAGGGCGAAGGGGGCGTCCAGGTCGGTGGCGAGGGCCGACAGGACGTCGGCGACCAGGTGTCGTGTCGGGGCACCGGCTCCCTTGGCCACCGCGCCGCGCCACTTGTCCAGGCGGGCGCCGGCGGCCGAGACGTCGGCCTCGTCCCAGGACCAGTCGCCGCGGTAGTGGTGCCCCAGCAGGACCAGCCGGATCACCATCGGGTCGAGACCGCTCTCGCGCAGCTTGGAGACCAGGACCAGGTTGCCCCTGGACTTCGACATCTTCTCGCCGTCGAGGCCGACCATGCCGGCGTGCACGTAGGCCTGGGCGAAGCGGTGACCGGGGTCGGCCACCTGCGCCTCGGACGCGCTCATCTCGTGGTGCGGGAAGACCAGGTCGCTGCCGCCGCCCTGCACGTCGATCGTGGAGCCCAGCTGTTCTCGCACGATGGCCGAGCACTCCACGTGCCAGCCGGGCCGGCCGCGGCCCAGCGAGGAGTCCCAGGCCGGCTCGCCGGGGCGCTCGGCCTGCCACAGCAGGCAGTCCAGGGGGTCCTTCTTGCCCGGACGGTCGGGATCGCCACCGCGGTCCGCGAAGACGCGGAGCATCTCCTCGCGACTCCAGCCCGACACCTCCCCGAACGCGGGGTCGCGGGTCACCGAGAAGTAGAGGTCGCCGTCGACGTCGTAGACACTGCCGGCCAGCTCGAGCTGCTCGATCATGGCCACCACCTGGGGGATCGCCTCCACCGCACCCACGTAGGCGTCCGGCGCCAGCACCCGTAGCGCCTCCATGTCGGTGCGGAAGAGCTCGGTCTCGCGCTCGGCGAGCTCCACCCAGTCCTCCCCGGTGGCGTTCGCCCGCTCGAGCAGCGGGTCGTCGACGTCGGTGACGTTCTGCACGTAGCGCACGTCGAGACCTGCTGAGCGCCAGGCGCGGTTGAGCAGGTCGAAGGCCACGTAGGTGGCGGCATGGCCCATGTGGGTCGCGTCGTACGGCGTGATGCCGCAGACGTACATCCGGGCGGGGCCGTCTGCCGGGGACACCTCACGCAGGGCCCGCGTCGAGCTGTCGAAGACCCGCACCGCGGGTCCCCGCACGTCCTCGGGAAGGGCAGCTGTCCCGGTCACGCCACCGGGTGAGGTCCACGCACGCATTCGACGAGCCTATCGGCCGTCCTCAGAAGGGCGGCCACGGGATCGAGGGCCAACCACCACGTGGCACCGGGAACGACCGCACCAGCAGCAACCGCTCACAGCGCCGCGCGATCGCGTCGACCTCACGGACGGTCAGCAGGTCCTCGAGGGAGTCGCGCAGGTCGGCGTCCAGTCCGGCCAGCACCGACTCCACCCCGGCCAGCTCCATCGGGGTGAGGTCCTGCCCCGCCCACCCCCACAGCACCGTGCGCAGCTTGTCCTCGGTGTGGAAGCAGACGCCGTGGTCGACGCCGTGCCGGTGTCCCCCGGCCATCGCCAGCACGTGGCCGCCCTTGCGGTCGGTGTTGTTGGTGATGATGTCGAACACCGCCATCCGCCGGAGCGGGTCGGAGTCCTCGTGGATGAGCATCACCGGCTCGTCGTCGGCGCCGCTGGCGTCCAGCACGTGCAGGAAACCCCGCGGCACCGGCCCTTCCGCGACGACGTCCACGGTGTCCGGCTGCCCTGGCGGGGTCTCCTCGGAGTCCATCCACAGCTGCACCATGCCGTGCCCCGCGGGCCCGTCGCGCAGCACCGTCGGCGGGACGATGTCCCAGCCCAGGTGGTCCGAGACCACCCACGCGGCGTACTCCCGGTCTGCCAGCGTGCCGTCGGTGAAGTCCCAGAGGGGTCGCTCCCCCGAGCTGGGCTTGTAGACGCACTGCACGTCGGAGTCACCGAGCTGGGTCAGGAAGGTGTGGTTCGACGCGGGCATGATCCGCCCCAGGACGACCAGCCGGGGCTCGAGCAGCTCACAGGGATCGGTGGCCGGCACGGAAGCTCAGCTTCGGGTGCGCCGGTAGCCGTTGGCGCGGGGACACAGGTGACCCTCCGCATCCATCGGTCCACCGCAGAAGGGACACGGGGCCCGTCCGGCCGCCACGACGGACTCGGCCCGGGCGGCGAACAGGCGTGCCATCGAAGCCGACATCCGGACCAGCATGAGCTCCTCGGGCTCAGGGTCCTCGATCGGCAGGTCGAGCAGCTCCTGCTCCTCGGCCTCGACGGGCAGCTCGACCTCGACCTCGACGACGGGGAAGACCTCGATGACCACGCGTTCGTCCTCGGGGTCCCAGGACAGCGTGATCGTGCCGGCCCGGAACTCCTCCTCGATCGGCTGGTCGAGGGGGGCGTTGTCGATCATCGCCACCGGCGTCATCGCCGGCACCGTCGTCGCGGAGTCGTCGTTCTGGATCAGCTCGTCGAGCAGCTCCGCCACGCGTTCGCCGAGGATCTGCACCTGCTGCTTCTCGAGCGAGACCGACGTCACCTGGTTCCCGGCCCGCGCCTGCAGGAAGAACGTGCGCGCGCCGGGTTCGCCGACGGTGCCAGGCACGAAGCGCTCGGGCGGGTCGAAGCGGTGGACGACAGGCATGTCCGCGAGCCTATTGCGTGCCCGAAGGCGGAGCGTCCGAGGGACCGGATCCACCGCCCACCGCAGCGTCGCTGGAGCGGGTACGACGCTTCGACGGCTTGCTCGCCAGGTGCCCGAGCGAACCGGACCGGGAGTTCATCGTGAGCACGAACGCGCGGTGCGGGGTGTAGCGGACCACCGAGAGACTGGCGGGGTCGACCATGATCCGCTGGAACGCGTCGAGGTGCATGCCGAGGGCGTCGGCCAGGATGGCCTTGATGACGTCCCCGTGAGAGACCGCGAGCCAGACCGAGTGGTCTCCGTACTCCGCCTCCACCGCGGCGTCGCGGTCGCGGACCGCGTTGACGGCACGCGACGACATCTCCGGCAGCGACTCGCCACCAGGGAAGCGGGCGCCCGACGGCTGGGCCTGGACCGTGCGCCAGAGCTTCTCCTTGGCGAGCTTCTTCAGCTCCTGCCCGGTCCACTCGCCGTAGTCGCACTCGAGCAGTCGACGATCGGTGACCGCACGCAGGCCGGGCACCATGATCTTGGCGGTCTCCCGGCACCGTTCGAGCGGGCTGCTCACGACCGCTGCCAGGTCCAGTCCGGTGAGCCGCTCCGCGGCTGCCCGTGCCTGCCCCGTCCCGGTGTCGTCGAGGTGCACGCCCTTGCTGCGGCCCGCCAGGATCCCGGTCGCGTTCGCGGCCGTCCGTCCGTGGCGCGCGAGGATCACCGTTGCCATGCCCGGAGCGTAGCGGGGGCAGGTTCGGACTAGCCTGCGACTGTGATCGTGGACAACGCGCTGTACCGCAGAGGTGGACGGATCGACCTGGGCCTGGACGTCCAGGACCTGGCCGGCGTGCGCGCCAAGGCGACCGAGCCCGACGACTTCGTCTGGGTGGGGTTGCACGACCCCAGGAGCGAGGACCTCGAGGCCGTCGCCGACCTCTACGACCTGCACCCGCTGGCGGTGGAGGACGCGATCGCCGCTCACCAGCGTCCCAAGGTCGAGCGCTACGACGACTCGTTGTTCATCGTGCTCAAGACCCTCTGGTACGTCGACGCGGAGGACGCCGTGGAGACCGGGGAGATCAGCCTCTTCGTCGGTCACAAGTTCGTGATCAGCGTCCGGCACGGCTCCGGCGGGGGGCTCAGCGACACCCGCCACCGGCTCGAGGGGATGAGCAGCGTCCTGGCGCACGGCCCCTCCGCTGTGGTGTACGCCGTCTGCGACCAGGTCGTCGACCGCTACGAGGAGGTGGCCGGCTCGCTGCAGGAGGACGTGGACGAGGTCGAGCAGTCGGTGTTCTCCACGGAACGGACCAACGACTCGGCGCGCATCTACGTCCTCAAGCGCGAGCTGGCCGAGATGCGGCGTGCGGTGCTGCCCCTCCGCGATCCCATGAACAAGTTCTCCTCGGGCTCGGTGCAGGGGATCCACCGCGACGCGGCCCCCTACTTCCGCGACGTCGCGGACCACCTGTCCCGGGTGGCGGAGACCATCGACACCCTGGACAGCCTGCTCTCGACAGCCTTCGAGGCGCACACCGCGCAGATCTCGATCCAGCAGAACGACGACATGCGCCGCATCACGGCCGCCGTCGGCCTGGTCGCGGCGCCGACCCTGGTCGGCAGCATCTACGGGATGAACTTCACGCACATGCCCGAGCTCGAGTGGCTCTACGGCTACCCGATGGCGCTGGGGCTGATGGCGCTCAGCTCCCTGGCCGTCTTCCTCATCAGCAAGCGCTCCGGCTGGCTCTGAGTCGGTTCTGCACCGCGCCGGGCTGGGTCAAGGGGCTAGGTGGCCCCGATCACCCCGCTGGCCAGCAGGCCCAGCAGGGTCACTCCCAGCACCAGCCGGTAGGGCACGAACCAGCCGATCGAGTGGCCGGCGACGAACTTGAGGAGCCAGGCCACGGCCGCATAGGCGACCACGAAGCTGACCAGGGTCCCCACGACGGTGGGGCCGATCCCGATGTCGCTGTTCACCACGTCCTTGAGCTCGTAGAGCCCGGCGGCGGTGAGAGCCGGGATCGAGAGGAAGAAGCTGAGCCGGGTCGCGGTGACCCGGTCGAGGCCGCGCACCAGGCCCGCCGAGATGGTGGCGCCGGAGCGGGACACACCGGGGACGAGCGCCACGCACTGGAGCAGCCCCACGAAGAGGCTGTCGGCCAGCGTCAGCTCGCGCTCGCCGCGCTTCTGGCTGCCGAAGCGTTCGGCGTAGAGCATCGCCGCGCTCCACACCACCAGTGCGCCACCGACCCACCACAGCGACCGCAGCGACCCCGCGATGACGTCCTTGCCGGCGAAGCCGACGATCCCGATCGGGATCGAGCCGAGGATGATGTACCAGCCGAACCGGTGGTCGAAGTGACCGCGGTACTCGGGGCGGAAGACCCCCCTGAACCACGCCACGGCGATCCGCCAGATGTCGGTCCAGAAGTAGAGCAGCACCGCTGCGATCGCCCCCATCTGGATCACCGCGGTGTAGGCCGTGATCGATGGATCGTCCACCTGGAGGCCGAGGGCCTTCTCCACGATGGTGAGGTGTCCGGTGCTGGAGACGGGTAGGAACTCGGTGAGCCCCTCCACGATCCCGAGGATGATGGCATCGATGTAGTCCATGGCAGGACTCAGGGTACGCAGCGCGGCTGACCATTACCTGACTACCCCCAACGGCGAGCCGGGGAGCCTCGCGCTGGGGGTGATGGATAGCGTTTGGCCATGCAGCAGAGGTTTCTCGGCTCGACCGGTCTCTCGGTGTCGCGACTGGGCCTGGGCACCATGACCTGGGGCAGGGACACCGACGAGCACGAGGCGCGCGCGCAGCTGGTCGCGTTCGTGGAGGCCGGGGGGACCCTCCTCGACACGGCGGCCGGCTACACCGACGGGGACGCCGAGCGACTGATCGGCTCGCTGATCGGCGACGTGTGCGCCCGCGACGAGATCGTGCTGGCCACCAAGGCCGGTATCAGCCGCCGCGGGCGCGAACGGGTCGTCAACGCCTCGCGCGGACACCTGATCCGCGCCCTCGACGCCTCACTCGCCCGCCTCGGTGTGGAGCACGTCGACCTCTGGCAGGTGCACACGTGGGTCGACGACGCCCCGCTCGAGGAGACCCTCTCGGCGCTCGACTACGCCGTGCACACCGGCCGGGCGTCGTACGTCGGGGTCAGCAACTACACCGGTTGGCAGTCGGCCCAGGCAGCGACCTGGCAGCGGGCAGTGCCCGGCCGCGCTCCGCTCGCCTCCACCCAGGTGGAGTACTCCCTGCTCAACCGGGCCGCCGAGGCCGAGGTCGTTCCCGCCGCCCGGGCCCTGGGCCTGGGCATCCTGCCGTGGTCCCCCCTGGGTCGTGGCGTGCTGACCGGCAAGTACCGCAGCGGAACGCCCGCGGACTCACGCGCAGCCTCCCCCCACTTCTCCAGCTTCGTGGGTCGCCATCTCGGTGAGCCCTCACAGCGTGTGGTCGAGGCCGTGGCCCGGGCTGCCGACGGCCTGGGCTGGTCGCTGCTCGAGGTCTCGCTCGCCTGGGTCCGCGACCGTCCGGGGGTGACGGCCCCCATCCTCGGCGCGCGCACCGCAGCGCAGCTCAGGGAGTCGCTGGGGGTGGAGGCCTGCGAGCTGCCTCCTGAGATCGAGCAGGCGCTGGACGACGTCTCGGCACACCTGGAGGAACGCGCATGAACGAGCGCAGCGAGTTCGTCATCCAAGGGAGCGCGGCATGAGCAGTGCGAAGCAGCGGCGGATCGAGAGCCGGGCGTTGCGGCCCGGTGTCGAGTACGAGTTCGACAAGCTGCTGATCTCGCGCGAGGTCTCGCGCAACGCGGTCACCCGGATGCTGGTGGAGCTCGCCGAGCACGGCGGTTGGGAGCTCGACCGTCTGCGGCTCGGTCCCGACGGCACCCGACGGGTGCAGCTCCGCCGCCGGATCATCCGGCAGCGCTACGCCTACACGGTCTAGGGCTTTTCCGGGTCAGAGCTTGCCCAGGAACCTGTCGAAGACCCGGGCGCCGAACTCCAACGCGTCCACCGGCACCCGCTCGTCCACGCCGTGGAACAGCGCGGTGAAGTCGAGGTCGGCGGGCAGCCGCAGCGGGGCGAACCCGAAGGCGCGCATGCCCAGGCTGGTGAAGTGCTTCGCGTCGGTGCCGCCGCTCATGAGGTACGGCGCGACCAGGGCCTCGGGGTCCTCCTCGAGCAGGGAGGCGGTCATGGCGTCGGCCATCTCACCGTCGTACGGCGTCTCGAGACCGGCCTGCTTGCTGATCCACTCGATGTCGATGTCGGGACCGGCGAGCTCGCGCAGGGTGGCGAGGAAGTCCTCCTCGTGCCCGGGCAGGAAACGACCGTCCACCTGCGCGCTCGCGGAGCCGGGGACCACGTTCACCTTGTAGCCGGCCTCGAGCATCGTCGGGTTGGTGGTGTGCCTGATGACGGCACCCAGCATCCGCGAGGCGGAGCCGAACTCGGCGACGAGCGACTCGGCGTTCTCGGGGGTCGCCTCGGTCCCGGCCAGCTGTCCCACGGCACCGAGCAGCACCTGCATGGTGGGGGTCAGCTGCACCGGCCACTGGTGGCGTCCGATGCGCGCCACGGCCTCGGCCAGGGTGGTGACCGCGTTGTCGGGGTGGACCATCGACCCGTGGCCGGCGTTGCCCTTGGCCGTCAGGCGCATCCACGCCATCCCCTTCTCAGCCGCCTCGATGAGGTACATCCGTCGACCACGCACCGTCGTCGAGAAGCCACCGACCTCGCCGACGGCGTAGGTGCAGTCCTCGAACCACTCCCGGTGGGTGGCGACCAGCTGACCGGCGCCCTTGAGCCCGCCGGCCTCCTCGTCAGCGGTGAAGCAGAGCACCAGGGGCCGGTCCGGGACGATCCCTGCGCGCGCACGGGCTCGCACCGTGGAGAGCAGCATCGCGTCGAAGTCCTTCATGTCGACCGCGCCGCGTCCCCAGATCTGACCGTCCTGGATCTCACCGCTGAAGGGGGGCAGCTTCCAGTCCGCCGCGTCGGCGGGTACGACGTCCAGGTGTCCGTGGACCAGGACCGGGTCGCCGGTGGACCCACCCCATCGAGCCAGCACGTTCGTGCGTCCGGGCTCGGCCTCCCAGAGCTCGCTCTCGATGCCGACCTCGTCGAGGAGCGTGGCGACGTGCTCGGCCGCCTTGCGCTCCCCCGGTCCAGGCTGGTCGCCGAAGTTGGTGGTGTCGATGCGGATCAGGTCACGGCAGATCTCCGTGACCTCGGCGGCGGGGTCGTAGTCGGGCGCACTCATGCCCCACATACTGCCTCAGCGGGGGACCGCCTCAGAGCAGGTGACGCGAACCGGCGCGAACCGACATGGAGCGGGGTTCCGACCAGCGCACGTGGCCGTCGTCGTTCATCACGCCGAGCTGGAGCACCTCGGCCACGGGCCGGGTCTTGGTCGTCTCCCAGGAGCGAGCGTGCTTCCAGATCTCCTCGAAGACCTGGATCTCCAGGATCGCGGAGCCCAGGGGTGCCCGCTCGACGGAGCGCTCGCACCAGGCACGAGCGGAGCCCATGTCGGGCCATCGACGCTCGACCATGACCTCCTCGAAGCCGTCCTCCTCCGGCACACGCATCTGTAACCGCCCCAGGGCGGTCGTCCCGATCCCCTTCACCCCGAGAGTGGGTGTCTGCGTGTCATCCATGCTTCGAGGCTAGGGCCGAGGTGCTCGACAGACACGATCCGGTGCGTCAAACACGCAACCTGTCTAGGCCGGTCCGCGTTCGAGGTGGGGAGTGCGTGGCCCGGACGCAGGTGCCGGGCCGTCACCGAGGCCCTACTTCTTGAACGCGTCCTTGATGTTGCCGGCGGCGTCCTTGAGGTTCTCCACGCTGTCCCGGACGGAAGCCTCGGCCTGGTCGGCCTTGCCCTCGCCCTCGAGCTGCTCGTTGTCGGTGGCCTTTCCGGCGGTCTCCTTGACCTTGCCCTTGGCGTCCTTGAACGAGTTGCTGGCCTTGTCTTCCACGCCCATGGGGTGTCCTTTCGTCGGTGTACTGCCGAGACTAACCACCTGCGGTGTCGGGAGGCCCCAGAGTGTGACTTCCGTCGCTGTCCCGAGCGTCCGCAGCGTGGACGAAACCGGTGTCACATGACCCCCCTCACACCTGGCGGCGGCCGGGTTTGCACTTCAGCGGGGGGCATGTTTGGTTCGTGCACTGCGCCGCCTGCACCTGGCAGCGCCACTGACAAGAGAACAGCCCGGTGCGGGAAGCGCCCGATGCTCGTCCCCCGCCGTGTGCCCCCTACAGAAAACCTCTGACGAGCAGCGAGGCACGCCACCGTGCGTGCCGGGATCTCGGGGTTGGCAATCTCCCGCGGCGCGACGAGGGGATTCCCATGCCATGCTCACCACCGCTCACCTGCGCCGACTCGGCGCGCCCACCCTGCTGATCGGCGTGCTGGCCACCTCGACGCTCCTGCCCGTCAACGAGGCGGCGGCGGTCGTCGTACCTCCTGGGCGGGCGGTTCCCGCCGTGATGCCGCAGCCCGTGGCCCCATTCCGCATCATTCCCGGGACCCGGCTGACGGCCAAGCCCCCGCCGTGGGTGCTGCCCGTGGCCGGCTATCACCTGACCGGGCGCTTCGGTCAGTCCAGCGGCCTGTGGAGCAGCACGCACACGGGTCTGGACTTCGCCGCCCCTGAGGGCAGTGAGATCAGGTCCATCGCCCCGGGCGTGGTCACCGCTGCGTCCTACGACGGCGCCTTCGGCAACAAGACCGTCGTACGCCTCGATGACGGCACCGTGCTCTGGTACTGCCACCAGAGCCAGCTCGGGGTGAAGGTCGGCCAGCGTCTGGTCGCCGGCGAGCTGCTGGGGTACGTCGGCTCCACCGGCAACACGACCGGTCCACACCTGCACCTCGAGGTGCACCCGGCCACGGCGCCCGTCGACCCGGAGGGATGGCTGACCGGGCACGACCTCCAGCCCTGAGCGGGCGGCGGGCCTCAGCCCTGGTCCGAGGCCACGCGTCCCCGGGCGCAGGCGATGACCTCAGGCAGCTCCAGGCCGTACGTCGGAGCGTCCGTCGCGTCGTAGCGCATCAGGTGGGCGGCGGCTCGCTCCACCAGACGCAACGCGCCGATCTCGTTGCCGCGCCGCCCGTGGGTCAGCCCCACGCAGAGCTGCGCCAGGCCCTGCCAGAGATCACGCTCGGACTCCGGGCAGGACTTCCACCGGGCCTCGAGCACCTCGTGCGCCGAGAACGGCCGTCCCTCCTCGAGGAGGCTGCGGGCGAGGACCAGCGTCTCGTCGGGCGGGAGCGGCTCCTCGGAGACCGGTTCCACACCCTCGGCCCCGTAGGGCAGCGGGCGACCGAGCTCGTCACGTGGTCGGGCCTGTCGGGCACGGCCGGCCTCGTCGCGGTCCCGCTCCCGGTCGCGTTCCTGGGGCTCGGTGTCGGGGTCCACCCGAGCAGCCTATGGGTCCTAGCTGCTGCTCGAGCCGAGGATGTCGATGACGAACACCAAGGTGGCGTTCTTCGGGATGCCGGCGTCCGTGCTGCCTTCCTTGCCGTAGGCGACCCCGGGTGGTGCGACGAGCATCACGCGACTGCCGACCGGCAGGCCCACCAACGCCTGGTCCCAGGCCTTGATGAGCCCGTTGACCCCCAGTGGGAAGGTGGCCGGCTCACCAGCGGTGTAGGTGTTGTTGAACGCCTTCTTGGCTCCGTAGACCTGGCCGATGTAGTCCATCGTGACCAGGCTCGAGGCGGTCGTCTTGGGCCCGGTCCCGGTCACCAGCGGGATGACCCGCAGCTTCTTCGACGGCTTCTTGGCCGCCTTCGAGAAGTCGAGCGTGCTGATCTTGCCGTCCTTCTCCACGAGCTTGGGCAGGCCTGCGGGCAGTGGCGTCGCGGCTCCCTTGGGGCCGCTCAGGACATCGGTCGGCTGCACCGCGAGGATGTCGAAGACGATGACGAGGCTGTCGGTGGCCTTCAGGTTGAGCTGGGAGTTGCCGGCCTCGCCGTACACGTCCCCGGCCGTGGAGGTGACCGCGATCCGGCTGCCCTGCGTCTTGCCCTTCAGCGCGGTGACCAGTGGCTCCGGCAGGTTCGAGGCGTCGAGCACGACGGAGGTGGGCGACCCCTGGTCGTAGGTGCTGCCGATGGGCTTGCCGGTGGTGCCGTTCTCCAGGAAGAGGTGGACCAGGGCCTGCTGCCCGGCGGCCAGCGTGGCGCCGTCCCCCTTGGTGACGACCTCGGTGCTGGTCTTGGAGACCTTCAGCGGGGTGGTGAACTTCACCGTGGGAACGGTTCCGATGTCCCCGGTGACCTTGACGGCCTGGCTCGCGCTGGTCGAGCTCTTGCTCTTCGCCGAGGAGTCGTCGTTGGAGCTGCCGCCACACGCGGAGGTGAGCAGCAGCGCTGTCAGGGCCAGGACTGCGGGGAACTTGCGACGCACGGGGACGAGTACCTCCAGGGGGGAATGCCTCGGACCGAGGCAGCCGCAACGGTAACCGGCCAGTCTGAGAACTCCATGTGCAACGCGCTACGGCGCACTGTGCGTCAGGCCACGCCGGTGCTGCGCCCAGCAGGAGGGAGCAGAACTCCCCGGGCTCCTGGCCTGCAGGAACCCGGGGAGTTCGATGGTGTCCGAGGGGGGACTTGAACCCCCACCCCCTAATACGGGGACTAGCACCTCAAGCTAGCGCGTCTGCCTATTCCGCCACCCGGACGAGCGCCGTAACCCTAGCAAGCAAGCAGCCGGATGGAGTAATCGGGCCGCGGTGTGGCGGGGACGATCACCAACCGCCCGGAAGCGGCCGACCTTCTGCGAAACCGGCCGCCGACTGGACGCCGACGACGGCACGGTCGGCGAACTCGGTGAGGTCGTGGGCGCCGGCGTAGGTGCACGCGGAGCGGACACCCGAGCAGATCTCGTCGACGAGGTCCTCCACCCCGGGACGATCAGGGTCGAGGAACATCCGCGAGGAGGAGATCCCCTCCTCGTAGAGGGCCTTGCGGGCCCGATCGAAGACGCTGTCGCTCGAGGTCCTGTTCGCGACCGCGCGCGCCGAGGCCATCCCGAAGCTCTCCTTGTAGGGGCGTCCGTCCGCGCCGACGTGCAGGTCGCCGGGCGACTCGTGCGTCCCGGCGAACCACGAGCCGACCATGACCTGGGAGGCTCCGGCGGCCAGCGCCAGGGCGACGTCGCGCGGATGGCGTACACCCCCGTCGGCCCAGACGTGCTTGCCGTGCCGGGCCGCTGCTCGGGCGCACTCCTCGACGGCGCTGAACTGCGGCCGTCCGACACCGGTCATCATCCGGGTCGTGCACATCGCGCCCGGCCCGACGCCGACCTTGACGATGTCGGCCCCGGCCTCGACCAGGTCGTGCACCCCGTCGGCCCCGACGACGTTGCCCGCGACGATCGGCACGCCCGGATCGATCTCCCGGATCGACCGCAGGGCCTCGATCATCCGCTCCTGGTGGCCGTGGGCGGTGTCGACCACGAGGCAGTCGACCCCCATGGCGAGCAGACGTCTCGCCTTGTCGGCGACGTCGCCGTTGACACCGACGGCCGCAGCGATGCGCAGACGCCCGAGGCGGTCGAGCGCCGGCCGGTAGATCGTGGAGCGCAGGGCACCGGTGCGGGTCAGGATGCCGACCAGGTCACCGTCGTCGTCGACCGCGGGCGCCAACCGGAACCGGGAGGAGGCGAGCACGTCGAAGGCCTCGCGCGGCTCCATCGACGCCTTGAGGGTCACCATCCCGGTCGTCATCGCTTCGCCGACCTGGGTGAAGCGGTCGACGCCGGCGCAGTCGGCCTCGGTGATGACACCGACCGGCTTCCCGTCCTCGATGACAACGGCCGCCCGGTGAGCACGCTTGGGCAGCAGGGCCAGGGCGTCGCTCACGGTGTCGTGCGCGTGCAGCGTGATCGGGGTCTCGAAGACCGGGTGGCGCTTCTTCACCCAGGCGACCACGTCCGCGACGACCTCGAGCGGGACGTCCTGCGGGATCACGCTCAGTCCGCCTCGTCGGGCCATGGTCTCCGCCATCCGGCGCCCGGAGACCGCCGTCATGTTGGCGACCACCAGCGGGATCGTCGTACCGGTGCCGTCGTTCGTCGCGAGGTCGACGTCGTAGCGGGACGCGACGCCGGAGCGTCTCGGCACCATGAACACGTCGTCGTAGGTCAGGTCATAGGGTGGCCGCGTGTCAGATGAGAATCGCACGGGAGACGAATCTACCGGGCCGCACGACGAGGCCACCATCGTCGGGATCGCGCCCGGTCGCGTCAACCTGATCGGCGAGCACGTCGACTACAACGGGGGGCGCTGCCTGCCGATGGCGCTGACCCAGTGCACCACCGCTCGCCTCACCTTGCGTGACGACGACCTGCTCGTCGTGACGAGCGGGGACCGGTCGTGGGAGGGCACGCTCGAGGATCTCGACGGTGCCGACTCCTGGGTGCTGTACGTCGCGGGCGTGCTCGTCGCGCTCGAGGTGAAGCAGGGCATGAGGATCGAGATCTCGAGCGACGTCCCCATCGGCGCCGGCCTGTCGAGCTCCGCCGCCCTCGAGTGCAGCGTGGCCGTCGCGGTCGACGAGGCTCTCGCCCTCGGTCGCTCCCCCGCCGAGCTCGTCGAGGCGAGCATCCGGGCGGAGAGCGACACCGTGGGCGCCCCGACCGGGGGCCTCGACCAGACCATCGCGATCTACGGGAAGGCCGAGAACGCGCTGCTCATCGACTTCGCCACCGGCGCCCGCGAGCAGGTGCCCTTCGACCCCGGCGCGCACGGTCTCGCGATCCTGGTGGTCGACACGAGGGTGAGCCACGAGCTCACCGACGGCGGCTACGAGTCCCGGCGCGACGACGCCTGGGCCGCCGCGGAGGCGCTGGGCCTCGACAGGCGCGCGCTGGCGCAGGCGAGCTCGATCCAGGGTCTCTCCGGGGCGCAGCTGCGGCGGGCGCGGCACGTCCTCAGCGAGGTGGCACGGGTCGATGCGTTCGTGGCCGCGCTGCGCGCGGACGACTGGACGCTGCTCGGCCCCTTGATGGACGCCTCCCACGAGTCCCTGCGCGAGGACTACGAGGTCTCCTGCGAGGAGCTCGACGTGGCGGTCGAGACCGCCCGCCAGGCCGGGGCCCTCGGGGCCCGCATGACCGGGGGCGGCTTCGGTGGGTCGGCCATCGCCCTCGTGCCCGTCGAGCGCGTCACGGCGGTGCAGTCCGCGGTCGCGCTGGCGTTCATCGCGCGCGGCTGGCGCGAGCCGGACTTCTTCGTGGCGGCCCCCGGCCCGGGCGCCCGGGTCGGCTGAGGACGCCGACCCGCCGCTCAGCGGCGGTTCTCACCGGACGTCAGGCCGGGCGGCGGACGCAGTCCCACCGAGCGCAGCTCGAGGTGTGCCAGGGCATCGATGATCGCCGGCTCCCCCCGACGCCAGGCGCCGGCCGGATCGGCGTCGATCCGGGCGAGCACGTGGAGCGGCTGGTGGGTCATGGCGCGCAGGGCGAAGAGGTCCAGGTCCGCGCCGGCGTCGAGGAAACGCTGGCCGGCGGTCGCCCGTCGTACGAACGTGATCCGCTGGGGCAGGTAGTAGGAGGCCAGCACCAGGATCGGGATCAGCGCCACCGCGAGCCCGAGCCAGTGGGCCAGGCTCCCGACCGCGGCGACCTGTTGAGTCCCCGCCTCGGAGAGCCCCAGAGCCGCCCGGCCGGCACCGTCGAACGGGCTGCGCACCTGGTCGCCGACCAGTGGCACCCCGGCCACCGTCCTGCCGGCGTCCTGGAGCTTGTCGGCGAGGTCGCCGGCGGAGGACTCGATCTTGCGACCGGGCGTGGCCAGCCGCAGGGTCGAGTCGTGGACCTTGTCGGCGATGTGGATCCAGAACCACACCCAGAGAACGACCCCGACGTCGCCGAGGATCTGCAGGGTGCGGCGGACCGAGGTGTCGGCGTACAGCTTCATGAGGGGCTTGTGCCCGGATCGAACCGTTCTCAACGCGACGTCCACGGACCGGCCCGGAAATCCCTGGGGCGCAAAAGGGACGGGGTTGACGGCCGGTTCCTGACGTCCGTGGGTGTTGCAACACCCGTCAACGGCCGGAATCCCCGGGCGCCCGGGGAAACTGGCACCCCGCTACTTGAGCTCCGCCGAGCTCAGCCCCAGCAGCCGACGGGCCACGATCAGCTGCTGGATCTGCTGGGTGCCCTCGAAGATGTCGAGGATCTTGGAGTCGCGGCCCCACTTCTCGAGGAGCTCGACCTCGGAGTAGCCGAACGTGCCGGCGAGCTCCACGCAGCGCAGGGTGACGTCCGAGCCCACCCGGCCGGCCTTGGCCTTGGCCATCGAGGCCTGCATCGAGTTGGGCTGGCGGTTGTCGGCCATCCACGCCGACTGCAGGGTCAGGAGGTACGCCGCCTCCCAGTCCGCCTCGAGCTGGAGGAACGTCGCTGCCGCGGCCGACTGGGTCAGGGCGGGCCTGTCGTAGTCGATGACGACGCCCGCCTCGGTCAGGATCTCGCGGGTGAGGTCGAGGGAGGCCCGTGCACAGCCGACGGCCATCGCGGCCACCAGCGGTCGGGTGTTGTCGAAGGTCGCCATGGCGCCGGCGAAGCCCTGCTTGGTGTCGACCTCCGGTGAGCCGAGCAGGTCCTCGGCGGGGACACGGCAGTCGGTGAAGATGATCACCGCGGTGTCGGAGGCACGGATGCCGAGCTTGTGCTCGAGTCGCTCCACCACCATGCCGGGGTTGCCCTTCCTCACCACGAACGACTTGATCGCGGCGCGGCCCAGGCTCTTGTCGAGGGTGGCCCACACGACCACGCTGTCGGCGCGCTCACCGGAGGTGACGTAGATCTTCTCGCCGTTCAGGACGTACTCGTCCCCGTCCCTGCGCGCGGTGGTCGCGATGTTGGCGGAGTCCGACCCGGTTCCGGGCTCGGTGATCGCCATGGCGGCCCAGGTGCCGGCGAAACGCTCCTGCTGCTCGTCGTTGGCGACCGAGGCGATGGCGGAGTTGCCGAGTCCCTGCCGCGGCATGGAGAGCAGCAGGCCGACGTCGCCCCAGCACATCTCCATCACGGAGAGCACGGACGCGAGGTTGGCACCGTTCCTGTTGGCCGGACCGGCAGCCCCCGCCTTGTCGTCCACCTTCTCGTTCCGGCGGACCCCGGAAGCACCAGCGCCGCCGGTGGCGCCCGACTCGCTGATGCCGTCGATCATGGCGGCCAGCATGTCGAGCTCCTTGGGGTAGGAGTGCTCGGCCTCGTCGTACTTGCGCGAGATGGGTCGCAGCATGTTCATCGCGACCTGGTGAGCCTGGTCGACGAGGGGCCGGATCTTCTTGGGGGTCTCGAGGTTGATCATGGGTGTGTCCTCCTGGGACGGTGGTTGAGGAGCCGGGGAACGAGGCGTCTCGCGGCCACCTAGACCAGGACCGCTCCTTCCATGAGGCCGATCGCCCTGAGGTCGCGGTACCACCGCTCGACGGGGTGCTCCTTGACGAAGCCGTGCCCGCCGAGGAGCTGTACGCCGTCCAGGCCGATCTGCATGCCCCGCTCGGCGCAGAGGCGACGGGCCAGGGCGATCTCGCGTGCGGCCGGCTGCCCCTGCGCCACCCGGCTGGCCGCCTTGTAGGTGACCAGGCGCATGCCCTGCAGCTCGATCGCGATGTTCGCGACCATGAAGGCCACCGACTGGCGGTGCGCGATCGGCTCGCCGAAGGCCTGGCGCTCCTTGACGTAGGGCGTGACGTAGTCGAGGACGGCCTGCCCCGTGCCGACGGCCAGGGCACACCAGGCGAGTCGGGAGAATCGCACGCACTCGAGGTACGACGACTCGTCGCCCAGCAGGGCGATCTTCTCCACGGCCACGTCCTCGAGGACGAGGCGCGAGAGGCTCGCGGCGCGCAGGCCCATCGACGGGTCCGACTCGATGGTGAGACCCGCGGCAGCGGACTCCACGACGAACAGCTGCGGCTTGCCGTCCAGCTCTGCGCCGACGACGAACAGCTCGGCGTCCGCGCCGCGCACGACACCTGACTTGACGCCGTTGAGGACGAAACCGTCACCCTCAGGGGTGGCCACGGTGGCGGGTGCGGTCGGGTCGAAGAGGGCGGTGGGCTCGCTCAGCGCGAGCGCCGCCGCCGGAACCTCGTCGCCTGTGAACGCGGGCAGGTAGGTCGACTGCTGCTCCTCGCTCCCCCACAGGGAGAGCGCGGTGGCAACCGCGCCCGGGGCGAGCGCCGCGACGGCCAGGCCCATGTCGCCGTGGGCGAGCGCCTCGTGGACCAGCGTGCCGGCGATCGCGGAACGCTCGGTGGCGATACCACCCAGGTCCTCGGGTACGCCGAGGATCGGGAGGCCGATCTCCAAGGAGGCCCTGAGCAGCTCGCCCGGTGCGGTGCACGCCTCGTTGGCCGCACTCGCGGCGGGACGGAGCATCTCCTGGGCGAACTGCCCGACGACGTCGGCGAGCATCTGCTCGTCCTCACCCGGGGTGAGGTCGAAGAGGCCGGTGTCCCTCGTCGCCGGGACCCGCCTGCCCTGGGTCGCCCGGCCGGCCCGGGCGAAGGTGCGGCCGACCTTGCCCGCCGTACGGAAACCGGCGCTGGTCACCCGGTAGACGCCTCTCTCACTGGCCCTGCGGAGTCCGAGCGAGTCGAGGAGGTCGCTGGAGGCGATCCTGTTCAGGGCGGCCACCGCCAGCCCGATCGGGTCGCGCTTCTCGGCGTCGGACAGTCCGTGCCGGCCGCCGGCCCTCAACAGGCTCCAGGGAAGCTTCTGCGGCTCGTTGACGGGATTCGATGACATGCGTGAAAATGTAACTCGGAGTTACACGCAGCGCCACACCATCCGCACGTGTCGCGGGTCACGCCGTCCGAGGACGCCCTAGGATCTCGCCATGGCCGGCACCGAACCCGAGGAGCGCGCTGCGCCCGTGTCCCCCACCTCCGTCGAGCTGCCGGGAGACGGCACCGTGCGCAGCGTGGTCCGCTGGGGCGAGGAGGTGATGCATCGTCCGGCCCGCCCGGTCACGTCGTACGACGAGGAGCTGCGAACCCTGGTCGCCGACATGGTCGCCACGATGTACGCCGCCGACGGCGTGGGCCTCGCCGCCTGCCAGGTCGGGGTCGATCTTGCGGTGTTCGTCTACGACTGCCCCGACGAGTCCGGGGCGCTTCACCGCGGCGTGGTGTGCAACCCCGTGGTCGAGCTCCCGGAGGGCCGCGCCCGGCGCCTCGACGACAGCGACGAGGGCTGTCTGTCCTACCCGGGGGCCTTCGTGGAGTGTGCTCGTCCTGACTGGGCCCGGGTGAGCGGCACCGGTCTCGACGGCGAGGCCGTGTCCTACGAGGGCGACGGCCTGTTGGCGCGGTGCCTCCAGCACGAGACGGACCACACCCACGGGACCGTGTTCGGTGACCGCCTCAACAACCGGGCGCGCAAGAAGCTCCGCAAGGAGATGGAGGGATCCGCAGCGGACTATCCGGGCGGCTGGCCGGTCGTCGAGGGTCCCGCCTCCGGCACGGACGGGACGGCGCTGCGACCGTAGTCGGAGACCTCGGCGCCGGGGTGAGTCCTGCGGCGGGCCGTCTCGTAGCAGGCCACCGCAGCGGCCGCGGCCACGTTGAGCGAGTCGATGCCGGCGCGCATCGGGATGATCGCCCTGCGGTCCGCGGTGCGTTCCCAGTGCGACGAGAGCCCGTGTCCCTCGGAGCCCAGGACGAGGGCCACCTTGTCGAGGCCGTCCACCGCCTGGTCGATCGGGACGGAGTCCTCGGCCAGCGTCAGCGCGACCGTGGTGAAGCCGTGCTCGCCGAGCAGCGGCAGGGCGTCGTACCAGTCGGGCAGGCGCGTCCACGGGAGCGCGAAGACGGCACCCATCGCGACCTTGACCGCACGGCGGTAGAGGGGGTCCGTGCACCGGGGAGCCAGCAGCACCGCGTCCACCCCCAGGGCGGCCGCACCGCGGAAGACGGCCCCGAGGTTGGTGTGGTCGACGATCTCCTCGCACACGACGACGGTCCGGGCCCCTTCCAGGACCTCACCCACGCTCGGCAGCGGCGTCCGAGCCAGCGAGGCCAGGGCGCCGCGGTGGACGTGGAACCCGGTGACGTCCTCGGCGAGCGCCTCGGGCAGCACGTAGCAGGGAGCGTCGGTCGCCTCCATCACGTCGGCCAGCCCCTCCAGCCAGCGCGGGGCCATCAGGAAGGACCGCACCGGGAAGCCTGCGGCCACGGCCCGTCGTACGACCTTCTCGCCCTCGGCCAGGAACAGTCCGTGCTCGGCCTCCATGGACTGACGCAGCTGTACGTCGCGCAGGTGCCGGTAGTCGGCCAGACGGGGGTCGGACGGGTCTGAGATCTCGACGAACGTGGCCACGTCAGGAGGCGCCGGAGGAATGACCTGAGGAATGACCCGGGGAATGACCGGGGGAAGCGGTCCGGGAAGGCCACTCCCACGACCTCACCGACCACGATGATCGCAGGCGGCCTGACCCCCTCGCTGGTGATCGCTTCGGCCAGCTCGCCGAGGGTCGTCAGCACCGTGCGCTCCGTGGGCATGGTGCCGTCGCAGACGATGCCCACCGGTGTCGTGGCGGCCCGGCCCCCGCGCAGCAGGACCTCGGCGATCATCGGGGCGTTGTCGACGGCCATCATCAGCACCAACGTGCCCCGCAGGCTGGCGAGCGCCCCCCACTGCACGAGCGAATCAGGATGCCCCGGGGACAGGTGGCCCGAGACGATCGTCAGGTCGTGGGTGACGCCCCGGTGGGTCACCGGGATGCCGGCCATGGCCGGCACCGCGAGCGGGCTGCTGATGCCCGGGATCACCGTGACCGGCACACCCGCCTCGCGGCAGGCGAGCACCTCCTCGAAGCCACGCCCGAAGACGAAGTTGTCCCCGCCCTTGAACCGCGCCACCCGTCGGCCGGCGAGCGCCGCGTCGACGATGATCTGGTTGATCTGGTCCTGCGTCGCCGAGCGGCCACGGGGCAGCTTGGCCACGTCGATGATCTCGGTGTCGGAGGGCAGGTCGGCCAGCAGCTCGCGAGGTGCCAGCCGGTCGGCCACGACCAGATCCGCCTCCATCAGCGCCTTGCGGCCGGCCACCGAGATGAGCTCGGGGTCGCCCGGGCCTCCCCCCACGAGCACCACGCCGGGAGCGCGATCGGTGTGGTGGCGAGAGGCGATCGAGCCCTCGCGGAGGCCGGCCACGATCTCGTCACGAACGCCCGCGGAACGACGCGGGTTGCGGTCCGCGGCGGCGCTGCCCATGACCGCGACGGTGACCCCGTCGTGAGTGCCCACGGCCGGGGTGAAGGCGGTGGCCGCGTAGGCGTCGTCCGCCCGCACGCAGAAGATGCGCTGCTCGTCGGCGAGGACGCTGATCCGCTGGTTGACCTCGCTGTCGTCGGTGGCGGCCATGACGTACCAGGCCCCGTCGAGGTCGGTGTCCTCGAAGTTCCGCCGCGCCCAGGTCACCTCCCCGGACCCGACGAGCCCCTCGATGGCCGGGGTCACCTCCGGCGAGACGAGCAGGATGTCCGCGCCGGCGGCGATGAACGTGGGCACCCGGCGCTGGGCGACGTTGCCGCCGCCGACGACGAGGACCAGGCGACCGGCAAGGCGTAGGCCGGCGGGGTAGGTCGGGAAGTCGCCGGGTGGCTGAGGGGACGGTGTCACGGGACCATTGTGCGGACTGCCTGGCACCGGCGGGTTTGGTGGGTTCACCCTGCGGACTATGTTCGGGCCCATGAGCCTCGATCGCCCCGTGCACCCAGACCCCTACGACCTGTTGCCCCCCGTCCCGTCGTTCACCGTCACCAGCGACGACGTCGCTCCCGGACAGCCCCTCGGGGACGCGCAGGTGGGCTCCGGCGGCGACTCCTCGCCCCAGTTGTCCTGGAGCGGGGTTCCCGAGGGCACCCAGAGCTTCACGGTGACCTGCTTCGATCCGGACGCCCCGACCCCGTCAGGCTTCTGGCACTGGGTGCTGGTCGACCTCCCCGCCGACGTCACCTCGCTCGCCGCCGGTGCCGGAGCCGAGGGGGCTGCACTTCCAGGCGCCGCGTTCATGTGCCGCAACGATGCCGGCACCAAGGCCTTCACCGGTGCGGCCCCGCCGGAGGGTGACCAGGACCACCGCTACTACTTCGTGGTGCACGCGGTGAAGGAGGAGACCCTCGGGGTCGACTCCGACGCCTCCCCCGCCGTGGTCAGCTTCAACCTGGCCTTCAAGACGGCCGGTCGCGCGATCCTGCACGGCACCTACCGGCACTGAGACCGCTGCGCTCACTCACTCGGCGACGACCGAGAACGTCGCGAGTCCCGGGTCGCTGGCATAGGCGATCCGGGTGCCCCGCGTCGCGGGGGCTCAGCACCTGTCGTGCCGGACTGAGTGTTCACTCCCCTTACTTGACTCATTCCAGATTGAGTGGTTGTGTCGACGCAATGTCCCACGACGTCACACCCCCCTCTCCCGAGCAGCTGCTCAGGGGTGCCGGGCTGCGGGTGACCCGGCCGCGCCTGGCCGTGATGGCCGCCCTCGCTCGAGCACCCGCACGCCGGCGCCGACACCGTCCTGGACGTCGTACGCCGCGACCTCGGGGGTGTCTCCACCCAGGCGGTCTACGACGTGCTCAACGTCCTCGCCGAGCGCGGCCTCGCCCGACGGATCCAGCCCACCGGCTCGGTGGCGCGCTACGAGCTGCGCTCCGGGGACAACCACCACCACCTCGTGTGCCGCGGCTGCGGCACCGTCAACGACGTGGACTGCGCGACCGGGGCAGCCCCGTGCCTGGACGCGTCCACGACCCACGGTTTCGTCATCGATGAGGCCGAAGTGACCTATTGGGGTACGTGCCCTGCATGCCTTGAAGAACAGCTCCGGTCCTCGACCGGTGAACCGGCATCAACCACAACAAGGAGTGAGCAATGACAGACCTGCCCAAGCCGTCCGACACCTCGGTCGCGACCGCGCCCTCGGCGGAGGCCCACCTCGGCTCCACGACTGACACCGGCGCGCCGGCCCCGAGTGACCGCAACTCGCTGACCATCGGTCCCGACGGACCGATCCTCCTGCACGACGTGCACTTCCTGAACCAGATGGCGCACTTCAACCGCGAGCGGGTCCCCGAGCGCAACGTGCACGCCAAGGGCTCCGGTGCCTTCGGCGAGTTCGAGACCACCGAGGACGTCTCGGCCTACACCAAGGCCGCGCTGTTCCAGCCCGGCGTGAAGACCGAGATGCTGGCGCGCTTCTCCACCGTGGCCGGCGAGCAGGGCTCCCCGGACACCTGGCGCGACCCCCGCGGGTTCTCGCTGAAGTTCTACACGACCGAGGGCAACTACGACCTCGTCGGCAACAACACCCCGGTGTTCTTCGTCCGCGACACGATGAAGTTCCCGCACTTCATCCGTTCGCAGAAGCGTCGCGGCGGCAACGGCCTGCGCGACAACAACATGCAGTGGGACTTCTGGAGCCTCAACCCGGAGTCGGCGCACCAGGTGACCTACCTGATGGGCGACCGCGGCATCCCCAAGACCTACCGCCACATGAACGGCTACGGCTCCCACACCTACCTCTGGATCAACGAGGCCGGCGAGAAGAGCTGGGTGAAGTACCACTTCCACAGCGACCAGGGCGTCGAGGGACTCAGCGACGACGAGGCCACCCGCATCGCCGGTGAGGACGCGGACTTCCACCGACGCGACCTCTCCGAGTCGATCGCCAAGGGCGACTTCCCGAGCTGGACCCTGTCGGTCCAGGTGATGCCCTACGAGGACGCCAAGACCTACCGCTACAACCCGTTCGACCTCACGAAGATCTGGTCGCACCAGGACTACCCGCTGATCAAGGTCGGCACCATGACCCTGAACAAGAACCCGGACAACTTCTTCGCGCAGATCGAGCAGGCCGCGTTCGATGTCAGTGCCACCGTCCCGGGTGTCGGTTTCAGCCCCGACAAGATGCTGCTCGGTCGAGCCTTCGCCTACGCGGACACGCACCGCTACCGCATCGGGCCGAACTACCTGCAGCTCCCGGTCAACCGTCCCAAGGTGGAGATCAACACCTACACCCAGGACGGTCCGATGGCCTACGAGCACCGCTCGGACGACCCGGTCTACGCCCCGAACACGTTCGGGCGTGGGTACTCCGACGAGGTCGGCGCGGTCAGCGACGGCTGGGAGACCGACGGCGCCATGGTGCGTCAGGCCTACACCCTCCGGGAGGCCGATGACGACTTCGGTCAGGCCGGCACGCTCGTGCGCGAGGTCTGGGACGACGAGATCCGGGCGAACTTCGTCAAGACCGTCGCCGGGCACCTGCTCGGCGGGGTCGAGGGTGACGTCCTGGAGCGGGCCTTCGAGTACTGGAAGAACGTCGACGCAGACACCGGCAAGAAGATCGAGGAGCTGGTGCGCGAGAGCATCGACGCCGGCGCCCCCGGCGCCCAGCCGGGCAAGGCCAAGGAGGACGCCTCGTCACCGGTCGTCGAAGACACCACGCACGCCAGCAAGTAGCACTCCTACGTGGACGGGCTGGTCCTGGGCGCCACCATCGGGCTCACCGCCGGCATCAGCCCCGGTCCGCTGCTGTTCCTGACGATCACCTCCGCCCTGCGCTCCGGCGCCCGGGCGGGGGTGATCGTCGCGTGTGCACCTCTCGTCTCCGACCTGGTCGTCGTGACGCTCACGCTGCTCGTGCTGGGACAGGTGCCGGACACGGCCCTGTCAGTGATCGGCGTGACCGGCGGGCTGTTCATGGGCTGGCTTGGCGTCCGCACCTGGGGCGAGGCCCGCACCGCCTCCCTGAGCGGGGCCCGCGAGGAACGCCCCCCGTCGACGTGGAGGGCGCTGCGCGAGGGCGCAGTGGTGAACCTGCTCAGCCCACACCCCTGGGTCGCCTGGGCAACCGCCCTGGGCCCGCTGACCCTCGCCGCCTGGCGAGACCGACCCTCCGGCGCGGTGGTCTTCGTGGCCGCCTTCTACCTGATGCTGGTGGGCGCCAAGATCGTCGTCGCCCTGCTCGCCGGCCGAGGTCGGCAGCGACTCAGCGACGCGGGCTACCGGATCGCCCTGAGAGTCGCCGGCGTGCTGCTGGTGGCGAGCGGGGCCGCCCTCGTCGGCGAGTTCGGTGGCGGGCTGGTGACGTGACAGGATCGATGCATGCCCGAGCCCCAGATCGACCTGCTGGGGGCGCCGTACACCTGTGAGACCTTCGACCTCCGCCCGGACGCCGAGGGCGAGGTGGTCGCCACCCTGGTCCACCGGCGGGCAGAGGTCCCAGCCGGAGGCTCCCCCACACGCAAGGCCGTGCTGCACGTGCACGGCTTCTGCGACTACTTCTTCCAGACCGTGGCCGCCGACTTCTGGGTGCGCAACGGCTACGACTTCTACGCCCTCGACCTGCGCAAGTACGGCCGCTCGCTGCGTCCGCACCAGACACCGAACTACGTCGCCGACCTCAGCACGTACTACGAGGAGCTCGACCTCGCCTTCGAACGGGTCTCACGCGACCACGACCACCTCGTCTTCTCCGCCCACTCGACCGGAGGGCTGACGCTCCCGCTGTGGCTGCACGACCGTGGCCACCCGGCCGCTGGGGTCTTCCTCAACGCCCCCTGGATCGACATGCACGGCGACGCCTTCACCCGCCTGCTGGCGATGCCTGCCATCCACCGCCTGGGCCGCCTCAAGCCCATGAAGCAGATCCCGCGCAACGTCGCCGACGGCTACGCGCGCAGCCTGCACCGCGACCTCGGGGGTGAGTGGGACTACGACCTCGCGTGGAAGCCGCCCGCCTCCTGGCCGGTGTACGCCGGGTGGATCCGGGCCGTGCGCCGGGGGCAGGCGCGGATCGAGCGGGGGCTGGAGATCGACGCCCCCGTCCTGCTCGTGAGCTCGGCCCGGTCGGGCCACCTCGACGACGAGGAGGACCTCAGGTCCTCCGACGTCGTGCTCGACGTCGAGCGGATGCGCCGTCGCGCGGCCCGGCTCTCACGCCACGTCACCATCGCGCAGGTCCCCGGAGCGCTGCACGACGTGACGCTCTCCCCGGAGCCGGCCCGCTCCCACGTCTTCGACGAGCTGCAGCGGTTCCTGACGGCCTACGTCGAGGATCGCCCGGAGCGGCTGCAGCGAGCGTCCGGCACCCGCTAGCCCTGGCTCGTGAACCCCGTCACGGGTCTCACAGCGGGAGGACGAACATCGCCACGGCCACCAGGCCCACCACCACGATCAGCCCGCGCAGGACGTTGGCGGGGAGACGACGGCCGACCGTGGCGCCGATCTGGCCGCCGATGACGGAGCCGAGCGCGATGAGTCCCGCGACCGCCCAGTCGACGTCGGCCACGAACACGAAGATCACCGCGGCCACGCCGTTGACCAGCAGCGCCAGCACGTTCTTGGTGGCGTTGTGCCGCTGCATCGAGTCGGCGACCCCGATGCCGAGGATCGCCATCAGCAGCACGCCCTGGGCGGCTCCGAAGTACCCGCCGTACACGCCGGCGAGGGCCACCGCGGGCCAGACCCACCAGGCGCCGTACTCCCCCAGGCCACCGCTCGACTCGGCCCGGGCGCTCACGCGCCTGGCGATCCGCGGTCCGAGGATCACGAGCACGACCCCCAGCAGGATGAGGACCGGCACGATGGCGTCGAAGGCGCTGGAGGGCAGCACCAGCAGCAGCAGCGCCCCGACGACACCGCCGAGCAGGGAGGCACCGCCGAGGCGGACCAGTCGACGTCGCTGGCCGACCAGCTCGGCCCGGTAGCCGATCGCTCCGGACAGGGACCCCGGCGCGAGGCCGACCGTGTTGGACACGTTGGCCGTGACCGGCGGGATGCCGAAGGCGAGAAGGGTCGGGAACGTGATCAGCGTTCCCGACCCCACCACGGTGTTGATGGTTCCTGCCGCCACCCCTGCCAGCAGGATGGCGACGACTTCGAGGGGGCTCACTGCCCGCTGGGAGCCTCTCCTGACGCGTCACCCGGGTCAACCGTGGTCGCGGGCGGCGGCGGAGCTGCGCTGGAGGCGGCCGGTCCGGTGCTGCCGCTGGCGGCCCGCGAGGACTCCTCGGCGGCCTGGATGGCCTTCTGGACCTCCTCGTGGGCGCTGGACAGCGACGACTCCGGAGAGAGGGACGGCTCGATCGTCGGCACCTCGACACGCTTGCGCGGCCCGTCGACCTTCTTCGGGATGCCGGCCACCTCGTGGACGGCGGAGCCGAGGCCCTCGAGCGCCTGGGTGATCTCGGAAGGGATCACCCAGACCTTGTTGGCCGAGCCCTCAGCGATCTTGGGCATCATCTGGAGGTACTGGTAGGCGAGCAGCGCCTGGTCGGGCTGGCCGTCGTGGATGGCCTGGAAGACGGTCTGGATGGCCTGCCCCTCACCCTGTGCCTTGAGGATGGCGGCCTCCCGGTTGGCCTGGGCCCTCAGGATCAGGGCCTCGCGGTCACCCTCGGCCGAGAGGATCGCCGCCTGCTTGTTGCCCTCGGCGGTGAGGATGGAGGACTGGCGCTGGCCCTCGGCGGTCAGGATCACCGCACGCTTGTCGCGGTCGGCACGCATCTGCTTCTCCATCGAGTCCTTGATGGAGGGCGGCGGGTCGATGCCCTTGATCTCCACGCGACCGACACGGATGCCCCAACGGCCGGTGGCCTCGTCGAGCACGCCCGACAGGCCGCGGTTGATGTCCTCGCGGGAGGTCAGGGTCTGCTCGAGGGTCATGCCACCGACGATGTTGCGGAGCGTGGTCATCGTGAGCTGCTCGACGGCCGAGATGTAGTTCGCGATCTCGTAGGTCGCGGAGACCGGGTCGGTGACCTGGAAGTAGATGACCGTGTCGATCGAGACGACCAGGTTGTCCTCGGTGATCACCGGCTGCGGCGGGAACGAGACGACCTGTTCGCGCATGTCGATCACGTAGCGCACCCGGTCCACGAACGGCGTGACGACGTTCAGGCCCGGTGACAGCGTGTTCTTGTACTTGCCGAACCGTTCCACGATGCCCGCCCGAGCCTGCGGGACGATGCGGATCGTCTTCGCGAGCACGAGCACGACGAAGACCAGGAACAGTGCGAACAGGATGAGGATTGCTCCACCCATCGGGACCCCCTCTTTTCTCTTCTTTGTGGTTCCGGGCCTTCAGGACCCGAGTCTGTGAACGCGCAGGACGTAGGCGGTCGCACCCTTGATCTGTACCACGTCGACCACCTCACCGGCCTCGATCCGGTCGTCCTCGTCATAGGGCTCGGCGGTCCACTCCTCGCCGCCGATCTTGACGCGACCGGGGGTCCCGTGGACCAGCTCGTGCAGCACGGTCGCCCGCTTGCCGATCAGCGCGTCGGCGCCGATCTTCAGGTCGGGACCGCTGTGGAGACGGCGTACGACGCCGGGGCGGATGACGCCGAGGAGACCCACCGCCGTGATCATCGCCAGGACGATCTGGAGCGGGATGGGACCACCTACGGCGGCGGTGGCGGCACCGACGATGGCGCCCCCCGCCAGCATGACGAGGAAGAGGTCGAGGCTGACGAGCTCGAGCACGCCGAACACGACGGCGAGAGCGAGCCAGCTCTCCCACATGTGGTCGCGTAGCCAGTCCATGCCGGGAGCCTATCCAACCGGTCGCAACGCTCAGCCGTGGCGACGTGGCCGCCGGCGCGCGGAGTAGCGCCCGTCCTCCTCGCGCAGGACGAGCGACATGGCGAAGGTCTCGCCGAGGATCTCCTCGGTCATCACCTCGGGCAGCGGTCCGGCGGCGACGGCACGGCCCTCGCGGAGCAGCAGGGCGTGGGTGAACCCGGGAGGGATCTCCTCGACGTGGTGGGAGACCAGGATCGTGGCCGGGGCGTGCTCGTCGAGCGCCAGTGCGGACAGGGTCTCCACGAGGTCCTCACGGCCACCGAGGTCGAGCCCGGCCGCCGGTTCGTCCAGGATGAGCAGCTCGGGGTCGGTCATCAGGGCACGGGCGATCTGGACCCGCTTGCGCTCCCCCTCGCTCAGCGTCCCGAACGTGCGGTCGAGCAGGGCACCGGCACCGACCTCCACCAGGAGCTGGCGAGCCCGTTCGTGGTCGAGCTCGTCGTAGCGCTCGCGCCACCGGCCCACCACGCCGTAGGAGGCGGACACGACCACGTCCCGCACGATCTCGTGGCGCGGGATGCGTTCGGCGACCGCGGCGCTGGTCCAGCCGATCCGGGGACGCAGCTCGAACATGTCCACTGTGCCGACGACCTCGCCGAGGATGCCGGCGACCCCTGAGGTGGGATGGATCTGTGCCGAGCAGATCTGCATCAACGTGGTCTTGCCGGCACCGTTGGGACCCAGGATCACCCAGCGTTCGTCCTCCTCGACCGACCAGTCGACGCTGTCGAGGAGGGTGGCCTGGCCTCGTCGTACGGTGACGGAGGCGAGCTCGAGTACGGCGTTCACAAGGGGACCTCAGGGACGGGGTCGGGAGCAGATGCGGTGGGCGTCAACCTACCCGGACGACCGGTCGTCGTTCGCGACGGCCCGCCTGCCTAGTCTTTCCCAGGTGAGCTCCCTTCCCGTCGCTGCCGTCCTGGCCATGTGGCTGGACGCCGTCCGGGCCGGTCGCGCCGGGCCGGACGACCTGGCCGACGCCGTACGAGGGGAGGATCCGCGCCACCTCGTCACGGGGTTGCCGGAACGCGACGTCCTCGAGCTCCACGAGCTCCCGGCTGCCCTGGCCGGCCAGGTCTCGCTGGCGTTGCCCGTCCCCGGTGACCCCGTCGGCCTTGGTGGGCCCCCGGCCTTCAACCTCGCGGCGCTGGAGGCCGGCCAGGCCGTCGTGGCCGGCAGTGTCGGGCTCGTGCCCGAGGAGGACGCCCGGACGATCGTGTGGCGCGCCTACCCCGCGGACAGGGTCCCGTGGGTGGACGAGCGGGAGACCGCCTCCGAGCTGCGGCTCGCCCTGGCCGACGTCACCCGGCGACTCGCAGACCTCGACGTGGCCGTGTGGCAGCCGGACATCCCCGACCTGCTGCTCAACCTGCGTCACCGCCCTCCGCTGTCGTTCCCGCCAGGGCAGGACGCCCGCCGTGTGGAGACCACCGAGCGCGCGGTGCTCTGCCTCGACATCGTGGACCTGGCGCGGGCCGTGGACGGCGGCGCGGTGACGGCGCACGAGATGGACCGTCGGCGCATGGCCCTCGGCGACCTCGACCGGGCCGCCCGCCGTGCCCTCGTCGGCGCCTGCTGGTCACGGACCGGCTGACCCGACCGGCGGCGACCCGGCTAACCTCGTCCCGTGCCTGAGGAGACGCCCGACCTGCCGCGGACACTGCTGATCACCCTGACCGGCAAGGACCGCCCCGGCGTCACGTCCCTGGTCTTCGACACCCTGGCGCAGTTCGGTGTCGAGGTGATCGACATCGAGCAGATCGTGCTGCGACGTCGGCTGATCCTCGGGCTGCTCGTCAGCACCCCGCGCGACTGGAAGCCGTTGCGCAGCGCCATGGAGGACGTCGCCTCGTCGCTCGGGATGACGCTCGACCTCGACCAGGGCTCCGGCGACAACCGGCCCCGGCCCGAGGGACGCAGCCACGTCACCGTCCTGGGCACCCCCCTCAAGTCATCGGCCGTGGCCGCCATCGCAGGCCGGATCGCCGACACCGGGGCCAACATCGACCGGATCGAGCGGATGGCGCGCTACCCGATCACCGCCATCGACCTGCACGTCTCCGGCGTGGACCCCGAGAAGCTGCGCGACATCCTGGCCCGCGAGGCGGCGGTGCAGAACGTCGACATCGCCGTCCAGGCCGCCAACCTGCTGCGCCGCGGCATGAGGCTGATCGTGATGGACGTCGACTCGACCCTGATCCAGGGCGAGGTCATCGAGATGCTGGCCGCGCACGCCGGCTGCGAGGCCGAGGTCGCGCGCGTCACGGACCAGGCGATGCGCGGAGAGCTCGACTTCGCCGAGAGCCTGCGGCACCGCGTGGCGCTGCTCGCGGGACTGGACGCCAGCGCGCTGGACCGGGTGTACGACGACCTCGAGCTCGCCCCCGGCGCGCGGACCACCGTGCGCGTCCTGAAGCGGTTGGGCTACCGGTTCGCGATCGTCAGCGGTGGCTTCACCCAGCTGACCAACCGCCTCGCGGCCGACCTCGGCATCGACTTCTCGATGGCCAACGAGCTCGAGATCGTCGACGGCAGGCTCACCGGCCGGGTGGTCGGTGACATCGTCGACCGGGCCGGCAAGGCCGAGGCCCTTCGTCGCTTCGCCGCGGAGTGCGGTGTGTCGGTGAACGCCACGATCGCCATCGGGGACGGGGCCAACGACGTCGACATGCTCAACGCCGCCGGTCTCGGCATCGCCTTCAACGCCAAGCCCGTCGTGCAGAAGGCGGCCAACGCGGCTGTGAACGTGCCCTACATGGATGCCGTGCTCTACCTGTTGGGGATCAGCCGCGAGGAGATCGTGGCGGCCGACGCCGCAGCCGGGGTGACCACGCCGGAGCCGTTGCTCTGACTCGCTGCTGACCGGCTGCCTGGCGCACCTCGGCGGCGCCGCTCCGGGGATGCGAATGTGTCGCGAGCGAGCGGTGCACGCTTCTCCGGCCCCTCCCGCGACATTCGCATGTCCAGGGGCCGCCCACCCGACCCATCACCCCTCGTCGACGGCCTCGCTGACCGCGGTGACGTAGGCGCCCGCGGCGGTCAGGCTCGTCGATGAGCGTCCTGCGGCGTGCGGCCCACCTCGCGGGTGGCCCCGACCTCGGGATAGGTGTAGCCGCCGGACACTCAGCCGAGCCCGACGTGGAACGCGACCAGGTGCCCGGTGGCGATCCCGAGCTCGGCCCAGGGACCCGAGATCTCCAGCACCGCTATGGCGGCGGTGGGGAAGCCGGCACTCATCGCCCGGAACGCCTCGGGGTCGGGGTTCCCGTCGTCGAGCAGGTGCGCCAGGGAGGCGGCGGTCGGGTTGTGTCCGACGTAGAGCACGACCTGTGCGTCGGCCGGTGCCTGCTGCAGGACCTCGAGCGCGCTGTCGGCATCGGCGGAGTAGACCGCGTCCTCGACCTTGGCCTCTGCCTGCGTGCCCGAGCCGGCGACCAGTGCCTGCCAGGACTGTCGGGTGCGCACGGCAGAGGAGACGAACGCCTCGGTGGGCACGATCCCCTGGCTGGCCAGCCACTGACCGGCGGCGGTGGCCTCTCGGAGTCCGCGATCGGTCAGCTGCCGCTCGTGGTCGCTCGCCGCGAACGCCTCGGCCTTGCCGTGCCGCATGATCACCAGCAGGCGTTGTCCCCCCGCCGCGGACGAATCGGGCAAAGACGGGCTCACCGAGGCACTCTATTCACCCCTTAGGCTTCCTGTCATGGCATTGGGACCCAAGAGTCAAGAAGGCGACTTGCTCGTCATCGGAGGGGCCGAGGACAAGCTCGGCAGGCGCACGGTTCTCAAGGAGTTCCTCGAGCGCTCAGGAGGGACGCAGGCACGGATCGCCGTCGTACCGACCGCCTCCTCGCTGGGACCAGAGATCATCGAGGTCTACGCGGCCCTGTTCACCAAGCTCGGGGCGGCGGAGGTGTACGGCGTACGCCCCGAGAACCGGTCGCAGGCCTCGGACCCGGACGTGGTCGCCCAGCTGGACCGGGCCACCGGGGTCTTCATGACCGGCGGCAACCAGCTCAAGCTGTCGACGGTGATCGCCGGAACGCCGTTCGGCCAGGCGATCCTCGACGCGCGCTCACGAGGCGTGACGATCGCCGGCACGTCCGCCGGTGCCAGCATCCAGTCCTCGCACATGGTCGCCTTCGGTCCCGGCGGCTCCACCCCCAAGCAGCGGATGACCCAGGTGGCCGCCGGGCTGGGACTGGTCGAGAACTGCGTGATCGACCAGCACTTCGCCCAGCGCAACCGCTACGGCCGGCTGCTGATGATCGTCTCCCAGAGTCCGCAGCTCCTCGGGATGGGCGTCGACGAGGACACGGGTGCCCTGATCAGCCGCACCGACGAGGGCCGGAACGTCCTGCGCGTCGTGGGCCGCGGATCGGTGACCATCATGGACGGGTCCCACATGGTGACCAACGCCCACGAGGCCCACGAGCACCGCCCGATCCTGGCCTCGGGGGTGACCCTGCACGTCCTGCCGGCAGGCTCGGAGTTCGACCTGGACACCCGGTTGCTGCTTCCACCGAAGCCCCGGGTGGACCCGACCGACGGCGCTGAATTGGCCTCAGCCAACCGTGATCTGCGCAAGATGGCCCGTGACATCGCTGCCGGGGACATCGGTCCGCAGGCGCTGCGCCGCCGAATCGTACGACGAAGCAAGGAGCCTTCCAGTGACTGACCTCGCGAACGACAGGGCCAGCATCCGCAACGGAGGGGGTCGCCCCACCGCCGACCTCGCCATCATCGAGACCCGCGTCTACCGGGGTGCCAACGTCTGGTCCTACGAGAAGGCGATCCACCTGGTGGTGGACCTCGGGGTGCTCGAGGACTACCCGAGCAACACCATCCCGGGCTTCACCGACCATCTTCTCGAGGCCCTGCCCGGGCTGCGCGAGCACTCCTGCTCGCGCGGTCGCCGTGGTGGTTTCGTGGAGCGGCTCAACGAGGGCACCTGGCTCGGGCACGTCGCCGAGCACACCGCGCTGGCACTCCAGCAGGTCGTCGGCCACGACATCCGCCGGGGCAAGACACGGCAGGTCAAGGGCGAGAAGGGTCGCTACAACATCATCTTCGGGTACGTCGACGAACAGGTCGGCCTCGACGCCGCCCGGCTCGCCGTACGCCTGGTCAACCATCTCGTGGAGGCCGACCCGGACTTCGACTTCACCGAGGAGCTCGACGCGTTCATCCTCCGCGCCCAGCGCACCGCCTTCGGACCGTCGACCCAGGCCATCCTCGACGAGGCCGTCTCGCGCGACATCCCGTGGATCCGGCTCAACAAGCACTCGCTGGTCCAGCTCGGCCAGGGCGTGCACGCCAAGCGCATCCGCGCCACCATGACCTCGGAGACCAGCTCGATCGCGGTCGACATCGCCTCCGACAAGGACCTGACCACCCGTCTCCTCAGCGCCGCCGGTCTGCCGGTGCCCAAGCAGGAGTCGGTGCGTACGGCGGACCAGGCAGCCAGCGCGGCCAGGCGCATCGGCTTCCCCGTGGTCGTGAAGCCCCTCGACGGCAACCACGGCCGCGGGGTGTGCCTGAACCTGATGGACGAGGAGGAGGTCCGTGAGGCGTTCTCGATCGCCAGGGAGCAGTCGCGTCGCGGCACCGTGGTCGTCGAGTCGTTCGTGACCGGCAAGGACTACCGCTGCCTGATCATCGACGGCAGGGTCGCGGCGATCGCGGAGCGCGTGCCCGCCCACGTCATCGGTGACGGCACGCACACCGTGCAGCAGCTCGTCGACGACACCAACGCCGACCCGCGTCGCGGAGTGGGCCACGAGAAGATCCTGACCCGCATCAAGATCGACGCCGCCGCCGAGGAGGTGCTCGCCGGGCAGGACCACACGCTCACCTCGGTGCCCGACCAGGGCGAGATGGTCAAGCTCGCGCTGACGGGCAACATGTCGACCGGTGGCATCTCCATCGACCGCACCTTCGAGGCGCACCCGGAGAACGCCGAGATCGCCGAGGAGGCGGCCCGGATGATCGGGCTCGACATCGCCGGCATCGACTTCATCTGCCCCGACATCACCCAGCCGGTGCGCGAGGCCGGAGGCGCGATCTGCGAGGTGAACGCGGCCCCCGGCTTCCGGATGCACACGCACCCGACGATCGGGGAGCCGCAGTTCATCTCCAAGCCCGTGGTCGACATGCTGTTCCCGCCCGGCGCCCCGAGCCGGATCCCGATCGTGGCGGTCACCGGCACCAACGGCAAGACCACGACGAGCCGGATGATCAGCCACATCTTCAAGGGGATGGGCCGCAAGGTCGGCATGACCTCCACCGACGGCGTGGTCATCGACGAGCGTCTCCTCATCCGCGCCGACGCGTCCGGCCCACGTAGCGCCCGGATGGTGCTGCAGAACCCCCGCGTGGACTTCGCCGTCTTCGAGGTGGCCAGGGGCGGCATCCTGCGCGAGGGCCTGGGCTACGAGCGCAACGACGTGGCCGTGGTGCTCAACGTGCAGCCCGACCACCTGGGCCTGCGTGGCATCGACACCGTCGAGCAGCTTGCCGACGTCAAGGCCGTCCTCGTCGAGGCCGTGCCGCGCGACGGGCACGCGGTGCTCAACGCCGACGACCCCCTCGTGCGCGAGATGCGTCGCCGCTGCTCGGGCCAGGTCGTCTGGTTCTCGATGGCCGAGCCCGGTTCCTCGGAGCGCGACATGATCGACGCGCACTGCCGGCGCGGTGGCAAGGCGCTCGTGCTGCAGCCCACCGAGCGCGGCGAGATGATCGTCGTACGCCACGGCGCTCGGGACATGCAGCTGGCCTTCACGCACCTGCTGCCGTCGACGTTCAACGGGCGCGCCCGGATGAACGTCCAGAACGCCCTCGCGGCGGCCGCTGCGGCCTTCGCCTCGGGCGCACCCCTGCACGACATCCGGCAGGGCCTGCGCACCTTCTCGACGAGCTACTACCTCTCCCCCGGTCGCCTGAACGAGATCGAGGTCAACGGGGTCAACGTCATCGTCGACTACTGCCACAACGCCCCGGGCATGCGCATGCTCGGGGACTTCGTGGACCGCACCGGCGACAGTCTCGACTCGGGCAGCGAGCTCGGGAAGCGGTCGCGCATCGGTGTCATCGCCACCGCCGGTGACCGCCGCGACGAGGACATGCGTGAGCTCGGCGACATCGCCGCGCAGCACTTCGACGTGGTCATCGTCCGTGAGGACGTCAACCTTCGCCGCCGTCCCAGGGGCGAGACGGCCGGTCTGGTGGCCGACGGCGTGCGCAACGCGATGGAGCAGGGGTCACGCTGCAAGCAGGTCGAGGTCGTCCTCGACGAGATCGAGGCGGTGCGGCACGCCATGAGCCGCGCCAACTACGGCGACCTGCTGATCCTCTGCGTCGACCAGCACCCGAAGGTGATGTCCGAGCTCGAGAACTGGTCACCCCACGCGCAGGCCGGCGCCACCTCGGGCGGCGACGACACGCACGTCGCCGACCCTGACTACACGCCTCCGCCGGAGGCCTGACCGACCTTCCGGGTCGTCCGTCGGCGCGCCGGGGCCTTCTTCGCCGGCTCGTCGGAGGCCGGCTGCTCGACCACGGGCTGCTCGACCACGGGCTGCTCGACTACGGGGGCCTCAACGACCGGCTCCACCGCCGACTCGTCGGGTGGCGGCGCGGCCTGCTTCTTCGAGGTCCTGCGCGCGGTCGCCCTCGTGGTGGCGGCCTTCGGGGTGGAGGTGTCCGGGGTGGTGGTGTCCGGGGCAGCGGGCTCCGAGGTGTTCGCCTCAGACTGGTTCGCCTCGGACTTGGTGGCCCCAGACGTGGTGGCCTTCGGCGCGGTGGCCTTCTTGGCCGCAGCGCGCCGCTTGATCCGCACCCACAGCTGTCCCTGCCCGGAGTCGGACTTCACCACCCTGGTCTCGAGGAAGGGCTGGTCCTTGACCAGGTCACTGAGCTTGGCGAAGCCGTAGGTGCGCGAGTCGAACGACGGGTCCGTGCGGTTCAGGTGACTGCCGAGGGTCCCGAGCGCCGACCACTCGTCATCGGTGGCCGTCTTGTTCAGGGCCTTGGTCAGCATGCTCTGCAGGGCGCCGCCGCCCTTGGCGTCCCGGGTGGGCTCGGGGGCAGCCGCCGCTTCGGGGGCGGACGTCTCCCGGGGGGCCGGGACCTCGGGCGTCGTCGAGTCCGCCTCCGACGCGTCGGCCCTGAGCACCTCGAGGAAGGTGAACTTGTCGCAGGCGTCGCGGAACGCACGCGGCGTCTTCTTGGCCCCCAGTCCGTAGACCGTCATGCCGGACTCGCGGAGACGGGTGGCCAGGCGGGTGAAGTCGCTGTCGCTGGAGACGATCACGAAGCCGTCGAGGTGCCCCGCGTAGAGCAGGTCCATCGCGTCGATGATCAGCGCCGAGTCGGTGGAGTTCTTGCCCACGGTGTAGGCGAACTGCTGCATGGGCGCGATGGCGAAGGCGTGGAGCTGGTCCTTCCACCCGTTCAGCTGTGAGGTCGTCCAGTCGCCGTAGGCCCGCTTCACCGTCAGGGTGCCGTAGCCGGCCAGCTCCTCGAAGACGTCCTTGGCGACCTTGGGAGAGATGTTGTCGGCGTCGATGAGTACGGCGAGCCGTGTCGTGTCGTCGCTCATGGGGTGGTCTCCTCGGTGGAAGTGCTGGCACGCAGGACCTTGTTCTTCAGCGTGTCAGGGTCGTCGGCAGTGGCACCTTGCGACTCGAGCCAGTCGTAGACCTCCTGGCGCTCCGCGTGGCACATCAGGCCGATGACGTCGCCCGGCACGGCGATGGCCACGAGCGCCTGGAGCGCCTCGAGCTCGGTGTCGTGGGACTCGATCTCGGTGACGCCCACGCGCTCGGCGCCGGCCCGGAGGAGGCTGTCGACCTCTTCCATGGTGCGGCCGCGGAGGTACTTCTGCTTGTGGCCGATGGCGATGAGGTCGGCGTCCCGGGCGGCGATCTCGCCCAGCATCTCGAGCAGGTCGTCCTGCCGGTCACCGACGGCCCCGAGACCGAGCAGCAGGCGGTGTCCTGGCTCACGCACACCGCGCATGATCTCGATCATCGCCTCGAGGCCGGCCTCGTTGTGGGCGAGGTCCATCACCACGGTGATCCCGCCCGCGGAGCCCGGCAGCGTGAAGAAGTTCATGCGTCCGGGGTTGTGCTCGGCGTCCGGGAGGAAGGTCTTCAGGCCGGAGACGACGTGCGGCCGGAAGATGCCCGCGGCCAGTGCCGCCGACGCCGCAGCCAGTGCGTTCTCCACGTTGAACCGGGACAGGCCGCTGAGGGTCATCGGGACGTCGACGACCTCGACCAGCGGGTCGGCCCGGTTGCCTTCGAGCACCGTGATCCAGCCGTCGATGATCGTGGTGGCCCGCCCGCCTCCGGCCAGGATCTCGCGCAGGGCGGGTGAGTCCGAGTCCCGGGAGAACACCCACGGGCGGGCCGGGGTCGTCGTACGCATGGCGAAGACGCGTGGATCGTCACCGTTGAGCACGGCCCATCCCGACTTCTTGGTGATCCGAGCGACCACGCCCTTGACCTCGGCCAGCTGGTCGACCGTGTCGATCCCCTGCAGCCCGAGGTGGTCGGCGGTCACGTTGGTGACCACGGACACGTCGTTGCTCATCAGACCGATGCCCTTGAGCAGGATGCCGCCGCGTGCGGTCTCGGTCACCGCGAAGTCGACGTTCTTGTGGGCAAGGATCCGTCCGGCTCCGGAAGGCCCTGAGTAGTCACCGGACTCGACCATCTCACCGTCGATGTAGATGCCGTCGGTGTTCGACCACCCGACAAGGTGCCCGGCCTCCCGCGCGATGTGCGCGATCATCCGAGACGTCGTGGTCTTGCCGTTCGTGCCGGTGACGGCCACCACCGGGATGCGCGGCCTGATCGTGGTCGGCCCCGGCCCGCGCTCGACCGACGTGACGTGCTTGGCCGCCGCCTCGACGAGCGTGTCGACCTCGGCCGTCCCGAGACCGTCGATGACCGACGCGACAGCCTCGCCGAGCGCGCACGCACGGTTGCGGTCACGCCAGGGGTAGGCGACGACGATCTGCTCCGGCTGGGCGGTCGGCCGGACGCGTACGCCGAGCCGGGTCGTGCCTGCCTCGGCCGCGACGCGGCGTACCAGCTTGGTGACCAGGCGGGTGAGGGACCGCTGACGGAACCCGCTCAGGGGCACCCCGGGCCGGATCGAGGCGATCCCGAGCCGTTGTGCCAGCTGGAGCAGATCGTCCTCCGGGGCCTGGGCCAACGCGGTGACGTCGAGGGTGAGCTTGATGGCAGCGCGCGGGAAGTACAGGTTGGGTCCCTCGAGGACCCTCAGCTCGACCAGCGCCGAGGCGTCGTGGGAGGTCATGTCAGCAGCTCCTGGGGGTGGTCAGTCGTCCTCGAGCCGGAAGCCGACCTTGATGCCGACCTGGAAGTGCTCGACCTGGCCGTCGACGACGGCACCACGTACCTGGGTGACCTCGAACCAGTCGACGTGGCGCAGGGTGCGGGCGGCCCGCTCGACGCCGTTGCGGACGGCCTGGTCGATGCCCTCAGGTGAGGTGCCGACGATCTCGGTGACGCGGTAGGTGCGGTTGGACATCGGCGATCACTCCTGTGCTTCGGGTTTGCGGACCTGTCAAGAATGTCACGTCTTCGTGGAGGCTCTGCACCCGCGACGTACGCTGGCGAGGTGGCAGCACCAAACAGGGCGAAACGCGCGGCAGAACCCGTCCGCATCACCACCGCACCGACGAGTCACGGTGAGGATCTCGACCACCGTCGACGTCGTTACATGATCTCCATGGCCGTCCGGACGTTGTGCTTCGTCGGCGCCATCGTGGTCGGCGACAACTGGGTCCGCTGGGTCCTGGTGGCCGGCGCCTTCGTGCTGCCCTACGTCGCCGTCGTGATGGCCAACAGCGAGGGCCAGCGGCTCCCGGGCACGGACCTCGTGCCCCCGAGTCGCGGCTACAAGGAGCTCGGTCCGTGAGCGAAGGGCCCGACGGCCCCGCCACCTGCTCGGCCAAGGGATGCAAGCACGCCGCGGTGCACGAGCTCCGGTGGAACAACCCCAAGCTGCACACCCCCGACCGGCGCAAGGTCTGGCTGGCGTGCGAGGACCACCGACAGAGCCTGTCCGACTTCCTCGCCGCGCGTCAGTTCCTCCGCGAGGTCGCCCCGCACCAGCCGTAGTCCGCCGACCGGGCAGTTGCGTCACGCCGTAGTCCGCTGAGCGGGCACTCGCGTCACGCCGTAGTCCGCTGACCGGGCAGTTGCGTCACGCCGTACGCCGCTGAGCGGGCAGTTGTGGTCACGCCGTACGCCGCCGAGCGGGACTGAACTGCCCGGTCACCGACTCTGAGCGGGACTGAACTGCCCGGTCGGCGTCTCCAGGCGGGACAGAACTGCCCGGTCGGCGAAGAGGGTCAGCCGCCGATGGCCGACATCGGCCGGGTCGGCTGCAGGAACGTCGTGTCGTCGATCCCGTGGCCGGGACGCTTGGTCATCATCGCCAGGCGCCACTGGTCGGCGATCTCCGCGTCGGTCGACGAACCACGTACGGCGGCCCGCAGGTCCGACTCCTCGCGGGCGAACAGGCAGTTGCGGACCTGGCCGTCGGCGGTCAGCCGGACCCGGTCGCAGTCCCCGCAGAACGGGCGGGTGACCGAGGCGATGACGCCGACCATGGCCGGGCCACCGTCGACGAGGAAGGTCTCGGCCGGGGCGCTCCCCCGGTGCTCGGGGTCGGGCGTGAGGGTGAACTCGGCCTCGAGCGAGGCGAAGATCTCCTCGGCGGTGACCATGCCCTCGCGGGACCAGTTGTGCTGGGCGTCGAGCGGCATCTGCTCGATGATGCGCAGCTGGTAGTCCTCCTCGAGGCAGAAGCGCAGCAGCTCGGCCGCGTGCATGTCGTTGACCCCGCGCAGCAGCACCGCGTTCACCTTGACCGGGCCGAGGCCGGCCCGCTTCGCCGCGGCGAGGCCGGCCAGCACGTCGTCGATACGGTCTCGCCGCGTGATCTGGAGGAAGAGGTCGCGTCGGATGGTGTCGAGGCTGACGTTGACCCGGTCGAGACCGGCCGCTGCCAGGGCGTCGGCGGTGCGCGAGAGACCCAGCGCGTTCGTGGTCAGCGAGACCTCGGGGCTGGGGTCCAGCGCCTTGGTACGGGCCACGATGTCGGGCAGCCCACGGCGCAGGAGGGGCTCGCCACCGGTGAACCTCACCTCGGTGATGCCGAGCTGCTCGACGCCGATCCTGACCAGGCGGACGACCTCGTCGTCGGTCAGCGTCTCCTCGGTCGGCAGCCATTCCAGGCCCTCGGCCGGCATGCAGTAGCTGCACCGCAGGTTGCACCGATCGGTCAACGAGACGCGGAGGTCCGATGCGACGCGTCCATAGCTGTCGGCCAGTCCGATCTGGCCCGGGTTGCTGCCCGTGAAAGTGCTCACCCACCCACTCTAGGACCTGGACCCACGAACTACTCTCGCGGCGTGAGATTCCTGCTGAGCCGACGCTGGGTGCTGTTCTTCCTCGTCGTCGTCGTGCTCGCCTGGGTGGCGACCCAGCTGGGGCAGTGGCAGTTCCACCGGCTCGACGAGCGCAAGCAGGACAACAGCATCACCAGGACCAACCTCAAGCTCGCTCCGGCGCCCGTCGACGACGTCCTCTCCACCGAGCGCGGACCGAGCCCGAACGACGAGTGGCGCCGGGTGACCGTGCACGGCACCTGGGACGACGAGCACACGATCGTGCTGAAGTACCAGACGCGCGACGCCGGCGCCGGTGTCGACGTGGTCACCCCTCTCGTGACGGCCAACGGCGCCGCCGTGCTGGTGGACCGCGGCTGGCTCTCCACCGACAACACCGGGGCCAGTCGCCCCGACCTCCCGGCCACCACCGCGGGGGACGTCACCGTCACCGGCTGGGTACGCCGGAACGCGACCGGGAACGCCACCAAGGTGAGCGAGCTCTCCACCCGGGCGCTCTCCTCGACCCGGATCGCCGAGGTGGTCCCGTACCCGCTCTACCAGGGGTTCCTCGACCTGGCCCTGGAGAGCCCGACGCCGGCCACGACCCTGCTGCCGACCGAGCTGCCCGACGACACCAGCAACGGACCGCACTTCTTCTACGGTCTGCAGTGGTGGTTCTTCGGGGCCCTGGCGGTCTTCGGCTTCTGCTACCTGGCGTGGGACGAGTTCCGTCAGCACCGCTCCCGGCGCAGATCAGAGAGCCCGGAGCATGCCGCCGTCCACCGGTAGCATCACGCCGGTCACGTAGGACGAGGTCGGGCTCAGCAGGAAGGCCGCGGCCGCAGCGAACTCCGCCGGCTCGCCGTAGCGTCCCAGCGGAATGGTCGTGATCGCCCTGGCCCGGGCAGACGCCGCGTCGCCCGTGGAGGCGTCCAGCTCCTCCACCCGGTCAGTCCCGACTCGTCCGGGCAGGAGCCCGTTGACCCGGATGTCGCGGGGGCCCAGCTCGTCGGCGAGGGTCTTGGCCGCCATGGCGAGCCCGGGGCGCAGGCCGTTCGAGATGGCGAGGTTGCTCAGCGGGGCGCGCACCGAGCTGGAGAGCACGAAGGCGATCGACCCCGGTCCCTCGATGGCGCGCGCGACGGCCCGGGCCACCCGCAGGCCACCCACGAACACGGACTGGAAGCTGCGGGTCCACGCCTCGTCGGGGGTGTCCATCACCGATCCGGTGGGCGGTCCGCCGACCGAGATCAGGGCCCCGTCCACCCGGCCCCAGGTCGACAGCGCGGTCTCGACGAGTCGGTCGGCCGTCTCGGGGTCGGCGTTGTCGCCCGCGACCGCCACGGCCCTGGTGCCGAGCTCGCTGACGGCCTCCTCGAGGGAGCCCTCGCTGCGCCCGGAGAGCACCACGCGGGCACCCTCCGCGACCAGGAGGTCGGCGGTGGCCCGGCCGAGGCCACGCCCTCCCCCGGTGACGACGTAGACGCGATCGGCGAGGCCCAGGTCCATGTCGTCAGGCTAGCCCTCAGCCCACGGGATCCGGCTGCTGCGCGTCCTCCTCGAACTGCGTGCGGTAGAGATCGGCGTAGAGGCCACCCTCGACCAGCAGGTCGCTGTGGGTGCCGCGCTGCACGACCTGACCGTCGTCGATGACGAGGATGAGGTCCGCGTTGCGGACCGTGGACAGCCGGTGCGCGATGACCAGCGACGTGCGGCCCTCGAGCGCCTCGTCCAGGGCGCGCTGCACGGCGTACTCCGACTCGGAGTCGAGATGGGCCGTCGCCTCGTCGAGCACCACGATCCCGGGGGCCTTCAGCAGGAGTCGGGCGATCGCCAACCGCTGCCGCTCGCCGCCGGAGAGCCGGTAGCCCCGGTCCCCCACCACGGTGTCCAGGCCGTCGGGCATCCCCCGGACGAGACCGGCGATGCGGGAGGACTCCATCGCCGCCCAGATCGCCTCGTCGGTGACCCCCGGGGCGGCGTAGAGCAGGTTCTCGCGGATGGTGTCGTGGAACATGTGGGCGTCCTGGGTGACGTAGCCGACCGCGGCCTCCAGGGACTGCAGGGTCACCTCACGCACGTCCTGCCCACCGACGCGCACGGATCCCCCGGTGACGTCGTAGAGCCGTGCCACGAGGTGCGTGATCGTCGTCTTGCCGGCACCCGAGGGCCCCACGAGCGCGATCATCTGCCCCGGCTCGGCCACGAAGCTGACGTGGTGCAGGACCTGGGTGTTGTCGCGCGTCTCGGCGCGCGTGATCGTCTCCAGGGAGGCGAGCGACACCTCGTCGGCCCGTGGGTAGGTGAAGTCCACCTCCGTGAACTCGACCCGCGTCGAGCCCGGTCGGAGCGGGACGGCGTCGTCCTTCTCGGCCACCGTCGAGGGCAGGTCGAGGACCTCGAAGACGCGGTCGAAGCTGACCAGCGCCGTCATCACGTCGATGCGCACGTTGGACAGCCCCTGAAGCGGGCCGAGGAGGCGGAGGAGCAGGGTCGCCAGCGCGGTGAGGGTGCCGATCGTGAGCGCGCCACTCACGGCCAGGCTGCCGCCGATGCCGTAGACGAGCGCGGTCGCCAGCGCCGGGATCAGCATCATCAGCGCGATGAAGATGCGGGTGATCAGCGAGATCCGCACCCCGAGGTCGCGCACCACGGCGGCCTTCCCGGAGTACTTCGCGTCCTCCTCGTCGCGTCGGCCGAAGAGCTTGAGGAGCAGCGCCCCGCCGACGTTGAACCGCTCGGTCATCATGTTGCCGAGGTCGGCGTTCCCGTCCATCTGTGCACGGGTCAGCCCGCTGATCTGGCGGCCCACCCAGCGCGACGCGAGCAGCAGCAGCGGGAACAGCGCCAGACAGGCCAGCGTCACCTTCCAGCTGAGCGCGAACATCGTGATGCCGACGACCACGACGCTGATGGAGTTGGAGACCGTGCTCGACAGGGTGGAGGTGAAGGCCCGCTGGGCGCCGATGACGTCGTTGTTGAGGCGGGACACCAGGGCGCCGGTCTGGGTGCGCGTGAAGAAGGCCAGCGACATGCGTTGGACGTGGGCGAAGACCTGGGTCCTGAGGTCGAAGATCAGGCTCTCGCCGATGCGGGAGGACATGTAGCCGGAACCGACACCGAGGATCGCGTCCAGGATCGAGACCACGCCCATGGCCAGCGCCAACCACACGACCAGGCTGGCGTCCTTGCCCAGGATGCCGTCGTCGAGGATGTGCTTGACCAGCAGGGGGTTGACGACCACCAGGCCGGCATCGAGGACGACGAAGACCAGGAACATGCCGATGAGGCGCTTGTGGGGCACGGCGAACCCGGCGACCCGGCGCACCGTGTCGCGGGTCAGCTTGTTGTCGACCACGGACGGGTCACGGCGCATGGTGCGCATCAGGGTTCCGGGGTTGATGGAGCTCATGTGGGCCCCCTTCTCGTCATCCGGGGCGACGCCCGGTGCCATTCCTGTGAAGCGTGTCAGGCTCCTCCGACAAGTGCGCGGAACCGGCGGAGCTGCGCTTGGCGCTCGGCCAACCGCTGCCCCTCCAGGTCTCGCCCACCGGCTCCCTGAAGGAGACCCTTGGTCTCCCGGACGGCTCCGGTGTTGCTGGCGAGGAGGGCCTCGACGAGGTCCGTGGTGGCCTCGTCGAGCTCCGCCCGAGGTACGACGGCCGTGGCGATCCCCAGCTCTCGGGCCTCGTGCGCGCCGACGTACCTCGCGGTGGCGCAGATCTCCAACGCCCGCGAGTAGCCAACAAGATCCACGAGCGATTTTGTTCCCGCCAGGTCCGGCACCAGCCCCAGGGCAGGCTCCTTCATGCAGAAGGCCACGTCGTCGGCGACCACACGCAGGTCGCACGCCAGCGCCAGCTGGAATCCGGCCCCGATGGCGTAGCTGTGCACCGACGCCACCGAGATGATCCGGGGGTCCGCGAGCCAGGTGAAGCCGCGCTGGTAGCCGTCGATCGTCTCGAGCACCTTCTCGTCACTGCCATGCATCAGGTCGAAGACCGAGCTCTCGCCCTCGATGCCGTCCGGCCCCAGCAGGCGCGTGTCGATGCCCGCCGAGAAGCAGCCGCCCGCACCCCGGAGGACGACCACCCGCACCTCCTCGGGCAGGCCCTCACCGATGTCGGCCAGGGTGTGCCACAGCCGCGGTGTCTGGCTGTTCTTGCGGTCGGGCTTGTCCAGGGTGATCGTCAGGGTCGGGCCGGTGTGGTCGACCGCCAGGCCGGCGGCGAGCAGGTCGGTGTCGGGGGGAAGCGCCATGCGCTGACTGTAGGTGTTGACCGGCGCGGTGAGTACGACGAGCGCCGCGACCTCCCGGCCGTGGCGGCGCCGGACCAGGCGCTCGCTGTGGAGGGCACCCTCAGCATCGAGTCCAGCGACGCGAGCGAGACCACGATGCTGCGCGCCCCCTCGACCTACGGCGTGAAGTGGAAGGGTGGCTACGGACGGGTGTCGGGCCCGGTCGTCTCGCAGGACCGGGACGCCGTCGTACGCCGCTTCGACCTCGTGACGGGGTCCGCTCCGTAGGCGATCCGAAGACCTGGGCGGTCCTCGTGCACGGCAAGGGCGGCTCCCGGACGGGGAGGGAGCCATCGCCTACGCCGGCGAGCAGGGAGCCGAGAGGGTCGTGCTCGGCGCGGACAGCATGGGTGGCGGCCTGGTGGCGTCCTACCTGCAGCACGTCGGCGGCGACCGGAGCGGGCCGCAGGTCGTCGCGACGATCCTGGACGCACCGATGCTGGACTTCGGGGAGACCGTCTCCTTCGGCGCCCGGCAGCTGGAGCTGCCGGGCGGGGCGCACGTCCCTCCCACCCTCACCTGGACGGCGAAGCGCATCGCCGCGGAGCGCTTCGACGTCGACTGGGAAGCGCTGGACCACCTCGCCGACGGGTCGCCGTGGCTCGACGTCGCCACGCTGGCCTTCCACGTGACGGCCGACACCACGGTGCCGATCTCGACCAGCCGCGAGCTGGAGCAGGCGAACCCCGAGCTGGTCACCCTCGTCGAGACCGAGGGCGTGGAGCACGTGCGGTCGTGGAACGCCGACCCGGAGGCCTACGACCGGGCCGTGAAGGCGCTCGTCGACCGGCTGTGAGCGGTCAGGCCAGCGACACGAGGTCGGCGTAGTCCGGCGTCCAGAGGTCCTCGACGCCGTCCGGCAGGATCAGCACCCGGTCCGGCTCCAGCGCGTGCACGGCGCCTTCGTCGTGGGTCACCAGCACGATGGCGCCGGCGTACTCGCGGATCGCGGCCAGCACCTCCTCGCGGGACGCCGGGTCGAGGTTGTTGGTGGGCTCGTCGAGGAGCAGCACGTTCGCGCTGGAGACGACCAGGATCGCCAGCGCGAGCCGGGTCTTCTCGCCGCCGGAGAGCACGCTCGCCGGCTTGTTGGCGTCGTCACCGGAGAACAGGAACGACCCGAGCACCGATCGCGCCTCGGTGTCCTGGAGCTGCGGTGCCGCGGCGTGCAGGTTCTGCAGCACCGTGCGCGAAGCGTCGAGCGTCTCGTGCTCCTGGGCGTAGTAGCCGATCTTGAGGCCGTGGCCCGGCTCCACACCGCCGGTGTCGGACTGGTCGACCCCGGCCAGGATCCGCAGCAGGGTGGTCTTCCCGGCGCCGTTGAGACCGAGGATGACGACCCGGCTGCCCTTGTCGACCGCCAGGTCGACGTCGGTGAACACCTCCAGGGAGCCGTAGGACTTCGACAGCTCGCTCGCGGTGAGGGGCGTCTTGCCGCACGGCGCCGGGGCGGGGAACTTGATCCGTGCCACCTTGTCGGACTTGCGCTCCCCCTCGATGCCGGCCATCAGCTTCTCGGCACGCTTCAGCATCGACTGGGCGGCCTGGGCCTTGGTGGCCTTGGCCCGCATCTTGTTGGCCTGGTCGGTCAGCGTCTTGGCCTTGGTCTCGGCGTTGACGCGCTCACGCTTGCGGCGCTTCTCGTCGGTCTCCCGCTGGGCCAGGTAGGACTTCCACCCGATGTTGTAGATGTCGATGACGGCCCGGTTGGCGTCCAGGTGCAGCACCCGGTTCACGCACGCCTCCAGCAGCCCGACGTCGTGGGAGATCACCACCAGCCCGCCCTTGTGGTTGCGCAGGAAGTCACGCAGCCACACGATCGAGTCGGCGTCGAGGTGGTTGGTGGGTTCGTCCAGGAGCAGGGTCTCCGCACCGGAGAACAGGATCCGGGCGAGCTCGACCCGGCGCCGCTGCCCACCGGAGAGGGTGCGCAGGGGCTGGTCCATCAGCCGGTCGGCGATGCCGATCGAGGAGGCGATCTGTGCGGCCTCGGCCTCGGCCGAGTAGCCGCCGGCGGCGTGCAGGGCGGCGTCGGCCCTCTCATAGCTCTTCATCGCTCGGTCGCGCACGTTCGGGTCGTCGCTGCCCATCCCGGTCTCGGCCTCCCGGAGACGGCGTACGACGGTGTCGAGGCCGCGGGCGGAGAGGATCCGGTCGCGCGAGAGCACCTCGGGGTCGCCCGTGCGGGGGTCCTGGGGCAGGTAGCCGACGTCGCCGGAGGAGGTCACGTCGCCGCTTGCCGGCAGCGCCTCACCGGCGAGGATCTTGGTCAGGGTGGTCTTGCCGGCGCCGTTGCGCCCGACGAGCCCGATGCGGTCGCCGGCGGCGATCCTGAAGGACACGTCGTCCATCAGCAGGCGCGCGCCAGCACGCACCTCGAGCTTGGAAACAGTGATCACGACAGGCTTTCGAAAGAGAGTGTCGGCATCGCCTCATGGGGCGTGCCCGGCGGGGTACGTCATGGACCCGCGGTGGTTAGTCTACGAGCCCATCGTGGGTGAGAGGACCAAGACGCATGCGCTTCAACCCGAAGGCCCGGATCGACCAGAGCCAGATCGAGACCCGAAGCGGGGGTCGCGGAGGCGGTGGCGGCGGCATGAGACTGCCCGTCCCCGGCGGTGGCGGCGGCAAGATCGGCCTGGGCACGCTCGTGCTCGTGCTCCTCGTCTTCGCCTTCAACCAGTTCGTCGGCGGCGGTGGCGGCGGCGGCACAGGTGACCAGGTGACGTCGAACACCTGCTCCAGCGGCGCGGACGCCAACAAGTCGGAGGCCTGCGCCATCGACCTGTTCACCACCTCTGTCCAGGACTTCTGGACGCGGACCTACCCGGAGCAGGCCAACGGGGACTACGAGGTGATCAAGACGATCCGCTTCCAGGGCGCGACCGCCTCGGAGTGCGGTCAGGCGAGCTCCGAGATGGGGCCGTTCTACTGCCCCAACGACAGGCAGGTCTACCTGGACACCACTTTCTTCGACGACATGCTCCAAGGCCAGCTCGGAGCCAAGGGCGGGACCTTCGCGATCGGCTACGTGATCGCCCACGAGTACGGCCACCACGTGCAGGACCAGCTCGGCGTCCTGGGCCGCATTCGGACCCAGCAGGGTCCGAAGAGCGATGCCGTGCGTGTCGAGCTGATGGCCGACTGCCTGGCCGGGGTGTGGGCCAAGGGAGCGCAGGAGACCAAGGACGCCGACGGCCAGGCGATCATCGAGGGCCTCACCCAGCAGGACGTCGAGCTGGCCGTCGACGCGGCGCAGGCCGTGGGCGACGACCGCATCCAGAAGCGCACCTCTGGCCAGGTGAACACCGACACCTTCACCCACGGTTCGGCGGCGCAGCGGGTGCGCTGGTTCGACCGGGGGATGAAGCAGGGAACGATCAAGGGCTGCGACACCTTCGCCACCGACGACCTCTAGACCGGAACAGCGTGTCGTGACTGTCCAGTAGCGCACCGAGGCCCACACGGAGGCCCCTGCTCTGGTAGACATGGCCGCATCCTGGCCCGTCTTCCCGGAGGTCACTCGTGTCCAGCTCCGCCATGTCCCTGCCCGTGCACCAGCGTCGTCCGCTCGTCCTGGCCGACCTCGTGCCCGGCGCCCGCGTCCGCGACGTGCTCCTCGTCCTCGGCGGCGCCGCCCTGACCGGCCTCTTCGCCCAGATCGCCATCCCGGTCGCCGGGTCGCCGGTGCCGGTGACCGGCCAGACCTTTGCGGCCCTCACCGTGGGCGCCGCCCTCGGTTGGCAGCGCGGCGCGGCCTCGCTGGCGCTCTACATGGTCGCCGGCATGGCCGGGATGCCGTGGTACGCCGACGGTGGCTCGGGCTTCAACTTCCCGTCCTTCGGCTACGTCATCGGCTTCGTGGTCGCGGCCGGTCTCGTCGGTGCCCTGGCCAGCCGTGGGGGCGACCGGTCGCCGCTGCCCACCATCCTCACCATGGTGATCGGCAACGCGGTGGTCTACGTCTTCGGCCTGACCTACCTGATGTTCGACCTCAACATCGGCCTCGGCACCGCCTGGGACATCGGGATGAAGAACTACCTGCTGGGCGACGGGCTCAAGATCCTGCTCGCCGCCGGCTGCCTGCCCGCCGTCTGGCGCGGCGTGGACGCCTTCAAGAAGGGCTGAGCGCGGTCCGCATCGAGTAGTCCTTGGCCGGGCCGGTGGCGTCCCACTCCACGGTCCACCCGCTCGGCGTACCCCCCACGAGGCCGCTGTAGGTGTCGGGTGCACAGGGATGTACGACGCGCTCCTCGGGACGCCACGCGTGGAATTCGCGCTCGTCCTCGAACCGGACCCACCAACCGGCGGTCTCCTCGTCGCGCACGACCCACAGGGTCCTGGTGACGGTCATGTCACCACCCACCCGGTGCCAGCGCCCCTGCTCGTCCCACCGGATCCGCCCGGGCGAGACCTCGCTGAGCGTCAGCAGTGCCCTCGACCCGGCTCCGCTCACCGGTGAGCCGGTCCTCGACGACCCGCGAGAGCCGCCACACACCGAGCAGGCTCGTCGGATCGCTCAACGGGCCACGGCTCATGCGGTCCAGCCTAGGCAACCCCGGAAGCCGCGGCCTCAGCCGATGTCGCGCGTCCGGTAGCGCCACCAGGAAGCCGCCAGCAACGCTGCCGCCAGACACGTCAGCGCCAACGACGGCGCCAGGGCGAAGGGCTCGGTCGGCATCCTCGGCACGTGCACGTAGGGCGACACGTCGATCACCCACCCGGGGAGCCGGAGAAGCGCACCGAGCTGGCCCACGGTCAGGAAGCCGACGAGGAACCCCCAGCCGAGCACGGCCCAGCGGCTCCTGAGGGTGTACGCCGCCACGGCGACCGCCGTCACCAGCCACACCGCGGGCGCCTGGACGAGCGCCGCAGGGATGATCCGGCCGAAGGTGCCCCCCAGGTCGCCGGCCGCCGTGCCGTAGCCGACCGTGACCGCCAGCCCGGTGACCAGGAGCAGCCAGGTGGCCCCGACCAGCGCGACGAGCACGGTGGCCAGCAGGGACCGGGAGCGCGAGGTGGCCGTGGCCAGCACCTGCTCGGTCCGTCCGTCGCGCTCGTCGGCCGCGCTGTGGCCCACGACCGCGAGGGCGAAGCACGTCACGATCACCGCCACCATGGACAGCTCGGCCGCTATCAGAGTGTCCTCGAGCGCTCCCCTGCCGCCCAGCTGCTCGATCATGTCCCGCGCCGCGGAGGAGTCGAGCATCGACCCGATGTTCGGGGCGATCGACCCGAGCACGACGCCGACGACACCCATCGCGACCGTCCAGGTCAGCACCATCGGTCGGTGCAGCCGCAGGCTGAGGGTCAGCGCGTCGGCCAGCCTCGGCGACCCCGTGGCCGGACCCGGTCGGGCCGGCAGCATCCCGGCCCCCAGGTCACGCCGCGCGCGGAGCGACTGGGCCAGGGCGACCAGCACGACACTGGTGGCGGCGTACAGCAGGAGGACCCACCAGCGCGGTTCGGACCAGGCCTGGAGCCTCGTCGACCAGCCGAAGGGTGAGAGCCAACCGAGCCAGGCGATCGAGGTGTCCGCGACCGCCCGGACCAGGAACAGCGCCCCGAGCGAGCCGCCGGCGATCGCTGCGCACGTCCGGGAGCTGGCGGAGAGCTGGCAGCAGACCGCGGTCAGCCCGGTCGCGACCAGCCCGATGCCCGCCCACGACGCCCCGAACGCCACGGAGCCGGCCACCGGGAGACCGCCTGCGACGTCGGCGAGCGCAGCCAGCAGCCCGACGGCGAGGGCAACGGTGGACCCGAGCAGGACGGCGGCCCCGAGCGGTGCGCTGCGACCGACGACGGTGCCGCCGATGAGCTCGGCCCGACCGCTCTCCTCCTCGGTACGGGTGTGGCGTCGCACGAGCACCAGGACGAGCAGGGCCACGAACACGGCGTACAGCACCGTCAGCTTGGTCATCGACAGCTCGCCCAGGCTGCGCACGTCCAGGACCGGTCCGTACAGCGCGACGACGGCCGGGCTGGCGTTGATCGCGGAGGCGGCCGACACGCGGTCGCTCACCGACGGGTAGAGCGACCCGGTGGCGGCAGCCGAGGCGTAGACGACCCCGACGAGCACGAGGGTCCAGACGCCGACCAGGACGCGTTCACGGCGCAGGGCGGTGCGCGCGAGGCTGAGGGTGCCCACCCAGGAGCTCATCGGCCCGGGCCACCGCGGTAGGCGTCGAGGAAGAGCTCCTCGAGCGTGGGCGGCGAGCTCGTCAGCGTCAGCACGCCCGCGTGGGTCAGCGCCTCCAGCACCGGTGGCAGACCTTCGGGGTCGACCGAGCAGCTGACGCTCCGCCCCTCCACCACGACGTCGTGGACCCCTCGCACCCCGGAGAGCTCGGGGACCGTGCCGGACACCTCGGCCCGCACGTGACTGCGATGCAGGTGGCGCAGGTCCTCCAGGGTGCCCGTCTCCACGGCCCGCCCCCCGCGGATGATCGTCACCCGGTCGGCCAGCCGCTCGACCTCGCTGAGGATGTGGCTGGAGAGCAGCAGGGTCGTGCCGGTCGCGCTCCCCTCGGCCACGCACTCGTTGAAGACCTCCTCCATCAACGGATCGAGGCCCGAGGTCGGCTCGTCGAGGATCAGCAGCTCGGCGTCGATGGCGAAGGCGGCGACCAGGGCCACCTTCTGCCGGTTGCCCTTGGAGTAGGCACGCGCCTTCTTCGTCGGGTCCAGCTCGAAGCGCTCCAGCAGCTCGGCCCGGCGGCTCGTCGCCGGATCCCCGCCCCGGAGCCGGATCAGCAGGTCCACGGTCTCGCCACCGGTGAGGTTGGGCCACAGCGCGACGTCGCCCGGGACGTAGGCCAGCCGGCGGTGGATCCCGACCGCGTCCTGCCACGGGTCCAGGCCGAACACCGAGGCAGACCCGCCGTCGGTGCGCAGCAGCCCGAGCAGCGCCCTGATCGTGGTGGACTTGCCAGCCCCGTTGGGGCCGAGGAACCCGTGGACCTCGCCGGCGGCCACCGTCAGGTCCAGCCCGTCGAGCGCCCGGACCGCCCCGAAGGTCTTGACGAGCCCGTGGACGGCGATCACCGGACCTGTGGTTTGTGCCATCCCTCCATCATGGTCCCAGGAGTGCCGCTGTTGCTGCAGCCCGCTCGAGGAGACCGCCCTGAGGAGACCCGCATTGGACGCCGCGCCCCGGCTGATCACCACCCACGCACCGACGAACCCCCAGGGGCTCGTCGTCCTGCTGCACGGCGGCGGCGCCCGGCGCGACAGCACCACGGTCAGCCCGACTCAGCTCTCGGTCCTCCGGATGGTCCCGATCGCCCACCGCATCGCGCGGTCGGCCCGGGACCGGCTGACCGTGGTACGCCTGCTGAACTCGGTGCGTGGCTGGGACACCCGGCACACGCCCGTCGAGGACGTGCGCTGGGCGCTGGGAGAGCTCCGGGAGACCCACGGCCCCTCGCTGCCCACGTGCCTGGTCGGTCACTCGCTGGGCGGGCGGGCTGCTCTGCTGTCCGGCGACCAGCCCGAGGTGACCAGCATCGTGGCGTTGAACCCGTGGGTGCAGGCCACCGACCAGGTGGACCTCGGCGGTCGTCCCACGCTGGTGGTCCACGGCACCGACGACCGGGTCGCCGACCCGCGGAAGTCGTCGGCCCTGGCCGAGCGGCTCTCCCGAACCGCCCCCCTGGGGTTCCTGCGGGTCACCGGCGGCAAGCACGCCATGCTCCATCACCGGGGGGTGTTCGAGGACGCCGCGGCGGACTTCGTGCGCGCCACGCTGCTCGGCGACGAGGTCGGCGGAGCGGTCGGCGCACTCCTCGAGGGCGAGCGGGTCGTGACCGTCTGATCAGGGACTCGGGGTGGGGCTGGAGTTGATGCTCGCCAGGTCCTGGGGCGAGTAGCAAACGTGGGTGAGGCTCTGGAAGGGCTTGGCAAAGTCCCTGGAGATGCCGTCCAGGGTCGAGACGTACGCCTTCGTGGCCTTGATCTGAGCGCTGCGGTCATCGCTGTCGATCCCCCGGAGCAGCGCATCGATCCGCTTCCCGAAGCCGGCGTAGGTCCGACCGCTCCTGGCGAGCTGAGCGATGCACTCCGGCGGGAAGTCGAGTTTCGCCATGCTCACGAAAGTGCCGGCGAGACCGGCGTGCCCCTGGGAGACTGGGTCGAGGAGCCGGTGCCAGCAGTCGCGCCATGCCGGGTAGGCACCGACCTTGTTGCACCTCGACATGCTCGTGGCGGTCCGGGCGTTCGCGCCCGCCTCCTGGGCAGCAGCGGCGTTCTCGTTGATCGCGGCGGTGTCCTCGGCGTCGAAGAATGTAGCCGCGGCTGACTCCAGCGAAGACGAGCTCGACGGCTTGGAGGTGGTGGGCTCAGCTCTGGAGGACTCATCGGATCCGCAGCCGGAGAGCACCAGCGACGCAAGCGTCAGAGCCATCGGCAGGCGAACCATGTGATCACTGTGGTGGCGGGGGCCGAGCCCGTCAATGGCTCGGTCCGGCCACCGATCCAGGCACGGGGCCGGTTCAGGTCAGCAGGTGCTCGATCTGTGGGAACTGCCGTTGCAGGGCTCGCAGGTACGGCGCTACCGCCGGGTGGCGGAACTTCCCGGCCAGCGCCCCCTCACCCCGGGCCGCCTGGGCCAGGGCCCACTCCGCCCGGCTGAGGACGGTGTAGACGGCGGTCACCCGGGCCGCCAACGCGATGGCCTCACGGTCGGCGTCCGGTCCGACACCGTCGAGGAAGGCGTCCAGCAGCACCCCGAACTCCTCCCGGCTGGACAGGGCGTAGTAGCCGAGGTCCGAGCCCACCGGCCCGACCCCGAAGCACTGCCAGTCCACGGCCACGACGTCCTCGCCCCGGCGCGAGAGGAAGTTGGCGGGCACGGCGTCGCCGTGCAACCGCCCCTCCGGTCCCTCGGCACAGCGGTCCAGCCAGTGGCCCCGCCGCCTCCAGAGCACGTCCGCGACGTCGGCCAGCGTCGTCCGCTCGAGGGTGCGCCACCCACCTCGCTCCTCGGTCATGGCGAGCCGGTCCGCGAGCAACCGACGCGAGGCCCAGGGCGGCGTCGCTCGGCTCGCCCCGGCGAAGCGGCCCAGCGCGCGGGCCACGAACAGGCCCGTCGGTGGCTCCCCCACCTGCTCACGGCTCCACACGGTCACACCGTCGGCGTCCTCCTCCACGGCGCCGAACTCCGGCGGCACCAGCCCGGGGCCGTCGACGAACCTCGACTCGGTGGCGACCTCGGCCTCACGTCGCCAGTAGCCGGCGTGGCTGGGGGTGGTGGCCACGGGGTTGTGGTCCCGGGGCGCGGCCAGCCGCTTGACCACCCACCGCTGCCCCTCGGCCTGGGCCAGCCAGACGCCTTCGGTGGACGGCCCGCCCGCGCCAGGGAGCTGGCGCCACGAAGGGTCCGGCTCCCACATGTCGCACATCCTGACAGAAGGGAAAGTCGGAGCGCTGTCAGCGCGGGTGGTCGCTGGGTACGCGTTCGGCCCCGGACCACGTGGTGATCGCCACCCGTCCGCGGGGAGGGGTCAGCCGGGGTCGGTCACCCTCACCGCGACCGAGCTGCCGTCGGCGACGGCCTGCTCGAGGACTGCGCGCCGGGGATCGGGCACGGCGAGCCACGGCTCGACCCTCAGCGCGGTCAGCCGCCTGAGGTGCTGGTCCTCGAGCACCAGCTCGACGGCCGTCCGGTCGCCGCCGCACACGAGTGCCTCCAGCGGACCGGTGAGGATCCGGTGGGCGTGCCCTGCGGCCGCCTCGTAGGCCGCCCGGGCCTGGTTGTCGCGACGACGCGCGAACCGCTGCTGGCTCTGGCCACCGGCCTTGGTGCGCCCCTGGACGTGCCGCTGGCCGACCTTCGACTCGATCGTCCTCTCCCGCGCGAGCCGGGCGACCGCGAAGCCGCCCTTGCGGACGAGGAGCACACCCCAGTGCGCGGGCGGGCCGCACGTCTGCGCGAACGCGGCCGGATCGGCGTCTCCGGCGTACTCCCTGCCGAACGGGGGCACGGCCCGGAAGGTGGCCCCGTCGACAGCGGCACCCACGAGGGCACCCTCGTCCACGGACAGGTCGAAGTCACCGTGACGGCCGCCGAAGTTCTCCACCCAGCGCTCGAGGCGAGCCACCGGCACCAGGACCTCGGTCATCAGGTCCAGGTCACGCGCGCGAGGGCACGCCAGAGGTCGAAGCCCTCGACGGCCAGCTCGTCGGTGCGGTTCCACGCGGCCAGGTAGAGCACCTCCGCCGGAGCCCGCAGCTCGACGTCGGCGTGCCCGCGATGATCGCGCTGGACCACCGGCGCCCCGGGGCCGACCTGCACCAGCCAGGAGCGGTCGACGTCGGTCGGACGGAAGGCATAGCTGATGGGGACCTCGCTGCGCAGGTGTGAGCTGTCACGGGTGAGGAAGCCCCGGAGCAGCTCGTCGATGCCGTCGAGGGCGATCTGCCGGGTGATCCAGGTGTCGTCCGCGTTCGGCACCCGTCCCAGGGCGGCCGACAGCGCATCCACCGAGTGGATCGTCGTCTCGTGGCACTGGCGCCTGGCCCAGAAGAGCCGTGGGGCCGGTGCGTGGTTGAGGAACACCCTGGTGTCGAGGTCCACCGGCGCCTCCTCGAGCGCCTTCAGCAGACGGTGACCGCCGGAGCGGAGCCACAGCACGGGGTCGGCCGCTTCCAGCCCCTCCGTCCTCGCGGACCCGGGATCGATCCGGACGCCGACGATCCACGAGGTGGCCCAGCGATGGACCATCCCCAGGTGGGCCACGAGCTCACGGACCGTCCACTCCGGGGTGGTCGGGACGGGGGTGTCCATGCCGGCGCTGCCGGCGTGGTCGACGAACGCGTCGAGCGCCTCACGCAGGGCCTCGACGTGCTCGGAGAAGTCGACGTCGAGGTCCAGCGTCAGGTCGTCCACGTCAGGATCAGACGTTGAACCCGAGGGCGCGGAGCTGCTCGCGACCGTCGTCGGTGATCTTGTCCGGGCCCCACGGCGGCATCCAGACCCAGTTGATCGTGACGTCGCCGACGAGGCCCTCGAGGGCCGCGTTGGTCTGGTCCTGGATGACGTCGGTCAGCGGGCAGGCCGCCGAGGTCAGGGTCATGTCGAGGACCGCGTTGGAGTGGGCGTCGAGGTGCACGTCGTAGACCAGGCCGAGGTCGACGACGTTGATGCCGAGCTCGGGGTCGACGACGTCCTTCATCGCCTCGAAGACGTCGTCCTTGGTGGCGGTGGCCGTGCCGACTCCGCTGGCCTCGGGCACCTCGGGGAGATCGTCGTGGGTGTGCTGGGTGTGCTGGGTGTCGGTCATGAGTCCTCCTTGGAGACAACCTGGGCGGTGGCGTCCTTGAACGCCATCCATGAAAGCAGAGCGCACTTGATGCGCGCCGGGAACTTCGCGACGCCCGCGAAGGCGATGCCGTCCTCGAGGACCTCCTCGTCGGGCTCGACCTTGCCGCGGCCGTGCATCAGCTCGACGAAGGCCTCGTGGGTCTGCAGCGCCTTGACGACCGGTTGGCCGATGACGAGGTCGGCCATCACCGACGCGGCGGCCTGGCTGATCGAGCAGCCCTCGGCGTCGTAGGACACGTCGGTCACCGTCTCGCTGCCGGGCTCACCCTCGAGGTGGACGCGCAGGGTCACCTCGTCACCGCAGGTCGGGTTGACGTGGTGCACCTCGGCCTCGAAGGGCTCGCGCAGCCCCGCGTGGTGGGGGCTGCGGTAGTGGTCGAGGATGATCTCCTGGTAGAGGCTGTCGAGATCCATCAGGCCACCTTGAAGTAGTTCTTGGTGTAGTTCAGTCCCTCGACCAGGGCGTCGATCTCCGCGGGCGTCGTGTACAGGTACGACGAGGCGCGGGTCGAGCTCTGGACGCCGAACCTCTTGTGGGCCGGCTTCGCGCAGTGGTGCCCGGCGCGTACGGCGATGCCCCGCGCGTCGAGCGTCTGGGCGACGTCGTGCGGGTGCACCCCGGCGACCTCGAAGGAGACCGCTCCCCCACGCAGGCTCGGGTCGAGCGGACCCATCACGGTGACGCCCCCGACGGTGGCGAGTCCGTCGAGCAGGTAGCCGGTGATCACCTGCTCGTGCCGGTGGATGTTGTCCAGCCCGATCTCGGTCAGGTAGTCCACCGCTGCCCCGAGACCGACGGCCTCGACGATCGGCGGGGTGCCGGCCTCGAAGCGGTGCGGGATGTCGGCGTAGGTCGACTTCTCCATCGACACGGTGGCGATCATCTCGCCTCCGCCGAGGAAGGGTGGCAGCTGGCGCAGGAGCTCGGTCCTGCCCCACAGCACGCCGATGCCGGTCGGACCGGTGACCTTGTGGCCGGTGAAGGCGAGGAAGTCGGCGTCCACGGCCTGCACGTCGACGGGGAGCTGCGGCGCTGCCTGCGAGGCGTCCACGACCACGACGGCGCCGACCTCGTGGGCACGCCGGGTGATCTCGGCGACCGGGTTGATCGTGCCGAGCATGTTCGAGACCCACGTGACGGCGACGACCTTGGTCTGCGGCGTGATCAGCTCATCGATGTTCGAGAGGTCCAGCTGGCCGTCCTCGGTGAGGCCGAACCAGCGGAGCTCGGCGCCCTTGCGCTCGGTCAGCAGCTGCCACGGGACGATGTTGGAGTGGTGCTCCATCTCGGTGATGACCACGCGGTCGCCCGCCTTCACCTCGAGCGGCCCGGCCCACGCCATCGTGTTGGCGACCAGGTTGAGCGCCTCGGAGGCGTTCTTGGTGAAGATGACCTCGTCGCGCGACGGTGCGTTGAGGAACGCCGCCACCTTGTCGCGCGCGTCCTCGAACGCCTCCGACGACTCGGCGCCGAGCTGGTGCATCGCCCGGGCCACGTTCGCGTTGTGGTGCTCGAGGTGGTCGACCATCGCGTCGATCACGCACTGGGGCTTCTGCGAGGTGTTGGCGCTGTCGAGGTAGACCAGCGGCAGGTCCCCGCTCATCCGCCGCTGAAGGATCGGGAAGTCCTTGCGGATGATCTCGAGCCCGGGCAGGAGACCGGTCAGGTCGGACATGATCAGATCGCAGCCTTCACGTACTTGTCGTAGCCCTCGGCCTCGAGCTGGTCGGCCAGCTCGGGGCCGCCCTGCTCGACCATGCGGCCGTCGACGAAGACGTGCACGAAGTCGGGGGTGATGTAGCGCAGGATCCGCGTGTAGTGCGTGATCAGCAGGACACCCTTGTCGCCGGACTCCTTGAAGCGGTTGACGCCCTCGGAGACGATCTTCAGCGCGTCGATGTCGAGGCCGGAGTCGGTCTCGTCGAGCACGGCGACCTTGGGGTTCAGCAGCTCGAGCTGGACGATCTCGTGACGCTTCTTCTCGCCACCGGAGAAGCCCTCGTTCACGTTGCGCGTCGCGAAGGCCTTGTCCATGTTCACCCGGTCCATGGCGGCGTTGACGTCCTTGACCCACGTGCGGAGCTTGGGGGCCTCGCCGGAGATGGCGGTCTTCGCGGTGCGCAGGAAGTTGGAGACCGAGACACCGGGGACCTCGACGGGGTACTGCATGGCGAGGAACAGCCCGGCGCGGGCGCGCTCGTCGACGCTCATCGTGAGCACGTCGACGCCGTCCAGCGTGATCGAGCCCTGGGTGACGGTGTACTTCGGGTGGCCGGCGATCGAGTAGGCCAGCGTGGACTTGCCGGAGCCGTTGGGACCCATGATGGCGTGGGTCTCACCACCGTTGATGGTGAGGTTCACCCCCTTGAGGATCTCCTTGGTCCCGTCCGGGCCCCCGTCGTCAGACGCATTGACCGAGACGTGCAGGTCCTTGATCTCGAGCGTTGCCATGTCAGTTGTCTCCCAGGTTCGTGGTCAGGTCGATCAGTACGTCGTCCCCGTTGATCTGAACGGGGAAGACAGGAACAGGTTCGGTGGCGGGCAGGCCGGTGGGCTTGCCGGTGCGCAGGTCGAAGCGCGAGCCGTGCAGGAAGCACTCGATCGTGCAGTCCTCGACGTCGCCGTCCGAGAGGGGTACGGCGGCGTGGCTGCACTCGTCCTCGATGGCGAAGACCTCGTCGTTGTGCATGACCATGGCCACGCCGAGGCCGTCGACCTCGACCCGGAGAGGCGTGCTCTCCGTCAGGTCGGCGAGGCCGCAGGCGCGCTGGAAGCTCATGCGTGGTCCCCGGCGCCGACCAACGGGGTCTCGCCGAACTGGACGCTGGAGACGTTCTTCTCCAGCTCCTTCTCCACGGTGAGGACCAGCTGCTCCTCGAGCTCGGGCACCCCGATCTTGCGGATGAGGTCGTTGAAGAAGCCGTGGACCACCAGACGGCGGGCCTCGGACTCCTCGATCCCGCGCGAGCGCAGGTAGAAGAGCTGGTTGTCGTCGAACCGGCCGGTGGCCGAGGCGTGCCCGGCGCCGAGGATCTCGCCGGTCTCGATCTCGAGGTTGGGGACCGAGTCGGCCTGGCAGCCGTCGGTGAGCACCAGGTTGCGGTTCTCCTCGTAGGTCTCGATGCCTTCGGCGACCTTGCGGATCAAGACGTTGCCGATCCACACGGCGTGAGCACCCTCGCCCTGGAGCGCGCCCTTGTAGACGACGTTGCTCCTGGTGTGGGGCTGGTTGTGGTCGACGAAGAGGCGGTGCTCGATGTGCTGGCCCTCGTCGGCGAAGTACATCCCGAGCATCTCCACCGAGCCGCCGGGACCGGAGTACTCCGCCGTGACGTCGTGGCGGACCACGTCGCCGCCGATGGAGACGGCGATGTGACGCAGGGTGGCGTCGCGGCCGACCCTGGCGTGCTGGGTCGAGTGGTGGACGGCGTCGTCGGCCCAGTCCTGCACCGTGACGACCGTGAGCTCGGCGCCGTCACCGACGACGATCTCGACGTTCTCCACCAGCGTGGCGGTGCCCTGGAACCGCAGCACCACGGTGGACTTCGAGAAGGCTCCGGCTCGCACGACGAGGTGTCCGGCGGAGGCGACCTCGTTGCCCGTCCCGGTCAGCGTGACGGTGGTGGCCTCGTCGCCGGTGTGCTCCTTGGGCACGTCGACCAGGAACACCGAGTCGGCCGCTTCCCAGGCGCGCGCGCTCACGCGGTCCGGGGGAACGAGGCCCGAGGTGCCCCGGGACTCGTGGTCGGGACCGACCTGTCCCGCGGTCACGCCCGCCGCGGCGTGCACCTCGATCTCGAAGGAGTGGCCGGTCAGCGCGGCGTCGGCATGGATGCCCCGCAGCCGCTTGAGCGGCGTGAACCTCCACACCTCCTCGCGCCCGGTGGGGACGACGTGGTCGGCCAGGTCGAAGGACCCGTCGGGGTGCAGGTGGCTCAGCACCTTCTCGACGGGCATTTCGAGCGCGTCGCGCACAGAATCAGTGATAGTCACAGTCAACTTTCTTGGTTCACGTTCAGTCAAAGCGGGGAGGGCCGGCACTGCGGCAACCACACGAGGACGAGCCGCCAGGCGAGGACGAGCACGCATCTGGGGGCTGGGCGCGGAGCGCTCAGCCCACAGCCCCCTCCATCTGGAGCTCGATGAGCCGGTTGAGCTCGAGGGCGTACTCCATGGGGAGCTCCTTGGCGATGGGCTCGACGAAGCCGCGCACGATCATCGCCATGGCCTCGTCCTGCTCCATCCCGCGCGACATCAGGTAGAAGAGCTGGTCGTCGGAGACCTTGGAGACGCTGGCCTCGTGGCCCATCGAGACGTCGTCCTCGCGGATGTCGACGTAGGGGTAGGTGTCGGAGCGGCTGATCTGGTCGACCAGCAGCGCGTCGCACAGCACGTTGCTCTTGGAGCCGTGCGCCCCCTCGTTGATCTGGATCAGGCCGCGGTACGACGTACGGCCGCCGCCACGGGCCACCGACTTCGACAGGATCGAGCTCGAGGTGTGGGGGGCCGCGTGCACCATCTTGGCGCCCGCGTCCTGGTGCTGGCCCTCGCCGGCGAAGGCGATGGACAGGGTCTCGCCCTTGGCGTGCTCGCCCATCAGGTAGACGGCGGGGTACTTCATCGTCACCTTGGAGCCGATGTTGCCGTCGACCCACTCCATCGTCGCGCCGGCCTCGCAGGTCGCGCGCTTGGTGACGAGGTTGTAGACGTTGTTCGACCAGTTCTGGATCGTCGTGTAGCGGACGCGGGCGCCCTTCTTCACGATGATCTCGACCACGGCCGAGTGCAGCGAGTCGCTGGAGTAGATCGGCGCCGTGCACCCCTCGACGTAGTGCACGTAGGAGTCCTCGTCGGCGATGATCAGCGTGCGCTCGAACTGGCCCATGTTCTCGGTGTTGATGCGGAAGTAGGCCTGGAGCGGGATCTCGACGTGGACGCCCTTGGGCACGTAGATGAAGGATCCGCCCGACCACACCGCGGAGTTCAGCGCGGAGAACTTGTTGTCACCGACGGGGATGACGGTGCCGAAGTACTCCTGGAACATCTCCGGGTGCTCCCTCAGCGCGGTGTCGGTGTCCAGGAACAGGACGCCCTGGGCCTCGAGCTCCTCGTTGATCGCGTGGTAGACGACCTCGGACTCGTACTGCGCAGCGACACCGGAGACCAGTCGGGCCTTCTCGGCCTCGGGGATGCCGAGCTTGTCGTAGGTGTTCTTGATGTCCGCCGGGAGGTCGTCCCAGGTCTGGGCCTGCTTCTCGGTCGAGCGCACGAAGTACTTGATGTTGTCGAAGTCGATCGTCGAGAGGTCGGAGCCCCACTTCGGCATCGGCTTGCGGCCGAAGAGCTTGAGGCCCTTCAGGCGCATGTCGAGCATCCACTGGGGCTCGCTCTTGAGCGAGGAGATGTTGCGCACGACGTCCTCGTTGAGGCCACGCGTGGCGTTGGCGCCCACGTCGTTCTTGTCGGACCAGCCGAACTCGTAGCGGCCGATGCCCTTGAGTGACGGGTTCAGTTCTTCGATGGAAGTCATCGGGTGACCCTCTCCTTGCTTGTCGCGGACGTGCTGGTGGTGGAGCCTTCTGTCGTGGTGCTGGGGATGCAGGTGGTGCAGACGCCGTCGCCGTGGGCGATCGTCGCGAGTCGTTGGACGTGGCGTCCGCCGAGCATCCGGCTGATCGCTGCCGTCTCGGCCTCGCACAGCTCGGGGAACTCGTTGGCCACGTGGGAGACCGGGCAGTGCTGCTGGCACAGCTGCTCGCCCACGGGGAGGTTGCGCACCGCGGCGGCGTACCCCTCGTCGGTGAACACCTGCACGAGTGCGTCGAGCGGGGTGAGGTCCGGGCGTGTCTCCACCAGGACGTCGAAACGCTGCTCGATCTTGGCCGCCCTGCGGTCGGCGAACTGCCGCACGGCCTCCTTGCCACCGGTCTCGGAGAGGAAGCGGAGCGCCTGGACCGCGAGGTCGTCGTAGGCCTGGTCGAGGCTGTCGCGACCCGTGGCGGTCAGGGCGAACACCTTGGCGGGTCGACCCCGGCCACGGGTGGCGCTGGTGCGCGGCTCGCGGGCCTCGAGGGTGCCATCCTCCAGCAGGTGGTCGAGGTGGCGGCGTACGGCGGCCGAGGTGAGGTGCAGCCGCTGGGCGAGAGCCGCTGCGGTGGAGGGACCGTTGACCATGACCGACCGCACCACACGCTCGCGCGTCGGTTGGTCGGGCTGCTGTCCGGCGATTTCCACAACACCAGTGTGCCCTTAATGCGAAGCCGCTTTCAAATAAGGCGACCCTTACCTCGCACGGGGTCCTCCTGCCCGGCCTGGGGGCGTCTACGGTCGTTGCATGAAGACCTCAGAGCTGCTCGTCGACTCCTTCGACCGCGTCCGTGAACTCTATGTCGGCACCCTCGACGACCTGGACCGCGAGACCGCCCACCGCCGCCTCGAGGGCGTCGGGAACCCGATCGTCTGGCTGCTCTGGCACACGGCCCGGGTGCAGGACGACCACGTTGCGGGCCTCAGCGGCCAGCCGCAGGCGTGGAACGACGGCTGGTCCCAGCGGTTCGCGCTTCCCTTCGACGAGGGCGACATCGGCTACGGCCACTCCTCCGCGGAGGTGGACGCCGTGCGGGTCGACGACCTCCAGGCGCTGGCTGACTACCACCAGGCCGTGCACCGGGCCTCCCTCGCCTACGTCGAGCGGCTCGACGCCGAGGAGCTCGACCGGGTGGTGGACCGCAGCTGGAACCCGCCCGTGACGGCCGGCGCGCGCCTGGTGAGCGTCCTGGGCGACTGCCTGCAGCACCTCGGCCAGGCGGCCTACGTCAAGGGCCTGCCGGGTCGGTGAACCACCCTCCGTAGAATCGGCAGGGTGCCCACCTCCCCCGTCTCCTCGAACCCCGAGGGACCGGCCGTGGCGGTCTCGGGACTGGTGATGCGGTACGGCGACAAGGTCGCCGTCGACCACCTCGACCTGGTCGTCGAGCGCCACACGATCACGGCTGTGCTCGGCCCGAACGGCGCCGGCAAGACCACGACGCTGGAGACGTGCGAGGGCTACCGCAGGGCGCAGCAGGGCTCGGTGTCCGTGCTGGGTCTCGACCCCCAGAGGCAGCGGCGCGACCTGCTCCCCCGCATCGGGGTGATGCTCCAGGACGGTGGAGCCTGGTCGGGAGTGCGCGCGAACGAGATGCTGCGCCACATCGCGGCCCTGCACGCCGAGCCGCTGGACGTGGACGTGCTCGGGGAGCGCCTCGGTCTCGGTGACTGCGGTCGGACCCCCTACCGACGCCTCTCCGGCGGGCAGCAGCAGCGACTCAAGCTGGCCATGGCCGTGGTGGGACGCCCGGAGCTGGTCTTCGTCGACGAGCCGACGGCGGGGATGGACCCCGCGGCCCGGCGTACGACCTGGGAGCTGCTCGAGGAGATGCGGGGTGACGGAGTGACCGTGGTCCTCACGACGCACCACATGGACGAGGCCGAGCGCCTGGCCGACTGGATCCACATCATCGACCACGGCCGGATGATCGCCTCGGGGACGCCGCTGGAGCTGACCCGCGGCGGCACCTCCACGATCCGCCTGGTGGTGACCAAGCCGTTCCCCGTGGGCGCACCCGACTCGCTGCGGGAGGCGTTGGGCCCCCGGCTCGACGTCCGTGCCCTCAGCGAGGTGAGCCTGCTGGTCACCGGTCCGGCGGACAGCACGACCCTGGCCACCATCTCGGCGTGGTGCGAGAAGCACGCCGTGCTCCCGGAGTCGCTGCACCTCGGCCAGCGCAACCTCGAGGACGTCTTCCTCGAGATCACCGGAAGGGAGCTGGCGACGTGACCGCCCCCAGCGGACTGTTCACCCCGCGCCCCGGCGCCGCTCCCCTGACCCGTCAGGTGCTGGCGCAGGCCCGGATGGAGTCCAGGCTGATGCTGCGCAACGGTGAGCAGCTGCTGCTCGCCGTGGTGATCCCGGTGGTCGTCCTCATCGGCGGCGTCGAGGGGGCCAAGCACCTGGACCTGTCGTTCACCCGTCGGGCCATCGACGTCTTCGCCCCCGGGGTGCTCGCGCTCGCCGTGATGTCGACCGCGTTCACCTCGCTGGCCATCGCGACCGGGTTCGAGCGCCGCTACGGCGTGATCAAGCGGCTCGGCTCCTCGCCGCTGCCGCGCTCGGGGCTGCTGCTCGGCAAGGTCGGCGCCCTGCTCCTGGTGGAGGCCATGCAGATCGTCGTGATCTCGCTGGTGGCGCTGGCCCTCGGCTGGCAGCCGCACGCCTCGCCGGTGGCGGTGTTGCTGGCCATCGTCCTGGGGACGGCCGCGTTCGCGTCACTGGGCCTCTTCGTGGCCGGATCGCTGCGGGCCGAGGCGACCCTGGCCGCGGCGAACCTGGTCTACCTGCTGCTGATGGCGGGCGGGGCCGTCGTACTCCCCTCGACCGCCTACGGCGCCTTCGGCGGCGTCACCCGGCTGCTGCCCTCGGGGGCCCTGGGCGACGCGCTGCGGCACGCGTTCTGGTCCGGGTCCATCGAGTGGGGCTCGCTGCTCGTGCTCCTGGTCTGGGCCGGAGCCGGGGCAGCACTGACAGCAAAGACCTTCACGTGGGAATGAGCACCGCGGTGACCGCACGCACCTCCGGTCTGGGCGGGCGGACCTGGGTCCGTCGGCTGGGCTGGGCCACGCTCGCGGCCAACATCGGCATCGTGGTCACCGGCGCAGCCGTGCGGCTCAGCGGCTCCGGCCTGGGTTGTCCGACGTGGCCCCGCTGCACCGACGAGTCGTTCACACCCCACGGAGCCCTCAACTTCCACTCGGCGATCGAGTTCGGCAACCGCACCCTGACCTTCGTCCTCACGGCGATCGCCATCGCCACCTTCGTGAGCGCCTGGCAGTCCGGTCGCACCGAGCTCCGCCGGCTGAGCCTGGTCCTCGCGCTCAGCGTCCCGGCGCAGGCCGTCCTGGGCGGGATCACGGTGCTCACCGACCTCAACCCGTGGGTGGTCGCCTTCCACCTGCTCTTCTCCATGGGGATCATCAGCCTCGCTGTCCTCTACCTGCACCGCACCGACCACCCGCCGCCCTCACCGGACGAGGAACGCTCGCAGGCGAGCGCCCCGACGGCGCGGCACCGCACCCTTGCGTGGTCGACGTACGCCGTCGCCTGGGTGGTCCTGGCGCTCGGCACCGTGGTGACCGGGTCGGGCCCGCACGCCGGAGACGTCGAAGCTCCTCGCAACGGCCTCGACCCGCTGCAGCTCTCCCAGCTGCACGCCGACGTCGTCTTCCTGCTGGTCGGCCTCACGGTGGCGCTCGTGATCGTGCACCCCTCGCGCGTCACCGGGACGCTGCTGGCCGTGGAGCTGGCGCAGGGGCTGATCGGGTTCGTCCAGTACTTCACCGACCTGCCGGCCGTGCTCGTCGGCTTCCACCTCCTCGGTGCCGCCCTCGTGGCCGCCGCCGTGACCTGGGTGCTCATCGAGGTGCGCGAAGGATCCGGTGTCCCCGGCCCCGTGCCCGTCCTTGCCTCGCCGGGACCGCGTCGCTGAGAAGGGCCGCGCGTTCGACCTCCGGCCCTCCTCCCCTGTGGTGGAATGTGGCGCGTTGGAGCAGCACGGACCGCACCGCCTCGCGAGGAGACTTGATGCCGGCACCACGGCGTTCCGCACGGATCGGAACCCTGCTGGCCACGCTCCTCCTGGCTGCGGGTTGCGGGACGACCGCGCCGACCCCGTTGGCGGCCATGAGACCCGCCGTCCCCGCGGACCTGTGCGCCCTGGTCCCTGCCGCGGCGAAGCAGGGCCTGATCGCCAACTCCAACAGCGACGAGACCGGCAACCCCACAGCCGCCTGCTCGCTGCGCTCCACGAGCGGCGCGGCGACCGAGCTCAGCGCGGTGGTCACCTGGCTGCAGACCAACGACGACGACACCGCTGAGGGCGTCCTGGACAGCCAGTGCCGCGCGATCGACCGCTCCCGGTTCAAGGAGCGGGCCGGCTTCGTCGCGGCCGGGTCGGACAAGAGCTGTGCGGCGAGCGGGAGGATCGACGGCGCAGATTCCGCCACCCTGGCCGCGTCGGCGGGCCGGGAGGTCGTCACCGTCCGTCTGACCTCCCTGCCTCCGGGCGACTCTCCCGTCCTCTCTCGCGGGCTGCAGATGCTCGAAGGGGTCCTCGACTCGCTCTCCGGCGACTCCTGACCCAGCGATGAGCGCCGTACCCGCCGTCTCGTGGCACCGTCCCATGGTGGGACGGGACCCGAACGAGTCGCACCGCACCTCGACCCCCCTCGAGCTCTTCTTCGACCTCTGCTTCGTGGTGGCCGTCGCCGCGGCGGCCTCCACCCTCCACCACGACCTCGCGGAGGGTCATCTCGCCGGACTGAGCGGCTACGCCATGGTCTTCTTCGCGATCTGGTGGGCCTGGGTCAACTACTCCTGGTTCGCGAGCGCCTACGACACCGGCGACGTCGTCTTCTGGCTGCTCACCTTCGTGGTGATGACCGGGGTCCTCGTCCTGGCGGCGGGCACCCCCCAGGCGGCCGGCGCGGACCACGACTTCACGCTCATCGTGATCGGCTACGTGATCATGCGGGTGGCGATGATCCCGCTCTGGTTGCGGGTGGCTCGCGAGCACCCCGGGGCCCGTGGCACGGCGCTGCGCTACGCCGGGGCAGTCACGGTCATCCAGGTCTTCTGGGTGCTGCGCATCTTCGTCTTCGGTCATGGGGCCGCCGTGTGGGTGTCCTTCGTGGTCCTCGCCCTGGTCGAGATGGCGGCGCCGTTCTGGGCCGAGCGCCGGTGGAGCACCCCCTGGCACCGGCACCACATCGCCGAGCGCTACGAGCTCTTCACGATCATCGTGCTCGGCGAGGTCATCCTCGCCACGACCCAGGCGATCTCCGGCACACTGGACGGTCACGGTCTGGAGGTCCAGCTCTTCCTGCTGATCCTCGGCGCCCTGCTCCTGGTCTTCTCGATGTGGTGGGTCTACTTCAAGCGCCCGATGGTGGACGCCCTGAGCCGGGAGACCTCTTTCGTCTTCGGCTACGTCCACTACTTCGTCTTCGCCTCCGCGGCGTCGGTGGGGGCCTGCCTGGCGATGCTGGTCGACGTCGTGGAGCACCACGCCCACGTCGCGCCCGGCACCGCGGTGTTCCTCCTCGCCGGGTCGGTCAGCGTCTACCTGCTGGTGATCGCGGGGATCCACAGCCTGGCCGACGCCTCGCTCTCCACCGCGGTGCCGGCCCTGGCCGTGGTCGTGGCCATCTGGGTGGTGGCGGTGCTGCGCCTGGAGCCCGGCACCAGCGTGCTGCTGGTCGGGCTGGCTGTGGCCCTGAGCCTCGCCGACCACCTACGACGGGCCAACCGGGCCGCGACAGGCTCCGTCAGAGCTTGAGCAGCGGGTCGAGCGCGACCGCGACGAAGAGCAGCGAGAGGTACATGTTGGACCAGTGGAAGAGCCGCATCGGCTTGACGACGACGAGGTCGTTGCTGCCTCGGGCACGCCGCCACATCAGGTGGGCCTCGACCAGGAAGGCTGCGCCCAGCACGGTCGCGGCGATCGGGTAGAGCAGACCCGTGCCCGCCACGGGCCACAGCGCCAGCGAGGTCGCGACCATCACCCAGGAGTAGGCCACGATCGGCTTGGCGACGCCCTCGGCGTCCTTGACGACCGGCAGCATCGGCACGTCGACCAGCGCGTAGTCCTCGCGGTAGCGCATCGCCAGCGCCCAGGTGTGCGGCGGGGTCCAGAAGAACACCACCAGGAACAGGACGACGGGTGCCCAGGCCAGCTCGTTGGTGACCGCGGTCCAGCCGATCAGCGTCGGGAAGCATCCGGCGAGCCCGCCCCACACGATGTTCTGGGTCGTACGCCGCTTCAACAGCATCGTGTAGCCGAAGAGGTAGAACGCGCAGGCGGCGAGCGACAGCCCGGCCGAGAGCCAGTTGACGAAGAGCCCGAGCACCAGCGTCGAGAACAGCATCAGGGACAGGCCGAAGACCAGCGCCGACCGAGGCGTCACCATGTGGCGCGGAAGGGCCCGGCGCCGGGTGCGGCGCATCTGCTCGTCGATGTCGCGGTCGTAGACGCAGTTCAAGGCGTTGGCGCTGCCCGCGGACAGGGTGCCGCCGACGACCGTGGCGACGACGAGCCACAGGGGCGGGATGCCTCGCTGGGCGAAGAACATGACCGGCACGGTGGTCAGCAGGAGCAGCTCGATGACCCGGGGCTTGGTCAGCCCGACGTAGGCACCGACGATGTCGCGGAAGGTCGCCTGACCCGAGGACGGTCCGTTGACGGACACCTCGGCATCGAGGGCGGTCACGCGTGCCTCGCCTTCAGGGCCCCGGAGCGGGGAACGGATCGTGGAACGGAAACGGGGTACAGCCTGGATGAGTCTAGCCGCGGTGCCCACGGCTCGACGAACCGACCGGCGTGACCCGCACCGCACTTGCGCACTAGGCTCGAAGCCGAAGCGTGCCGCTGACGAGAGGACTACACCGACGTGCCCACAGATGCCCGACTCGACTGGACCGAGCTCGACGATCGCGCGGTCGACACCGTACGCGCCCTGGCCATGGACTCCGTGCAGAAGGTGGGCAACGGCCACCCCGGCACCGCCATGAGCCTGGCGCCCGCCGCCTACCTCCTGTTCCAGAAGGTGATGCAGCACAACCCCGCCGACCCGCACTGGCCCGGCCGCGACCGGTTCGTGCTCTCCTGCGGCCACTCCAGCCTGACCCTCTACATCCAGCTCTACCTCGGTGGCTGGGGCCTCGAGCTCGAGGACCTCAAGTCACTGCGCACCTGGGGCAGCAAGACCCCCGGCCACCCGGAGTTCGGCCACACCGCCGGCGTGGAGACCACCACCGGGCCACTGGGCCAGGGCATCGGCAACGCCGTCGGCATGGCCATGGCCGCCCGCAAGGAACGCGGCCTGCTCGACCCCAACGCAGGGGACGGTGACTCCCCCTTCGACCACCACGTCTACGCCCTGTGCAGCGACGGTGACATCGAGGAGGGCGTCAGCTCCGAGGCGTCCTCGATCGCCGCGACGCAGCGCCTCGGCAACCTGACGCTGATCTACGACGACAACAAGATCTCGATCGAGGACGACACCGACGTGGCGCTGAGCGAGGACGTCGCCGCCCGCTACGAGGCCTACGGCTGGCACGTCCAGACCGTCGACTGGACCCACGGCGACACCACCTACCGGGAGGACGTTCCCGCGCTCTACACGGCCATCCAGAAGGCCGAGGGCGTGACCGACCGGCCCAGCATCATCGTGCTGCGCACGATCATCGCCTGGCCGGCCCCGAACAAGCAGAACACCGGCGCCGCCCACGGCTCCGCGCTCGGCGCCGACGAGGTCGCCGCCACCAAGAAGGTCATGGGAATGGACCCCGACCTCACCTTCGACGTGGCCCCCGACGTCATCGAGCACACCCGCAAGGCTGTCGGCCGGGGCAAGGAGGCCCAGGCCGCCTGGCAGGGCGCCTACGACTCGTGGTCCAGGAAGCCCTCCGCCGACACGGCCTTCTTCGACCGGCTCCAGACCCGCACCCTCCCCCGCGGATGGGCCGACGATCTCCCCACCTTCGCGGCCGACCCGAAGGGGCTCGCGACCCGCAAGGCCTCGAGCGCGGTGATCAACGCGATCGCCGCCACGGTGCCCGAGTTCTGGGGCGGGTCGGCCGACCTGGCCGAGTCGAACAACACCACCATCGAGGGCGCCCCCTCGTTCCTGCCCAAGGACCGTTCGACCAAGATGTGGAAGGGCGACCCCTACGCCGGCCGCGTGCTCCACTTCGGCATCCGTGAGCACGGCATGGGCGCGATCCTCAACGGCATCGCCGTCCATGGCGGCACCCGGGTCTTCGGCGGCACGTTCCTCACGTTCTCCGACTACATGCGTGGCTCCGTCCGGCTCGCTGCCCTGATGGGCCTGCCGGTCACCTACGTCTGGACCCACGACTCCATCGGCCTCGGCGAGGACGGCCCGACCCACCAGCCGATCGAGCACCTCGCCGCCCTGCGCGCGATCCCCGGGCTGGACGTCGTACGCCCCGCGGACGCCAACGAGACGGTCGCCTGCTGGCAGACCGTCATGGAGCACACCGACCGTCCGGCCGGCATCATCCTGAGCCGGCAGAACCTGCCCATCGTCCCGCGCGACGAGCAGGGGTTCTCCGACACCTCCAACGTGCACAAGGGCGGCTACGTCCTCCTCGACACCGAGGGCACGCCCGACGTCGTACTCATCGGCACCGGCTCCGAGCTCCAGCTCGCTGTCGCCGCCCGCGAGCTGCTGGCCGAGAAGGACATCAAGGCACGCGTGGTCTCGATGCCGTGCATCGAGTGGTTCGAGGAGCAGGAGTCCTCCTACCGCGAGACGGTCATCCCGCCCACGGTGAAGGCGCGGGTCTCGGTCGAGGCCGGCATCAAGATGGGCTGGCGGGAGTACGTGGGCGACCACGGACGTTCCGTCTCCATCGAGCACTACGGCGCCTCCGCCGACGCCGCACGACTCTTCACGGAGTTCGGCTTCACGGCCCAGGCCGTCGCCGACGCCGCCGAGGACAGCATCCGGGTGGCGACCAGCTAGACGGGCCGCCGCCCTCCCACGACAATCGAAGGAGAAGCACATGTCAGACAACCTGCAGGAGCTCTCGGAGGCCGGCGTCTCCATCTGGCTCGACGACCTCTCGCGTGACCGGCTCGAGACCGGCAACCTGGCCGACCTCGTCAAGAACGACTCGGTCGTCGGGGTCACCACCAACCCGTCGATCTTCGCGGCGGCCCTTGCCGACGGCGAGCGCTACGACGACCAGGTGCGCGAGCTCGCGGCACAGGGCGCCGACGTCGACAGGACCGTCTTCGCCCTCACCACCACCGACGTCCGCAACGCCTGCGACGTGCTCAAGCCCACCTGGGAGTCGACCGACGGCGTCGACGGCCGGGTCTCCATCGAGGTCTCTCCGATGATGGCCCACGACGAGGACGCGACCTTCGCCTCCGCCAAGGAGCTGTGGAGCGAGATCGACCAGCCCAACCTGCTGATCAAGATCCCCGCCACGACCGAGGGCGCTCCGGCCATCACCTCCACCATCGGTGAGGGGATCAGCGTCAACGTCACCCTGATCTTCGGCCTCGACCGCTACCAGGGCGTGATGGAGGCCTACGTCTCCGGCCTGGAGAAGGCGAAGGAGGCCGGCAAGGACCTCTCGACGATCCACTCGGTCGCCTCGTTCTTCGTGTCACGCGTCGACACCGAGATCGACAAGCGCCTCGGCGAGGGGCACGAGCTGCTCGGCAAGGCGGGCGTGGCCAACGCGCGCCTGGCCTACGAGGCGTACGAGAAGTTCTTCTCCGGCGAGCGCTGGGAGGCCCTGGCCGCGGCGGGGGCCAACAGGCAGCGCCCGCTGTGGGCCTCGACGGGCGTGAAGAACCCCGACTACAAGGACACGATGTACGTCGTCGACCTGGCCGTCGAGAACACCGTCAACACCATGCCCGAGAAGACCCTCCAGGCCGTCAAGGACCACGGTGTGGTCGCCGGTGACCAGGTGCGGCCCCACTACGAGGACGCCCGCCAGGTGATGGCGGCCCTCAAGGAGGCCGGCGTCGACTACGACGACGTGATCGCGGTGCTCGAGGAGGAAGGTGTCGAGAAGTTCCAGACCTCGTGGGACGAGCTTCTCGGGACGGTGAAGACCAGCCTCGAGGCTGCACGCTCGTGAGCCAGGCTCCCCGTGACCCGGTGTCGACTGAGGCCTGGGCACGGCTGCAGGGGCTGGCGGACGGGCTGGAGCCCGACCTCCGCGGGTGGTTCGCCGCTGACCCGCAGCGGGTCGAGCGCCTCACCCACGACGCGGGTGACCTCCACGTCGACCTCTCCAAGGCGTTGGTCAACGGCGACGTGCTCGACGCCCTCCTGGACCTGGCCGGTGAGGTCGGGCTCACCGCACGGCGTGATGCCATGTTCGCCGGGGAGCACATCAACACCACCGAGGACCGCGCGGTGCTGCACACCGCGCTGCGGCTCCCGGCCCGCGCGCGCCTCGAGGTCGACGGGCACGACGTCGTTCCCGACGTCCACGAGGTGCTCGAGCGCATCTACGAGTTCGCCGAGAAGGTGCGCGACGGCCGCTGGACCGGGATCACCGGCGAGCGCATCCGCACGGTCGTCAACATCGGGATCGGCGGCTCGGACCTCGGTCCGGTGATGGCCTACGAGGCGCTCGCGGCGTACCACCAGGACGGCCTCGAGTGCCGCTTCATCAGCAACATCGATCCGACTGACGCGGCGACCACGCTGTCCGGGCTCGACCCGGCCAGCACCCTGTTCATCGTCTCCAGCAAGACCTTCGGCACTCTCGAGACACTCACCAACGCACGGCTGTGCAAGGCATGGTTGCTGGACGGGTTGCGCGCGGCGGGATCCACGGGCGACGACGGGGCCGACGCGGTCTCGCGGCACTTCGTCGCGGTCTCGACCGCGCTGGACAAGGTGGCCGAGTTCGGCATCGACCCCGACAACGCCTTCGGCTTCTGGGACTGGGTGGGCGGGCGCTACTCCGTCGACTCGGCGATCGGCACCTCCCTGGTCGTGGCGATCGGACCGGAGCGCTTCGCGGAGTTCCTACGAGGCTTCCACACGATGGACGAGCACTTCCGCACCACGGCCGCGCACGCGAACGTGCCCGTGCTGATGGGCCTGCTGAACGTCTGGTACACCAGCTTCCTCGGTGCGCAGACCCACGCGGTGCTGCCGTACTCCCAGCTCCTGCACCGTTTCCCGGCCTACCTCCAGCAGCTGACCATGGAGTCCAACGGCAAGAGCGTGCGCTGGGACGGCTCGCCGGTCACCACCGACACGGGCGAGGTCTTCTGGGGCGAGCCCGGCACCAACGGCCAGCACGCGTTCTACCAGCTGATCCACCAGGGCACCCGGCTGGTCCCGGCCGACTTCATCGCCTTCGCGAACCCCGCCTATCCGCTCGAGGACACCCAGGACGGGCAGAGCACCGACGTGCACGAGCTCTTCCTGGCCAACTTCTTCGCCCAGACCCGGGCGCTGGCCTTCGGCAAGACGGCCGAGGAGGTGCGCGCGGAGGGGACCCGCGAGGAGATCGTCCCGGCGCGGGTGTTCTCCGGCAACCGGCCGACCACCTCGATCATGGCCCCGGAGCTCAGCCCCTCGGTGCTCGGTCAGCTGGTCGCGCTCTACGAGCACATCACCTTCACCCAGGGTGCGGTGTGGGGCATCGACAGCTTCGACCAGTGGGGCGTCGAGCTCGGCAAGCAGCTGGCGCAGCAGGTCGGACCTGCCATCGACGGCGACGCCGCCGCCCTGGCCGAGCAGGACGCGTCCACCCAGGCCCTGATCACCTACTACCGGGAGCACCGTCGGTGACTGCTGACTGGACGAACCCGCTACGGGATCCCGACGACCGTCGGATGCCCCGCATCGCAGGCCCCTGCGGGATGGTGCTGTTCGGGGTGACCGGTGACCTGGCCCGCAAGAAGGTGATGCCGGCGATCTACGACCTGGCCAACCGTGGGCTGCTGCCCCCGGGGTTCAGCCTCGTCGGCTACGCCCGGCGTGACTGGGCCGACCAGGACTTCGCCCAGATCGTGCACGACTCGGTGCGAGCTCACGCCCGCACGGAGTTCCGTGAGGAGGTGTGGCGCCAGCTCTCCGAGGGCATCCGCTTCGTCCAGGGCGACTTCTCCGACGACGCCGCCTTCGACAAGCTGCGGCGCACGATCCAGGAGCTCGACGAGGTCCGTGGCACCGGCGGCAACCACGCGTTCTACCTCTCCATCCCACCGAAGTTCTTCGGCGACGTCATCGGACAGCTCGAGGAGCACGGGCTCGTCGAGAGCGGCGAGGGGTCCTGGCGCCGGGTGGTGGTGGAGAAGCCGTTCGGGCACGACCTCGAGTCGGCCCGGGAGCTGAACGCGACCATCGACCACGTGTTCCCGCCGGAGTCGGTCTTCCGGATCGACCACTACCTCGGCAAGGAGACGGTGCAGAACATCCTGGCGATGCGCTTCGCCAACAACCTCTTCGAGCCGATCTGGAACGCCAACTACGTCGACCACGTGCAGATCACCATGGCCGAGGACATCGGTATCGGCGGTCGAGCGGGCTACTACGACGGCATCGGCGCCGCCCGCGACGTCATCCAGAACCACCTCATCCAGCTGATGGCGCTGGTGGCCATGGAGGAGCCGATCTCCTTCGACGCGGAGAGCCTCCGGGTCGAGAAGCAGAAGATCCTCGCCTCCGTCGTACTCCCCCGGCGGCTCGACCTGAACACCGCCCGCGGTCAGTACGCCGCCGGCTGGGCCGGTGGCGAGAAGGTCGAGGGCTACCTCGAGGAGGAGGACATCTCGTCGTCCTCGACGACCGAGACCTACGCGGCCATCCGGCTGAACGTCGAGACCCGTCGCTGGGCCGGGGTCCCGTTCTACCTGCGCACCGGCAAACGGCTGGGGCGACGCGTCACCGAGGTGGCCCTGGTCTTCAAGCGCGCCCCTCACCTGCCCTTCAGCGAGACCGCGACCGAGGACCTGACGCACAACGCGGTGGTGTTCCGGATCCAGCCCGACGAGGGGATCACGATGAGGTTCGGCTCCAAGGTCCCGGGGACCGCCATGGAGATCCGCGACGTCAACATGGACTTCGCCTACGGGGGCTCCTTCACCGAGGCCAGCCCCGAGGCCTACGAGCGCCTGATCCTCGACGTGCTGCTCGGCGACCCCCCGCTGTTCCCCCAGCAGAAGGAGGTCGAGCTGTCGTGGAAGATCCTCGACCCGATCCTCGAGCACTGGGCCAAGCAGGACGCGTCCGGCAAGTCCCCGGTCGAGCAGTACGCCTCCGGACAATGGGGACCCGAGTCCGCGAACGCCATGCTGGCCCGTGACGGCCGCGTCTGGAGAAGGCCATGATCCGACTCCACGAGACTGGGACCCCGCGATGATCGAGCTCACCGACACCAACTCCTCCGGCATCGCCGCTGAGTTCCTGCGCGCCCGCAAGCGGGCCGGCTCCCCCGCCATGGGGATGGTGATGACGCTGGTCATCGTGGTCGACGAGGACCAGGCGCACGACGCGATGGAGTCGGCGCGGGCAGCTTCGCAGGAGCACCCGGCCCGGGTGCTCGGCGTGATCCTGGGCGATGCCCGGGGCCATCCCGTGGTCAACGCCCAGGTCGGCACCGGCGCCGGTTGGAGCGGTGAGACGGCGCTGATCCGGCTCAACGGTCAGGTGGTCAAGCACCCCGACTCCGTCGTGCTCCCCCTGCTGCTCCCCGACTCCCCCGTCGTGGTCTGGTGGCCCGCGGACGCACCGCTGGACCCCGCGGCCGACGCCCTCGGCTCGTTGGCCCAGCGGCGGATCACCGACGCGGCGGCCGCGACCAAGGCCAGGACCAAGGCCATCAACCACCAGTGCACGTCCTACGCCAAGGGCAACACCGATCTGGCCTGGACCCGCATCACACCGTGGCGCGCTCTGCTCGCTGCGGCCCTCGACCAGCACCCGGAGAAGGTCACCCGGGCCTCGGTCACCGCCGAGCGCGTCAGCCCCAGCGCCGAGCTGCTGGTGGCCTGGCTCAACGACCGGCTGAAGGTCCCGGTGGAGCGAAAGAACTCCGACGGTCCGGGCATCACCGAGGTGGTGCTGCGGACGAAGTCCGGCGACGTCAGCATCAGCCGACCTGACGGCACGCTCGCCTCGTTCGTATCCCCCGGACAGCCCGATCGGCCGGTCGCACTCAAGCGCAGGACCGTCCCGGAGCTGCTGGCCGAGGAGCTGCGTCGCCTCGACGAGGACGACACCTACGCCGCCACCACCCGACGACTCGTGAAGCTGGCATCGACATGACTGAGATCAAGGTGCACCCGAGCGCCGAGGCCGTGGCTCGCGCCGTCGCCGAACAGCTCGTCGCGCGCATCGCGTCGGTGCAGGCGCAGGGGCGCGTGCCGTCCATCGTCCTGACCGGCGGGACCATCGCGAACCAGATCTACCGAGCCGTGGCCGCGCTCCCCTCCGGCGACGTCGACTGGACGCAGGTCGACTTCTGGTGGGGCGACGAGCGCTACGTGCCCGCCGACTCCTCCGACCGCAACGACCGAGCGGCCGAGCTCGACCTGCTCGACGTCGTGGGGGTCGACCCGGCGCGCGTGCACGCCATGCCGGCGGCCGACGAGGTGCACCCCGACCTGGCGGCGGCCGCTGCGGCGTACGGCGTGGAAGTGCGGGAGCACGGCAGTGGGGAGTTCGACCTCGTGCTGCTGGGCCTGGGGCCCGACGGCCACGTCGCCTCGCTCTTCCCGCACCACCCCCAGCTCGAGGGGCTGGAGGACATCGCGGTCGCCGTGACGGACTCGCCGAAACCCCCGCCCGAGCGCATCAGCCTCACCTTCAGCGCCCTCAACCGGACCCGTGAGGTGTGGTTCCTGGTGACCGGCGACGGCAAGGCCGAAGCGGTGGCCAGGGCCCTGGCCGACGAGGGATCGGTCCAGCAGACCCCCGCCCGCGGCGTCACGGCCGAGCCAAGCATCTGGTGGCTCGACGAGGACGCCGCCTCCGCCCTCTAGCTCACGCCGGGGGACGCCGACCGGGCACTCGTGTCACGCCAGGGGACGCTGAGCGGGCAGTCGCGTCACACTCCAGAACATCGAGCGGGCAATTCAGTCCGTTCGCCGACGAGGTGTCCACAGGGTCCTGTGCCGCCGGGCGTCTGCGTAGCCAGCTTGCAGCTGCATGACCGGTGAGGGATCACGGCCGTAGACCTCGTGCTTGGTGAAGGGGTCGATCCGCCACCCCCTGTGATCGCTGATCCAGCCGTTGCGTGCTTCGTCGTACTCCTGGTCCTCGGTGGCGGTGTGGAACTCCTCGCCGTCGTACTCCGCCGCGTAGCGCACGTCGGGATCGGCAAGGTCCAGCCTGTAGATGGGTACGCCGTCGTCGGAGTGGATCCAGTACTGCAGCTCGGGCCTGGGCAGCCCCGCGTCGTGCCAGTGGAGGCGGAGCGCTCCTTCACCGGGAGACTCGGACCGCCCGTCGCCGAGAGGAGCCAGTGTCCGAAGCTGGATGACTCCTCGGTAGCCCTTGAACCGCCCGATCTCGGCCACGAGCAGCTCCTGCGGTACGCCGATCCGGAGGAACCCGTCGATCGCCGCCAGCGCATCGAAGCGCCAGAGCAGACGGCCCAGGTCCAGCGCCGTACGAAGCGCTGTCGTCACGCGTACGCCGTGCACGAGCGTGATGTCTCTCGCGAGAAGACCCCGTCGACGGCCATCGACCTCCGGCCGCCTGACCCGGGTGTCGTCGACATGGACGACGTCGATCGGGGGAGCCAGGGTCAGCGCCGTACGCGGAAGGATGTCGACGCCGTGCAACCAGGCCGCCGTGCGGTCCGTGACCACTGCGGTGGCCGGCACCACGAGCGCAAGCGCACGGGCGCGCATGAGGACGTCGTCCGGTGCCTGTGCCGCGGCGTACACACCTCGGACCACTGGCCTGATCAGGCCGCTGGCCGCGATGCACCTCAGCGAGCGCCGAGAGACTCCGAGCCCCAGCGCCTGGGCCGGTGTGAACGGAGAGTCGAGCGGGAGGGGGCAGCCTGCGCCGAGGAAGGCGCCGCGGGCGTCGAGCCAGGTGTGATCCATGCCCGGAAGGATGGGCGAAGATCCGGCGCCCTGCTCTCGTCATCCACAGGGCCGGTCCTGAACTGCCCGGTCAGCGCCCACTGCGTGCCGCGACTGCCCGTCAGCGCTCCACCGCGTGACACGAGTGCCCGCTCAGCGCCCCACCGCGTGACACGAGTGCCCGGTCAGCGAAGAGGTCAGAAGACGACGTCGCCGCTCTTGCGACGGGCGCGCAGGGTGGCGACCGCCTCGTTGAGGATCTCCTTGGCCTCGGCGTCGGAGCGACGCTCCTTCACGTAGGCCAGGTGTGTCTTGTAGGGCTCGATCTTGGGCGCCGGCGGCGGGTTGTCGCAGTCGAGGCTCGCCGGGAGCCCGCAGCGCGGGCAGTCCCAGGTCGCCGGGACGTTCGCCTCGACGGCGAACGCGATCAGCGTCCGGTGCTCGTGGGAGCAGAAGTACGTGACGTTCTGACGGGGAGCGGCGTCACCGCGCTCCGCCTCACCCATGGGTCCAGCGCCGACACGGCTGCCCCGGATGGCGTTTCCTGCGCCTGCCACGGTGTGACTCCTTCGAGAGATCGTTGAGGATCAGTTGCCGGTCTTGAGCAGGAGCCCAAGTCCGACCACGCACGCGAACCACACCATGGCCGTACCGACGGTGATGCGGTCCAGGTTGCGCTCGGCCACGGACGATCCGCCGAGACCACTCGAGACGCCACCACCGAACATGTCGGAGAGCCCGCCACCGCGCCCCTTGTGGAGGAGCACCAGCAGGATCAGGAGCAAGCTCGAGATGACGAGCAAGACCTCGAAGACGATAACCACGGGGTGGAGCCTAACCGATCAGGCGCGCAGATCAGAGGAGGGGCATGTCGTAGAAACGACAGATGCCGCCGAACTCGTCGACCTGAAGGCTGGCTCCGCCGACGAGACACCCGTCGACATCGGACTTCTGCATGATTCCCCCGACGTTGTTGGCCTTTACCGACCCTCCGTAGAGGATCCGGAGGCCGGCCGCGGCGTCCTCACCCGCGGTCTCCGCGACGCGGGTCCGGATGGCGGAGCAGACCTCCTGGGCGTCGTCCGGGGTGGCGACCTCCCCCGTGCCGATGGCCCACACGGGCTCGTAGGCGACCACGAGCCCGGCCACCTGCTCCGGGGTGAACCCGGCGAGCGAGCCGTCGACCTGCGCCAGCGTGTGCTCGACCTGACGGCCCTCCTGGCGCACCTCGAGCCCCTCGCCCACACACACGATCGGAGTCATGCCGGCAGCGAGGGCCTGGTGGGCCTTGGCGTTGACCAGCGCGTCGTCCTCGCCATGGTGCTGACGCCGCTCGGAGTGACCCACGACGACGTAGGAGCAACCGAGCTTGGCCAGCATGGCGGCTGAGATCTCACCGGTGTAGGCGCCGTCGTCGTGCACCGAGACGTCCTGGGCGGCGTACTTCAGCTGGAGCCGGTCGCCGTCGACCATGGTCTGCACGCTGCGGATGTCGGTGAACGGCGGGACCACCACCACCTCGACCTTGGAGTAGTCGTGCTTCTTGTCCGACAGGGTCCACGTGAGCTTCTGCACCAGTACGACGGCCTCCTGGTGATTGAGGTTCATCTTCCAGTTGCCGGCCATCAGGGGCGTACGCGCTTGCTTGGGCATGTTCCTACTTCACTGGTTGAGGACGTCGATGCCGGGGAGGTTCTTGCCCTCGAGGTACTCGAGGCTCGCTCCCCCGCCGGTGGAGATGTGCCCGAAGGCGTCGTCGGCGAAGCCGAGCTGGCGTACGGCCGCCGCGGAGTCCCCGCCTCCGACGACGGAGAGCCCGTCGACCTCGGTGAGGGCCTGGGCCACGGCCCGGGTGCCCCCGGAGAAGGCGTCGAACTCGAAGACGCCCATGGGCCCGTTCCAGAAGACGGTATGGGCCCGCTTGATCGCGGCAGCGAACGCCTGGGCGGACTCCGGGCCGATGTCCAGACCGATCTGGTCGGCCGGCATGGCGTCGGCCGCCACCGTCGTGGCGGGCGCCTCCGCCTTGAACTCGGGCGCGACCAGCACGTCGGTCGGGAGCACGATCTCGACCCCACTGTCCTTCGAGCGCTGGAGGTACTCCCGGCAGGTCTCGATCTGGTCCTTCTCGAGGAGGCTCTGGCCGACCTCGTGCCCGTTGGCCGCCAGGAAGGTGAACACCATCCCGCCACCGATGAGCAGCTGGTCGGCCTTGCCGAGGAGGTTGTCGATCACGGCCAGCTTGTCGCTGACCTTGGAGCCGCCGAGCACCACCACGTAGGGGTGGGCCGGTTCCTCGGTCAGCCGGCGCAGCACCTCGATCTCGGTGCGGACCAGTCCGCCCATGGCGTGGGGCAGTCGCTGCGCCACGTCGTACACGCTGGCCTGCTTGCGGTGCACCACCCCGAAGCCGTCGCTGACGAAACCCTCGCCGAGGGCGGCGAGCGCGTCGGCGAAGGCACCGCGCTCGGCGTCGTCCTTGCTGGTCTCGCCGGCGTTGAAGCGGACGTTCTCGAGCAGTGCCACCTCGCCGTCGGCCAGCGCGTCGACGACCGCCTGCGCGGACTCCCCGACCGTGTCGGTCGCGAAGAACACCGGGGTCCCCAGCAGCTCACCGAGCCGGTCGGAGACCGGCTTGAGGGAGTACGCCGGGTCGGGCGACCCCTTGGGGCGTCCGAGGTGAGCCATCACGACGACCCGGGCCCCGGCCTCGGACAGCTCCTTGATGGTGGGGACGCTCGCACGGATGCGACCGTCATCGCCTATCGTGTCGCCGTCCAGCGGCACGTTCAGGTCCGAGCGGACCAGCACGCGCTTGCCGGCGACGCTGCCGCCGAGCTGGGCCGCCAGGTCCTCGATGGTGGCGCCCACGATCAGAGCGTGGCGCCGATGTGGGTGATCAGGTCGGCGAGGCGGCAGGAGTAGCCCCACTCGTTGTCGTACCAGCCGATGACCTTGACCTGGTTGCCGAGCACCTTGGTCAGCCCGGAGTCGAAGATGCACGAGCTCGGGTCGGTGACGATGTCGGAGGACACGATCGGGTCGGTGGTGTACTTGAGGTAGCCCTTCAGCGGGCCGCTCTCGGCCGCCTTGCGCACCGCCTCGTTGACCTCCTCGGCCGTGGTCTCGCGACCGACCTCGATGGTCAGGTCGGTGGCCGAGCCGGTCGGCACGGGGACCCGGATGGCGAAGCCGTCCAGCTTGCCCTTGAGCTCGGGCATCACCAGCGCGATCGCCTTGGCGGCGCCGGTGGAGGTCGGCACCAGGTTGATCGCCGCGGCGCGGGCCCGGCGCAGGTCCTTGTGCGGGCCGTCCTGCAGGTTCTGGTCACCGGTGTAGGCGTGGATGGTGGTCATCAGGCCCTTGACGATGCCGAACTCGTCGTGGATCGCCTTGGCCATCGGGGCGAGGCAGTTGGTCGTGCACGAGGCGTTGGAGATGACGTGGTGCTTCTCGCCGTCGTAGTCCTCGTGGTTCACGCCCATCACGATGGTGATGTCCTCGTTGGAGGCCGGCGCGGAGATGATGACCTTCTTGGCGCCGCCGTCGATGTGCGCGCGAGCCTTGGTCGCGTCGGTGAAGAAGCCGGTCGACTCCACGACCACGTCGACCCCGAGGTCGCCCCAGGGCAGCGCGGCCGGGTCCTTCTCGGCCAGGATCTTCAGGGTCTTGTCCCCGACCTGGATGCCACCGTCGACGACGGAGACGTCCTCGGGGAAGCGGCCGAGGATGGAGTCGTACTTGAGCAGCTGCGCCATCGTCTTGAGGTCGCCGAGGTCGTTGGCGGCCACGATCTCGATGTCGGCGCCGAGGGCGTGGACGGCGCGGTAGAAGTTGCGGCCGATGCGGCCGAAGCCGTTGATACCTACGCGGACAGTCACGGTGGTTCTCCTGGGTCAGCGAAAATGAGGTCTGAGAACGACCCTATCGTGATCCGCCGTCAGGCTTCCTCGGCCAGCATGTCCGGAGTCAGCGAGGACTCCGTGTCGGGGATGCCGAGCTCCTCGGCCCGCTTGTCCGCCATGGCCAGCAGGCGGCGGATGCGCCCGGCGATCGCGTCCTTGGTGAGGACCGGCTCGCTGAGCTGGCCGAGCTCCTCCAGGGAGGCCTGCTTGTGCTCCAACCGGAGGCGACCGGCCTGCTGCAGGTGGTCGGGGATCTGCTCGCCCAGGATCTCCAGGGCCCGCTCGACGCGGGCACCGGCGGCCACGGCGGCGCGGGCGGAGCGGCGCAGGTTGGCGTCGTCGAAGTTGGCGAGGCGGTTGGCGGTGGCCCGGACCTCGCGGCGCATCCGACGCTCCTCCCACGCCAGCAGCGACTCGTGGGCGCCCAGACGGGTCAGCAGCTGACCGATGGCGTCGCCGTCGCGGATCACGACGCGGTCGACGCCGCGGACCTCACGGGCCTTGGCGGAGATGCCGAGGCGACGGGCTGACCCGACCAGGGCCAGCGCCGCCTCCGGTCCCGGACAGGTGACCTCCAGCGAGCTCGACCGGCCGGGTTCCGTCAGCGAGCCGTGGGCCAGGAAGGCCCCGCGCCACGCGGCCACCGCGTCGCAGCCGGAGCCGTTGACGACGACCGGGGGGAGACCACGCACTGGTCGGTTGCGCTGGTCGATCAGGCCGGTCTGGCGAGCCAGGGACTCACCCTCACGGGTGACCCGGACGATGTAGCGCGTGCCACGACGGATCCCGCTGCCCTTGAGCAGCACGACCTCGGGCTGGTGGCCGAAGACCTCCGCGATGTCCTTGCGCATCCGCCGGGCCGCGGCACCGGTGTCCAGCTCGGCCTCGACGACGATGCCGCCGTTGACCAGGTGGAGCGCATCAGCGAACCGGAGCATGGCCGAGACCTCTGCCTTGCGGCAACAGGTCTTGGTCACTGTCGTACTGGCCAGTTCTGCCTTCACCTGTGCCGTCATTGCCATGTCGTCACCTTAGTTCGCTGTCAACAACCGCGCGTACGCGGAGGCAAGTTTCTGCGGATCGTGGACACCCGGCTGGTCGGAGGCCACGTCGGCGACGTCCAGGTGGGCCCCGGCTGCGGACGCGACCTCCCTGAGCCGCTCGCCGTCGTGGACGCCCGAGGGATCGACCAGGACGGTGTCGACGTGCAGATCAGGGGCGTGCCGCAGGAGGACGTCGAGGTGGTCGGCCTGGTCGAGGCCCCGGGTCTCATCGGTGTCCGGCTCGAGGTTCATCGAGACGATGACCCGTCCCGGCGTCCGGCACAGCGCATCACGGAGGTCGGGGACCAGGAGGTGCGGGATGACGCTGGAGTACCACGAGCCCGGGCCGATCACCACGAAGTCGGCGGAGCCGATCGCCTCGACCGCCTCCGGGCAGGCCCCGGCGTCGTCAGGAGCGAGACTCACCGAGAGCACCTCGCCGGCCGTCGTCGCCACCTCGACCTGCCCGCTGACCGTGGAGATCTCGTCCGGGTCGTCGCCGGCTCCCCTCACCTCGGCCATGATGTCCAGCGGGGTCAGCGCCATCGGCAGGACGCGACCGCGGGCACCGAGCAGTCCGCCGACCCAGTCGAGGGCGTCGACCTGGTCGTTCAGGAGCTCCCACAGGGTCACGATGAGCAGATTGCCCATCGAGTGCCCGTTCATCTCGCCCTCGGACTCGAACCGGTGCTGGAGCACCTTGGCCCAGGTCTGGCCCCAGCGGTCGTCGCCGCACAGCGCCGCGAGCGCCATCCGCAGGTCACCGGGAGGGAGGACGCCGAACTCCTCACGCAGCCGCCCCGACGAGCCTCCGTTGTCGGCGACCGTGACGATCGCCGTCAGGTCGGTCGTCACACCGCGCAGCGCCGTCAGTGACGCCGCCAGGCCGTGCCCACCGCCCAGAGCCACCACCGAGGGCTCCGTCGACCAGCGCATGGCGCGCCTACTCCCGGCCCAGGTCGCGGTGGGTGGCCTCAGCCTCGATGCCGGTGGCGCGAAGCCGGGCGACGATCTCCTCCGACATCGCCACGCTGCGGTGCTTGCCACCCGTGCACCCGATCGCCACCGTCATGAACCGCTTGCCCTCGCGCAGGTATCCCGCGCCCACGGTCTCGATCACCGGCATGTAGCGCTCGAGGAACTCCTGGGCGTCCGGACGGTCCTTGACGTACTCCGCCACGTCGGCGTCCTGACCCGTGCGGTGGCGCAGCTCGGGCACCCAGAACGGGTTGGGCAGGAACCGCATGTCGGCCAGGAGGTCCGCGTCCACCGGGACGCCGTACTTGAACCCGAAGCTGACCACCGTGATGCGCAGGCTGACGGCCTCCGGGGTGCCGAACGCCTTGGCCACCTTGGCCTTGAGCTGGTGCACGTTGAGGGAGGTGGTGTCGATGACCAGGTCGGCGTCGCCGCGCAGGTCGGCCATCACCTCGCGCTCGCGGGTGATGCCGACGAGCAACCGGCCCGAGCCCTGCAACGGGTGGGGCCGCCTGGCCGCCTCCTGACGGCGGACGAGGATGTCGTCCTCGGCCTCGAGGAAGAGCAGGGTCGTGCGACGCGTCGGGAACTCCTCGGCGAGCTGCTCGCGCAGCGACTCGAAGAAGACACCCGCCCGCACGTCGACCACGGCCGCCACCGGCTGGTCGATGCCCTGCTTGTCGTCGATGAGGCGTACGACGTCGGCGACCAGCTCGGGGGGGAGGTTGTCGACGACGAAGAAGCCGAGATCCTCCAGCTCCTTGGCCGCGGTGCTCCGGCCGGCGCCGGTCATGCCCGTCACCACGACGAGCTCTCCGACGGTGCTCGCCCGCGGCTGGGTCTGGGGTTCCATCAGTCCTCGATCTCTCCGGTCGCAGTGTTGACCGAGACCCCTCTCGGGCTGGCGGCCACGGCCTCCGAGATCGCCGTCGCGGTCCGCGTGCCGATGCCCGGGACCTCGGCGATCTGCTCGATGGTCGCAGCCCGGAGCTTGCGCAGTGAGCCGAAGTGCTTGATGAGTGTCTTGCGGCGCACCTCGCCGAGTCCGGGCACGTCGTCGAGCAGGCTCTCCACCATCGTCTTGGACCGCCGTGATCGGTGGTGGGTGATGGCGAAGCGGTGCGCCTCGTCGCGGATGCGCTGGAGCAGGTACAGGCCCTCGCTCGAGCGCGGCAGGATCACCGGGTCCTGCTCCTGCGGCACCCAGACCTCCTCGAGCCGCTTGGCCAGGCCGCACAGCGGGACGTCGTCGATGCCGAGCTCGTCCAGCGCCCGCTGCGCCGCTGCCACCTGGGGTGGCCCGCCATCGACCACGACGAGTCCCGGCACGTAGGCGAACTTGCGGGGACGTCCGGTCTCGGGGTCCACCAGCATCGGTCCGCGGTCGTCCGGGTCGACCTCGCCGCCGGAGAGCTCCCCGGACAGCTGGGGGGTGTCCATCCGCTCGTCGAGCATCCGCCGGAACCGTCGGGTGATCACCTCGTGCATGGAGGCGACGTCGTTCTGGCCGTCGACACCCCGGATCACGAACCGGCGGTACTCGCTCTTGCGGGGCAGGCCGTCCTCGAAGACCACCATCGAGGCCACCACCTCGGTGCCCTGCAGGTTGGACACGTCGTAGCACTCGATCCGCAGCGGCGCCGAAGGCAGGTCGAGCGCCTCCTGGATCTCCTCGAGCGCCTGGCTGCGGACCGTCAGGTCACTGGCCCGCTTGGTCTTGTGCAGGGCCAGGGACTGGGCGGCGTTCTTCGCCACGGTCTCCTGGAGACTGCGCTTGTCACCCCGTTGAGGCACCCGGATCGAGACCCTGCTCCCCCGGGTCTCGCTCAACAGCTCCTCGAAGGTGGCTGCGTCCTCGGGCATCGCCGGCACCAGGATCTCGCGCGGGATCGCGTCGGCCTCCTCGCCCGCGTAGAGCTGGAGGAGGAACTCCCCCACCAGCCCTGCCGTGTCGATGTCCTCGACCCGGTCGGCCACCCATCCGCGCTGCCCCCGGATCCGGCCGGAGCGCACGTGGAAGATCTGCACCGCCACCTCGAGCGGGTCCTCGGCCAGGGCGATGACGTCCGCGTCGGTGCCGTCGCCGAACACCACGGCCTGCTTCTGCAGCGCCTTGTTCAGGGCTCCGAGGTCGTCGCGCAGTCGCGCCGCGCGCTCGAAGTCCTCGGCGGCCGACGCGGCGTACATCTCCTGCTCGACGCGCTTGAGGAAGGCGTCGGTGCGTCCACCCATGAAGTCGGCGAAGTCCTCGGCGATCACGCGGTGCTCCTCGGCGTCGACGCGGCCGACGCAGGGCGCTGCGCACTTCTCGATGTAGCCCAGCAGGCACGGCCGTCCGATCTGGGCCGAGCGCTTGAACACCCCGTTGCTGCACGAGCGCATCGGGAAGACCCGCAGCAGCAGGTCGACGGTCTCCCGGATGGCCCAGGCGTGGCCGTAGGGGCCGTAGTACTTCACGCCCTTCTTCTTGGCCCCACGTCCGACCATCACCCGCGGGAACTCCTCGTTCATGGTGATGGCCAGCCACGGGTAGGACTTGTCGTCGCGGTACTTCACGTTGAACCGGGGGTCGTACTCCTTGATCCAGGAGTACTCCAGCTGCAGGGCCTCGACCTCCGTGCCGACGACGGTCCACTCCACCGACGCGGCCGTCATGACCATCGTCGCCGTGCGTGGATGGAGGTTGGCCAGGTCCTGGAAGTAGGACGAGAGACGCGGTCTCAGGCTCTTGGCCTTGCCGACGTAGACGACGCGCCCGTCCTTGTCGCGGAACCGGTAGACACCCGGCTGGGTAGGGATCGACCCGGGCTGGGGACGGTACGTCGAGGGGTCGGCCACGAGGCAACCCTACGAGGGCTCGGTCAGGCTCCGGGTGCCATGCTCCGGATCAACGGGATCTCGCCCGACCCGCGGGCCACCAGGGTGCTGGGCACGACCTCGACGCGGACGTCCGAGACGTCTCCGTCGAGCCGGGCCAGCAGCAGGTCGATGGCCCTGGTGCCGATCTCGTAGGTGTCCTGCCGGATCACGCTGACGGGTGGAGAGACCATCTCGGCCACGGCCAGCTCGTCGAAGCCGATCAAGGCGATCCGTGACGAGAGATGATGCTCGCGCAGGGCCATCAGGGCGCCCTCGCAGATCACGTTGCGTGCCGCGAAGATGGCGGTCGGCGGGGCAGAGAGGTCGAGCAGCTCGTGGGTCGCGGCGAGCGCCTCCGCCCGCGAGCGCAGACCGACACGCTCGAGCCCGGGGTCGGGCCGCACGCCGCCCGCGCGCAGCGCCGCGCGATAGCCGTCCCGTCGGTCGGCGGCCGTCGAGATCGAGGTCGCGTCGCCCAGGAACGCGATCCTTCGGTGTCCGTGCGCCATCAGGTGCCTGACGGCCTCGGCTGCGGCCCCCGTGTTGTCGACCATCACTCCGTCCAGCTCGGGAACCACGGGGCGGCGGTCCACGGTGACCACAGCGAGCCCGGAGGAGCGCTCCACCTCGAGCCAGGAGAGATCCGGACCCGTGGGCATCAGGATCAGGCCGTCGATCCGCCGGGACACCAGCGCCTGGACCAGCTGCCGCTCGCGTTCCGGGTCCTCGTCGGTGCTGGCCGCCATCACCACCACCCCACGCTCGCGAGCCCGGTCCTCGACCGCCCGCAAGGTCTCGCTGCAGAACCCGTTGGAGAGATCCTGGACGAGCATGCCGATCGAGGCGGTGCGCTGCCCCCGTCGGCGCAGGTTGCTGGCCGCGAGGTTGTGTCGGTACCCGAGCTCGTCCACGGCCTCGGTCACGCGCTGGGCCAGGGACTCCGAGACACTCGGCTCGCCGTTGACCACTCTCGACACCGACTTCAACGAGACGCCGGCGAGCGCCGCCACGTCGTGCATGGTGGCGCGGCTCGCGGATGGGCCGCGTCCCGTCACCGGAGACCTCCGGTCTGTGAGCTCACTCGACGATCCTCTCCGACTCATGACAACGATGTCAGGAAATCTGCTGTGACGCTTGACACAGCGTCGCACCATCGAAGAGTATCGACCTAAGACAACGTTGTCATCCTCTTCCGGAACTCGGTCGAGCAGCGTCGTGAAGGGACTTGAACATGTTCGCAAAGTTGACTGGTCGACAGGTGGCCGGTGTGGCTGCCGTGGGCGCCGCCTCGCTGCTCCTCGCCGCCTGCGGGAGCAGCGGTGGATCTTCGGGTGGCGGCGCGGAGGGCGTCACCTTGATCACCAAGAACTCCTCCAACCCGTTCTTCGTCACGATGCAGAAGGGCGCCAAGGAGGCCGGCAAGAAGGACGGCATGTCCGTGACCACGGCGGCGGGCAAGGAGGACGGCGACGAGGCCGGGCAGATCGCCGCCATCGAGGACGCGATCGCTCGAGGTGACAAGGGCATCCTGATCACGCCCAGTGGCCCCGGCGTCAACCCCGCCATCAAGAAGGCCCGTGACCAGGGCCTCTACGTCATCGCCCTCGACACCCCGCCCGACCCGCCGGACACCGTGGACATCACCTTCGCCACCGACAACTTCAAGGCCGGCGAGCTCGTCGGGGAGTGGACCAAGGCCCAGCTCAAGGGCAAGAAGGCCACCATCGCGATGCTGGACCTGTTCAACGACAAGATCGTCTCCGTCGACTACGACCGTGACCAGGGCTTCCTGACCGGGATGGGCATCGACACCAAGGACAAGAAGAAGAACGGTGACGAGGCCAAGACCGGGTCCTATGACGGCGGTGACTACGAGATCGTCTGCAACGAGCCCACCCAGGGCGCCGAGGACGGCGGCCGTACGGCGATGGAGAACTGCCTGACCAAGAACAAGGACATCAACGTCGTGTACACCATCAACGAGCCGGCTGCGGTCGGGGCCTACGGCGCCCTCCAGCAGGGCGGGTCCCCCGACGGCGTGCTGATCGTGTCGATCGACGGCGGCTGCGACGGGGTCGGCCAGGTCAAGAAGGGCGTCATCGGCGCCACCTCCCAGCAGTACCCGGTGAAGATGGCCGAGCTGGGCGTCAAGGCGATCAAGACGATCTCCGACGGTGGCGAGAAGCCCAAGAACACCGAGGGACTGGACTTCTACGACACCGGCGTCCAGCTGGTCACCGACAAGCCGGCCGCGGGCGTGGAATCGATCGACACGACCAAGGGCGCGGAGCTCTGCTGGGGCTGACCCAGCGGCACCGACCACCACACTCAGGCACCACCGCAGGGCCGCGGCCCGGGGACACCCGGCTTCCCGGGCCGCGCCTGCGCACCGGCAAGGAGGAAAGCCATGACACCAGCAGCCGCCACCGGTACGGGCGCAGCCACGCCCGCACCGACCAACACCGCCGCCGAGCAGTTCGCGAAGCGACGTCAGTCCCCCGTCCAGCGAGTTCAGCACGTGCTTCACGCGCATCCAGCGATCAGCCCGCTTCTGGTGCTGGTGGTCTCGTTCTTCGTCTTCAGCTACCTGAACCCGAACTTCGGCACCCTGCGCACCCAGTCCCTGATCATGCAGCAGGTCGCCGTCGTCGGCGCCCTGGCCATCGGGCAGACCCTGATCATCCTCACCGCCGGGATCGACCTCTCGGTCGGCGCGATCGCCATCCTGGGGATGCTCTACAGCGCCAAGCTGAGCGCTGACGGAGGGATCCCCGGACCACTGGCCATCCTGATCGGGATCGTGGTCGGCACGGCAGCCGGTGCCATCAACGGGCTCCTCGTGACCCGACTCAAGCTGCCACCGTTCATCGTCACGCTGGGCACCCTCTCGATCTTCACCGCGATGGCGCTGCTCTACTCCGGTGGCCAGAGCATCCAGGCGCCGCAGATGCCCGACCTGATGACCTGGACGGGCAAGATCGTGAACCTCGGAGGGTTCCGGATCACCACCGGAGTCGTCCTCGTCGTGCTGCTCTACCTGGTCGTGGGGTTCGCGCTCAAGCAGACCACCTGGGGTCGCCACGTGTACGCCGTCGGCAACGACGCCGAGGCCGCCCGCCTCGTCGGCATCTCCGTGAACCGGGTGCTGCTCAGCGTGTACACGCTGGCCGGCGTGATCTACGGCATCACCGCCTGGATCCTGATCGGCCGGGCCGGCGCCGCCAGCCCGAACGCCGCCGCCGACGCGAACCTGGAGTCGATCACGGCCGTGGTCATCGGCGGTACCAGCCTGTTCGGTGGTCGGGGAGCCGTGTTCGGCACCCTGCTCGGTGCCCTCATCGTGGGCTACTTCAGGACCGGGCTCTCCCTCGCCGGGGTCGATGACCAGTGGCGGGTGCTGACCATCGGCCTGTTGGTGATCATCGCAGTCTCCATCGACCAGTGGATCAGGAAGGTACGCGCATGAGTACGACAGCTCCCGCCCCCACGTCCGGATCGGTCCGCTCCGACGCCCCCGTGCTCTCGGCTCGGGGGCTGGTCAAGACCTTCGGCCGTGTCGTGGGCCTGGACGGGGTGGACTTCGACCTCTACCCCGGCGAGGTGCTCGCCATCATCGGCGACAACGGTGCCGGCAAGTCCACCCTGATCAAGGCGGCCACCGGTGCTCTCGTTCCGGATGCCGGCGAGATCCGGCTCGACGGCAAGGTGGTCAGCTTCCGCCGGCCCACCGAGGCCAGGGAGGCGGGCATCGAGACGGTCTACCAGACCCTCGCGGTGGCCCCGGCCCTCGACATCGCGGCCAACATGTTCCTGGGGCGCGAGATGCGCCGCCAGGGGATGCTCGGTTCCGTGTTGCGCATGCTCGATCACAAGGGCATGCGCGACAGCGCGGCGCAGTCGATGTCCGACCTCGGGATCGGCACCTTGCAGAACATGTCCCAGGCCGTGGAGACCCTTTCCGGCGGTCAGCGGCAGGCGGTCTCGGTGGCACGGGCGGCAGCCTTCGCCACCAAGTTGATCGTGCTCGACGAGCCGACCGCCGCGCTCGGGGTCAAGGAGACCAACCAGGTGCTCACGATGATCAACCGGGTGCGGGAGAGCGGGCTGCCGGTGATCCTGATCAGCCACAACATGCCCAACGTCTTCGAGGTGGCGGACCGCATCCACATCCAGCGGCTCGGGCGCTGCGCCGGCGTCATCACCCCGAAGAGTCACACGCCCAACGAGGCGGTGGCGATCATGACCGGCGCCACCACCCTGGAAGAGACCCCGGGCAGGGCGTCCGACTGAGACCGTCAGGGATGGCTGCCCTACGGTCCTACCTCCCGCTCGCCCTGTTCGGGTACCACCTCATGAGTGGGAGACGCTGACGGTCCCGCGCGAGGCGTCACTGCCTCGCGCGGGACCTCGGCGGGGCCGGCCCCCATGCTGCGACCGCCCGTACTCCACCCCTCTGACCCCACCCCTCTGAGCCCACCCGATGTCCCTCGACGAGAGAAGGCCCCCCATGAGCACCGACGTCAGCACGATCGTGATCGGCTACCTCCCCACCGCAGAGGGTGTTGCCGCACTCACCCATGCCAAGCGCTGGGCCGTGGCCAACCAGGCCAGGCTGGTGGTGGTCAACACCGGCCGGGACGGCGACTACTCGCATCCCAGCTTCGCGACCGAGCAGGAGATGGACGCCATCGACACCGAGATGGCGGAGGCCGGCCTGGCCCACGAAGTGCTCCAGGTGACCGACGGCCGGTCCGCGGCCGAAGCGATCATCGGTGCGGCGACGTCGACCTCCGCCGACCTGATCGTCCTCGGGATCCGTCGGCGCTCACCCGTGGGCAAGCTCATCACCGGGAGCACCGCCCAACACGTCCTGCTGGACGCTCCGTGCCCGGTGCTGACCGTGAAGGCGACCTACTGAGGTGGCCCGGCTCAGCTGACGCTGAGGTCTTCGCCGTTCTCGGTGACCTTCAGCTCCGCGAGAGGTTTCGTGGCCGGTCCGTTGACCACCGACCCGTCGGTGATGGAGAACTTGCTGCCGTGGCAGGTGCAGTCGATGTCCTGGCCCTCGATCTTGGAGACCACGCACTGCTGGTGGGTGCACACGGCACTGAAGGCCTTGAACACACCCTCGGTCGGCTGGGTGAGGACCACCTTGTCGGCGGCGAAGATCTTGCCGCCTCCGACGGGGACGTCGGCCTTCGTGCCGATCGCGCCCGTCGAGGTCGTACCACCGCTGGTGCCGCTGCCGCCGCTCGGGGACTCCTCGGAACCACACGCCGCGAGCAACGGTCCCCCGATCCCGAACCCGACGATCCCGCCGACGACGGCTCGCCGCGAGGCGTCCGTGCCCTTGGTCGGAACTCTCTCAACAGCCATCTGTAGCTCCCGTGCTTGCCGTGGTTGTCGGCCCAACCTACTTGGCGGCCCCTGAACGCTTCTGCTGTCCATTGGTCGTACGACCACGGCTGACCGGCTTCGGGACGGGGGTGCGTGCCGTGCCCTCGAGGAGAGGGCGAAGGAACTCGCCCGTGAAGCTGGTCTCGTGGTGCGCAACCTGCTCGGGGGTGCCCGTGGCCACCACCATGCCGCCCTTGTTGCCGCCCGCGGGGCCCATGTCGATGATCCAGTCGGAGGTCTTGATGACGTCGAGGTTGTGCTCGATCACCAGCACGGTGTTGCCCTTGTCCACCAGGCTGGAGAGCACTCCGAGGAGCTTGCGGATGTCCTCGAAGTGCAGGCCCGTGGTGGGCTCGTCCAGGACGTAGACGGTCCGACCGGTCGAGCGTTTCTGCAGCTCGCTGGCGAGCTTGACGCGCTGTGCCTCACCACCGGACAGCGTCGTGGCCGGCTGTCCCAGACGGACGTAGCCGAGGCCGACCTCGACCAGGGTGGTCAGATGTCGCGAGATCGCCGGGATGGCCGCGAAGAAGTCCACGGCCTCCTCGATCGGCATGTTCAGCACGTCGGAGACGGTCTTGCCCTTGTAGTGCACCTCGAGCGTCTCGCGGTTGTAGCGCGCCCCGTGACAGACCTCGCACGGGACGTAGACGTCCGGGAGGAAGTTCATCTCGATCTTGATCGTGCCGTCACCCGAGCACGCCTCGCAGCGACCACCCTTGACGTTGAAGGAGAACCGCCCCTGGAGGTAGCCCCGCATCTTGGCCTCGGCGGTGGAGGCGAACAGCTTGCGGACGTGGTCGAAGACGCCGGTGTAGGTCGCCGGGTTGGACCGCGGCGTGCGGCCGATCGGTGACTGGTCGACGTGGATGACCTTGTCGACGTGCTCGATCCCGGTGATCTTGCGGTGCCGGCCGGGAACCGTGCGGGCGTTGTAGATCTGCTTGGCGAGCGAGGTGTAGAGGATGTCGTTGACCAGGGTCGACTTGCCTGAGCCGGAGACTCCGGTCACCGCCACGAAGCAGCCGAGCGGGAAGCTGACGTCGACGTTCTTCAGGTTGTTCTCGTAGGCGCCGTGGACCTTGAGCTCCCGGCCCGGCGTCGCGGGACGGCGTACGGCGGGGACGGGGATCGACTTGCGACCGGAGAGGTACATCCCGGTCTCGGAGTCACGGTGCTTGAGCAGCTGCTTGACGGTGCCCGAGTGGACCACCTGGCCGCCGTGCTCACCGGCTCCGGGCCCGATGTCGACCACCCAGTCGGCGGTCATGATCGTGTCCTCGTCGTGCTCGACCACGATCAGGGTGTTGCCGAGCTCCTTGAGACGCACCAGCGTCTCGATCAGCCGCTTGTTGTCGCGCTGGTGCAGGCCGATGCTCGGCTCGTCCAGCACGTAGAGGACGCCCACCAGCCCGGCGCCGATCTGGGTCGCCAGGCGGATGCGCTGCGCCTCGCCTCCGGAGAGTGTGGCCGACGGGCGGTCGAGCGAGAGGTAGTCCAGCCCGACGTCGAGCAGGAAGCGGAGCCGCTCCTGGATCTCCTTGAGCACCCGCTCGCCGATCTGGCGCTCGCGGTGGGAGAGCTCGACGTCGTTGAGGTAGGCGGCCGTCTCCTCGATGGAGAGGTGACACAGCTCGGCGATGTTGAGCCCGCCGCTGTCCTTGTCACCCAGCGTCACCGAGACCGACACCGGCTTGAGGCGAGAGCCCTGGCACGCGGGGCACGGGACCTCACGCATGAAGCCCTCGAAGCGGTCGCGGCTGGTGTCGGTCTCCGCCTCGCGGTGACGACGCTCGATGTAGGGCCGGACACCCTCGAAGTTGGTGTAGTAGGAACGCTCACGGCCGTAGCGGTTGGTGTGCCGCACGTGGACCTTGGTGGCGTGTCCCTCGAGGATCGCCTTGCGTCCCTTGGCCGGGAGCTTCTCCCACGGGGTGTTCAGGTCGAAGCCCAGCTCGTCGCCGAGAGCGGCCAGGAGGCGGGTGAAGTAGTCGCTGACGTGGGCCCCGGACCAGGGCCCGATGACACCCTCGCCGAGTGTTGCTCCCGGGTCGGCGATCACCAGCTCGGGGTCGACCTCCATGCGGGTGCCGAGACCGTGGCAGGTGACGCACGCCCCGAAGGGCGAGTTGAAGGAGAACGACCGAGGCTCGAGCTCGTCGGTCTCGATGTCGTGCTCGTTGGGACACGCCATCTTCTCGGAGAAGCGCATCTCGCTCGCCGGGTCCTTGGCGCCCGACTTCAGCAACGGAGTGTCGACCAGGTCGAGCAGGACCAGCCCGGAGGCCAGGTTGAGCGCGGTCTCGATCGAGTCCGTGAGCCGGCGCTTGGAGCTCGGCTTGGCGGCCAGCCGGTCGACGACCACCTCGATGGTGTGCTTCTTCTGCTTGTCGAGCTTGGGGGGCTCGGAGAGCTGGATGGTGTCCCCGTTCACCCGCGCGCGGCTGAAGCCCTGCGACTGCAGGCTTCGGAAGAGCTCGATGTACTCCCCCTTGCGACCGCGGATCACCGGCGCGAGCACCTGGAAGCGGGTGCCCTCCTCCAGCTGAAGGACGCGGTCGACGATCTGTTGCGGCGTCTGGCGCTCGATCGGCGACCCGCACACGGGGCAGTGCGGCCGTCCGGCGCGGGCGTAGAGCAGCCGCAGGTAGTCGTAGACCTCGGTGATGGTGCCCACGGTCGAGCGCGGGTTCTTCGACGTCGACTTCTGGTCGATCGAGACCGCCGGGCTGAGCCCCTCGATGAAGTCGACGTCGGGCTTGTCCATCTGGCCCAGGAACTGACGGGCATAGGCCGAGAGCGACTCGACGTAGCGACGTTGTCCCTCAGCGAAGATGGTGTCGAAGGCCAGGCTGGACTTGCCTGAGCCCGAGAGACCGGTGAAGACGATCAAGGAGTCGCGCGGAAGGTCGAGCGAGACGTCCTTGAGGTTGTGCTCACGCGCGCCCCGGATGACCAGTTGATCAGCCACGGATGAAACCCCTGAAGTGTCTATGGATGGTTCGAACAAGCGTTCGTCATCTTAACGGGTCCGACAAGACGCCACGCAGTCGGTCTGAGCTGGGGACGTACCCAGCGCCTAGGCTCTTCACCCGTGTCCTCTCTCACCCGAACGATCGACTCCGCTGCTGTCCCCGCCCTGGCGGTGGGGGCAGTCCCGGCCGTGCTCGCAGCCCTGGTGGGGCGCCGGCGGACCGCTGCTGCCCTGGCCCTGCTGCCACTCGGCGTCGCTGCGTTCTTCCGGGACCCCGAACGTACGCCCGACCACCGACAGGTCGCCGCGGACCTGGTCCTCGCCCCCGCCGACGGCAAGGTGATGTACGCCGGCCCGGCGCAGGTGGGCGTCGGACCAGCCGGTCACTGGCAGCAGGTGAGCATCTTCTTGTCCCTCTTCGACGTGCACATCAACCGCACGCCCTACGCCGGACGCGTCGAGGACGTGACCTACCGGCCGGGGAGGTGGCACGCGGCCTACCGGTTCGAGAGCGCGACGGAGAACGAGCGCAGCGAGATCACCCTGAGCCGGACGGTCGACGGCGAGGAGCGTCGCGTCGTGTTCCGCCAGATCGTCGGCCTCGTCGCCCGCCGCGTCGTCACCCGCGTCAAGCCAGGCGACGTGCTCCGCACCGGCCAGCGGATCGGCCTGATGAAGTTCGGCTCGCGCATGGACGTGTTCGTGCCGCCGGGCGTCGACCTGGTCGCCGCCGCGGGCGAGCGCACCGTCGCGGGCGAGACCGTGATCGCCCGATGGCCCTCGGGGGGCACCCCGTGAGCGCCCTCGCCGAGAAGCCCAACCGCCGGCTGCTCGGCCGGTGGCGGCTCAAGTCGCCCTCGGGTGCCGCCGTCGTCTCGCTCCGGCAGCTCGGTCCCAAGGAGCGGCTCCGCGTCACGGCGCCCAGCATGTTCACCACGGGGAACATGGCCTGTGGCTTCTCCGCGATCCTGCTGGCCTTCGAAGGGCACTTCACCTGGGCGGCGGCCCTGCTCGCGGGGTCGATCGTGCTGGACATCGCCGACGGGGCGGTCGCGCGGCTGGTCGGTGCCACCTCGCCGTTCGGCGTACAGCTGGACTCGCTGGCCGACCTCGTCTCGTTCGGGCTCGCCCCTGCCGTCCTGGTGCACACCTGGGCACTCCCGCAGAACCCCGTCCTGGCCTGGCTGTCGGCGTTCTTCTGGCTCGCCTGCGCCGCCTTCCGGCTCGCCCGGTTCAACGTGACCGTGGACCCGATGGCCGACAAGAAGTACTTCGTCGGCCTCCCCAGCCCCGGCGCGACCCTGGTCGTGATCGCGACGATCGTCGCGCTGCGCACCTCGGGACACGGCCCCTGGGTGCTCGTGCCCGTCGCCGTGAGCGTGGTGCCCGCGCTGCTGATGGTCACCACCGTGCGGTTCCGTTCCTTCCGAGGACTCCTGTCACCGCGTGACCGGAAGACCGCGGTCGTCACCACGGTCCTGGCGGTGGCACTGGTCACCGGGCTCCTGGTCAACGCCTCCACCACCGGGCTGGTGGTGGCCTGCGCCTACCTGCTCACCGCGCCGCTGGGGCTGCTCACCGCGGGCCCCCGCGCCCGCATCTTCGGTGCCCAGTCCGTCGCTCCCCCGCGGACGCGACTCCAGTCGGTGTTCCTGCCGATCGTCGAGGACTTCGACGAGGAGTGCGGCGCCTGAGGCTGGCCTCCTGCGCCTGCACGGGTTTCACTGGACCCATGAGCTCCTCGACCTCCTGGGACCCGGGCGACCTCGCCGGCGTCCACACGTCTTCGCAGTCCTTCACCCGCACCGTCGACGCCCTGACGAACGAGGAGCTCGCCGCTCCGTCCCTGCTGCCGGGATGGACGCGCGCTCACGTCGTCGCGCACGTCGCGCTCAACGCCCAGGTGATGGCAGCGGCGATCCGGGGGCTGGCACGTGACAACCCCGTGCCGATGTACGAGTCGGACGAGCAGCGCGACCATCAGATCGAGGAGCTGGCCGCCGCCGAGCCGAGCGAGCTGCGCGAGCGTCAGCTGGTGGCGACCACCGAGTTCTCCGACGCGGTGGCGATGCTGGACCACTCCCACCGGTCGGGCTGGATCGACCGGCTGCCGACAGGCCCGGCGTGGCCGATCAGCACGGTCGTACCCACCCGGCGGCGGGAGCTGGAGATCCACCACGTCGACCTCGACACGTCGTACGCACGCTCCGAGTGGCCCGACGACTTCGTGGTCGAGCTCCTCGACGCCGTGACCGTGGACCACGTCACCTCCGGGCCCTTCCGGGTCCGGGCCACCGACCTCGGCCGGGAGTGGCCTGTCGGCGAGGTCGGCGAGGTAGACGACCTGACCGTGATGGGCTCCGGGGCCGACCTCGGCTGGTGGCTCACAGGACGCGGTCCCGGTGAGGGACTCGCGTGCGACTCGGACCAGCTGCCGTCCCTGGGGCCGTGGCGGCGGGCCGTGGCACCGCGTCCCTGAGACCTACCAGCCCATGGTGCCGGGCTCGCCCTTGAACGGGCCGACCACCCGGCTGGTGATCCAGCCGCCGTAGAACTGTCCGGGCTGGGGCTGCACGACCTCGTCGTTGACCACGCACCGGTCGACCATCGCCGGCATCACCGCGATCGCGTCCTCGATGTCCTCGAAGCCGTGCGTCGGGTCGCGGTAGGTCCAGGCTGCCCGCGGCGACACGACGTCGCCGGAGACGAGGTCGAAGTAGGTCGCCTGCCCCTTCCACTCACACCAGCTGGAGCCCGCCGCCGGACGCAGGGCGCCCTCGACGAACGCGTCCTCGGGGACGTAGTAGGTCGGCGGGTGGCTGGTCTCGAGGACCCTCCAGCTGCGCGTCGTGCGGGCGATGACCCGGCCGCCGAGCTCGATGACGACCGAGTCGCGACTTTCCTCGAGGCGGGGTGGACGGGGGTAGTCCCAGACGGACTCCTGTCCGGGACCTGGTCGCTCTGCTTTCGGGTGGGGCTTCGGGTGGCGCATGCTCCGAGCCTAGGCTGACCCCCATGGCAGCGAGCATCGGCGACAGCGGTCCCTACTCCGGCGAGGTCTCCCCCGGCGGTCCCCCCGACACCCGTGAGCTCGCGCAGCTCATCGTCACCAAGCTGGCGGTGGACCCCGAGATGTCGAACAACTGCTACCTCCTGCGCTGCCGGGCGACCGACGAGCAGGTGCTCATCGACGCGGCTGCGGAGCCCGAGCGCCTCCGTGCGCTGATCGGCACCTCCGGGGTCACCAAGGTCATCACCACCCACCAGCACTGGGACCACCACCGGGCCCTCGCGGACGTCGTGGCCGCCACCGGCGCCGTCGTGGTCGCCGGCGCGGACGACGCCGCGGCGATCACCGAGCAGACCGGGGTCAGGGTGGACGACGCCGTCCGGCACGGCGACACGATCGAGTTCGGTGACATCCGGCTCGAGGTGATCCACCTCGTCGGCCACACGCCCGGCTCCATCGCCCTGCTGTACGACGACCCCGAGGGCAGCCCACACCTGTGGACCGGGGACAGCCTCTTCCCCGGCGGCGTGGGCAACACCTTCGGCGACGCGGACGCGTTCCAGACGTTGGTCGAGGAGGTCAGCACCAAGGTGTTCGACCGACTGCCCGACGAGACCTGGTTCTACCCGGGGCACGGCAACGACTCCGTGCTCGGCAACGAGCGTCCGCACCTCGAGGAGTGGCGCCAGCGAGGCTGGTGACCCCTCTCTCCGTCAGCGGGCGCAGAGCCGGGTGACCGAGAACTGCGTGGCATCAGGAGTGGTGAACCGGGCGTTGGGCAGGTACAGCGCACCGGCGATCCTCGCCACGGTGGTGGGGACGTCGAAGGACTTCGCGCGCAGGTAGCCGGTCAGCTGGCCGGAGGTGCCTCTGCGGTCGAGTCGGATCACGGCGACCTTGTTCATCGTGTTCTGCACGACGTAGAGGGTGCGGCCCTCGCGCAGCATGCCGTCGCCGCGCTCCAGGGACACTCCGCCGACGTCGACCTGGGTCGCCCCGCCGGTGGCAGGGTCCACCCGGTAGAGCAGGCCGGTCGTGGTGTTGACCACCAGCAGGGCCTCACGGTCCGGGGTCTGCGTGATGCCGTTGGCGCCGAGATCGTCGCCCTGCACCCACTGCCCCGTCAGCGGCACGGTCTGCACCCGGTCCTGGGTCGGCAGCGACCCGCCCCGGCCCAGGGGCACGCGGTACAGCTGCGCCTGGGAGGAGTCGGTGAACCAGGCGGCGTGCCTGGTCAGGACGACGTCGTTGACGAAGGTGGAGCTCGACGTCGTCAGGGTGTACGACGCCAGGACCTTCCCGCTGCGGGAGTCCACCACCCGTGCGTCGCCGCCCGAGCCGCCGGCCACGAACAGCCGGCCACGGCGGTCGGCCTTCAGGCCGAGGGACGGCGTCCCCGGCCCGGCGGTGACCTCGCTGGTCCGGCCGGTGCGGACGTCGAGGCGCAGGATGGAGCCGTCGGAGCGTGAGCCGAGGTAGGCCGTCGTGCCTCGCCCGGCGGCGATGCCCTCGGGGGCGAAGCCCTCCGGCAGGGTGATCGGGGAGGGGAAGGACCGGGACGAGCCGTGCTGGTGGCGGTGGGGCGAGGTGGCGGCGGAGGCCGGCGCGAGACCGGTGAGGGCGGCCAACGAGAGGCCGGCACCCACCAGGCCGGTGCGTAGCAGGACAGAGGACGTTCGCTTCATGGGGTGCTCCTGTTCCGGCGGCGGACCGACCCACCACCTAGGCCTCGAACCTAGCCCGGGCCACCCACACCGTGGCGGTTCCGCGAGGCTGGGGGCGGGTGCGGGTGGGGGCCGGCGTTGCGTGTCGGGTGCCCGTGGACCCGGTGCCCGAGGTCGACGGCGGCCCACACCAGGCCGGAGACCATGGCGAGCAACAGGCACCCGAACACGAGATAGGCCAGGAGACGGTCCAGCTCCCCCCATCCGTCGGTGGAGTCGAGCACGGCCGACCGGACCAGGTTCACCGCCCACAGACCGCCGAGGACGAACAGCGAGTACTCCATCACCTGTCGCGACCAGCGGCCGGCTGCGGGGAGCTCGGACCTGGAGGTGGGCTCGCTCATAGGGTCAGCATCGCACGCCACTCGGGGGATGAGGGTGGTCAGGCGCTTCTCTAGTCGTCGTCCTCGTGGTCGTCGGCCTCGGCGAGCGTCCTGGCCGCTGCCTGCATCCCCTCAACGTCGCCGAAGGGGTTGCCGCCCAGGGAGATGAACTTCTCCTGGTGACGCCGGTCGCGGGGGAAGCCGAGCTCCTTGAGCGAGGCGACGACCGCCTTCATGAACGGAGCCGGTCCGCAGACGAAGGCCGTGTAGCTGGAGAAGTACGTCGCGAACGCCTTCAGCTGGTCGTGCGAGGGCAGTCCCTGCACCGACTCCAGCCAGTGCACGACAACGAGCCGGTCGGCGTACTCCTGGGAGAGCGCAGCGAGCTCGGAGCCGAAGATGACGGACGACTCGTCGCGGTTGGCGTAGAGGAGGACGACCTGCCCGTGACCCTTCTCCAGGGCCGTGCGGGTGATCGACATGACCGGGGTGATGCCGGAGCCGCCCGCGAAGAGCAACAGGTCGGCCTCGGGGTCGCGCAGCGTGAAGATGCCGCTCGGGGGAAGCACCCGCAGGGTGTCGCCCGGCCGGAGGTTGTCGCAGATCCAGTTCGACGCGTAGCCCCCCGCGGTGCGCTTCACCGTGATCTGGTGGCGGCCGGAGTGCGGCGCCGACGACAGCGAGTAGCAGCGGGCGACGAGCCCGGTCCGGTCACTGGGTACGGCGACCGTCAGGAACTGCCCGGCCGTGTAGGAGAACTGGTCGGCCAGCGCGTCGGGGACCTCGAGGACGATCGAGCGGGCGTCGGCGATCTCCTCGACGACGTCGAGCACCCTCAGCACGAACGACTCGGCAGCCATCCCCTGCTCCTATCTCTGGTCCACCCCGGCCATGGCGCGCTGGATCGAGGAGCCGGGACGGTGAGCATGACGCATGGGGGTCGCCCCCAGGCACCCGCTCAGAGAACCTTGGACAGGAAGAGCTGCGTCCGCTCGTGCTGCGGGTCCTCGATCACCGAGCGCGGCTCACCCTGCTCGACGATGACCCCGCCGTCCATGAACACCAGGTTGTCGCCGACCTCACGAGCGAACCCCATCTCGTGGGTCACGACCATCATCGTCATGCCCTCCTGGGCCAGATCCTTCATCACCTGGAGGACGTCCCCGACGAGCTCGGGGTCCAGTGCGCTGGTGGGCTCGTCGAAGAGCATCATGTCCGGATCCATCGACAGCGCTCGGGCGATGGCGATCCGCTGCTGCTGCCCACCGGAGAGGTGCGCGGGATAGGCGTCCTCGCGCTCGGCCAGCCCCACCTTCTCGAGGTTCTTGCGGGCACAGGCGACCGCCTCCTCCTTGCCGCGCCCCTTGACCCGCTGCTGGCAGATCGTCAGGTTGCGCAGCACCGAGAGGTGCGGGAACAGGTTGAACTGCTGGAAGACCATCCCGATCCTGCTGCGGATCTTGTCCACGTCGACGTCGGGGTCGGTGATCTCGTCGCCCTCGACGAAGATCCTCCCGGAGGTGGGCTGCTCGAGCAGGTTCACGCACCGCAGCAGGGTGGACTTCCCCGACCCTGAGGGCCCGATGACGCAGACGACCTGACCGTTGTCGACGTGGAAGTCGATGCCGGTCAGCACCTCGTTGTCACCGAAGTACTTGTGCAGCTGCTGTACGTCGATCGCAGGGATGTTGTCAGTAGTGGCCATCAGCGTGCCTTGTCTGCGCGGGCTTCCATCCGTCGAACGACGATGGAGAGCGGGATGGTGATGAGCAGGTAGGCCATGGCGGCCGCGAACAGGGGTGTCAGGTTCACGTAGGCCGAGAGCCCGTCGCGGCCGAAGGCGGTCAGCTCGTAGTCAGCCGCCGCCAGCCCGAGGACGTAGACCAGCGAGGAGTCCTTGGTGAGCAGGATGAGCTCGTTGGTCAACGGGGGAAGGATGATCCGGAACGCCTGCGGGATCACGATCGAGATCATCGCCCGCCCCTCACTCATCCCCAATGAACGCGCCGCCTCCATCTGTCCCTTGGGCACGGCCTGGATGCCGGCCCGGATGGTCTCGGCCATGTAGGCCGCTCCGACGAGTCCCAGCGCGATGGTGACCGTGCCGAAGATCCCACCCGGAAGGAGGAACCCGAAGGCGATCGGGATGCCGTACTGGAAGGCGATGAAGACCATCAGCGCCGGCACCCCGCGGAAGAACTCGATCACGGCCGTCGCGATCCACCGGTAGGGGGCGACCGAGGAGAGCCGCATCAGCGCCAGGATCAGTCCCAGCACGAGGCCGAAGCTGAACGCGCCCAGCGTGTAGAGGACGGTGTTCTTCAGCGCGACGGTGATGATCTCCGGGAACAGCTTCGGCAAGATGTCGGGCGCGAGGAACTGCGACCGGATCGTGGTCCAGTCGGCCAGGACCACGAGGAGGATCACTGCCACAGCCAGGATGGCGTACTGGACGCCACGACTGACCTGCGCTCGCTTGCGCGGGCTCATCGCCATTTTCGGCTCCTTCTTCTAACGGTGTGAGGAGCTCAGGACTTGGGTGCGGCGCCGAACCACTGCTTGTAGATCGTGTCGTAGGTGCCGTCGTCCTTGGCCTTGGTGATCACGTCGTTGGAGGCCTTGAGCAGCTCGTCGTTGCCGCCCTTCTTGACACCGAAGCCGTAGCTCTCGCCGGTGTCGAACTCCGCGCTCACCTCGAAGCCCGGGTTGCCCTTGACGAAGATCAGCAGCGGCCCGTTGTCCTGGACGGCGGCGTCGACCTGACCGGTCTTGACCGCGGTCGTCATCAGTCCGAGGTTCTCGAAGACCTTGATCTTGGCGTCCTTGGGGGCCTTCTCCTTGGTGTAGGTCTCCCCGGTGGTGCCCGTCTGGACCCCGATGTTCTTGCCTGCCAGCGACTCCAGCGAGTCGTAGCCGCTGCCCTTCTTGGTCACCAGGGCCTGCGTGGCGTCGAAGTACGGTTCGGTGAAGTCGAGCACCTTCTTGCGAGCGTCGGTGATCGTCATCGCCGCGCCGGCGATGTCGCACTGACCCGTGTTCAGCGCCTGGCCGGACTGGATGCCCTCGAACGGCGTCTCCACGATCTTGACCTTGAGCCCCTGGTCCTTGGCGATCAGGTCCAGCATCGAGATGTCGAAGCCGACGATGTTGCCGTCCTTGCGGAACTCGAAGGGCTCGTAGGGCAGCTGGGTGCACACCGACAGGTTGCCCTTGGAGATGACGTTGGCACCGCTCTTGGTCGTGGTGGTGGAGGAACCGCACCCCATCAGCCCCAGGGCGAGCACGGACAAAGTGGCTACGGACTTGATCAGTCGACTAGTCATGCGTTTGACCCTAGAGGCATCAGTTCCTCGTATCTAGTTCTGATGTATCGGTTGGGCATCAATTCCGAAGTGGGGTCGCGCACGGTCCGGCCCGAATCCGGGCCTTTGTCTGCCCGCCGAGGTCAGTCCGGATGATCAGCGAGGGCGTCGTCGATCCTGCGACCGCCCACCACCGGCATCTTCGTGGCCTCTGTACTAGCGTCTCGAGCGTGTGCAGCTTCCGCCTCGCCGGCTTCACCGACGAGCACGTCCCGGCCATCCTCGAGACCATGCGCGACGAGGAGATCCTGCGCTTCACCCGCACTCCCGACCCGATGCCCGACGGGTGGCTGGAGCAGTGGCTCTCCACCTTCGAGGGCGACCGCCGGGTGATCTTCGCGATCCTCGACGAGGCGGACGTGTTCTGCGGCTACGCCGTCTCGGGGCCGATCGACCGTGAGGGGCTCGAGGTCGAGCTCGGCTACGCCGTCTCCCCCTGGGCCCGCGGCCGCGGTGCCGCGACCTCCAGCCTGGTCCAGCTCACGCGCTGGGCCTTCGCCGAGGGCATGCAGCGCGTCACCGCACTCATCTCGGTCGACAACCCCGCGTCGTCGCGTGTGGCCGAGAAGGCGGGCTACTCCTTCGAGGGCGTGCTCCGCAGCATGCACCACGTCGGCAGCCACCGGGTGGACCTGCAGAGCTGGTCGATCCTCCCGGGTGAGCTGCGCAGCGATCCTCACGGAGCGTCATAGGCTCCTGCCATGTCCGGCAGCATCTGGGAGCGATTCCCCTACGATCCGCGCCAGCCCGAGCATGCCCCCTTGCGGGCCTCCGACCGCGACCGTGACGTGGCGAACGACGTGCTCGGCACTGCGTACGCCGACGGCCGGCTCAGCCCCGCGGAGCTGGACGAGCGCAGCGACCAGGTGGCCAGGGCCAAGACCCTCGGCGAGCTCCCGGCCCTGCTCGACGACCTGGTGGCTCCCACCTCGACACAGGCTCTGGCCCTCCGCGACACAAGGGCCGAGGCGGAGCGCCGCTACCGCCAGCAACGCCAGCAGGCGCTCTACTCGTTCCTCACTCCCACCCTGATCTGCTGGGTCATCTACGTCTCCGTGCTGCTCGGCGGGAACTCGCACGCCTGGTTCCCGTGGCCGCTGTTCGTCACCATCGGCACCGGCATCCGGTTCTTCCAGCTGACCACCAGCAAGGAGGACTCGATCGTCTCGATCGAGCGTGACCTGGAGAAGAAGGAGCGCAAGCGGCTCGAGGAGAAGCAGCGCACGGAGAACAAGCCACTGCCGGCCGGTGACGACGACACGAACGACCCCTTCTAGCCGAAGCCGGGCACCCCGTCCTCGACGCGATCCGGGACCCGTGACGTAGCGGCTCCGCAGGTCTAGCCTGCGACGTGGAGGTGCGGCGATGGACGTACGGGAGCTGGTCACTGCTCACTACAGCGGGAGTGACCTGACAGGAGCGATCCTGCACGCCCTGGCCGAGGCCGGGGTTGACAGCGACCAACTGGGACCCGCCGACCTCTTCCCGGTCGACCAGCTGCACGCCGGCGGCGCTCCTGCGACGAGACACGTCCTCGATCGTCTCGAGGTCGGTCCGGGCCTGCGCCTGCTCGACGTGGGGTGCGGCATCGGCGGGACCTCACGGATGGCGGCCATGGCCGACGCCGAGGTGACCGGGATCGACCTCACGCCCGACTTCGTCGAGGCGGCCACCAGGCTCACCGAGCACGTGGGTCTCGGCGACCGGGTCACCTACGTGCTCACCCCCGGAGAGTCGACACCTTTCGAATCGGGCACGTTCGACGCCGCCGTGATGGTGCACGTCGGCATGAACATCCCTCGCAAGGCGGTCGTGTTCGCGCAGGTGCACCGCGTGCTCGCTCCCGGAGCGAGGTTCGCGATGTTCGAGCAGATGCGCACCAGCGACGGCGATCTGCCCTACCCGATGCCCTGGGCCGAGGACGACCGGTCGTCCTTCGTCGAGACGCCCGACGACTACGTCAGGCACCTCGAGTCGGCCGGTTTCAGCGTCGAGGAGGTGGAGGACCGCACGTCCACCACCCGAGGTGGCCCGCCCGCCACCGCCCTGTCACCGATGGCGGTCTTCGGCCCGGTGTTCGCGGAGCGGATCGGCAACAACATCGCCGCCACGAAGGCAGGTCTGCTCGGGGCCTTCCTGATCGTCGCCCGCGCCTGAGCGCTGCCGTCGCGGGCCAGCGCCGGTCAGCCGGCGGCGGAGAAGGCCGCCAGCGCGCGCACGGCGTCGGGGGGCAGGGTGAGACCGTCCTCGCTGCCGGGGTTGACCGCGAGCCACAGGTCATCGGAGGGCCAGTTGGCGGCCAGCTCGGACAGCGGCAGCCCCACTGCAGGCTCGGGGTCGGCCCCGGCCGCACGCAACGCCTCCTCGGAGGTGAAGACCGGGACGTACTGCGTGCCGTCCTGCTCGATCACCGGGATCGCGATGGCGCCCTCCGGGGGTGCCTCCCCCTCGGACACACCCTCCTGAGGCAGGAAGGCGATGCTGGTCGCGAGCGCCTGGAACAGCGCCTGCGCCTCAGCCTCCTCGGATGTCGCCCGGTCGGAGGTGCGGTCGGAGGTGAGGTCGGGGGTGATGTCGGGGGTGATGTCGGTGATGACGGTGGGCTCGTCGTTCGGGATCTGGGTGCTCATGGTCGTTCCTCCTGGAGATCGTCCTGGGCAAACGTCAAACCTAGCGGGGTCGACCAAGGCGAGCAGTGATCAGCCGCAGGGCACGGCCACGGACGGCGCGAATTCCTGTCGCCATCCGGACCTCTCATATTGATCCGACGGCACAACACCTGTATACTCGAACGTATGTTCGTTACATCGACGAGGAAGATTCCGGCCTCACCAGGAACGTCATGACCTCTGCCGCGGACATCATGTCGCCGCCAACGGCGTGCGAGCTCGAGGGCCTGTTGCTGCGCCTGCGTGCCCTGGACGGGAGCGATCTCGACGAGGCCCAGATGATCGACCGGATTGCCGTTCTGGAGAAGCTGAAGGGTGCTCTGGCCGCCGCCCAGGCCCGCGTGACGGTGTCGCTCGTCGGTTCGCGGACCCGACGCGAAGCCGCCCGAGGAGTCCCCACCGAACGACGGTGCCAGGGGCTCGCCGCCGAGATCGCGCTCGCGCGTCGCACCAGTCCTCACCGCGGCGCCCGTGACCTCGGTCTCGCGAAGGCTCTGGTCGGTGAGATGCCGAGCACGCTGGAAGCCCTGACCACCGGCACCGTCTCGGAGTGGCGCGCAACCCTGATGGTGAGGGAGACCGCTGTCCTGTCGCGCGCCGACCGTGGTCTCGTCGATCGTGAGCTCGGCGAACGGTTGACCACGCTCGGCGACCAGGCCACCGTGGCAGAGGTCCGCAAGGTCGGCTACCGACTCGACCCGGGCTCAGCCCTGCGACGCACGCGAGGCGCACACGCCGACCGCTACGTCGGCCTCCGACCCGCTCCGGACACGATGACCTACCTGACCGGGTTCCTGCCCGTCGCCCAGGGCGTGGCGTGCAAGGCAGCTCTGCAGCAGCGTGCGGACTCGCTCAGAGCCCGGGGGGACACGCGGAGCCGGGGGCAGATCATGGCCGACACCCTGGTCGAGCGGGTCACGGGTCAGTCGAAGGCGGACCAGTGCTCCGTCGAGGTCGAGCTCGTGATGACGGACGGCTCACTCGTCGGCACCGCCGACGTTCCAGCACAGCTGGTCGGCTACGGTCCCGTCCCTGCTTCGGTGGCGCGGGACATCGTGCGGGACGCCGACCGAGCATGGCTGCGCCGACTCTTCACCCGGCCCGGCAGCGGTTCCCTGCTGGCCATGGACGCACGCCGTCGGGTCTTCGACGGGGAGCTGCGCCGTTTCCTGGTCCTGCGCGACGAGACCTGCCGCACGCCCTGGTGCGACGCGCCGGTGCGGCACGCGGACCACGTCCGGCGCGCGGCCGACGGTGGCGAGACGAGCGTCGAGAACGGTCAGGGCCTCTGCGAGAGGTGCAACTACGCCAAAGAGGCGGCCGGCTGGCACGCCCGCCTGCTGGATGGCGCACGACATCAGCTGGAGATCACGACACCGACGGGGCACACCCACACCTCGACCGCGCCCGACCCGCCGGGGGCGGGGACGCCCTGGCAGAGGCTGGCGCAGATGTTCCCGGCCATGCCGGGCCTGTTGGAGCAACGTCTCGATCAGCTGGTCCATGCCTGAGATCGCTGGCGCAGGTGCAGTGACTCCCCCGATCAGCCGATGACCTCGGCGATCTGCCTGACCTCGTCAGCCGAGCGCAGGCTCAGCAACAATGTGGTCACCCCGGTCTCCTCCCAGGCGGACACCCGCTCCTGCACGTAGCCCGCCTCTCCGAAGATGTGCATGTCCTCGACGAGCTCGTCGGGGATGAGGGCGATCGCGTCGTCGCGCTTGCCGGCGAGGAAGAGCTCCTGCACCTGGTCGGTGATGGCGTCGTAGCCCATCCGGTCGAAGACGTTCTTGTGGAAGTTCTGCTCCTTGGCCCCCATGCCACCCATGTAGAGCGCCACCGAGGGCTTGAGCGCCGCCAGCACACCCTGGCGTTCCTCCTCGTTGCTCGTGATCTGCAGGTGGCACGTCGCAGCGATCTCGAAGTCAGCACGCGTACGACGCGCACCGGGTCGGGCGAAGCCCTCGTCGAGCCAGGGCTGGTACATCCCGGCCGACTTCGGCGTGTAGAAGATAGGGATCCAGCCGTCGGCGATCTCCGCCGTCTGCGTCACGTTCTTGGGCCCTTCGGCCCCCAGCCAGATGGGGATGTCGGCCCGCAGTGGGTGGACGATCGGTTTCAGCGGCTTGCCCAGCCCGGTTGACCCCTCGCCGACGTACGGCAGCGGGTAGTGCGGCCCGTCGTTGGTGACCGGCCCTTCACGGGCGAGGACCTGGCGGACGATGTCGACGACCTCCCGGGTGCGGGCGAGCGGCTTGGAGAACGGCTGGCCGTACCAGCCCTCGACGACCTGCGGACCACTCACGCCCATCCCGAGGACGACACGACCTCCACTGAGGTGGTCCAGGGTCAGCGCGTGCATCGCGATCGAGGCGGGCGTGCGACCCGACATCTGCACGATCGAGGTGCCCAGGCGCATCCGGCTGGTCTCACGTCCCCACCACGCCAGGGGGGTGAAGGCGTCCGACCCCCAGGCCTCTGCAGTGAAGAGCGAGTCGAAGCCGGCCTCCTCGGCGGCGGCCACGAGTCCGGCGACTCCCGTAGGTGGCTGAGCGCCCCAGTAGCCGAGCTGCAGTCCGAGCTTCATGTGTCTCCTTCGTCGTGGTCGTTCCTGCCGTCAAGACGAGGACGTGTGCCTCTTCGAGCCACGCCCAGTGCTCCAGCATCTCGCACCCGGCACGCTGACATCGAGGTCGAGCTCAGACCAGCAGGTCGTAGGTCAACCAGTCCGTCTTCTCGGCGACCTGGTCGTAGAGCCGTTGCGCCACGTCGTTGTCCGAGGCGGTCACCCAACGGACCTTGGCACAGCCGTGCTCGCGGGCGACCTCCCTCAGTCTGGTGATCAGGGCACGACCGACGCCCCGGCCCCGGAGGTCCGGAAGCGTGAAGAGGTCGTCGAGGAACAGTCCCTTGCCGCCCTCCGAGGGTCGCGCATAGATCCGGTGGTGTGCGAAACCGACCACGCGCTCACCGAGGACCGCGACCAGCGCGTTCGACTCGTGCTCGTCGTCGAGGAGCCACCCCCACACCCGGTCGATGATCTCGGAGTCCTCGTCGAGCCCGTAGAACTCGCGGTAGGCAGCGAACAGGGACGCCCAGGCGTCGTGGTCAGCAGGCTCGAGGGGTCGTACGTCGAGGGCAACGGTCATGGCCGTCATCATGCCGCTGTCGAGCCGTTAAGCCGAGGGCGAACGCCGCTCCCGCATCGGACGAGGGCCGCCTACTGTCGATCCATGGGAGATGTCATCGGCTTTCCGCAGCGAGGGCCCACGCCCGGGCCGGAGCCCCTCTGGCGTGAGGCAGTGGGCCGTGAGCTGCGCTCGGAGCGCCGACGCCAGGAACGCACCCTCACCGACGTGGCGGAGGAGGCCCGCGTCTCCATGCAGTACCTCTCCGAGATCGAGCGCGGCCGCAAGGAGCCGAGCTCGGAGATCCTCGGTGCCGTCACCGCAGCCCTCGGGCTGCGGCTGGTCGACCTCACCGCGCGGCTGACCCGGTCGCTGTCGAGCCGCCCGTCGGGTCCCCTCGCCCTGGCGGCTTGAGGACCGCACCTGAGTCCTACCCCGTGAGCACCGGCTTCCGACTCTCGAGCACGCCGTCGGCCACGCCGTAGGCCACGGCCTCCTCGGCGTTCAGGACCAGGTCGCGTCCCGTGTCCTCGCGCAGCCGCGTGACGCTCTGGCCGGTGTGCCGGGCCATGATGCCCTCCATCTCGGCCCTCAGGCGCACGATCTCCTTGGCCTGGAGCGCCAGGTCCGGCAGCGCGCCCTGTCCCCCACCGGAGGGCTGGTGCAGCACCACCCGGGCGTGCGGGAGCACCATGCGACGACCGGGTTCCCCACCCGCCAGGAGCACGGCAGCACTCGAGGCGGCCTGCCCGACGCAGGTCGTACCGACCGGCGAGCCGATGAACTGCATCGTGTCGTAGATCGCGAGCATCGCCGTGACGGAGCCGCCGGGCGAGTTCAGATAGAGGTTGACCGGCGACTCACGGCCCTCGGACTCGAGGTGCAGCAGCTGGGCGATGACGACGTTGGCCACACCGTCGTCGATCTCGGTCCCGATGTAGATGATGCGGTCGGTGAGCAACCGGCTGTAGATGTCGACCGCGCGCTCACCGTGCAGGGTCTTCTCGATGACGCTGGGGATCGTGTACTGGCTCATCAGCGCTGCGCCAGTCCGACGGGCCGGGAGAGCCGGGCCGGTGTCACGGCAGAGACATCACTGAGGATCTCGTCGACGAAGCCGTAGTCACGGGCCTCCTCGGCGGTGAACCATCGGTCGCGGTCCGCGTCCTGCTCGACCTTCTGGACCGGTTGTCCGGTGTGCTCGGCGATCAGCCGCATCATCACGTTCTTGGTGTGCTCGAGGTTCTCGGCCTGGATCTCGATGTCCACCGCGGTGCCACCGATCCCGGCCGAGCCCTGGTGCATCAGGACCCGCGAGTGGGGCAGGGCGTAGCGCTTGCCTGGCGTGCCGGCCGAGAGCAGGAACTGGCCCATGCTCGCGGCCAGCCCCATCGCCAGCGTGCTGACGTCGTTGGGGATCAGCCGCATCGTGTCGTAGATGGCCAGTCCGGCGGAGACCGAGCCGCCAGGCGAGTTGATGTAGAGGCTGATGTCTCGGTGCGAGTCCTCGGCCGAGAGCAGGAGCAGCTCGGCGCACAGTCGGTTGGCGATCCTGTCGTCCACCTCCTGGCCCAGCACGATGATCCGCTGATGGAGCAGCCGGGACGTGAGCTGGTCGTCGAGGGAGCCGCCGGTGCGGGTGGCTGGGCTCTCGCCTCGGGGCTGGTCGTACGGGTTCATGTCTACCTCCAGGTCGTGGACCTCCAGAGTGGCCACGGCGCAGCCCGCTCCCCCAGCGAATCTGCCGAGGGCAGTTCTGCCCTGAGCAGAAGGTCTTGCCCCGAGCCGCGAATCGTTACATGATTACTTCATTACATCTTTAGGAGGTCGTCATGACGACGAACAGCAACGAGATCACCGGGTGGCTCCGCGGCCGCCTCCCCGACGACTGGTTCACCGCACCCGCCGAGGTCACCGTCGACCGCGAGGAGATCCAGGTGCTCGGCAGCCTGGCCGCCCCCGAGGACATCGCGGGCACGCCGGACGGGCCGGAGATGACCGAGGCCGCCCACGGCCGCATCTCCCGGTTCCGGGAGGACACCCGGGACGAGCGCATCGCGATCGCGCGCGAGGCCGAGCACCGGTTCGGACGCAAGATCGCCTGGGGCGCCGAGTGCGGCCCGGTCCGCGGGGTGTTCACCAACCTCGCCGTGCCGGTGATGACTCGCCTGCGCCAGCAGGAGCGGATCGTGCTGGACACCTTGGTCGAGGCAGGCGTCGCGCGCAGCCGGGCCGACGCCCTCGCGTGGTGCGTGCGCCTGGTCGGCGAGCACTCCGAGGACTGGCTCGGCCAGCTCCGCGAGGCGATGACCAGCGTGCAGAAGCTGCGTGAGGAAGGTCCGGCCGCCTAGTCGGAGCCGCCGTCGGCCCGCTCGACCTGGACGCCCATCGAGACGATCTGGGCCTCAGGTGCCGCAGAAGGTCTGGTAGGCGCCGAAGTCCTCCGGGGCCCGCTCGGCGTAGCGCTCGAGACCGGGGCGTTCCGTGAACGGGTCGGCCAGCGCCTCCAGCAGCGCGCCGAGCGGCCCCGTGTCGCCGCGGGTGGCGGCGTCCAGCGCTTCCTCGACGAGATGGTTCCGCGGGATGTAGACCGGGTTGACCCGGTCCATCGCGTCCCCGTCAGGACCGGTGGCCAGCCACCGTCGGGTCCACTCGTCGATGGACGCGAGGTCGAGGAAGAGGTCACGCGTGGGCTCGAGGTCGCCGCGAGCGGCCGCGCCCAGGCCCCGGAAGAACGAGGTGTAGTCGACGTGACCCGCCTGGAGCAGGGCGAGCAGCTCGTCGACCAGGGGCGCCGCCACGTCGTCGGCCAGCCCCTCGGGCAGGCCGAGCTTGGCCTTCATGCCCGCGGACCACGCCTCGGCGTACTCCTCCTTGAAGGCACCGAGCGCGGCCACTGCGAGAGCGATCGCCTGCTCCTGCTCCTCGTGGAGGAGCGGGAGGAGCGCCTCGGCCAGCCGGGCCAGGTTCCACTCCGCCGCAACCGGCTGCATGCCGTAGGCGTAGCGCCCGCCCTCGTCGATCGAGCTGTAGACCGTCGACGGGTCGAACGCCTCCATGAACGCGCACGGGCCGTAGTCGATCGTCTCGCCCGAGATCGTCATGTTGTCGGTGTTCATCACGCCGTGGACGAACCCAGCCAGCATCCACTGCGCGACGAGCGCAGCCTGGGCGGCGACCACGTGCTCGAACAGCGCCAGATAGGGATACTCCGCATCCGCAGCGGCCGGGTAGTGACGCTCGAGGGCGTGGTCGGCGAGGCGTCGCAGGAGATCGAGGTCGCCGGTGGCCCGGGCGTACTGGAAGCTGCCGACGCGCAGGTGACTGCCGGCCACGCGGGCCAGCACGGCCCCTGGAAGCACGGTCTCCCGACGCACGGGAGCACCCGTGGCCACCACGGCGAGGGAACGCGTCGTGGGAATGCCGAGGGCGGACATCGCCTCACTGACGACGTACTCACGCAGCATCGGTCCGACCGCCGCCAGGCCGTCGCCCCCGCGGGCGAAGGGGGTTCGCCCCGAGCCCTTGAGGTGGAGGTCGCGCAGCAGGCCGTCGTCGCCGGCCAGCTCACCGAGCAGCAGCGCGCGACCATCACCCAGGCGTGGACTGTAGCCCCCGAACTGGTGTCCGGCGTACGCCTGTGCCACGGGGTGGGCACCGTCCGGGACGAGGTTGCCCACCAGCAGGCGCAGGCCGTCGGGGGTCCGCAGCGAGGCTGCGTCGAGGCCGAGCTCACGCGCGAGCGGCTCGTTGAGCACCAGGAGCTGAGGGTCGGGCGCTTCTGCTGCCCGCCAGGGAACCGCCATCTCGGGCAGCTCGCGGGCGAAGCGGTCGCCGAGGGAGACAGCGGGTGGGGTCACGACACTCACAACCTCGACACTACGGGGAACCTCCATCAGCGACGGCTGGACGTCAGCGACCCAGCAGCGACCGGACACGTCGCAGCGCCAGGCTGGCACCCGCCCGGACCGTGGCCGGGGCGTGCAGCTCGTCGAGGATCGGCGCCCGCATCCGGGTCCAGTCAGGGTCGCTCGGGAGCGGGGCCTCGGGGCTGCTGCCGGCAGGCCCGAGCGCCAGGTCCATCGACTCCCGGACCCCCAGGAGCGGCCGACCGTCCTGGGGCACCCAGGTCCTGCGGGAGCGACAGACCATGTCGTGACGCAGGCTGGAGATCAGGGCGGTCACGGTCCAGAACGGGGCAGCCGACAGGGCCGCCGTGCCCAGCCCGACCAGCGGTGCCGGGATCGGCACGATGGGCACGCGCACCCGCAGCAGCCCGGAGGCGCGCGAGCACTCGGCGAGCAGCTTGGCGTAGGGCAGCACGTTGGGCCCACCGATGTCGAGGTCGCCGGTCAGCCGGTCGTCCTCGAAGGCCTCGACCATGGCGCGCAGGACGTCGCTGACGGCGATCGGCTGGACCTTGTGCTCGAGCCAGCCGGGAACGGGCTGCACCAGCAGCAGGGTGGCCAGCTGTCGGATCACCTCGAAGGAGGTCGAGCCCGCACCGAGCACGACGCCCGCACGCAGCGAGAGCACCGTGCGCTCGTCGGTCCCGGCCTGCTCGAGGACCTCCTCGACCTCCAGGCGCGAGGAGATGTGCCGGGAGAGGTCGGCCGACGGGACGTCGGGAACCAGACCCGACAGGTAGACGATCCGACGTGCGTCCGTGCCCTCGACGGCGTCGCGCACCACCTCGGCGCCCAGTCGGTCACGGTCCTCGAAACCGCGGGAGTTGAGCGAGTGGACGAGGTAGCAGATGCCCTCGACGTCGGCCAGCGCGAGGCGTACGGCGTCCTTGTCGGTGACGTCGCACTGGACCCAGTCGACCTGGTCGCCCCAGGCGAAGCGCCGGGGGGCAGGTGGCGAGGACGACGCGGCGACGACCACGTGTCCGGCGCCGAGCAGGGCGGGTACGAGCCGGGAACCGACGTAGCCGGTGGCCCCGAGGACGAGGATCCTCACTTCTCGCCCAGGTGACGCAGGAGGTTGGTGGAGAACCGGCGGCCCATGCCCGCCATCACGGCGGCGATGGCGCCCTCCACGGGACGCCGCATGGCACGGGGGAACGGCAGCTCGACCGAGACCCGGAGCTCGATGGAGACGCGGGTGCCCGAGCCCTTGTCCTCCAGGTGGTAGTCGCCGTGCACGGAGGTCTTCTCCTCGGTGCGCTGCGGATCGTGCTGGTACTCGATCCGCGTGGGCTTCTCGAAGGTCATCACCTCGGTGAAGGAGGAACCGATGTTCTTGCCCAGCACCGGGACCTTGGTGACGTGCCAGGTCCAGCGGTCGCCGTCGACGTCGATCCTCTGCAGGTAGGGGGTCAGCTTGGGCAGCAGGACCGGGTCGGTGAGTGCGTCCCAGACGTCCGAGCGCGACGACTTCAACGTGGCGGACGACTTGTTGGTGGCGGTGAACGTGGTCATGCGTCTCCTCAGGTCGCCCGTCAAGGGCGGCTTGTGCGGGCCGCCTCTCGGCCTCGCTGGGGGCGCTGTCTGCTTGACGCCGCCGACCAATCTATCGATCGGCTAGCGTCGCGGCATGGCCACCCTCACCCTGCAGGCCCACGGAGCGGCCCCGGTCACCGTGGCGTGGGAGCGGTACGCCGACCCCACCCTCTGGTCCACGTGGGCTCCCCAGATCCAGCGGGTCGAGACCACGATGGACCGACTCGCGGCCGGGGGCACCGGCACCGTGCGTGCCGGACTCTTCGCGTGGCCCACGATCGGGGTGCCGTTCCGGATCCTCGAGGTCGACGAACCCGCCAGGGAGTGGGCCTGGCAGGCGAAGCTCGGCCCGCTGTCCATGCGGCTGGAGCACGGGGTCACGGCACATCTGCGGGGCTCCTCGACCTGGCTACGGGTGCACGGACCCCGTGCGGTGATCATGGGCTACGCGCCGCTGGCCCGAGTGGCGATCGGCAGACTCGTAGCGCCGTGAACGCATCACCTGGTCCCCGGCCACCCGACGTGGCCGGGCCAGACCCTCAGGTCGGCCCGACCGCGGGGAGACCGGTGGCGTCGGCCAGCACCTGCAGCTGGAAGTCGAACAGGTCGTCGACCGCCGTGAAGGTCTCGGCGCCGTACTGCCCGAACACCTCGAAGCTGATGCAGCCGAACAGCGCCGCCCAGCTCAGGACGCCGCGGAGCACGAGGTCGTCGGGCGCCGTGGTCGAGAACCCGGCCCGGATCCTCGTCACGTCCGCCGCGAGCCGGCGGGAGACCTCGACGGGCGTCAGGTCCGGCGCGCGCATCGCCTCGGAGGCCCAGGCGTCCTCCCACAGGCGCACCAGGGCGCCGATGACCCGGGTGCCGGGGCCGGTCGTGCGCTCGGAGGGTGCCTGGTAGCCCGGGACCGGGCTGCCGAAGAGCAGGGCGTACGTCGCCGGCTCCCGCCGGGCCCAGCCACGCACGGTGCGGCCGATCGCCAGGAACCGACCGCGGTAGTCGCCGTGCTCGACCTCGGTCAGGGCGGCGTCGACCAGGTCGCCGAGCTCGTCGTACCCGTCGACGACGAGCAGGGTCAGCAGGTCGTCCCGGCTGCGCACGTAGCGGTAGATGGCCGAGGACACCACCCCGAGGTCACGGGCGACCGCCCGCACCGACAGGGCCGCGGCACCTTCCGTGGCGAGGTGTCGCCGACCGATGCGGGTGATGTCCTCGAGCGTGCGGGCTCTGGCCCGTTCGCGCGGGGTGAGGTTTTCCGACATCACGCCATCATGACAGAACTGTGAGCAGGAGGTGCAAAAGAGAGCAGTGCTCTTGACGAACGGCCCACCGAGGCGCACAGTTGTTCAGAGAGCACCGCTCTCCATCGGTCGAAACTACGAAAGGCCCCTCATGTCCCTCCCCACCGTCAAGGATCTTCACGTCGTCACCGGTGCCGGCCCCGTCGGCACCGCCATTGCCCTCCAGCTGGCCGAGGCCGGTCATCCGGTCCGCCTGCTCACGCGCTCGGGCAGTGGCCCGGAGCACCCGCTCGTCGATCGCCGCCGGGTCGACGTGTCGCGGGGCGACGTCCTCGCTGCCCACTTCGAGGGGGCAGCGGCCGTCCACCACTGCATCCACGCCTCGGCGTACACCGCCGCGGCCTGGCGCACCGAGCTGCCGGGCACCGAGCAGGTCGTGATGGACGCCGCCGGGAAGGCGGGCGCGGTGGTCGTGTTCCCCGAGAGCCTCTACTCCTACGGCCCCGTCGAGGAGCCGATGACCGAGGACACCCCACGCACGGCCACCCGGGGCAAGCTCGGGATCAGGGCCGAGCTGCTCCGGGGCCGCGCGGCACACGCCACACCCACCGTGAGCGTGATCGCCTCCGACTTCTACGGCCCGCTCGTCCGGACCTCCCACGCCGGTGAGCGGCTGGTGCCGTCCCTCCTGGCCGGCAAGCGCGTCGCCCTGGTGGGCAGCCTCAAGCAGCCGCACTCGTTCACCTACGTCCCCGACCTGGCCCGGGCCATGATCACGGCGGCGCTGACCCCGGCGCTGTGGGGTCGGGTGCTGCACGCCCCGACCGCTCCCGCGATCACCCAGCGCGAGCTGGCGGAGGCCTTGGCTCGAGCAGCGGGAGCCCCGGCACCGAAGCTCTCGGTGCTCCCGGCCTGGGTGCTCAAGGTGGCCGGCGTGTTCTCGGTCGACTCCCGAGAGCTCGCGGAGACGTCGTACCAGTTCAGCCGCCCGTTCGTCCTCGACTCGACGAACAGCGAGATGCTCCTCGACCAGTCGCCCACCTCACTCGACGTTGCGGCCAAGGAGACCGTCGACTGGTGGCGCGCCGAGCTCGGCGCGTGACCTCGCCCGTTGACCCGCGACCGTGCAGCTCACGGACCCGGGCGTGCCGGGCCGGCCCATAGCTGGCAGGCACCCGTTGCTCGCGAGCCATTCGCCGAGTGTTCGCCTTCCAGACCTGTCGGGGTAGGACCACCTCTCCTAGCCTCATCTCGGTCCTGGCGGAAGGAACACACATGCAACGGACCCCGGCCGCTCGGGCGCGCGGGATCAGCAAGTACTACGGCGACATCGTCGCTCTCGACGGTGTCGACCTCGATGTCGAACCAGGACAGGTGCACGGACTCGTCGGCCCCAACGGCGCCGGGAAGAGCACGCTCCTCGCCCTCCTGCTCGGCGTGGCGACCGCTGACGCGGGCACGCTCGAGATCCTCGGCCGCCCCGTGGGACGGTCGCTCGCAGTCGCCGAGGGCGTCGGGGGTTTCGTCGACGGCCCTGGCCTCTACCCGTCGTTGACCGCCCGGCAGAACCTGTCGGCGCTTGCCGCGCTGCGCGGCCTCCGGTCCGGACGTTCCCGGGAGGTCGCCGACGCTCTCGAGCGGGCCGGACTGATGGAGGTCGCCGACGTCCGCGTGCGGGGCTACTCGCTGGGGATGCGGCAGCGGCTGGGCCTGGCGGCGGCGATCCTCACCCGGCCGCGCCTGCTCATCCTCGACGAGCCGGCCAACGGACTCGACCCTGCCGGCAAGCGCCACGTCCATCGGGTCATCGACGAGCTCACGGACGACGGCGTCGCGGTCGTCCTCTCCAGCCACCGGATGGACGACCTCGCCTCCCTGTGCGCCGACGTCACGATCCTCGTCACCGGACGCGTCGTCTTCTCCGGCCCTCTCGAGAAGCTCGCTGCGGAGAGCGGCGAGGTCGGCTACCGGCTCGTGACGTCCGACCCGGTCCGGGCGCGAGCCATCGCCGCCGGCACGCGCGACGTCAGCCTGGACGGACCCGGGAGCGGCCGGCTCCACCCTGAAGCGCTCTTCCTCCGCGCTCCGGTGCGCTCGGTCGACGTCCTCGTCGCCCGACTCGTCGACGCCGGCGTCGCCGTACGCGAGCTGGCTCCGGTCGTCACGCCGCTCGAGTCGGCCTTTCTCGCCCTCACCGGTGGCGATCCTGACGCGGACGGTGCGGCATGACCGCCACCCTGGCGCCGGGAGACGAGCAGGTCCGGGCGGCATCGCTGCTGCCCGCCTACTCCTTCGAGCTGACCAAGCTGCTCACCCAGTGGCGGACACGGATCATCCTGCTGGTCTGCCTGATCGCACCTGGCTGCTTCGTCGCTGTCGTGAGCTCGCAGTCCTCCCTCCCGACGGACACAGTCTTCGGCCGCTCGATGCAGGCGACCGGCTGGGCCGGTTCCCTGGTCGTGCTCGCCTTCGCGTGCAGCTGGGGTCTGCCGCTCCTGACCTCGCTGGTCGCCGGTGACGTCTTCGCCGCCGAGGACCGGCTCGGCACCTGGCGACACCTCGTCGTCGCGGTCAGGTCGCCCCGCAGGATCTTCCAGGCCAAGGCCCTCGCCAGCGTCACGGTCATCGTGCTCGTGGTCGCTGCGCTCTGCGCCTCGGGCATTGCCGGCGGACTCCTCGCTGTCGGGAGCCACCCCTTGGTCGGCCTCGACGGCCACACCCTCGCGCCCGGCAACGCAGCCCAAGTCGTGCTGGTCGCGTGGCTGTGCGTGCTGGCGCCCACGCTCGCGTTCGCCGCCGTCGGCCTGCTCGGCTCGGTCGTGCTCGGTCGCTCGCCGATGGGGCTGATGGTCCCGGCCGGGCTCGCGCTGGCGATGAACCTGGTGCTGATGCTGCCGGTGCCCGTCACCGTCCGGCTCGCGCTGCCGAGCAACGCCTTCCTCGCCTGGCGCGGCCTCTTCACCGCGCCGGCCCAGACCGGGCCGTTGCTCGTCGGCATCGGAGTCAGCCTCGCCTGGGCCGTGGTGGCGACCGGTGTCGCGTACGTGTTGTTCGTCAGACGAGACTTCACCGACCTGGCCAACGACGGAGCCGGTCGCCGGACCATCGCCACGGCGTGCCTCCCCCTGGTGGTCCTGGTGGCGGCCACGGCCCTCGCGGTCGCCGCTGTCGCACCGGCCCGCGGGTCCGGCATCGACCGGGGCAAGCTCGAGGCGTCCCTGGCGACCGCCTACGCGCACCTCTACCGGCTGCAGACCGAGCAGCTGCACCGCCCTGCGGTGACCGAGGCCCAGCTGCACACCAGCGCCGCCTGCGACAAGGGCGGAAACCGGGTGGCCGACCACGGCCCCGGCAACGACTGGCGGTGCGTCGTGTCCTGGCAGCTGCCCGGCTCGACCGCGCAGGGCTCCGCCATCTACCAGCTCGACGTGACCGCCGAAGGGCGGTACGTCGCCGACGGAGACGGACCGAAGGAGGTGAACGGCTTCTTCCAAGTGCGCACGCCGTCCGGCGACGCACCCAACCCCCTGTGGCAGTTCGACGGCTACGTCGACCTGCTCTGATCGCGACCGACTTCTGAGAAGGGAACCACCCACCATGCACGTTGTGCATCAGCGCAAGCGCGCCGAGGGCGTCCGCTCCGGGCTCCTCCGACGACCCAGGACCAGACTCGTCCTCGCCGCCACCGCGGCACTCGCCGTCATCGGCACCGGGGCCGCCTACGGCACCACCACGCTCTTCCGCGAGAACAAGGTCGGTCAGGAGTACCCCAACGGCCTGCAGATCTCCTCTGACCAGATCCTCAAGCCGCTCGGCGAGCGGCTCATGACGCCTTACGGCAAGTTCATGGGCAGCACGATCAGTCCCGACGGCCGCTTCCTGGTGGCCACCTCCACCGACCGGTCGGTGTCGCTCCAGGTCTTCGACCTGTCGACGTACCAGCTCGTCTGGCGTGCCGGCACCGCCGCGGGTGTCGACCTCCGGCTCTCCGACAACACCGTCGGCCAGGAAGGTCCGGTGTACTCGCCTGACGGAGCGTTCCTGTTCATGCCGAACGCCACGGGCATCAGCCGGTTCCCGGTGCAGCCCGACGGCACGCTGGCGGCGCCCACCACGATCGCCATCCCGACGGTCGATGACAAGAACGCGCTGACCGGCGGCATGGCGTTCTCCGCCGACGGCAAGACCTTGTACGCAGCCGTCAACGGCCAGAACACGGTGGTCGCGATCGACCCGTCCGCGGGGCAGATCAGGCGCACCTGGGACGTCGGCATCGCCCCGCGCCAGGTGAAGCTCGTCGGCGGGAAGCTGTACGTCACCAACGAGGGCGGTCGGCCGGCGAAGGCCGGTGCTGCCACCCAGGACTCCTACGGCACCGCGGTGCCCGCCGACCCCAGGCTGGGCACCTCCACCAGCGGCACGCTCAGCGTCATCGACCCCGCCGCAGGGGGTCAGGTCGGCACGATCAAGGTCGGCCTGCACCCGACGGCGATGTTCGCCAAGGACACGGCGCTGTTCGTCGCCAACACCAACGACGACACGATCTCGGTGGTGGACACGCGCCGAGGCCGTGTCGTGCAGACCATCGCCACCCAGCCGTGGCGCGGGTCGGACGTCGGCTACGAGCCGACGGGCATGACGGTGCAGGGCGGCCGCCTGCTGGTCAGCCTCGGCCGGGCGAACGCGATCGCCGTCTACCGGCTCGGCCGGGACCCGCTCGACCCGGTCAGCTACGTCGGGCTGGTCCCGACCGACTACTACCCCGAGGACGTCTTCACCGTCGGCGGGAGGACCGTGGTCGCGAACCGTCGCGGCATCGACGCCCGCGGGCAGCAGATCACGTCCAACCAGGGCTACGGCACCACACCGGCGACGGCGTACGGCACGCACAGCACCACCGCCTCCCTGACGCGGTTCACGCTCCCCGGTGACGGTGCCATCCGAGGCAGCTACACGAGGCGGGTGTTCGCGCAGAACGGCTGGGGGCCGGGCGACACCGACGTGAAGCGCGCCGAGGGCAGGCGCAACGTACGGGCGGTGCCCGTCCCGCGCCGGATCGGCGACCCGTCGACCATCAAGCACGTCTTCCTGCTGGTCAAGGAGAACCGGACCTACGACCAGGTGTACGGCGACATGCCCGAGGGCAACGGCGACGCGACGCTCGCGCAGTTCGGTCAGCAGGTGACGCCGAACCAGCACGCACTGGCCCGCCAGTTCGGCCTGTACGACAACACCTACGACGTCGGCACGAACTCCGCTGAGGGCCACAACTGGCTGATGCAGGGCGACAACCCGGAGTACACCGAGTCGAGCGCCGGCGAGTACACCCGCTCCTACGACACCGAGGAGGACGTCCTGGGCCACCAGCGCTCCGGCTTCCTCTGGACGGCGATCCAGGCAGCGAGGAACAAGGCCCGCAACTACGGCGAGTTCGAGTACACCGAGGGCAAGCCGTCGGGCTCCTGGCAGCAGTACTACTGCGCGGTGAAGAGCGTCGAGGATGGCGGCGACCCCGCCCAGCTCACCACTCCGGAGCTGAAGGGCAACTACGGCTCGGTGATCCCCTCGTTGAACGCGATCACCAACCCGCTCTCCCCGCCGTTCGACCTGTCGATCCCGGACGTCTACCGCTCCCGGATCTGGGAGGAGGACTTCAAGAAGAAGGGTCCGTCCAACTTCCAGATGCTGTGGCTGTCCAGCGACCACACCGGCGGTCCCTCGACTCCCCGGGCGGCCGTGGCCGACGGCGACCTCGCGGTGGGCAGGGTCGTCGACGAGATCTCTCACAGCAAGTACTGGAAGGACTCGGCGATCTTCGTGGTCGAGGACGACAGTCAGGCGGGTGTCGACCACGTCGACGGCCACCGGGCCCCCGTCCAGGTGATCAGCCCGTGGGCGGCGCACGGCAAGACGATCTCGACCTACTACTCCCAGATCTCGATGATTCGCACGATCGAGCAGATCCTCGGTGCGGAGCCGCTGAACCAGAAGGTCGCCGCGGCGACCCCGATGTTCGACGCGTTCCGGTCCAAGCCGGACAACAAGCCGTTCAACGTGGTGCCGAACCAGATCCCGCTGACGGAGAACGTCAACCCCGCTCCGGCCTGCGGACCGGACACCCCGGCGGGCGCGCCTGCAGCTCCCACGGTGGCGGCAACGGATGCTCCGATCGCGAAGGAGTGGGGCACCTGGGCCCAGAAGCAGCACTTCACCGGCCGCCAGGCCCGGGCCGACTACGCCCACCCGGAGCTGATGAACCGCTACACGTGGTACCAGACCCACAACTGGAGGACGCCCTACCCGGGTGACGCGAAGGTCTACGTCCCGAAGCAGGTGCCGGGCGGGTACATCCCGTCTGCGGAGACCGACTGACAGCGCGCCAGCAGCCGGCTACGTCGAAGGGCGAGTGCCCCGGGTCGCTCCGGGGCCCTCGTCCTTCGCGCACGGCTGCAGTGGCGTGGTGGAGGGCCTGCCGCCTGCCCGCCCCGCAGAACCCTGTCGACCGAGTATCCGGCGGGTGCCTAGGCTCGAGGAGGCGACCACGACGAGAGGAACCACATGAGCGACACGAAGGCCACGGCCGACATCGGGCTGACCGGGCTGGCGGTGATGGGCAGCAACCTCGCCCGCAACATGGCCAGGCACGGTCACACCGTGGCGGTGCACAACCGGACCACGAAGCGGATGACGGCCCTCCTCGAGGAGCACGGGGACGACGGCGAGTTCGTCGGCTCGGAGTCCATGGAGGACTTCGTCGCGAGCATCAAGAAGCCGCGCGCGATCGTCATCATGGTCAAGGCCGGCGAGGCCACCGACGCTGTGGTCGACGAGCTGGTGCCTCTGCTGGACGAGGGCGACATCGTGGTGGACGCCGGCAACGCGCACTTCGAGGACACTCTCCGTCGCCAGCACGCGCTGGAGGAGAAGGGGCTGCACTTCGTCGGCATGGGCGTCTCCGGCGGCGAGGAGGGCGCGCTCAACGGCCCGTCGATCATGGTCGGTGGCTCCGAGCACGCCTACGACCGGCTGGGACCCATCGTCGAGGACATCGCCGCCCAGGTCGACGGCACCCCCTGCGCCACGCACGTCGGTCCGGACGGCGCCGGCCACTTCGTGAAGATGGTCCACAACGGCATCGAGTACGCCGACATGCAGCTCATCGCCGAGGCCTACGACATCCTGCGCAACGTGCTCTCCAAGGAGCCTGCAGAGCTCGCCGACATCTTCCGGGAGTGGAACGAGGGCGACCTGGACTCCTTCCTGATCGAGCTCACCGCCAGCGTGCTCGAGCACGAGGACGCCTCGGGGAGGCCCTTCGTGGACATCGTGGCCGACGCCGCCGAGCAGAAGGGCACCGGGCGCTGGACGGTGCAGAGTGCGCTGGACCTCGGCGTGCCGGTGACCGGCATCGCCGAGGCGACCTTCGCCCGCAGCGTCTCGGGCCACACCGAGCAGCGCGCGGCTGCCCGCCAGGTGTTCGACCAGACCAGCGAGAGCCCAGCGGTCGACACTCTGTCGACAGAGGGGGCGGACGGCTTCGTCGAGGACGTCCGGGCCGCGTTGTACGCCGCCAAGGTGGTGGCCTACGCCCAAGGCTTCGACCAGATCGTCGCCGGCAGCGACGAGCACGGCTGGGACGTCTCTCCCGGCGACCTCGCCACCATCTGGCGTGGCGGCTGCATCATCCGGGCCAAGTTCCTGGACCGGATCCGCGAGGCCTACGAGGTCGAGCCCGACCTGACCACCCTGATGACGCAGGACTACTTCGCGCAGGCGCTCAAGGACGGCGAGGCCGGCTGGCGGCGCGTCGTGTGCGCGGCGACGGCAGCCGGGATTCCGGTGCCCGCCTTCGGCTCGTCCCTGTCCTACTTCGACGCCCTCCGGCGCGACCGACTTCCCGCGGCCCTGATCCAGGCCCTCCGGGACAGCTTCGGCGCGCACACCTACCAGCGCGTCGACAAGGAGGGCTCCTTCCACACCCTCTGGGGTGGCGATCGCAGCGAGATCGAGGCCTGATCCCGCACGGCTGGAAAACCGCTTGCCGGGCGGCACCTCGAGCGAGCACGCTCTTCGAGACCGCACGAGTGCTCCGGCACGTGAACGAGAGGGGGCGCAGATGTCCATGACTGTCATCGGCCTGTCCGCCGACCCTCTCTCCCATGCCTGGAGCACCCGTGTCCTCCTCACCCGCACCACAACCACGCACCCCCGTCACTGACGCGCTCGACCCCTCGTTCGTCTTCGAGTTCCACGCCTACGACGACCTCGAGGACCCCCGCCAGCGCTGGTCCACCTGGCTCGACGTCGAACCGCTGTGCCGGGGGCCCGAGCCCCGTCCCGACTGGGTCGTGACCGACCGGGCCGCCGTCGACACCGAGCTCGGCGTCCTCAAGACCGGGAAGGAGGCGGAGGTCTTCCTGCTGGAGCGCGGCGTCGACGGTGGCCCTTCGGTGGTGATGGCCGCGAAGCGCTACCGGAGCACCGACCACCGCAACTTCCACCGCAACGCTGCCTACACCGAGGGCCGCCGCGGTCGCGACAGCCGGGAGGCCAGGGCCGCGGCGAAGGGATCAACGTTCGGTCGGGTCGTGGCCGCGGGGCAGTGGGCCAACGCCGAGTGGGAGTCGCTCAAGCGGCTGTGGACCCTCGGCCTGCCGGTGCCCTATCCCGTGCAGATCGACGGCACGGAGCTGCTCATGGAGTGGATCCATGTCGGGGGCGAGACCGCCCCCCGGTTGGCCCAGACCCGACCCGGCCCGACCCTGCTCGCGGCGTACTTCGATCAGCTCCGCGAGGCGATGGCCACCATGGCGCAGCACGGGCTGGTGCACGGCGACCTGTCGGCCTACAACCTCCTCGCTGCCGGCGAGCGTCTGGTCGTCATCGACCTCCCCCAGGTCGTGGACCTGGTGGGGAATCCGCAGGGGACGGACTTCCTGCTCCGCGACTGCGCGAACGTCTGCGGGTGGTTCCGGAGCAGGGGGATGGATCCGGGGACCGCTGACGAGCACGCCCTCTTCAGCGACATCCTCGCCACCGCCTTCTAGCTCCGGACCTCCGTGTCATGACGGCGCGTCACGGCCGAGCTGACCCTGGTCACACCCGGTGCAGGACGGCCCGAAGAGGAGCCGGCACCCGGTCGAGGTCGAGGGCCTCGACCAGAAGCCTGGCGTAGATGCTCTTGCGTCCCGATCGTGTCCCCAAGAAGCGATGAAGCTGCTGCTCCACCGTCCGCTCGCGCTGCGCCGGCTGGCGCTGCAGGATCCGCAGCGAGAGGATCTCGCCCTGCTCCGCGACCACCGCCTCGACGGCCGGGACCCCGAGGGCTCGGATCAGCTCAGCCTCCAGGTCCGGCTCGCAGGCGAAGAACCCCAGCTCCTCGAGCCGGCCACGGTCGGGCACCGGCCCATGGCCCCCGCGCTCCAGTCCCCGGCGGAAGTAGCGCTCCTCGGCGGCGTCGTACAACCCGGCCACGCGCTGACCCGTCCCGGCTGCCTGCAGCGCCTCCAGGAACCGGCCGACGTTCGTGGCCCCGCCCAGGTCCACGACCTCGACCTGCTCCTCCCCCAGCTGGCGACCGAGGCGGGTCGCCAGGGTGAGCAGGGCGACCCGGTCACTGTCGCCCTCGACGAGGACGAGCGCTCGGGAAGCCACTCTCACACCGTCGGAGTGAGCACCCGCCGCAGGAACCCCACCTGCCGCGCGACCGACTTCTCGAAGATCTCACCGACGTAGATGTCGAAGTGTCCACAGTCGAAGGACAACGACTCGGCGCGGTCCCCGAGGAGGTCGATCACCTCGTGGACCGACTTCACCGGGGCGATGTTGTCCTGCTCGGCGACCACGACGAACACCGGGCACAGCACCTTGGCGGCGTAGCGGACCGGTCGGTTCAGGGCGATCCGGAGGATGCCGCGGGCACACATCTGGTTGCGGAAGGTCGGTCCCATGATGACCTGGTAGCCAGCCTCGGCGCCTGCTGCGGAGATCACTGCGGACGAGCCGACCGGGCCGACGATCGGAACGACGTACGGCGCTCGTCGGGCCAGGCCACGGGCGACGTCGCGCAGCCCGGCTGCTGTGAGCGCGGCCGTCTTGCCGTTCCCGCTGGCCTCGCGAACGCCCAGCAGCGCCGCCAGCCCGTCCATCGCGGCCCCCTGGCTGATCACCGCACAGACGCGGGGGTCCTGGGCCGCGACCACGATCACGTGACCGCCGGAGTAGGAGCTGCCCCAGAGAGCGACACGCCCCGGGTCGACGCCTTCGCGGGCGCGCGCGGCGGCGATTGCGGCGTGGTAGTCCTCGCGGTGACGCCGGTGGTCGACGTCCTGGCGCAACGCCCCTTCCGAGGTCCCGAAGCCGCGGTAGTCGAAGACGAGGACGTCGGCTCCTGCCTCGGCGAAGCGCTCAGCGAAGGGAAGTAGTCCTGCGTCGCGGGTCGCGCCGAAGCCGTGGCCCATCACGACGCAGGGCCGTCCACGTTCGGTCGTCAGGTCGTCGGTGACCGCGGTGAGGTACCACGCCTCGCAGCGGGTCCCGTCGCTGTCGAAGCTGATCGTCTCCACGCAGTTCCTTCGTCACGCTCGCTGATCCGGATGGGAACCGATCCTGGCAGACCCCGGGGCGTGGCATACGTCATACCCGCCGAGCGGGTCCGCTGCTAGCGTCCGGCCCATGCGCTCAGCCAAGGACTTCTTCGCCCCCCTCGCCGTCGGGGCCCCCACCCCGCTCCGTGAGATCCCGGCCCGCCCGAGCCGGGCGATCCACTTCTTCGACCCGAGCAACGCCAAGATGGCGAGCAAGATCCCCGACATGGTGGGCAAGGTCGACGTCCTCCTGGGCAACCTCGAGGACGCCATCAAGGCCGACAACAAGCTGGCCGCCCGCGAGGGCCTGGTGCGGATAGCCCGGGACACCACCTTCGGTCCGACCCAGCTGTGGACCCGGATCAACTCCCTCGACTCCCCCTGGGGCCTGGACGACCTGACCACGCTGGTCTCCGAGATCGGCGACAAGCTCGACGTGATCATGGTGCCCAAGGTGCAGGGCGCCGAGGACATCCACTACGTCGACCGGCTGCTGGCCCAGCTCGAGGCCAAGGCCGGGCTGGACCGACCGATCCTGGTGCACGCGATCCTGGAGACCGCCCGCGGCATGGTCAACGTCGAGGAGATCTGCGGTGCCTCGCCTCGCATGCAGGGCCTCTCCCTGGGCCCGGCCGACCTCGCCGCCGACCGCCGGATGAAGACCACCCGCGTGGGTGGCGGACACCCTGGCTACCTGGTGCGCCAGGACCCCGAGTCCTCGGACGGCGAGGCCATCCACTCCTCGGGGAGGACCACCTACCAGCAGGACCTGTGGCACTACACGATCGCGCGGATGGTCGATGCCTGCGCCATGCACGGCATCTACCCCTACTACGGGCCGTTCGGCGACATCACCGACGTGGTCGCCTGTGAGGACCAGTTCCGCAACGCCTTCCTGCTCGGCTGCGTCGGCACGTGGTCGCTGCACCCCAAGCAGATCTCCATCGCGAACAGGGTCTTCAGCCCCTCCCCCGACGACGTCGCACACGCGCGACGGGTGGTCGCAGCCATGGGTGACGGCACCGGCGCGGTGATGCTCGACGGCAAGATGGAGGACGACGCCTCCCTCAAGCAGTGCCTGGTGATGGTCGAGCTGGCCGAGGAGCTCGCGGCCATCGACCCCGACCTGAAGAAGCAGTACGACGCGATCCCAGCGGCTGGGGAGGTCTCCTGATGAAGCCTTCCGCCGACGCCTTCCGCCCTCGCCGGTCGGTGCTCTACATGCCCTCCTCCAACGAGCGCGCCCTGGAGAAGGCGAAGTCGATCGTGTGCGACGGCCTGATCCTCGACCTCGAGGACGCCGTCGCCCCCGACGCCAAGGTCGCCGCCCGCGATGCCGCCTGTGCCGCTGCTGCTTCTGGTGAGTACGGCGGCCGGGAGCTGACCATCCGGATCAACGCTGCCGACACCGAGTGGCACCGGGACGACATGGCGGCCGCCTGCGCCGCAGGTCCGGACGCGATCGTGGTGCCGAAGGTCAGCTCGGCGGACGCCGTGCTTCAGCTGGTCGAGGCCATGGGCGGCCACGACGCTCCCGAGCACACCAAGCTCTGGGCGATGGTCGAGACGCCGTACGCCATGCTGCACGCGGAGGAGATCGCCGCTGCCTCCGACCGACTCACCGTCCTGGTCATGGGCACCAACGACCTCGTCAAGGAGCTGTACGCCGAGCACGTCCCCGGCCGTCAGCCCATCCTGACCGGGCTCTCGCTCGCGCTCCTGGCCGCCCGCGCGACCGGCAAGGCGATCCTCGACGGCGTCTACAACGACGTGAAGAACACCGAGGGGTTCCTCGCCGAGTGCCAGCAGGGCCGGGAGATGGGGTTCGACGGCAAGACCCTGATCCATCCCGGGCAGGTCGAGGGCGCCAACGAGGCCTTCGCTCCCTCATCCTCCGCCGTCGAGGACGCCCGGGGCATCCTGCAGGCCTGGGAGGACGGTCGCGGAACCGGCGTCGTCACCTACCGCGGCCGGATGATCGAGAACCTGCACGTCGACTCGGCTCACCGGACGCTGAGCATGCACGAGGCGATCAGCGCTCTCGGCTGAGGCAGCGAACCGGGCGGCCCGAGGAACGAGCCCCTGGAAGGCCTCAGTCCTCCAGGTGGGTCGGGCACTCCGGGTTCGGGCAGTAGTCGACGGCCGCCATCTCCCCCGGGTTGAGCTCCGCGCGCTTCTCGTTGGTCGTGTCGAAGTCGATCACTGCGTGCTGGAGACGCGTGCCGCACTCGGGGCACGTCGTCGGCCAGTTCTTCTCGTCCACCGTTGGTTGGTCCACCCCGCCCACTGTAGGGCCCCGCAGAGGGCGCTGGGTCAGCCGGCGTCGGACTCGACCTGGGCGAGCAGGTGCTGGTGGAACTCGCGTTCGAGGTGGTGGGTCCAGAGCAGGGGGTCGCTGTGGAGCACTCGCTCCTCACTGAGCACGACGACTCTCCAGCCGGCCCCCTCGAGGGCCACGAGGTCGGCCGCGGACACCTGGTGGGCGAGCACGGCGCCGAACTGTCGGCGTTCGACGCCGATGGTGAGTCGCACGAGACGACCCGAGGCGCAGACGTGCATCCCCGGGACGGCCGTGGGGAGGTTGGCCTCGTGCCAGCGCAGCCGGAGGGTCGACTCGGCGAGGCCACGTGAGCGCGCGTCGACCTGCGCCACGAGGGTGCGGAGCTGCCCGACCCCGCGAACGGCGGCGAAGCGTGGCACCTCGGCCAGGAGCTGCACGTGGGTGAACTCCCCACCGGCGAGCAAGCGGTCCATGGCCCCCAACGCCAGGTCTGGAGGCAGCAGCCGACCGAGGTCGAGAGCCGTGCGCAGCGGGGTGGTCAACCGGAGCCCCTCGATCCGCTGCACGTCGCGGCCCACCAGCTGGCGGCGGCTCCCCAGCCCCCCATGAGGTGAGCGGCCCGGGGAGAGGACCTCCAGTGGTCGCGCGGACTGCGGGACCGTTGCCACCAGATCGACCCCGTGAACCCATGCTGCGCTGCGGTCGACGGCGATGGCCTCTCTTCCGACGACCAGGGCGACGGCGGCTGCACGCGTGGCACGGCTGGCCGGCGCCGTGCTCGCGACGTAGACCCCGCGCACCAGACGGCGCACCGATCCGTCGCGCACCATCCGTTCCAGCGACGAGCGTGGGACGCCGACGGTTCGCGCCATCGCCGGAGTGAACGGCCGGTCGAGTGGAAGGAGCGCGGCGAGCGGGTTCAGCGGCAGGGTGTCGTCCATCCCGACAGGGTGGCCCGGAGTGGGGGATGCGTCGAACGACCGTCCACAGGGCTCAGCAGGGCCGGCCGCGGAGGTGACTCACTCCGGTTGCGTGTAGGCGCCGCGGTGGAACAGGAGCGGGACGGCAGAGGCTCCCGCGTCGGTGCGACCGTCGCCGATGTCGAGCTCCTTGACCCGTCCGACCACGATGTAGTGGTCACCGGCCTCGTGGACGCGCTCGATCGTGCAGTCGACGTAGCCCAGGACACCGTCGATCAGCGGCGCACCGGTGGAGGCAGGCTTCCAGCCCACCCCGTGGAACTTCTCCGCTCCCTTGCTCGCCATCCCGTTGGAGATGTGCTGCTGGTCGGCGGAGAGGAAGTTGACGCAGAAGAACCCGGCCTGGCGCATCAGCGGCCACGCCCGAGAGGTCCTGGCCGGGCAGAACATCACCAGAGGCGGGTCGAGCGAGACGCTCGAGAACGACTGGCAGGTCATCCCCACGGGTTCGTCACCGGCCATCGAGGTGACGACGGTGACGCCGGTGGCGAACATGCCGAGCACGTCGCGGAACCGACGGGCGTCCTCCGCCGCCCCCGGGTCGTCCACCGGGATGGGGGTGTGCTCGCCGAGGCGGAGCTCGAAGTCGAGGCCGGTGCCGAGGAAGGAGGCGATCAGCTCACTGCTGGGCCATGTCTCGCGCGCACCCGACACCGGTCCGTCGGGTGCGTCAGGGGAGGGCCCAGAGGTCGGGGAAGCCATGGATGAAGTCATACCAGTCAGGCCAACTGCGTCCTGACACCGGTCTGGGACCTATTCCGCCCCGGCGAGCGAGGCGACGAAGTCGAGCTTGTCGAGCACGCCCTTGGGGATGACGAACGGGTAGAGGTCCTCGTGACCCATGCTCTGGTTGATCATGTTCAGGGCGACGCTGAGCGGCACCCAGATGCCGACGACGACGTCGCTGAAGCTGGAGAAGGACGAGACCGTCCCGACGGTGGCGAGGCCGTACTCCGACGCGGTCTGGATCGTGTCGCAGATGTGGAGGTAGTGCGCCCAGCTCTCCGCGAAGTCCTCGAACGGGTGCATGGTCGCGTAGCTGGAGATGTACGACGACTCCCAGCCTGCCGGCGGGCCTTCCGCGTAGTGCCGGTCGATCTCCGCCTGGTAGTCCAGCGTGTCGTCCCCGAAGAGCTCACGGCACTCCTTGAGGAGCGCGTCGTCACGCACCAGCTGCCACTCGTAGTAGTGGCCGACCTCGTGGCGGAAGTGCCCCAGCATCGTGCGGTAGGGCTCGCCGAGGTTCTCGCGCACCTTCATCCGGTGGGCGGCCTCGCTCTCGGCGAGGTCGATGGTGATCAGGCCGTTGGCGTGGCCGATGACGACGTTCTTCTCGACGCTGCTCAGCAGGTCGAAGGCCAGCCCGTTCTCGGGGTCCATGTGCTTGCTCACCACGGGGAACCCCAGGGTGTCGAGCTCGAAGACCAGGTGTCGCTTCGCGCGTTCGGCGGCCGGGAAGTTGGCCAGCCCCCGAGCGTCCTCGTCGTTGGGACGCGTGCGTGTCAGGCTGCAGCTGAAGCACTGGCCACCCTCGACCTGGGTGAGCCACGTGCACCCTGACAGGGCGAGGTTGCGGCACACCTGCCACTGCTCGCCGACGTTGTCGAAGTACTTCCCGTCCGCGTCGACCGGGACGATCGTGCGCTCTTCGCGGGAGAAGCCGAGATGGGTGCCGCAGTGCACGCACACGGAGTTCTCGAAGTGGAGCGGGTTGTCGCAGATCCTGCAGCGGAAGGCCTTCACCTCCGTAGCCTTCCACAGGGCGCCTCACCACCCGGTGGCAGGATCACCGCCATGACTCTCCTCGACACGTGGACCCCGGGCGAACACTCCTTCGGTGGCGTCAGCCACCCGACCTACCGCAAGGGCAGCGGCCCCGGCGTGATCGTCATCCACGAGATCCCGGGGATGACACCGTCCGTGATCGGGTTCGGCGAGGAGGTCGTGCAGGCGGGCTACACGGTCGTCATGCCGCACCTGTTCGGCACCCCCGAAGCGTCGGCCACTCCCCTCTACACCGCCAAGGTGGTCGGGCGCGTCTGCGTCAGCAACGAGTTCACGAAGCTGGCCACCGGCGTCACGACCCCCGTGGCCGGATGGCTGCGCAGCCTGGCGCGTGAGCTCCACGACGACGTGGGCGGTCCCGGGGTCGGCGCCATCGGCATGTGCTTCACCGGTGGCTTCGCCCTGGCGATGATGGTCGACACCTCCGTCGTGGCGCCGGTGCTCGCCCAACCGTCGGCTCCGTTCCCGGTGAGCCCGTCTCGGTCCCGGGACCTCAACCTCAGTCCGGGCGATCTTGCTGCTGTGAAGGCGCGGGCCGCCGGTGGCTGCCAGGTCCTGGGCCTGCGCTTCAAGCAGGACCTCGCGGTCGGCAAGCGCTTCGAGACCCTCACCCACGAGCTCGGCGAGGCGTTCATCAAGGTCGAGTTCGAGGGCCGCCAGCACTCGACCGTCACCGAGCACCGCCAGCAGGAGGGCGTCGACCGCGTGCTCGCCTTCTTCGACGAGAAGCTCCACGTCTGAGGCACTGCACCCGGGTGGGTACGCTCGAGCAGCATGGAGGAGAACAAAGCACGCCGCGTCGTCGACGCCCTGCGCGAGCGCGGCACGAACGCCGACCTCGCGCTGGTGGGAACCACCCAGGTCGGAGTGACGATCCGGCTGCCGGACGGTCGCGAAGCCATCTGGGACTCCGACGGCACCGCCTCCCTCGAGGCGCAGGTGATGCGCAACGGCATGCTGGTGGGGTTCGTCCCCGAGATCGAGGGGTCGGACAGCTTCACCGAGGAGCAGATCATCGACGCGATCGTGCGCACCGACTACGACCAGCCCATCGCCACCCAGCGATCCACGGCGCCGCCACCCGCCCCGGCCCTCCCCCTCAGGGGTGGGCTCTTCCGCCGGTTCATGGACGGCTTCCGCTACCGCTGAGGACCTCGACGCCCCGCTACGGCAGGAGCGCCCGGCCGACTGAGCGCCTGGAGGTACGTCGAGAAGCCGTCCGTCACCCGGCCTATCCGCCGCCCGGAGGTGACGACCTGCGTCCTCGTGGTCGCGTGCCACGGGACGTCCGCGGCCTGCAGTCGGCGGGCGAGCCCGACGTCCTCACCGCTGCCCACCGGGTCGAAACCACCCACACTGAGGTACGCCGCCAGCGTGAAGCCCATGTTGGCCCCGTGCACGTGGGTGTGCCCTTCGCGCAGGACGTGGCGCGACTCCCAGGCCTCGAGGACCTCCACGGGCAGGTCCCCGGTGTCCGGGGCCACCGTGCCGAGCACCAGCTCGTAGCCCCGGGACGCGAGCGTCAGCTGCTCGACCAGCCAGTGGGGTGGCACCACCGTGTCCGCGTCGGTGCAGGCGATCCAGAGCGAGCGCGGGTCCACGGTGCCGGCCCGCATGGCCGCCCGCAGCACCCCGATCGCGCGCACCTCACCGACGACCCCGGACGAGATCTCGGCGGCGTCGACCCAGCCGTGGTGCCGGAGCACCCGGGCGGAGTCGTCGGTGCACGAGTCCAGGACCACCGTCACCCTGACCTCGATCTCGGCGAGGTGAGCCGCCACCTCGCTGGCTGCCAGCCTCAGCGAGTCGAGGTGGCGCGGCAGGTGGGCCTCCTCGTCACGCGCGGGAACCACGACGTGGACGACGCCGATCGGTGGGCCTCCCCTCATGTCAACGGGTCCGGCCAGTCCTCGCCGTGCGCGTGCACGCGGATCTCGATGTCGCGGTCCCGATAGGTGGCCGCAACCGGGGGCAGGCGGTCGTCGAGGAACCCGTCGTGGACGTCGGGCCCGTCGAGCACCCACCCCTCCGTGGGATGCCACCAGTGGCAGAGCACGAGCACCCCGTGGGGGCCCAGCGAGTCGGCGGTCCGGCTCACGAGCTGCTCCAGCTCGGCCGGGCTCATGAAGTACCCCACCTCGGAGACCACCACGAGGTCGAAGGTCTGCTCCGGCCAGTCGTGGGGTACGTCGAGCCGGCTCACCGTCACCCGGTCCTGGCCCTCGAACCTGCGGCGCGCCACGTCGAGCGCGGCCACCGAGCTGTCCACGCCGAGGACGCTGTCGGAGCGGGTGGCCAGCGCTTCGGCCAGCACCCCGGTGGAGCACCCCACCTCGAGCGTGCGCCCGAACCGGGCGGCCGGCAGCATCGCGAGCACCAGCTCACGCTTGCGCTGCTCGTACCACCGTGACCCCACCCCCCAGGGGTCCTCGTTCTCCTGGTGGAGGCGCTCGAGGGAACCGTCGGCCGCCTCGTGGGAAGGCGTGACCAGGTAGTGCTCCGGCCCGGTCCCGAAGTGCTCGAGCAGCGCGGGAGACAGCAAGGTCTCGTCCCCTGCCTGCGGCGACAGTGGCGAGACCTGGCTCTGATGGGCCCCGATGGCCCGTTGCTTGGCCCGCACCGCGTCCTCGGAGAGCACCACCGGACGAAGCAGCTCCCACGGGGCGTCATCGGGGGCCGCCCAGTGCCAGAACCAGACGGGGTACTCCCACAGGTCTGCGCCCGTACGCCGAGCCGCCGCGGACGCGGCCCGGCCGGCGGCCTCGTGGTCGGGGTGCCCGTCCTCCCGCCACGGGGCGACGATCACAGCGCCGCGACCGTCGCCGACCAGCGACACGAGAAACGTGGTGAGGGCCTCCTGGTGCGCCGCCACGTCTCCGTCGGGGAACGAGAGGCGGTGCACGGAGTCGACGCCGAGAGCCGCCGCCGCCGCCAGTCCCTCGGCGGCCCGCACCGCCGCCAGTGCCGGCGGCGGGTGGGTCGGTGAACCAGGGTGGCTGCCCTCTCCGTCGGTCGCGCAGACGATCTCGACGGCCACGCCGGCGTGCACCGCGGTCGCGACCAGGCCACCCGCGCCGAGCGACTCGTCGTCGGGGTGTGCGGCGACGACGAACAGCCGGGAGACACCGTCGAGGGCCACGGGTGTGCCGCTCCCCCACTCCCCGTGGCGCCGCCAGGTCTGGGCCGAGGTCCCCGGTCCCAGGTGGGTGAACGACGCAGGGACCGCGGCTCTCACCACCAGGACCACTGGTCCTTCACGTCCGCGCTCAGGGTGGCGCGGCCCAGTGCCACTGCGTCCCTCTCGGCATGATGCTGGCGGACGTAGAGCGAGAGGTCGGCGACGCGGCGAGCGTGCTCCTCCTCGCGGGCGAGCGGTGCCGGCCCGAGCGCGTGGCCACAGCGACCGAGGACCTCCTCGGCCGTGTCCGCCACGACCTGACGGACCCGGAGCGCCAGGAGGCCCGCAGACTCGGAACCGACGGGAGGACCGTCCACCACCTTCGCGGCATCGACGAGGACGGCGCGGGCGCGAGCGAGGGCGACGTCCACCGCGCCGAGGTGCGCGAGAGCGATCTGGTCGGGCTCCCTGGTCGTCGACGCGGCGCGCATCCGGCGGGCCAGGGCCACAGCGCCGCCGTACCAGATCGCTGCCACCCCGATGCCGCCCCAGGCGAACCCGGGCCGCTCGAGGTACCACCCGGGCTCACCCACCGGGATGACCGGGACCTCCTGCAGGTCGAGCCCTGTGCTGGGCACCTGGGAGAGGCCCCGGGCGACCCAGGGCAGGCCGTCCAGGGGCTGCACGCCGGGGTCCGACAGGTCGAGGGCGAAGAGCCCGCGTCGCTCGTCGTCGACCCACGCGGTGACCAGGGCGTGGCTCACCCGGTCGGCCAGCGAGCACCAGGGCTTCTGGCCGGTCAGGGTCCAGCTGTCCGCGGTGAGGGACGCGTGCAGACGGGCGCCGCCCTCGGCGGCGAAGACCCCCCACACGGAGCCGGCCGACGTCGGGGACAGCGACGCCTCGGAGAGGATCGCCAGCGCGTCCAGGTGCGGTTCCAGCACCCGCGCGACCGTGAGGTCGACCGCCCCGATCGTGGCCAGCGCCTCCCACAACGCCAGCGACTGCCCCCGGCCCGGCACCGGCACCTCGGCGCCGACCTCCCGGGCCAGCGCGAGGGCGTCGTCCAGCGACGGCTCGGGCGTCGCAGCCGCGCGGGCGCGACGGGCCATCCCCCGGAGCGAGGACCCGGGCTGACCGTCGAGCGCGACCGCGTCACTGCTCACGGCACTCGTCTCCACGTCTCGCCCAGTACCCACGGCCCTGACCTCCAACCACCGCTCAGCCGGCGAGGAACGCGAGCGCCTGACGGTAGCCGTCGATCCCCTGCCCGGTGATCTCCTTGGCGGCGTACGCCGTGATGACCGAGTGGTGCCGGAACTCCTCCGGTCGCGCCTTGGGGTCGCTGATGTGCAGCTCGACCAGGGGGGCCGTCAGCTGGGCGCAGGCGTCCAGCAGCGCGAAGGAGTAGTGCGTCCAGGCGGCAGCGTTGAGCACGACGGGGGTGTCGTCGTCGGCGGCCGCGTTCAGCCAGTCGAGCATCTGACCCTCGTGGTTGGTCTGGCGCAGCTCCACCTCGAGCCCGAGGGCGGTCCCCCAGTCACGGCAGAGCTCGGCGAGCTCCTCGATGGTGGTGGTGCCGTAGATCTCGGGCTGCCGTCGTCCGAGCCGGCCGAGGTTCGGGCCGTTCAGCACGAGCACCTTCATCGAGACACCCCTCTCACCAGGTCGTACGCCGTCCGCAGGTCGTGCTCGTCGGGATCGGTCAGGATCGCGGGCCTGGCCAGCCCGTCGAGCACCAGGAAGCGCAGGTGCGCCCCTCGCGCCTTCTTGTCGACGCGCATCGTGGCCAGCACCTCCTCGAACGTGAGTCCCCAGGCACCGACGTCCGAGAGACGAGTCGGCAGGCCGACCGACGACAGCACCGAGGCGTGTCGCGCGGCGGTCTCGTCGTCGAGTCGGCCCGAGAGGCGGGCCAGCTCGGCCACGAAGACCATGCCGAGGGCGACCGCCTCGCCGTGCCGGACGGCGTAGGCGGTGCCCTTCTCGACAGCGTGCGCCAGCGTGTGACCGTAGTTCAACGCCTCGCGACCCGGATGTCCGTCGCTCCCGCCGCGCTCCCTGAGGTCGCCCACGACCACGTCGACCTTGACCCGGACGGCTCGCTCGACCAGCTCACGGAGCCGGGCGGACCCGCCGTCCAGGGTCTCGGCCGGCGAGGCCTCCACGAGCGCCAGGATCTCCGGGTCGGCGATGAAGCCGCACTTCACGACCTCGCCGAGTCCGGACACGAGCTCGGCGGCCGGCAAGGTCGCCAGGACGTCGAGGTCGCAGATCACCCCGGCCGGCTCGTGGAAGGAGCCGACGAGGTTCTTGCCCGCGGCGGTGTTCATCCCGGTCTTGCCGCCGACGGCGGCGTCGACCATGCCCAGCAGGGTGGTGGGCACGTGCACGACCGCCACGCCGCGCAGCCAGGTGGCGGCGATGAAACCGCCCATGTCGGTCGTGGCGCCTCCCCCGACGGTCACCACGGCGTCCGACCGGGTGAAGCCGGCAGCGCCGAGCGCTTCCCAGGCCTCGATCGCGACCGGTCCGGCCTTCGCCGCCTCGCCGTCGGGCAGCGGCAGGCGCAGCACCGTCACGTCCTCACCGAGCGCGGCGGCCACCCGGTCGGCCAGCTCCGGGAGCGCGGTGGAGTGGCACAGTGCGACGCGGTGCACATCTGGCCCGAGCATGCCCGGCAGCTCGTCGAGGACGCCGTGACCGACCACCACGTCGTAGGCCGAGTCACCGCCGACGCGCATCCTGGTGCGCTCAGTCACCGGGGACGCCCTCGACCACAGCCCTGACCCGCTCGACCACCTCGTCGATCTCCAACCCGTCGGTGTCGACCACGTGCGCGGCCACCGACTCGTAGACCGGGGTGCGCTCGTCGATCAGCTGCTTGATCCGGCCGCGCACGTTGCCGAGGAGCATCGGGCGGGAGACGCCGAGCCCCACCCGCTTCGCCGCGTCACCGAGGCCCACACGCAGGAAGACCACCCGGTGCCCGGCGAGCGCGCCTCGTGCCACGTCGTCCAGGACCGCACCCCCACCGAGGGCCAGAACGCCGTCGTGGTCGGCCAGCGCGCGGACCACGGCGGCACGTTCCAGCGCCCGGAAGGCGGCCTCGCCGGAGTCGACGAAGATGTCGGAGACCGAACGCTGCTCGCTGGTCTCGATGTCACGGTCGGTGTCTCGGAAGCCGACACCCCAGAGTCGGGCGAGGCGCTGGCCGACGGTGGTCTTGCCCGCGCCCATGGCTCCGACCAGCACGAGCCGGGGGCCGGTCGTCGAGCCGGTCGTCGGGGCCGGGGTCAACGGAACCTCAGGGTGTCCAGGTACGACTCGACGTTGCGGCGCGTCTCGGTGACCGAGTCGCCACCGAACTTCTCCAGGACCGCGTCGGCGAGCACGAGCGCGACCATCGCCTCGGCGACGATGCCCGCCGCGGGCACGGCACACACGTCGGAACGCTGGTGGTGGGCGACGGTGGACTCTCCGGTCGCGACGTCGACGGTGCGCAGGGCCCGCGGGACGGTGGCGATCGGCTTCATGGCGGCACGCACGCGCAGCGCCTCACCGGTGGACATGCCCCCCTCGGTGCCACCGGAGCGTCCCGACGTACGACGCAGCACGCCGTCCTGCGTCACGATCTCGTCGTGGGCCTGCGACCCGGGAGTGGCCGCCAGGTCGAAGCCGTCGCCGACCTCGACGCCCTTGATCGCCTGGATCCCCATCAGGGCGCCGGCGAGGCGGGCGTCGAGACGACGGTCCCAGTGGACGTGCGAACCCAGGCCCGGCGGCAGACCGTGCACGACGACCTCGACCACACCTCCGAGGGTGTCACCGTCCTTGTGGGCCTGGTCGATCCGCTCCACCATCAGCTTCGAGGCGTCGGGGTCCAGGCAGCGAACCGGGTCCTCGTCGAGGTAGCCGACCTCATCGGCCGTGGGCACCGAGCCGGCGGGGGCGGGGACGCCTCCCAGCTCGACGACGTGGGCGACCAGGCGGGCACCGGTGGCCTGCTCCAGGAAGGCCGAGGCGACGCGCCCCAGGGCGACCCGGGCAGCCGTCTCACGGGCGGAGGCACGCTCGAGGATCGGGCGGGCCTCGTGGAAGTCGTACTTCTGCATGCCCACCAGGTCGGCGTGCCCGGGTCGCGGACGCGTCAGGGCGGCGTTGCGGGCCAGGGCGTCGAGCGCGACCGGGTCGACCGGGTCTGCGGACATCACCTGGTCCCACTTGGGCCACTCGGTGTTGCCGATGACGATCGAGATCGGACCGCCCTGGGTCTCACCGTGGCGGACGCCGCCGGTGAGGTGGACCTCGTCCTGCTCGAACTTCATCCTGGCCCCGCGCCCGTAGCCGAGACGGCGCCGGGCCAGCGCGTCGGAGATGTCCGCGGTCGTCACCTGCACGTGGGCAGGCAGACCTTCCAGGATTGCAGTGAGCGAGGGGCCGTGGGACTCCCCTGCGGTGAGCCAGCGCAGCATGCTCGCAGTCTTTCACGCGCGGGTGCGCCGCCCGGAGGGGCCGTCAGTACCCGAGACCTCGGGCCAGCGACGGTCCGGCGACCACGGCCAGGAAGGCACCGACGATCATCCAGGGACCGTAGGGGACCCGCACCTTCAGGCTCCTGCGCGCGAACGCCACGGCCAGGCCACCCAGGGCACCGACCAGCAGCATGAGCACGAGCCCCATCAGCATCTGCGACCAGCCCAGGTAGCCGAGCGCCGGTCCCAGGACCCGGGAGAGGCGTACGTCGCCGAAGCCCCAGGCGTGCAGGACGAACCAGAAGACCCAGAACCAGCCGCCGATGACCAGCCAGCCCCACCCGGCGCGGTAGAGCGCGTCGAGGTCCCGGTCGAGGAGGGCGGCCAGCGGGACCAGCACCGCCAGCATCCCGTAGGTCGGGTGGATGATCCGGTTCGGCAACAGCGTCGTGCGCCAGTCGATCACCAGCAGGGCAACGCCGATCGGGACCAGCGGGACCAGGTAGAGCAGGGCTCCGGTCCACCCCAGGGACAGACCGGTCGCCGCACCGACGACGGCCGAGGACGCCGACATCTTGACGGAAAGGTGCGGGAGCGCCGCGAGGTCGGCGTACCGCTCCTTGGGTGCCGTCCGTGCGGGCAGCGAGCGTGCGAACAGCGGCCGCTCGCCGACGTCGGCCGGTTCGGGCTCGGGTTCGGGTTCGGGTTCTGGTTCCGGCAGGCGTCCCATCACCTGCGGCGCGAACAGACCCAGCAGGCCGCAGGCCACCAGGCAGGCCAGCGCGGCCTGGACGTGGGCGGGGTCGGTCCAGCTCACGTGACCGCAGCCCGGCGGGCCAGCTCGGCCCGTCCGGCCTCGCGGATCAGCTCCACGGGCACCGGTCGACCGGTCATCAGCTCCACCTGCAGGATCGCCTGGTGCGCGAGCAGGTCGAGACCGCTGACCAGCTGGCGCCCCGAGGAGTGCGCGGCTGCGGCCAACGGGGTCGGCCAGGGGTCGTAGACCACCTCGAAGACCGCGGGCACCCCCACGCACGCAGCCAGCAGCTCATCGGTCTGGGCCTGCGCCGGAACCGTCGAGACCACGACGTCGACCTCCAGCGTCCCGGCGTCGGCGATGGTGCCCACCGTGACCTCGGGCCCGCTCGGGTGGGCCGTCACGGCGGCCACGGTCTCGGCGGCGCGAGCCGGGTCGCGGACGAGCACCCGGGCCGTCGTACAGCCCTGCTCGACGAGGGCCAGCAGCACCGACGTCGCGGTGGCGCCACCCCCGATGACCGCTGCCGAGCGCGGCGTCCCGTCGACCCGTTCCGCCAGCGCCGCCATGGCGCCGGGGAGGTCGGTGTTGAAGCCCAGCCGCCGTCCGGGATCGAGGACGACGGTGTTGACGACCCCGGAGAGCTCCGACCACCGGTCGAGGGTGTCGACGAGCGGGATCACCGTGCGCTTGAGCGGCATCGTCAGCGACAGGCCGCGCCAGCTGTCGTCCAAGCCGCCCAGGAACGCCTCGAGGCCGACCTCGTCGACGGTCACCGCGTCGTAGGTCCAGTCCAGGCCGAGGTGCTCGTAGGCCGCCCGGTGCAGCGCCGGCGACAGCGAGTGCTCGATCGGCGAACCGAGGACGGCGCAGCGCATGCGCCTCAGCACTCCTTGTCGTTGTTCCGGCAGTACTCCTGCAGCCTGGCCACGGCCTTGTTGTGGTCCGCCAGCGTGGTGGAGAAGACAGTGGTCTTGTTCTCGTAGTCGGGCACGAAGAACAGCCAGGTGCCCTTCGCCGGCGTCAGCGCGGCCTTGATGGTCTCCTCGCCGGGCGAGCCGATCGGACCGGGAGGCAGCCCGGCGCTCCGGTAGGTGTTGTAGGGCGAGGTGCTCGCTCGCTCCTGCGCGGTCGTGAACACGTCGCCCTTGCGCTTGCTGATGTAGGACACCGTGGAGTCCAGCTGGAGCAGCATGCCCTGGTCGAGCCGGTTGTAGAGCACCCGCGCGACCTTCGGGTAGTCCTCGGACCGGTTGGCTTCGTACTCGAGGATGCTCGCGACGGTCAGGACCTGCTCCGGGGTGAGGTTCACCCGCTTGGCGGCAGTGGCGATGTCGAGGGACTTCTCCACCGCGACGGTCTTGGCCACCATCTGCCGGATCAGCCCCACGGCCGTCTGCTTCGGGGGGACGCTGTAGGTCGCCGGGAACAGGTAGCCCTCCGGGTTGCCCTTGGCCTCGGCCGGGAGCCCGATGGCCTTGGGGTTGCGCAGTGCAGCCGTGACGGCCTTCTTGGTGATGTCGGTCTTGGCCACGATGGTGGCCGCGATCTGGTCGACGCGCGCCCCCTCGGGCACCACGACCAGGCTCTGCAGCAGGTTGGCCGGGTCCACCAGCACCCCCAGCGCCTGGCTGGCCTTCATCCCCTTCTTGAGCTCGTAGTAGCCCACCTGGATGCTGCGGGACTTCTCGTCCTGCCGGGCGGCCTCGCTGAAGGCATCGACGCTCTTGACCACCCCCGCCTTCTTGAGCTCGCGGGCGATGTCGGTCGAGGAGGCGCCGGCCTGGACCTCGTAGAGCACCGACCCGGTCCCGGGTCCGCCGAAGTCGGGCGCGGGGGCGAAGCGCGCGCTGAGCTCGTCGTAGGCCCAGCGGCCACCGAGCCAGGCACCGCCCAGCAGGATGGCGAGCACGATCAGGACGGGCAGGCAGCCGCGGCCACGACGTCGTCGAGGGGCGGGCTCGGCCAGGGGCTCCCCGAGGATGGGCTCGTCCTCGTAGCGGTCGTCGAAGGCGTCGTCGTCGTAGCGGTCGTCGAGCAGTGGCTCCTGCGGGTCGTCACCCGGGCCATCACCGTGCTGGCTCAACGCATCCGTCCTAGCTGCTCGTGTCCCCGGGCGGCACCAGCTCACCGGCGAAGGTGCCTGTCCGCTGTTCCCGCTCGAGGGCTCCCTGCAAGATCACGACGGCCGCGGCCTGGTCGACCACGGCACGGCGTTTCTTGCCCTTGCGTCCCTGCGCCCGCAGCTGCCCTTCGGCGGTCACGGTGCTCAGGCGCTCGTCGCACAACCTGACCGGGACCGGCTGGACCCGGGTGGACAGCTCGCGCGCGAACGCTCGAACCCTACCGGCCGAGGGTCCCTCACCCCCGGACATCGAGCGCGGAAGCCCGACGTAGATCCGGACGGCTCCGAGCTCCTCCAGCAGCGCACCCAGCCGGTCCAGGTCGCCCTCGGCCCGCGCGACCGTCTCGACGGGCGTGGCCAGGATGCCGGAGGGATCGCTGCTCGCGACCCCGATGCGGGCCTCACCTGGGTCGATGCCGAGGCGTACGCCGAAGAGCTCGTCAGCCATCAGGGGTCAGCGACCGGCCTGACCGGAGGCCAGCGCCTGCCGGATCGCGGCGAGGGCGGCCGAGGCCTTGCCCGGGTCGGAGCCGCCGCCCTGGGCCACGTCGTCCTTGCCGCCGCCCTTGCCGCCGAGCACCGTGGACGCCGTACGCACCAGCGTGCTCGCGGAGATCCCCGCCGCCCGTCCGGCGTCGTTCACGGCCACCACGGCCGAGGCCTTGCCCGACGCGGAGCCGATCACGGCGGTGACACCGGGACGGTCGGCGGGCATGCGGTTGCGGATGTCCAGCGCGAGCGTGCGCACGTCGCCGCCACCGGCCCCGGGAGCCTCGTGACCCACGAAGGAGACACCGGACAGGTCCTCGGCGTTGGCCGCCAGGTCGCCACCCGCCGCGAGGAGCTGCTGGAGGCGCACCTTCTCGATCTCCTTCTCGGCGGCCCGCAGCTTCTCGACGATGTCGTTGACGCGCTCGGGCAGCTGCTCGGGCCGCACCTTGAGGGTCTCGGAGAGCTGCGCCACCAGGACGTGCTCGCGGGCCAGGAACTGGTAGGCGTCGCTGCCGACCAGCGCCTCGACACGTCGTACGCCGGAGCCGATCGAGGACTCCCCCAACAGCTTGATCACGCCGAGCTTGCCGGAGCTGCCGGCGTGCGTGCCTCCGCACAGCTCACGGGCCCAGTCACCGACGGAGACCACGCGCACCTTGTCGCCGTACTTCTCGCCGAACAGCGCCATGGCGCCCGACCTGACCGCGTCGGACTGGCTCATCACCTCGGCCTCGACCGCGAGGTCGTCGAGGATGACCTCGTTGACCCGTGCCTCGACCTCGTTCATCACCGACTCGGGGACCGAGCCGGTCGCGGAGAAGTCGAACCGGAAGCGACCCGGCGCGTTCTCCGAGCCGGCCTGGGTCGCCGTCTCGCCGAGCGCCTCGCGGAACGCCTTGTGCACCATGTGGGTCGCCGTGTGCGCGCGCGAGATCGACCGACGTCGCTCCACGTCGACCAGGGACTGCGCCTGGGCGCCCAGGTTCACCTCGCCGGAGAGCACCTTCGCCTGGTGGACGATCAGGCCGGTGATCGGCGACTGCACGTCGACGACCTGCAGCCGGGCACCGTTGTCGAGCTCGATCACCCCCTGGTCGGCCAGCTGGCCACCGCCCTCGGCGTAGAACGGGGTGCGGTCGAGCACCAGCTCGATCTCCTCCCCCGCCCCGGCCGAGGTCACCGCACCGTCCGGCGTGACGATGCCGCGCACCGAGCCCTCGCCGACGACGCCCTCGTAGCCGGTGAACGTGACGGGAGCACCGAGCGAGTCGGCGACGGAGCGGTAGGCCGTCGCGTCGCGGTGCTGCCCCTTCTTCGACCTCGCGTCGTCCTTGGCCCGCTGCCGCTGCTCACCCATGAGCCGACGGAAGCCCTCCTCGTCGACGGTCAGGCCCTGCTCGGAGGCCATCTCGAGGGTCAGGTCGATCGGGAAGCCGTAGGTGTCGTGCAGGGCGAACGCCCGGTCGCCCGGGAGAGTGCTGGATCCCGACCTCTTCAGGTCGGCCGCCGCCGTGTCGAAGATCGTGGTGCCGGACCTCAGCGTCGAGCGGAACGCGTCCTCCTCGGCGAAGGCGATCGTCGAGATCCGCTCCCAGTCGCGGGTCAGCTCGGTGTAGGTCTCGGCCATCTTGTCGCGGCTGACGGGCATCAGCTCGGGGAGGACCTTGTCCTCGGTGCCGAGCAGCCGCATCGAGCGGACCGCTCGGCGCAGCAGTCGACGCAGCACGTAGCCACGTCCCTCGTTGCCGGGGGTGACACCGTCGCCGATCAGCATCATCGAGCTGCGGATGTGGTCGGCCACCACGCGGAACCGCACGTCGTCGTCGGGACTCGCGCCATAGCGTCGGCCGGTGAGCTCCTCGGCCTTGGTGATGACCGGGAACATCACGTCGATCTCGTACATGTTGGGCTTGTCCTGGAGCAGGAACGCGACTCGCTCGAGCCCCATCCCGGTGTCGATGTTCTGCTTCGGCAGCTTGCCCGAGATGTCGAAGTCGGACTTGCTCCGCACGGCACTGAGCTCGTCCTGCATGAAGACGAGGTTCCAGATCTCGAGGTAGCGGTCCTCGTACTCCTCTGGCATGTCCGGGCCCAGCTGGGTGAAGTCGGCCTCCGGGCCGTAGGCCGGGCCACGGTCGTAGAGGATCTCCGAGCAGGGACCTCCGGGGCCGGGCACGCCCATGGACCAGTAGTTCTCCTTGCGCCCCAGTCGCACGATCCGGTCGTCGGGGAGGCCGCTGACCTTCTTCCAGAGCTCGACCGCCTCGGGGTCGTCCTCGTAGACGCTCGGGTAGAGCCGGCTCTCCTCCAGTCCCCAGCCGCCGTCGGCCAGCGGCTTGGTGACCAGGTCCCAGGCGAACTCGATCGCACCCTGCTTGAAGTAGTCGCCGAAGCTGAAGTTGCCGCACATCTCGAAGAAGGTGCCGTGGCGCGTCGTCTTGCCGACGTCCTCGATGTCCGGGGTGCGCACGCACTTCTGCACGCTGACCGCGCGACTGTAGGGCGGCGTCTCCTCGCCGAGGAAGAACGGCTTGAACGGGACCATGCCCGCGTTCACGAACAGCAGGTTCGGGTCCGGCACCAGCAGCGACGCCGAAGGCACGGCCTGGTGACCTGCTGCCTCGAAGTGCGCGATGAAGCGGCGGCGGATCTCGGCGGTGTCCACGACTAGCTGTTCTCCAATTCGGTGGTTGACATCTCGGTGCTGGCGGAGGGTGCGTCAGCGTGGGTCTCGAAACCCGACACCAGCGCCGGAGGTCCGTCGAGCGTCCATCCGAGTCGCTCGTGCAGCTCGGTCTCCTTCTCGGTCATCCCCGCCCGCACCTCCGCGGCGAACAGGTGCGCGCCCAGGCCGAGTCCGGCCATCCGGTCACGCAGACCCTCGGGGGTGAACGCCTCGGCGGCCCGCCGTGCCCTGGCCATGGCGTAGACGCCCGCGCCGGCACCGGCCACGAACCACAAGCCCCTGCTCACCGGGTCGTCCTCACGCGGCGTCGGTCTCCTGCGCGACGGCCCGGTCCTCGGCCTGCATGCGACGCCAGGCGTCCTTCATCTCGCGGCGACGCTGCTTGCGGGCGCGGCGTACCTCACGGCGCACCTCGAACCGGATCCTGTTGCGGGACTCGGCCCCGAGGGCACGTCGTACGCCGTGGCCGAAGGCGAGCGCCCTGACGAGGGGCTCCCCCACCGTGGCCGTCAGGACGACCCGGTCGGAGACGTTGGGCTCGAGCGCCGGCGACCCGGCGTCGGTGATGACGTAGGCCGGGTCGTCGACCCGGATCATGGTGCTGGCCTGGCGCTCAAGCTGCTCGGTGACTTGGTCCAGCCGCTCCCGCAGCGAGGCGGTCTCGGCCCGCGCCGAGGCCAGGTCCCGACGTGACTCTGCCCCGCTGCGGCGCACCACGACGAGCACGACGGCCAGCACGACGGCGAGGAGGATCAGCAGCACGAGGGCACCGGCGATCAGGACGGGCGTTTCCATGGTGCCCGACCCTACCTGCCGCGGACGAGGCGACGGATCCGCTCCCACCGCTCCTTGAAACCGGCCTCGGCGCCCAGGTTGGTCGGCTGGTAGTAGCTGGCGTCCTCGACCACGTCGGGTGCGTACTGCTGGGCGGCGATGCCGAAGGGCGCGTCGTGGGAGTACTGGTAGCCCTGGCCGTGGCCCAGCTTCTTCGAACCGCCGTAGTGGGCGTCGCGCAGGTGGGCCGGGACCGGGCCGATCTTGCCCGCCCGGACGTCGGCACTCGCGGCGTCGATCGCCTTGATCACCGCGTTGGACTTCGGAGCGAGCGCCAGCGCGATGACGGCCTGCGCCAGGTTGAGCCGCGCCTCGGGCATCCCGATCAGCTGCACGGCCTGGGCCGCCGCGATCGCCGTCGTCAGCGCGGTCGGGTCGGCCAGGCCGATGTCCTCGCTCGCCAGGATGACGAGCCGGCGCGCGATGAAGCGCGGGTCCTCGCCTGCCTCGACCATGCGTGCGAGGTAGTGCAGCGCGGCGTCGGCGTCCGATCCCCGGATCGACTTGATGAAGGCGCTGGTGACGTCGTAGTGCTGGTCCCCCTGGCGGTCGTAGCGGACCGCGGCCCGGTCGACCGCCGTCTCGGTGGTGGCGAGGTCTACGGTCTCCAGGCCCTGCGCCAGGGCCGCTCCGGCGGCGGCTTCGAGGTAGGTCAGTGACCTCCGCGCGTCACCCCCGGCGAGGCGGACGAGGTGGTCCAGCGCCTCGGTCTCCAGCGTGACCTGGCGGCCGAGTCCCCTCGGGTCGGTCAGGGCGCGCTGGATCACACCCCTGACGTCGTCGTCGGTGAGCGGCTCCAGGGTGAGCAGGAGGGACCGCGAGAGCAACGGGGAGATCACCGAGAAGAAGGGGTTCTCGGTGGTCGCGGCCACCAGCGTGACCCAGCGGTTCTCCACCCCGGGGAGCAGCGCGTCCTGCTGCGCCTTGGTGAACCGGTGGACCTCGTCGACGAACAGCACCGTCTCCTGCCCGCTCTTGACGAGCCGGGCGCGGGCGCTGTCGATGGCAGCCCTGACCTCCTTGATACCGGCAGCCACGGCCGAGACCTCGACGAAGTGCCGGTTGGTCTGACCCGAGACGATCGAGGCGATCGTCGTCTTGCCGGTGCCGGGAGGACCCCAGAGCAGGAGCGACATCGGCTGGTCGCCCTCGACCAGGCGGCGCAGCGGAGCTCCGGGAGCGAGCAGGTGCTGCTGTCCGACCAGCTCGTCGAGGCGTCGCGGGCGCATCCGCACCGCCAGGGGTGCCGAGTCGTGGGTGTTGCCGGCCAGCGTGCCGCCGCCGGGGGGCGGTGGGGATGAATCGGCGTCGCGGTCAGACCCGGGTCCGTCGTATGCGAAGAGGCCGTCCACGGCCCCGACACTATCCGCCGTGGTTCACCGGGCTCACGAGGCGCCGGCCTGCGCGATCAGGGCGTCCCGGGCCTCACGGCGGATGCGCTGCTCGGCCGGGTCCGGCACGGGTACGGCGGCCACCAGACGCTGGGTGTACTCGTGCTGCGGGTTGCGCACGATCTGGTCGCGCTCCCCGAGCTCGACGATCTTTCCCATGTACATCACGGCGATCCGCGAGGCGAGGATCTCCACCACCCCGAGGTCGTGGCTGATGAACAGGCAGCCGAAGCCCTGCTCGCGCTGCAGCTCCTGGAACAGGTCGAGCACCTTGGCCTGCACGGAGACGTCGAGCGCCGAGGTCGGCTCGTCGGCGACGAGCAGGTCCGGTTTGAGGGCCAGGGCGCGGGCGATGCCGACACGTTGGCGCTGACCACCCGAGAGCTCGTGCGGGTAGCGGTTGCGGAAGCCGCGCTGCAGCTGCACGTCGTCGAGCAGCTTCTCCACCTCAGCGCTCAGTGCCTTGCCCTTGAGCTGGCGGTGCAGGAAGAGCGGCTCACCGATCGACTCCCCGATCGGGAGCCGGGGGTTCAGCGAGGAGCCCGGGTCCTGGAAGACGATCCCCACCCGGTCACGAAGCGGCCTGAGGTCCTTGTGCCGGGCGCCCTTCATCTGCACCCCGGCCACCTCCAGGCTGCCCCCGGTGACCGGCAGCAGACCGAGGGCCGCGCGACCGATCGTGGTCTTGCCCGAGCCGGACTCCCCGACGAGCCCGACCACCTCGCCCCGGTTGATCGTCAGCGAGACCTCGTCCACCGCCCGGAACACGGGCTGGTTGCCGCGTTTGGGGTACTCCAGGATCATCCGGTCGGCCACGAGCACCGGCTCCCGGGTCTCGGCCGCGGCGGTGGCACGATCCTGTTCCGTGCGCGCCTCCGAGTCCGACACGCTGACCGTGCCGAAGTGCGGCACCGCCGCCAGCAGCTGCTTGGTGTAGTCGTGCTGAGGGTGGTTGAAGATCTCCTCAGCGGTGCCGGTCTCGACGATCCGGCCCTGCTTCATCACGGCGATCCGGTCAGCCATGTCGGCCACGACACCCATGTCGTGGGTGATCAGCAGGACGCCTGCGTTCACCCGCTCGCGCAGGTCCCGCATCAGCTTGAGGATCTCCGCCTGCACCGTGACGTCCAGCGCGGTGGTCGGCTCGTCAGCGATCAGCAGCTGCGGCTCGCAGGCGAGCGCCTGGGCGATCATGGCGCGCTGTCGCTGGCCGCCGGAGAGCTGGTGCGGGAAGGAGTCGAAGCGGCGCTCCGGGTCCGGCATCTCCACCATCCGGAGCAGCTCGAGCGCGCGCTCCTTGGCCTGCTTGGGTGAGACCTCGAAGTGCGAGCGGATCGTCTCGACGATCTGGAACCCCATCGTGTAGACCGGGTTCATCGCGGTCATCGGCTCCTGGAAGATCACCGCGATCTCCTTGCCGCGGATCCGTCGCAGCGGGGCCCCGGTGAGCCCGACGAGCTCTTGGCCCTTGAGCTTGGCGCTGCCGCTGGATCGCCCGTTCTCGGGCAGCAGCCCGACCAGGGACATCGCTGACTGGGTCTTGCCGGAGCCGGACTCCCCCACGATCGCGAGCACCTCACCGGGGTCCACGTAGTAGCTGAGTCCCCGCGCGGCCGGGAACCAGTCGCCGTCGACGTAGAACGCGACGCTCAGGTTCTCGACCTCCAGGATGGGACCGTCATCCTCGGGGACGACGGTCCCGCTGAGACCGCTCCCGCCCTCGGCGGCAGGCTGGTCCCGATCACGGTCTCGCCGGAAAATGCTCATCGGTTGACTCTCCTTGCCGGTGGAGCCGCGGTGGGGCCATCTGTCAGGCTGGGCTCATGGGACCGACGGTGCGGGTGCGCGCCCGTTCGGCCCGTTTCCTGGGGATGACCATGATCACCGTGGCCGGGGTGGGCCTGGTGTCGGCCGCGGCGGGCGGGCTCGAGACGGCGCTCCGTCTCGGCCCCGTGCTGGTGCTGTTCGGCCTGCTCGGCTGGGCGGCGTTCTGGCAGCCGTACGTGGAGATCTCCGACGGCGGCGTCACGGTGAGCAACATCGTGCGAACCGTTCACGTCCCGTGGCCCGCTGTGACCGACGTCGAGGGACGCTACGGCCTCAGGTTGGCCACGTCGTACGGCCCGGTCACCGCCTGGGCCGCTGCCGCGCCCGCAGGTCGAGCGCGTGCCCGGGGCGAGAACAGCCCGGTGGCCGTGGCCGTCGCGGACCGGCTTCAGTCGATGCGCCTGGCCGGACACCTCGACCGCGCTCACCTCGAGCGCGACACGCTCGACGTGGTGTGGCACCTGCCGGTGCTGGTCACCGGGGGCGTGCTGGTCGCGGGATGCGCCCTGGCGCTCGCGTTCTGAGCGCCCAGCGCCTGAAGCATCGACGGCGGTCACTGTCCGTCCTCGCTCTGCCGCGCTGCCTCGTCGCTGCGGAGAGCAGCCTTCTCCATCTGGCGCGCGGAGGGAACCCGCTTCTGGCGCGGGTCGAAGGCGTCGCGGAGGCCGTCGCCGATGAAGTTGACCGACAGCGCGATCACCACGATGAACAGGCCCGGCCACCAGAACAGCCAGGGACGGGTCGAGAACGCCGACTGGTAGTCCGAGATCATCTTTCCCAGCGACACGTTGGGCGCCTGGATGCCGAAGCCCAGGTAGCTCAGCGCCGTCTCCAGCAGCACCGCCTGCGAGGCGAGCAGCGTGGTGTTCACGATGATCACGCCCATGGCGTTCGGGATCATGTGCTTGCGCATGATGCGGAAGCTGCTGGCCCCGGCCACCTTGGCCGCGTCGACGAACTCGCGCTCCCGCAGGGTGAGGAACTCCCCCCGCACCAGCCGGGCCAGCGTGGGCCAGATGATGACGCCCAGGGCCAGCGCGAGCCAGAAGGCGCCGGCTCCTCCGGCGATGCGCCCCAGCACGGCTCCGATGACGACGATGGGGAAGGTGAGGAACAGGTCGGTGACCCGCATCAGGAGCTCGTCGATCCACCCGCGGAAGTATCCCGCCAGGGCGCCGACCACCATCCCGAGCAGGGCGGCGACCACGCTGATCACGACCATCACGTTGATCGAGGTCTGGGTGCCCTGCATGGTGCGGGCGAAGGTGTCGCGTCCGATCTCGTCCTGGCCGAAGGGGTGGTCGCCCACGTTGAACCCGCCACCGCCGAGCCAGCCCGGCAGGCTCAGGCTCGGCGAGCCACCGTTCTCCACCTTCCCCAGGGTCGTGGCGTCGAACTTCCACCAACCAGGGATCCCGAAGGCCCCGATCGAGGTGTACGCCAGGAGCACGACCAGCCCGAAGGCGATCATGCCGGCCAGAGCACCTCGGTGCCGGAAGAAGCGACGCCGGATGATCTGCCCCTGGGAGAGCCCCTCGACGTCCTTGAGCTCGATGGCGTTCTCGTTGACGTCCTCCTCGGGCAGATCGACGTTGCCCGTGGGCTCCAGCGGAGTACTCATGCCGACACCCGGATCCTTGGGTCGAGGACGGAGTAGATCAGGTCGGCGGCCAGGTTGGCCGCGACGGCCAGGATGCCGACGATCAGGATGTAGGCCATCACCGGGTCCTGCACGTTGTCGCCCAAGGACTTCGCGAACAGCCGGCCCATGCCGTACCAGCCGAAGACGGTCTCGGTGATGATCGCGCCGCCCAGCAGGGTGATGATGTCCACCGGCACGATCGAGGCCAGCGGCAGCAACGCGTTGCGGAAGGCGTGCCGCATCACCACCGTGCGCTCGGTCAGTCCCTTGGAGCGGGCCGTGCGGATGTAGTCGGCGTTCATCACCTCCAGCATCGAGGCCCGGGAGTAGCGGGTGTAGGAGGCGAAGGAGATCAGGATCAACGTCGCGGTCGGCAGCAGCAGGTGCATGCTCAGGTCGAGGGTCCGGATCCAGAAGTCACCGCCCAGGTTGGGGGTCGCGCTCCCGAGGGTGGCGATCGGCCGACCCTTGATCGAGTTGTTGTTCAGGTAGGAGTCCCAGCTCTGCAGGAGCCGGTCGGTGAAGAGCATCGCCGAGACCGGGATGGCCGTCAGTGCTGCGGTGCGGGCCGAGCGGGTCCGGTCGGGGCCGCCCCAGGCGAGACCGATGCCGGCACTGACAGCGAGCCCCAGGAGGAACATCGCGAACACCAGCGGCCAGCCGAGGATCCCGGCGGAGCGGGCGTAGTCCCAGAAGAACAGCATCGGCAGCCACAGCACCGCTCCGAGGGCGGCGACCGAGAGCGCGGAGTAGAGCGCCAGCCGGTTGCGCAAACCGGTGCTCAGGATCGTCATCACGAAGGCCCAGGCCACCGAGCTGAGGACGATCAGCACGATCCCGACCGAGGGGTCGGCGAACCAGTCGGTGATGCTCAGGTAGGCCATCAGCACCCCGACGGCGCCGCCGGCGATCCCGAAGGTGCGCAGTCGGGTGTTCCGGTCCCCGCCGATCGCGGCCGAGACCGCGACCCCGGCCAGCAGGGCGACGAGGACCACCACCAGCCACGAGATCGACGGGTCTCGCAGGAAGTTGTTGAAGTCGATCGCCAGGTAGACCTTCATCAGCACCGCCACCCAGAAGATGGGCAGCGAGTAGAGCAGGAACGACACGAAGGTGATCGAGTAGTCGAAGCCGGAGTACTGCCGCAGCGCGCTGGCGATGCCGACCACGACGCCGAGGATGATCGCCAGCACCGTGGCGGCCGTGACCAGCTGGATCGTGGTCACCACCGCGCCCTGGAGCAGTGAGGTCACCGGCTGGTTGGTCTTCCAGTTCTCCCCGAGGTCACAGCTGCCGTAGAGGCAGCCCACCGCTCCCTTGAGCCAGTCCAGGTAGCGCAGGATGACCGGGTCGTCCAGCCGCAGCTGTGCGATGCGGTTCGCGATCTGCACGTCCTTGTTGGGTGCCGTGCTGATCCGCAGGTCCTCGAGCGGGTCGATGGACGCTGCTACGAGGTAGTACATGATCACCGTGGAGATCAGGACCACCACCAGCGACGTGACCAGCCGCTTGATCAGAAAGACAACCATCGAGGAGACCAGACCTTTTCACACGACGTGGGACTGACGGAGCGCCCGGATGGGTACCGCCGCAGTGCGACGGTACCCACCTCAGGCACTTGTTGGGTGGCTCAGTTGCCGGGAATCTTCCAGTCCCAGAAGCCGTAGAACATCGTCGGGGCCAGGATGGCCGGGTCGAGGCCGGTCACCCGGGTCTTGTTGGAGATGTTCGCCGACGGGAACTGGAACACGGTGATGCCCACGGCGTCCTCGTACAGCTTCTTCTCGATCTGGGTCTGGAGCTCGACCTGCTTGGCCTGGTCGGAGGTCAGCACCAGCTCGTCGAAGAGCGCGTTGACCTCCTTGTTCGAGTAGCCGTTGAGGTTGTTGAGCCCGCCGGTCGCGAAGATCTCGCGGTCGGCGCTGACGGCCGGGGTCGTGGACTGCCAGCCGAAGAAGACCACGTCGTAGGTCCCGTCGCCCAGCTTGGAACCCCAGTCGGGGCTCTGCTTGTCGATGACGTTGAAGCCGGCCTTGGCCAGCCCCGCCTTGTAGATCTGGAACTCGCTCGCTCGGCGTGCGTTGTCCGCGGCGTACATCATCCGGACGTTGACCGGAGTCTTGACGCCTGCCTCCTTGAGCAGCTTCAGCGACAGGGCCGGGTCGACCTCGGAGTAGTCCGCGGAGCCGTTCTGGGCCACGATCTCGTCGTACCCGGGAGTTCCCTCGGTCTTGACGAAGGAGTTGCGCACCTCGGCCTCGGGGTTGATCGGCTTGATCAGCTTGTCCACGACCTCCTGTCGCGGAACGCCGTGCAGGAACGCCTGACGCACCTTCAGCGCCTTCGACGCGTCGCCGCCGTAGCTGGCGGGATCGAACGGGCCCTTGTTGTTGAAGACCAGGTCGACGTGCTCGTAGGTGCCCTCGACGCCGGTCTTGATGTCCGCGTCAGAGAACTGCTTCGCGGCCTTGACGGTGTCGGAGTCGACCTGCGGCGAGAACATGTCCAGCTCGCCGTTCTGCAGCGCCTGGACCTGCGCCAGCGGGTCCTCGTTCCAGCGGACCGTGAGCTGGTCGATCGAAGCCGCGTGGTCACCCTTGTAGTCCGGGTTCTTCTCCAGGGTGAGGAACTGGTTCTCGGTGAACTTCTTCAACAGGTAGGGGCCGTTGGAGAGCGCGAGGTCCGGGTCGTCGGGCATCGAGGTGTAGTCGTAGCCGGTGTTCCAGAAGCTCGAGATCTTCTCCAGCTTCGCGTTGTCCTTGTCCTGGACCGCCTTCACGAAGGTGTCCTTGGCCTCCTGGGCGTCGCTGATGCCCAGAGCCTTCTCGGTGGTGATGTGGGCCGGCACGCTCCACGGTCATGTCGTACTGCCAGTCCGCGAAGGGCTTGGTGTAGACCAGCGTCAGGGACTTGTTGTCGTCGCTGATCACCGGGGTCTCCTTGACCAGGCCCAGGCCGACCGAGGAGCTGTCGAAGTAGACCTTGCCCTTGGTGTTCTTGGGCAGGCCGGTCGCGTCGTCGGTCTTGACCTTGTCGGCGTCGATGGTGTTCAGGTTGCCGCCCTGGGCCACCCAGTCCAGCAGCAGGTCCGCTGCGTCGACCGGAGTGCCGTCGGACCACTTCGTGTCGTCCGCGACGGTGTACTTCACGGTCAGCGGGTCGTCACTGGTCTTCTCGTAGGTTCCGAAGGACGTGTCCGCCTGGAGGTTGCCCTCGGCGTCGACGAACCAGAACTGGCTGTTCATCATGTACTTGATGTTGGCGTTGGCCGTGGCGTTGCCGTTCGAGGTGACCTCGTTGTAGGAGTACATCGGCTGGTTCCAGCCGAGGTTCAACGAGGTCTTCTTGTTGCTGCTGCCGCCCTTGTCGTTGCTGGCGTCGGGCGCGGCGCAGGCGGTGCCTGCCAGGCTCAACGTGGCGATCACCGCCACCGCGGCGAACATTCGCTTGCTTCTCACGTATTCCTCCTCGTTGCGGCCCGCTTCTGTTGGCGGCGCCGACGGAACGACCAGTCAGGATCCCGACTGAACTAGGTGACCCTAGACACACGGGGTGGCCCGGGATAAGACCCGACGCCCGAAGTAGGCGCGATTGTTACCAAGGCGCGACTATTCGGCCGACGCCGCATCCGGCAGCGAATCCTTCGCCGCAGGCGCGTCTACGCCTGCTTCCTTGCGTTGCTCGGGCGAGATCGGCGCAGGAGCCGCCGTCAGGGGATCGAACCCGCCGCCGCTCTTCGGGAACGCGATGACCTCACGGATGGAGTCCGACCCGCTGAGCAGCGCGCAGATCCGGTCCCAGCCGAAGGCGATGCCGCCGTGCGGCGGTGCCCCGAAGGCGAAGGCTTCGAGCAGGAACCCGAACTTCTCCTGCGCCGCCTCGTCGTCGATGCCCATCAGCGCGAAGACGCGCTTCTGGACCTCCTGGGAGTGGATCCGGATCGAGCCGCCGCCGATCTCGTTGCCGTTGCAGACGATGTCGTAGGCCCAGGCCAGCGCGTTGCCGGGGTCCTGGTCGAAGTCGTCCAGGTCCTTGGGGCTGGTGAAGGCGTGGTGGACGGCCGTCCACTGCCCACCGCCGACGGCGACGTCACCGGCAGCCTGAGCGTCGGCCGAGGGCTCGAACAGCGGCGCGTCGACGACCCACACGAAGCTCCAGGCGTCCTCGTCGATGAGGCCACCGCGTCGGCCGATCTCCAGGCGCGCCGCCCCCAGGAGGGCCCGGCTGCTCTTGACCGCACCCGCGGCGAAGAAGATGCAGTCCCCCGGCTCGGCGCCGACGTGTGCCGCGATGCCGGCCTTCTCCTCGTCGCTGATGTTCTTGGCCACGGGGCCGGTCAGCTCGCCGTCCTCCTTGACCAGCAGGTAGGCCAGGCCGCGGGCGCCGCGCTGCTTGGCCCACTCCTGCCAGGCGTCCAGCTGCTTGCGGGGCTGGCCGGCACCGCCCGGCATCACGACCGCGCCGACGTAGTCGGACTGGAAGACGCGGAACGGGGTGCCGGAGAAGAAGTCGGTGCAGTCGACGAGCTCCTGCCCCATCCTCAGGTCAGGCTTGTCCGAGCCGAACCGGGCCATCGACTCGGCGTAGGTCAACCTGGGCAGCGGCGTGGGGACGTCGTACCCGACCAGGGCCCAGACGGCACCCAGGATCTCCTCGGTCAGGGTGATGATGTCGTCCTGCTCGACGAAGCTCATCTCGATGTCGAGCTGGGTGAACTCCGGCTGCCGGTCGGCGCGGAAGTCCTCGTCGCGGTAGCAGCGGGCGATCTGGTAGTACCGCTCCATCCCGGCGACCATGAGCAGCTGCTTGAACAGCTGCGGGCTCTGCGGCAGGGCGTACCAGCTGCCGGGCTGCAGACGGGCCGGCACCAGGAAGTCGCGTGCTCCCTCGGGGGTCGAGCGGGTCAGGGTCGGCGTCTCCACCTCGACGAAGTCATGGGCGTCGAGCACGTCGCGCGCCGCCTTGTTGACCTTGCTCCGCAGGCGCAGCGCCGCGTTGGGCCCGCTGCGGCGCAGGTCGAGGTAGCGGTGCTTGAGGCGGGCCTCCTCGCCGACCTCTACGTGGTCGTCGATGGGGAAGGGGAGCGGCGCGGCCGCGCTGAGCACGACGACCTCGGTCGCGATCACCTCGATCTCACCGGTCGGCAGGTTGGCGTTGAGGTTGCCCTCGGGACGCGACCGGACGGTGCCGGTGAGCTTGAGGCAGTACTCGTTGCGCAGGTTGTGCGCGACCGCCTCGTCACGGATGACCACCTGGACGACGCCGCTGGCCTCGCGCAGGTCGATGAACGCCACTCCCCCGTGGTCGCGTCGGCGCGCGACCCAGCCGGCGAGGGTGACCTCGGTGTCGATGTGGGCCGGGCGAAGGCTGCCGGCGTCGTGCGTGCGGATCACTGTTGCTCCTGTTGGTTGCGTCGTATGCGTGGGTGCAGGTCCTCGACCGGCGGCGTCCACGTGCTGAGGTCCACGGCGGTCTGCTCACCGCTGCGGATGTCCTTGACCTCGGGTGCCTGGTCGGCCGTGCCCGGGAAGAGGACATAGGGGATGCCTCGCCTCTCGGCGTGGCGGATCTGCTTGCCGAACTTGGCGGCGGCGGGCGCGACCTCGCAGGGCACACCGTTGTGACGGAGCTGCTCGGCCAGGGCATCGCTCCCGGCACGGTTCTCCTCGTCGACCACGGCCACCAGCACCGCGCTCGGCACCGAGCGGTCGGCCTCGACCACCCCCTGGCCGAGCAGTGGCACCAGCACCCGGCTCACCCCGAGAGAGATGCCGACCCCGGGGTACGTCGTACGCCCGTCGCTGGCGAGTGCGTCGTAGCGTCCGCCCGAGCAGATCGAGCCGAGGCTCTCGTAGCCGTCGAGACGGGTCTCGAAGACGGTGCCGGTGTAGTAGTCGAGCCCACGGGCGATCTTGAGGTCGGCCACGATCTGGACCCGGTCGGTGACGAGCGGGGCACAGCCCTCGATGACGGCGGCCAGCTCGGTGAGACCCTCCTCCAGCAGCTCGTGGCGTACGCCGAGCGCCCGCACCTGCGCGACGAAGGAGGTGTCGGTGGCACTGATCCTGGCCAGGGCCAGACAGCTCTCGGCCTGCTCCGGGGTGAGGCCCGCCTGCTCGACGAGCAGGGCGCCGACCCGCTCCTCGGAGAGCTTGTCCAGCTTGTCCACGGCCCGCATGACGGCTTCGAGGTCGGTGACGCCGAGACCGGTGTAGAAGCCCTGGATCAGCTTGCGGTTGTTGACCTGGAGCCGGAAGCCGGGCAGGCCGATCGAATCAGGCTCGGCAAGCCGGCCGAGCGCCGCGAGCATCACCCGCGCCACCTCGACATCGTGGTGGAAGGCCAGGGTGTCGCGCCCGATCACGTCGATGTCGGCCTGCGTGAACTCCCGGTAACGCCCTTCCTGGGGCCGTTCGCCCCGCCAGACCTTCTGGATCTGGTAGCGCCGGAACGGGAAGTCGAGCTTGCCGGCGTTCTCCAGGACGTAGCGCGCGAACGGCACGGTCAGGTCGAAGTGCAGCCCCATCCCGGAGTCGCCCTCCTGGTCGTGGATCCGACGCAGGACGTAGACCTCCTTGGAGGTCTCACCCTTGCGCAGCAGCTGGTCGAGGGGCTCGACCGCCCGGGTCTCGACGTTGGCGAAGCCGTGCAGCTCGAAGGTCTCGGCCAGGCTCGCGAGGACCTGCTGCTCGACGTGACGCTGGGCGGGCAACAGCTCGGGGAACCCGCTCAGCGGGGTGGGTCGGCTCATGTCACAGCCCTCGCGTGATCGGGCTGTTCGGGGTCCGGTCGTCGATCAGCTCGAGCAGGAACGGGTTGGTCGCCCGCTCGCGGCCGATGCTGGTCTGCTCGCCGTGGCCCGGAAGGACCACGATATCGTCACGCAGGGTCAGGACCTTGTCCCGCAGGCTGCGCAGCATCGTGGGGTGGTCTCCCCCCGGTAGGTCGGTGCGGCCGATCGAGCCGGCGAAGAGCAGGTCGCCGGAGAACATGATCTCCGAGACACCGGCGTCCTCGTAGGGACTGCGGAAGGTCACCGAACCCTCGGTGTGACCCGGCGTGTGGTCCACCACGAAGCTGAGGCCGGCCAGCTCGAGGGTCTGGAGGTCCGCGAGCTCCTCGACGCGATCGGGCTCGGCGAACTCGTAGGAGCCGCCCAGCATCATCGCCGTGGTCTCGGCCGACATGCCCGCCATCGGGTTGGCCAGCAGGTGCCGGTCACGGGGGTGGATCCACGCGGTGGCGTCGTACGTGCCCGCGACGGGGGCCACGCACCACATGTGGTCGACGTGGCCGTGGGTGACCAGGACCGCCACGGGCTTCAGCCTGTTCTCACGCACGACACGCTCGACGCCTTCGGCGGCGTCCTTGCCCGGGTCGATGACCACGCACTCGGTGCCTGGGCCGGTCGCCGCGACATAACAGTTGGTGCCCCACGGTCCCGCCGGGAAGCCTGCGATCAGCACCTGTACATCTCCTGCTTCGGGGGTCGGGGACCGGATTGAGCCACGCGCCAGCCTACTGGCCCGGGCTGAGCTCCCCGGCATGCGTACGATGAGGACACGCTGGACTCACCACCGGACAACGCAGAAGCAGGTGTAGCAACGTGACCGCGCAGGGCAACTCTCCCGTCGAGGGCCAGCAGATCCGTCCCGGGAAACCGGGACCCCCACCCCGCCGCGCGGTGAGTCCCTCACCTGCGCCCCGGGCGAGCGAGTGGGGCCGCGTCGAGGACGACGGCACCGTCTACGTCCGCACCCCGGACGGTGAACGGGCCGTGGGCCAGTACCCCGAGGGCACCCCGCAGGAGGCACTGGCCTTCTTCACCCGTCGCTACGACGCCCTCGAGTTCGAGGTGCAGCTGCTCGAGCAGCGGGTCCGTGCGGGCACCCTGACCCCCGACGAGGCCACCGAGTCGATCCGGACGGTGGCCACCCAGGTCGCCGAAGCCAACGCCGTCGGCGACATCGGCAGTCTCACGGTCCGGCTGGACGCCCTGGCGCCGCTCGTCGACGCGCAGCGCAGCAAGCGTCGCGAGGAGCGTGCGCGCAAGCTCGACGAGTCCCGTGCCCGCAAGGAGCAGATCGTCGGCGAGGCCGAGAAGATCTCCCTCGGCAAGGACTGGCGCAACGGCGTCAACCGGCTGCGCGACCTGCTCGAGGAGTGGAAGGTGCTCCCCCGCCTCGACAAGAAGAGCGACGACGAGCTCTGGCACCGCTTCTCCAGCGCCCGCACCGCCTACACCCGCCGCCGGAAGTCGCACTTCAACGAGCTCAACGAGGTCCGCGAAGGTGCCCGCGTCGTCAAGGAGCGCCTGCTCAAGGAGGCCGAGTCGCTCAGCGACTCCACCGAGTGGGGTCCCACCTCGACGCGCTACCGGTCCCTGATGCAGGACTGGAAGTCGGCCGGTGCCGCCCCACGCGACGTCGAGGAAGACCTGTGGCAGCGCTTCCGCGCGGCCCAGGACGCATTCTTCGGAGCCCGGGACGCCGCCAACGCCGAGCAGGACAAGGAGTTCGCCGCCAACGCGGAGAAGAAGCGCGAGCTGCTCGTCGAGGCCGAGGCGCTGCTGCCGGTCAAGGACGTGGACACCGCCAAGCGGCTCTTCCGGGACATCAGCGACCGCTGGGACGCTGCCGGCAAGGTGCCCCGCGACGACATCAAGCCCCTCGAGGCCCGCATCCGCAAGGTCGAGACGGCCATCCGCTCCATCGAGGACGACAAGTGGAAGCGCAGCGACCCCGAGAAGTCGGCGCGGGCCGACGACCTGCTCGGTCAGCTCGAGCGCGCCATTGCCGGGATCGAGGCCGACCTGGAGAAGGCCCGCGCCGAGGGGAACCAGAAGCAGGTCAAGGACCTCGAGGAGAACCTCGCCTCGCGGCAGTCGTTCCTCGAGATGGCCCGCAAGGCCTCCTCCGAGTTCAGCTGACCGGGCACTCGCGTCACGCCGTACGACGCTGACCGGGCACTCGCGTCACGCCGTACGACGCTGACCGGGCACTCGCGTCACGGATCAGGTGAACGAGCGGACCGCAACTGCCCGCTCGGCACGCTCACGCGGACCGCAACTGCCCGCTCGAGCTATTGGGTGACCCGGTAGGCGTCGAAGACCCCATCGACCTGGCGGACGGCCTTGAGGATGGCGCCGAGGTGCTTGGGGTCGCCCATCTCGAAGGCGAACCTGGTCTTGGCGACACGGTCGCGGCTGGTGGTGAGGCTGGCCGAGAGGATGTTCACGTGCTGGTCCGAGAGCACCATCGTGATGTCGGACAGCAGCCGGGCCCGGTCGAGGGCCTCGACCATGATCTGCACCAGGAAGGTCGACTGTGAGCTCGGTGCCCACTCGACCTCGGCCAGCCGCTCCGGCTGGCTGAGCAGCTGGGTGGCGTTGGTGCAGTCGCGGCGGTGCACCGAGATCCCGTCGCCCCGGGTGACGAAGCCCAGGATCTCGTCGCCCGGCACCGGCGTACAGCAGCGGGCCAGCTTGACCAGCACGTCGGTGGCTCCCTTGACGACCACCCCGGAGTCCTGTGCCGCGTGGCCCCGGCGGCGCGGCCGGGTGATGTTCACGGCCTCCGCGAGGTCCTCGGCGGCTCCGTCACTGCCGCCTGAGACCTCCATGACCTTGCGGACGACGGTCTGGGCTCCCAGGTTGCCCTCGCCCACGGCGGCGTACAGCGCGGTGACGTCCGGGACCCGCAGCTCGTTGGCGACCTGGGTCAGCGACTCGTGGGTCATCACCCGCTTGAGCGGGAGCCCCTCCTTGCGCAGGAGCTTGCCGATCTGCTCCTTGCCGTGCTCGATCGCCTCTTCGCGGCGTTCCTTGGTGAACCAGTGGCGGATCTTGCTGCGCGCACGCGGCGACTTGACGAACGTCAGCCAGTCGCGCGTGGGGCCGGCGTTGGGGGACTTGGAGGTGAAGACCTCGACGACGTCACCGTGCTCGAGCACCGACTCGAGGGGGACGAGACGGCCGTTGACCCGCGCACCGATGGTGTGGTGCCCCACCTCGGTGTGGATCGAGTAGGCGAAGTCGACCGGCGTCGAGCCGATCGGCAGTCCGATCACGTCACCGCGGGGAGTGAAGACGAACACCTCGGCGCTGTTGATCTCGAAGCGCAGGGAGTCGAGGAACTCACCCGGGTCGTCGACCTCGTTCTGCCAGTCCAGCAGCTGGCGCAGCCACTGCATGTCGGAGTCGGTGGCGCTCTTCTCGGTGTCCACACCGTTGCGCGAGTCCTCCTTGTACTTCCAGTGGGCGGCGACGCCGTACTCCGCGCGCCGGTGCATCCCGACGGTGCGGATCTGCATCTCCACGGGCTTGCCGGACGGGCCGATCACCGTCGTGTGCAGCGACTGGTACATGTTGAACTTCGGCATCGCGACGTAGTCCTTGAAGCGGCCGGGGAGCGGGTTCCACCGGTTGTGCAGCACCCCGAGCACGCCGTAGCAGTCCTGGTCGTTGTCCACCAGGATGCGGATGCCGACGAGGTCGTAGATGTCGGAGAACTCGCGGCCGCCGTGGATCATCTTCTGGTAGATCGAGTAGTAGTGCTTGGGTCGTCCGGTCACGCGCGCGTTGATCTTGCCCGCGCGGAGGTCTCCCTCGACCTGGTTGACCACCTGCGCCAGGAACTGGTCGCGCGACGGCGCGCGCTCGGCGACCAGGCGCACGATCTCGTCGTAGATCTTGGGGTGCATGGTCGCGAACGCGAGGTCCTCGAGCTCCCACTTGAGCGTGTTCATGCCCAGTCGGTGCGCCAGCGGGGCGTAGATCTCCAAGGTCTCGCGGGACTTGCGCTCCTGGGTCTCCTGCTTGACGTAGCGCAGGGTGCGCATGTTGTGCAGCCGGTCGGCGAGCTTGATGACGAGGACGCGGATGTCCTTGCTCATCGCGACGATCATCTTGCGGATGGTCTCGGCCTGCGCCGAGTCGCCGTACTTCACCTTGTCGAGCTTGGTGACGCCGTCGACCAGCACGGCCACCTCGTCGCCGAAGTCGCTGCGCAGCTCGTCGAGGGTGTACGGCGTGTCCTCGACCGTGTCGTGCAGCAGGGCCGCCACGAGGGTCGACTCGGTCATGCCGATGTCGGCCAGGATCGTCGTGACGGCCAGCGGATGGGTGATGTAGGGGTCACCGCTCTTGCGCATCTGCCCGCGGTGGTGCTTCTCCGCGACGTCGTAGGCGCGTTCGATCAGGGCGAGGTCGGCCTTGGGGTGGTTGGCCCGCACCGTGCGGAACAGCGGCTCCAGCACCGGGTTGCCGACCTGGCGGCTGGTGCCGATGCGGGCAAGGCGGGCGCGCACGCCACGTCCTGTGAGCGTGGGCGCCCTCTCCGGCACCTGCTCGGGCACCTTCGCGGGGGCCTCCGTCGCGGCCGTCCAGGGCCTTGCCACCGGCTCCGGGGCAGCGTCAGCCACGGGGTCGGTCACCACACGATCCTCTGCCATGGCCCTCCCCTCGGCGCAGACGCCACGACGCTCTCCAGTCTAGGGCGTGCGGGAAGGGAGTTGACGCCTAAACCGTGTGCAGCACGGTCAGGGGGATCTCGCCGATGGTCGCGCGACCGGGCAGGAAGCTCAGCTCCATCATCACGGCAAGACCGTGCACCACGGCGCCGGGCCTCTCGATCAGCCTCGCGGTGGCGCGGGCGGTTCCGCCGGTGGCGAGCACGTCGTCGATGACGAGCACCCGCTCCCCCGCCACCAGCGCGTCGGTGTGCATCTCGAGGGTCTCCTCGCCGTACTCCAGCGCATAGCTGACCGAGTCGGTCTTCCAGGGCAGCTTGCCGGGCTTGCGCACGGGCACGAAGCCGACGCCCAGAGCCAGGGCGACCGGGGCTGCGAGGATGAAACCACGGGCCTCCATGCCCACCACCTTGTCCACCACGACGTTGCCCAGCTCGTCACGCCCGGCGGCGGCCAGCGCCGCCACCACCGCGCTGAACGCGGCACAGTCGTCGAGCAGGGGCGTGATGTCCTTGAAGGTCACCCCGGGTTTGGGGAAGTCCGGGATGTCACGGATGAGCGACCCGATCAGGTCGCTCAACGTGTCAGCGTCGCTCATCGCGGCCTCACTTGCCGCGCTTGGAGCGAGGCTCGCGCTTGGGCTGGCTGCGCTTCGAGGCGCGCGACTCACCCACGGGGGCCCTGGACTCGGGTACGACGCGGCCGGACCCCGAGGCCTCGGGACGCCGAGGAGGTGCGGTCACCGGCTGCGACCGCTCGTCCTCGGTGAGCTCCTCGGGGACTTCCCCGTCGGGGCTCTCACGCATCGGCAGGTCGTCGGTGAACACCGGCACCTCGGCGTAGCGGTCGACGTCACGACGCGACCGGGCCCGCGCCCTGGCGTCCTGGTCGGTGATGTCCTTCTCGCGGGACTTCAGCTGTACGGCGAGCGGCGTGGCGATGAAGATCGAGGAGTAGGCACCGGCAGCCATGCCCACGAAGAGCGACAGCGCCAGGTCCTTGAGCGCACCGGAGCCGAGGGTGGCGACACCGACGTAGAGCAGGGCGCCGACGGGCAGCAGGGCGACGATCGAGGTGTTGATCGACCGCACCAGCGTCTGGTTGACCGCGAGGTTGGCCAGCTCGGCGTAGGTCCTCCGGCCCTTCTTGAGGCTGCGGGTGTTCTCGCGCACCTTGTCGAACACGACGACGGTGTCGTAGAGCGAGAACCCGAGGATCGTGAGCAGGCCCGTGACCGTGGCCGGGGTGACGTCGAACCCCGACAGCGAGTAGACGCCGACGGTGATGACGATGTCGTGGGCCAGGGCCACGATCGCGGCGACCGACATCTTCCACTCGCGGAAGTAGGCCCAGATGAACAGCACCACGAGGATGAGGAACACGCCCAGGCCGGTCAGGGCTCGCTTGGCGACCTGCTCACCCCAGCTCGCTCCCACGTCCTGGGTGGAGATGTCCCTGTCCGCGTTGACGTTCACCGCGGCGGCGATGGCGTCGGTGACCTGCACCGCCTGGTCGTTGCTGAGCTCCTCGGTCTGCACCCGGATCGACTGGCCCGAGGTGTTCACGATGGGCGAGGAGGCGGCGTCCAGCCCGGTGTCCGCCACAGCGGTCCGGATCTTGTCGACGTTGTCCTGGGTGACCTGGTTGGCGGGCAGGCTGACCTGGTACTCGACACCGCCCTGGAACTCGATGCCGAAGTTCAGCCCCTTGGTCATCAGTCCGGCCACCGCCAGCAGCACGATGACACCGGAGATGGCGTACCAGAGGTACTTGCGACCGACGAAGTCGATCGAGACGTCACCCTCGTAGAGCGCGTTGCCCAGCCTGCTGACCTTGCCCATCAGGCCCTCCCTCCGGCCAGCCGCGTCCGTTCGGGCTGGTCATCGATGCCGAGCGTGGCACGGGACAGCCCCGAGAAACGGGCCCCGGCGTTGAAGAACCTACGGCGTGCGAGCAGCGTCATCATCGGTTTGGTGAACCAGAAGAAGACCGCCACGTCGATCAGCGTGCTGACGCCGAGGGTGAAGGCGAACCCACGGACGACGCCGATGGCGAAGATGTAGAGCACGACCGCGGCGAGGATGGACACGGCGTCCGCGGCCAGGCAGGTGTTCCTGGCCCGCGCCCAACCGGTCTCCACTGCTACCCGCATGGACTTCCCGTCGCGCATCTCGTCCCGTATTCGTTCGAAGTACACGATGAACGAGTCGGCCGTGATGCCGACCGCCACGATCAGTCCGGCGATGCCGGGCAGGGTCAGGGTGAAGCCCGCGGCCTTGGACAGCACCAGGACCGCGCCGTAGGTGATGATCCCCGCGACCAGCAGCGACGCGATCACCACCAGTCCGAGACCGCGGTAGTAGACCAGGCAGTAGAGCATCACGATCAGGAGGCCGATCACGCCGGCGTAGATGCCGGCGGAGAGCTGGTTGCCCGCCAGGGAGGGGCCGATGGTCTCGGTCGTGGTGTCGAACTTCAGCGGCAGCGCGCCGTACTTGAGGGAGTTCGACAGGGAACGCGCCTCGGACTCCGTGAAGTCCCCCGTGATCTGCGCGTTGCCGTCGAGGATCGGCTCGTTGACACCGGCGTAGGAGACGACGGCGCTGTCGAGCACGATGGCGAAGGTGCCGCCGTTGCTGTTCAGGGCGGTGCTGGTGTCGGCGAACACCTTGGCGGCGTCACCCTTGAAGGCCAGGTTGACGGCGTACGCCGTGCCGTTCTGCGGGATGCCGTAGGAGGCCGACTTCAGCTCGGTGCCCTCGATGACCGCGGCGGACAGCAAGAACTTCTGCCCCTTGTCGTCACAGGCGAGCAGCGGCTCGTTGGCGTTGTCCGCGGACGGTGCGGCGGCCTCGTTCTTGCCGGGGCAGGTGAACTCCGAGAACTTCTGCAGCCACTCGGTCCCCGGGTTCTGGGACCACGCCAGCGGATCGTCGACCGCGGCGCCCTTGGCGGTGAGCTGGGGCTGCTCCTGGGTCGGCGCCGGGGCGCTCGACGTCGGGGCCGACGGCGCTGCGGGTGTCGGGCTGGGATCGGCGAACGGCACCGGCCGCGGCTTCGGCGTGGCGCTGGCCTTGCCGACCTCCGGGGTCTTCTTCGACTTCGACTTGCCGGACGGGCTGGCCGAGGGGCTCGCCGATGGGTTGGGCGAGGGTGAGCCGCTGGGGTCGGCAGCCGGGACACCCGGCTGGGGGGAACCGGCCACCAGGCGGAAGCGCAGCTGGGCCGTCCGCTTCACCTGGTCGACGAGGCTGCTCGCGTTCTTGCCCGGGATCTCCACGATGATGTTGGTGTTCCCCTGGGTGGAGACCGCGGCCTCGGAGACACCACTGCCGTTCACCCGGGCGTCGACGATGCTGGCCGCCTGCTTGAGCTTGGCCGGGGTGACGGCACCGCCCTCGGTGTTGATGGCCGAGAGGGTGATGCGCGTGCCGCCCTCGAGGTCGAGCCCGAGACGGGGCTTCCACGTCTGGCCCAGGGCTGCCAGCCCGTAGATCACCAGGATCGTCAGGCCGAACACCACCAGGGTGCGCACGGGGCGGGGGGTCTTCTTCGCCACGGTGTTGTGTCTCCTCAGTCCTGGGTGGTGGGCGGGTCGGACTCCGCGGGCCGTTCGGGGGCATCCGTGGCGGCGCCCTCGAACTCGTCCACACGTCGTACGACGACCTGGCGCGCCACCGTGATCACGGTGCCCGGCGCGATCTCGATCTCGGCCTTCTGCTCACTCAACGCGCGGATGGTGCCGAAGATCCCCGCGGAGAGAACGACCTCCAGGCCGACCTCGAGCTCGTTCTGAAGCTGTTGGACCCGCTTCTGCGCGGTGCGGGCGGGACGCAGCACGATGGCCCAGAAGGCCACCAGTGCTACCAGGATCACGAGCAGCTGCACAGCCGGAGACACGAGACAAAACTCCAAGGGATGAGGAAAGGAACCGGGGCGCCTCGACACTGCTGCTGGACCTGGTGTGGCTCGAGCGCGAGCAGGCAGGGCACCGACCGTGAAGTGTAACGGCCCTCAGCGGCTCATTCCGACTCCGACTCGAACAGAATCGGGTCTCCCCCCAGGAGGCCGGCGGGCGGGGTGATGCCGAGATGGACCCAGGCTGCGCGTGTGGCGACCCGGCCGCGCGGCGTGCGGGCCAACAACCCCTGGCGGACCAGGAACGGCTCGGCGACCTCCTCCACCGTCTCGCGCTCCTCCCCCACCGCGACGGCCAACGTGCTCACGCCGACAGGGCCGCCACCGAAACGGCGGCACAGCACGTCCAGGACGGCCCGGTCGAGGCGATCGAGGCCGGACTCGTCGACCTCGAAGAGCTCCAGGGCGTCGCGAGCGAGCTGACGGGTGACGATGCCGTCGGCCCGGACCTGGGCGAAGTCGCGCACCCGGCGCAGGAGGCGGTTCGCGATGCGCGGTGTCCCACGGGAGCGCAGCGAGATCTCGCGGGCGCCGTCCTTCTGCAGCTCCACCTCGAGCAGGCCGGCCGAGCGGCGCACGATGCGTTCGAGGTCCTCCGGCTCGTAGAACTCGAGGCGGGCGGTGAAGCCGAACCGGTCACGCAGCGGACTGGGCAGCAGCCCGGCGCGGGTGGTGGCGCCGACCAGGGTGAAGGGAGGGATCTCCAGCGGGATGGCCGTGGCGCCGGGCCCCTTGCCGATGACCACGTCGACGCGGAAGTCCTCCATCGCCATGTAGAGCATCTCCTCGGCCGGGCGCGACATCCGGTGGATCTCGTCGACGAAGAGCACGTCACCCTCGTTGAGACCGGAGAGGATCGCCGCCAGGTCTCCGGCGTGCGTGATGGCCGGCCCACTGGTCAACCGCAGCGGGGCGCTCATCTCGGCGGCGATGATCATGGCCAGCGTGGTCTTGCCGAGTCCGGGCGGACCGCTCATGAGCACGTGGTCGGAGACCCGCTGCCGCGCGCGAGCCGCCTCGAGCAGCAGGGAGAGCTGCTCACGGACACGCTCCTGACCCACCACCTCGTCCAGGGTGCGCGGGCGAAGCGCCGCCTCGACCACCCGCTCGTCGCCGTCGGCGTCGACCCCCGTGACCGGCCGACTGGTCATGTAGGCCATCTCGGCCGCCTCGAGCTCGGACTCGTTCATCGGCTCAGGCCTTGCTCAGCGTGCGCAGGGCGGCACGCAGCAGGACGGCGACGTCGGGGATTCCCATCTGCTCCGCCTCCGGGGTCACGTAACCGACCGCCCGGTCCGCCTCCTTGGCCGACCAGCCCAACCCGACCAGGCCGGCCTGCACCTGGGTCTGCCAGTCCTGGCCGACCGGAGCCCCGGGACGCGCGGGCTGTGCGGTCGTGGTCGGTGAGCCGATCCGGTCGCGAAGCTCCAGGATGATGCGCTGCGCACCCTTCTGGCCGATGCCCGGGACCATGGTCAGGGTCTTCACGTCGTCGCCGCTCACCGCACGTCTCAACGTCTCGGGGCGGTGGACCGCCAGCATCGCCTGGGCCACCTTGGGCCCGACGCCGCTCGCGGTCTGCACGAGCTCGAACATCTGCTTCTCGTCGTCGTCCACGAATCCGAACAGGGTCAAGGAGTCCTCACGGACGACCATGCTGGTCGGCAGGGTGGCCTCGGCTCCGATGCGCAGCCCGGCAATGGTGTCGGGGGTGCACTGCAGCTCGAGCCCGACCCCACCCACCTCGAGCACCACGGAGGTCAGCCCGACGGCGGCCACGCGTCCGCGCACGAACGCGATCATCGGCGGGCTCCCCTGGTCGGCTGGTGCGTGGCGACATGGGCGGCGAGTGCGGCCTCGATCTTGTTCGCTGCGCCGCCGCGCCAGATGTGACAGATGGCCAGGGCCAGGGAGTCGGCCGCGTCGGCCGGCTTGGGAACCTCGCTCAGTCGCAGCAGCCGGGTGACCATGGCACCGACCTGTGCCTTGTCGGCCCGGCCGCTGCCGGTGACGGCGGCCTTGACCTCGCTGGGGGTGTGCAAGGCCACCGGCAACCCGCGTCGGGCGGCCACCAGCAGCGCGATGCCGCTGGCTTGGGCGGTGCCCATCACGGTCTTGACGTTGTGCTGGCTGAAGACGCGCTCGACGGCGACGGCGTCCGGTCGGGTCGCGTCCAGCCACTCCTCCAGGCCGGACTCGATCAGGCACAGGCGCTGCTCGATCGGCATCTCGGCGGCGGTGCGGACGACCCCCACGTCGACGAGCGACAGCGGTCGCCCGATGGATCCCTCGACCACGCCCACCCCGCAACGGGTGAGGCCGGGGTCGATGCCCAGCACGCGCATGAGTACTCCTCGATCGTCCGAACACCTGTTCGCACCACGCTAACCGGACGGCCCGCCCCTCGCGAGCAGGACGCGCCGTCCCCTGTCCGCGGACGGTGGCGCAGTAGCGTGACCGTCGTGACCGACGAGCAGCCCGGGACCCTGACAGTGGGCGGCATCGAGCGCACCTTCGTGGTGCTGGCTCCCGAACCCAGTGCCCCTGAACCCACTGCCCCTGAACCCACGGACAACGGCACGCGAGGCCCCTCGTCGTTGCTGCTGATGCTGCACGGCTCGAACTCGGACGCCGCCCGGACCCGCACCCTCAGCGGCCACACCTTCGACCGACTGGCCGCCCAGGGCGTCCTGGTCGTCTACCCGAACTCGCACGGCGGCATGTGGAACGACGCACGACTCGGCACGCGGGCCACGGCGCGCGACCTCGGGATCGACGACGTGGCGTTCCTCGGCACCCTGGTCGCCCACCTTCGCGAGCAGTACGGCGTTCCGGCCGACCGGGTCTTCGCCGCAGGATTCTCCAACGGCGGCCAGATGGTCATCCGCCTCGTCCACGAGCAGCCGGGCCTCCTCGCCGGGGCCGCCCTGATCGGCTCGAACCATCCCACCGCCGCCAACATGCTTCCCGAGGTGATCGAGCGGGACCACCACCAGGAGATGCCGGTGCTGTGCCTGAACGGCACCCGGGACCCGATCGTGCCCTTCCGCGGGGGGATCGCCAGCCTGTGGGGCTTCAAGCCCCGTGGCCCGGTGATGTCGGCGATCGACTCGGCGCGCTACTTCGCGCGGCGGAACGGGATCACCGCAGAGCCGGTCACCGAGCAGGTGACCACCGGCCGGCTGTCCACCAGCCTCACCCGCTGGCGCGAGGACGGGCACGCGCCGGTCGACCTCTACGTCGTCGCGCGTGGCGGTCACACGATCCCGAACCCGGACCACCGCGCTCCGTGGGTCCTGGGCCGCACCGCCCGCAACCTCGACACCGGCACCCTGGTCCGGGACTTCTTCGGTCTGCTCACGCCACCCTGAGCCGGCCGGCACCCGCAGTCACCGGGCGGGATCAGGCGTCGAGCTTGGCCATCACGTCGTCGGGGACGTCGAAGTTGGCGAACACGTTCTGCACGTCGTCGAGGTCCTCGAGCGCCTCGACCAGGCGGAACACCTTGGGGGCGCCCTCCTCGTCCAGCTCGACGTGCATGCTCGGGAGGAACGAGGCGTCCGCGGAGTCGTAGTCCACGCCGGCGGCCTGCAGGGCGGTGCGGACGGCGACCAGGTCGGTCGCCTCGCTGACGACCTCGAAGGACTCGCCGAGGTCGTTGACGTCCTCGGCACCCGCGTCGAGCGTGGCCTCGAGGACGTCGTCCTCGCTGACCTGCTTGCCCTCCTGCTCGGTGGGGACGATCACGACGCCCTTGCGGTTGAACATGTAGGAGACCGAGCCGGGGTCCGCGAGCGAGCCGCCGTTGCGGTTCATCGCCGTGCGGACCTCCATGGCGGCCCGGTTCTTGTTGTCGGTGAGGCACTCGATCAGGAAGGCGACCCCGTTGGGACCGTAGCCCTCGTACATGATCGTGACGTAGTCGGCCCCGCCTGCCTCGGCACCGGACCCGCGCTTGACGGCCCGGTCGATGTTGTCGTTGGGGACCGAGGACTTCTTGGCCTTCTGGATGGCGTCGTAGAGCGTCGGGTTGCCCGTGATGTCTCCGCCGCCCATGCGGGCGGCGACCTCGATGTTCTTGACCAGCTTGGCGAACATCTTGCCGCGGCGGGAGTCGATGACGGCCTTCTTGTGCTTGGTCGTCGCCCACTTGGAGTGGCCAGACATGTGGTGTTCCTTCCCTAGCTTCGGGCGGTCGCGTCCCGACGTCCGGTGACAGAGCGTGCGACCAGGTCGTGGAAGAGACGGTGGATGCGGATGTCGGTGCCCACCTCGGGGTGGAACGACGTCGCCATCAACGGCCCCTGCCGGACCGCGACGATCCTACCCACCGCCTCGCCCGAACCGACACGTGCAAGGACCTCGACCTCCGGTCCGACGCGCTCGACCCAGGGCGCTCGGATGAACACGGCGTGCACCGGCTGCTCGAGACCGGCGAAGTCCACCTCCCCCTCGAAGGAGTCCACCTGACGGCCGAAGGCGTTGCGCCGCACCGTGATGTCGAGCCCACCGAGCGTCTCCTGGTCGGCGGTGCCGTCCTCCACGTGATCGGCCAGCAGGATCATTCCGGCACAGGTGCCGAAGGTGGGCATCCCCGAGGCGATCCGCTTCTGGAGCGGCTCGAAGAGCTCGAAGGTGCGTGCGAGCTTGGCCATCGTGGTGGACTCCCCACCCGGGATGACGAGCCCGTCGCAGGCCTCGAGCTCGCTGGGGCGGCGTACGGCCACGGCGGCGGAACCGAGGGAGGCCAGAGCCGTGAGGTGCTCGCGGACGTCACCCTGAAGGGCCAGGACCCCGATGCGCGGCGCGCTCATGACCTTCCCCGCACAGATCCTGGTGGGGTGCCTCCCCCGCGGCGGCACCCCACCAGGACCCGATGGGTTGATCGCACGAGGCGATACCTGCACCATTCTGATAGTAAAAAGGGGTTTCTGTCATGATTTTTGCCATTAATCCCAAATGACAGGAAACCGGAGATCATCGGAGCACCGTCACCAGCCGCGGTCGGCCAACCGGTGCGGCTGTGGGATCTCCTCGACGTTGATCCCGACCATGGCCTCACCGAGTCCTCGGGACACCTTGGCCACCACGTCCGGGTCGTCGTGGAAGGTGGTCGCCTTGACGATCGCCTCGGCGCGCTGCACGGGGTTGCCGGACTTGAAGATGCCGGAGCCCACGAACACGCCCTCGGCGCCGAGCTGCATCATCATCGCGGCGTCGGCGGGGGTGGCGATGCCGCCGGCGGTGAACAGCACGACGGGCAGCTTGCCGGTGCCCGCCACCTCCTTGACCAGGTCGTACGGCGCCTGCAGCTCCTTGGCCGCGACGTACAGCTCGTCCTCGGAGAGAGCGCCGAGGCGTCGGATCTCCCGCCGGATGGTGCGCATGTGGGTGACGGCGTTGGAGACGTCGCCGGTGCCTGCCTCGCCCTTGGAGCGGATCATCGCGGCCCCCTCGGTGATGCGCCGAAGCGCCTCGCCGAGGTTGGTGGCCCCGCACACGAAGGGGACGGTGAACGCCCACTTGTCGATGTGGTTGGCGTAGTCGGCAGGGGTCAGCACCTCGGACTCGTCGACGTAGTCCACCCCGAGGCTCTGGAGCACCTGTGCCTCGACGAAGTGGCCGATGCGGGCCTTGGCCATCACCGGGATGGAGACGGTGGCGATGATGCTGTCGATCATGTCGGGGTCGCTCATCCGCGAGACGCCGCCCTGGGCACGGATGTCGGCCGGCACGCGCTCGAGGGCCATCACGGCCACGGCGCCGGCGTCCTCGGCGATCTTCGCCTGCTCCGCGGTGACCACGTCCATGATCACGCCCCCCTTGAGCATCTCGGCCATGCCGCGCTTGACGCGCGAGGTGCCTCGCTCGGGGGAGCTCTGGGGGATCGATGAGGGGATGTCAGCCATGGGCGCATCGTACGTCCGGGGAAGGGGGTCGACACACCCGGGCGGGGTGCGCGAGACGTGCCTGCTCGAGGGCGGTCGTCAGGCCAGATCCGCGTCGCCCGCGGCCGCCAGCGCTTGCTGGCGCACCATCAGGATGCGGCGTACGACGGTCTCGGTGCTGGCCAGCGCCAGCGCCCAGATCGTGACGTACATCAGGATCGGGAGGTTGAGCAGCGCCCCGAGTCCCGTCATGACCAGGATCGCCACGAGCCGGTCGGCCCGCTCGGCGATGCCTCCCTTGGCATCCATGCCCAGCGACTCGGCGCGAGCGCGCGCATAGCTGGTGACGGCCCCCATCACCAGGCAGTAGAGCGTCAGGCACAGGTAGAGGTAGTTGTCCCCCGGGCCGGCGAAGTAGAGCACCAGTCCCCCGAAGATGGCGCCGTCGCCGATGCGGTCCAGGGTCGAGTCGAAGAAAGCCCCGAACTTCGAGTGCCGCCCGGTGGCGCGTGCCATCGCCCCGTCGATCAGGTCGCTGAACACGAAGGCGGTGATGACCAGTACCCCGGTGAGCAGCTTGCCCTGGGGGAAGAACACCAGAGCGCCCGCCGACACTCCCAGGGTGCCGACCAGCGTGACGGCGTCCGGGCTGATGCCCAGTCTGATGAAGGTGTTGACGAACGGCGCCAGCATGACGCTCTGCCAGAATTGCTTGAACCTGTCCAACATGTCGCGAGGAGGTTACCGCTTCGCGGACGGAGACCTGCCCGGCAGGGCGTACCGTCATGAGCACGGAGCCATTCAGGCTTTCCATCAAAGGGTCCCCCATGAGCGACAAGTCGCCTCGCCAGAGCATGACCAAGAAGACCGGAAAGTCCATCAAGGAGAAGCGGGCCGCGAAGCGTGGCGAGAACGAAGACTCCGGGATCATCAAGCCGACCCCCGCGAAGAAGCGTTGACCCCAGCGGCCCTTCGCCTGGGAGTGATCGGCTCCTCGGTCAAGGAGAACGAGCACCGGCTGCCCCTGCACCCGGACCACCTCGACCGCATCCCGGAGCACCTGCGCGCCCGGATCACCCTCGAGCACGGGTACGGCGCGCGCTTCCGATGCTCGGACGCCGCGATCGCTCCCCTGGTGGCCGGCTTCGCGAGCCGCGAGGAGATCCTGGCCGAGTCCGACATCGTGGTGCTGCCCAAGCCGCAGCACGCCGACGTCGAGTCCATGCGTCCCGGTGCGGTGCTGTGGGGCTGGCCGCACTGCGTCCAGGACCCGGTCCTGACCCAGATCGCCATCGATCGCGCCCTGACCCTGATCGCGTTCGAGACGATGAACCACTGGACCGTCGACGGCGCGGTGGGGCTGCACGTCTTCCACAAGAACAACGAGCTCGCCGGCTACTGCTCGGTCCTGCAGGCGCTCGAGCTCACCGGCACCACCGGTGACTACGGGCGCCGGCTCCAGGCCGCGGTGATCGGGTTCGGTGCCACGGCGCGCGGGGCCGTCACGGCACTCAACGCCCACGGCGTGCACGCGGTGGCGGTGCTCACGAACCGTGGCGTGGCTGCGGTCGGGTCACCGATCCACTCGGTGCGGATCAGGCAGTTCGACCACGACCCGGAGGCGCCGCACCTCAGCCACGTCATCACCGAGCGTGGACGGGTGCCGTTGGCCGGCTACCTGGCCGAGAACGACATCGTCGTGAACTGCACGCTCCAGGACCCCTCGGCCCCGCTGACCTTCCTCACCCTCGCCGACCTCGAGGAGTTCCGCGTCGGCAGCCTGATCGTCGACGTCTCCTGCGACGAGGGGATGGGTTTCGAGTGGGCCAGGCCCACCACGTTCGACGACCCGATGTTCACGGTGGCGGACAAGGTGGACTACTACGCGGTGGACCACAGCCCGTCGTACCTCTGGAACTCGGCGACGTGGGAGAACAGCGAGGCCCTGCTGCCGTTCCTGCCGATCGTGATGGCCGGACCCGACGCCTGGGACGCCGACGAGACGATCCACCGTGCCATCGAGGTGCGCGAGGGGCACGTCGTCAACCCGGCCATCCTCGACTTCCAGGGACGCTCGGCAGAGCACCCCCACGCGCTCAGCTGAGCGGGATCTCCCACGATCCGGCCAGCAGGCCGCGGGTCTCCCGGAGCACCTCGGGAAGGGTCTTGGTCTGGCCGATGATCGGCATGAAGTTCTGGTCGCCGAGCCACCGCGGCACGACGTGCTGGTGCAGGTGCGCGGCGATGCCGGCACCGGCCACGGCACCCTGGTTCATCCCGATGTTGAAGCCCTGCACACCGGAGACCCGCCTCAGCGTCCGCATCGCCGACTTCGTCAGGGCTGCGATCTCCGCAGCCTCCTGGTCCGTGGTGTCGGTGTAGTCCGCGATGTGGCGGTAGGGGCACACCATCAGGTGGCCGGGGGCGTAGGGGTACAGGTTGAGCACGGCGAAGGCCAGCTCACCCCGTCTCACCACGAGACCCTCGGCGTCCTCCAGCGAGGGGATCCGGCAGAAGGGGCACTCCCGCTCGGTGTCGTCGGCCGGCTTGCTCTCCCCACGGATGTAGGCCATCCGGTGCGGGGTCCAGAGCCGGTCGAGCGCGTCGGGGTCGCCCACGCCGTCCTGGTGAGCCTCGAGGGGACCGCTGTCGCTCACACCTGGACCCGCGTGGAGACCGCCTCGGCCACCCGTGCGATCGCCTCGTCTATCGGCACGCCGTTGTCCTGGCGACCGTCTCGGTAACGGAAGCTGACCGCGCCGGCCTCGATGTCGCTGTCACCGGCGATCACCATGAACGGCACCTTCTGCAGCTGCGCGTTGCGGATCTTCTTCTGCATCCGGTCATCGGAGTCGTCGACCTCGACGCGGATGCCCTGCGCGCGCATCTGCGCGGCGATCTCGCCGAGGTAGGCGTTGTGCCGCTCGGCGATCGGGATCCCCTGAACCTGCACGGGCGCGAGCCAGGGCGGGAACGCACCGGCGTAGTGCTCGGTGAGCACGCCCATGAACCGCTCGATGGAGCCGAACTTGGCCGAGTGGATCATCACCGGCTGCTTACGGGTGCCGTCGGCGGCGACGTACTCGAGGTTGAAGCGCTCGGGCGAGGGCTGGTTGAAGTCGTACTGGATGGTCGACATCTGCCAGGTGCGGCCGATGGCGTCGCGCGCCTGCACGGAGACCTTCGGCCCGTAGTACGCCGCACCGCCCGGGTCCGCGACCAGCTCGAGGCCGGACTCCACAGCCACGTCCTCCAGCACCTGGGTGGCCACGGCCCAGTCCTCGTCGGACCCGATGAACTTGTCCTTGGAGGCGTCCCTGGTCGAGAGCTCGAGGTAGAAGTCGTCCAGCCCGAAGTCGCGGAGCAGGCTCAGGATGAAGTTCAGCAGGTGCCGGATCTCCTCGGGCGCCTGTTCCGCGGTCACGTAGGAGTGCGAGTCGTCCTGGGCGAAGCCGCGCACACGGGTCAGACCGTGGACCACACCGGACTTCTCGTGGCGGTAGACGTGCCCGAACTCGAAGTACCGCAGAGGCAGCTCGCGGTAGGACCGGCCGCGCGAGCGGAAGATCAGGTTGTGCATCGGGCAGTTCATCGCCTTGAGGCGGTAGTCGTTGCCGTCCACGTCCAGGGGCGGGAACATCGCCTCGCCGTAGTACGGGAGGTGGCCCGAGGTGTGGAAGAGCCCCTCCTTGGCGATGTGCGGCGTCCCGACGTACTGGAAGCCCTCCTCGATGTGGCGTCGGCGGACGTAGTCCTCCATCTCCCGCTTGATGACGCCACCCTTGGGGTGGAAGACGGGCAGGCCGGAGCCGATCTCGTCGGGGAAGCTGAACAGGTCGAGGTCGCGTCCCAGCCTGCGGTGGTCGCGGCGCTCGGCCTCCTCGATCCGGTGGAGGTGCTCCTCGAGCGCCTCCTTGCTCTCCCAGGCGGTGCCGTAGATGCGCTGGAGCTGCTTGTTCTTCTCGTTGCCCCGCCAGTACGCCGCGGCACTGCGCATGAGCTTGAAGGCCGGGATGCGCTTGGTGCCGGGCAGGTGCGGTCCCCGGCAGAGGTCCTTCCAGGCGACCTCGCCCTTGCGGTTGATGTTGTCGTAGATGGTGAGCTCGCCCGCGCCCACCTCGGCGCCCGCCCCTTCGGCCGCGTCGGCCGCCGAGCCCTTGAGCCCGATCAGCTCGAGCTTGTAGGGCTCCTCGGCCAGCTCCTCGCGCGCCGCCTCGTCGGAGATCGGTCGGCGCTGGAAGCGCTGGTTCTCCTTGACGATCTTGCGCATGCGGGTCTCGATCTTCTCGAGGTCCTCCGGCACGAACGGGACCTCGACGTCGAAGTCGTAGTAGAAGCCGTTCTCGATCGGGGGCCCGATCCCGAGCTTCGCGTCGGGGAACAGCTCCTGCACCGCCTGGGCCATCACGTGGGCGGTCGAGTGGCGCAGGATGTCGCGGCCGTCGGCGCTGTCGATCGTGACGGCCTCGACCTCGTCACCCGCCTCGAGCTCGTGGGCCAGGTCGCGAAGCTCGCCACCGACCCGGGCCGCGATCACCTCCGGGGTGTCGGCGAACAGCTCCCAGGCCTTGGTGCCGGCCGTCACGGCCCGATCCTCGCGCGCGTCGGCGTGGACGAGGAGGACGTTGATGTCGGACACGAGGCTGACTCCCTGGATGGTGGTGCTGGTGGGTGACGCAGGTGGGTGCGGTGGTGATGCGGCTGGGCTGCGCCCGGGGGCGGCTTCCGCGATCGTATCGACGCGCGCACGTTCCGGCGTACCCGGTTTCCCGCCCGGCGTGGGCCCCGCCCCCTTCCGGAGTCCCTGCCCGGTGGGGTTCAGCCACCAGGGTCAGCCCGCGAGCGAACCGCCGAAGATCTGCCAGGCGAGGGCGGACTTCGCCACCAGGCTGAGCACCAGGTAGGCCTTCTCGCCGTAGGCGTAGTCGGCCCACCTGCCGATGCGCCGGTACTGCAGCCACTGGTTGAGAGCGAAGCTCATGAAGAACACGAACAGTGACGCGACGATGCCGTAGACGAACCCGGGCACGTCGCCGCCGGCTCCGACCAGGTTCACGCCGATGGCGACCCAGGGTGCGGCACCGGCCACGCATCCGAACCAGAACGGCAACATCGTGGTGCGGGTCCTGCCCGGCGGGTTCATCAGCTCCTGCAGCCAGCCGAAGAGGATCATCGCGACGTTCGCCCCGATGATCAGCACCACCTCGTTGATCCCGGTGAGCCCGTTGTAGAAGCCGATGAGGAGCACCATGATCGTGGCGCTGACGGAGTACTCGATCCACCGGAACCGGTTCAGCCCGGCGCGCAGGTCGGTCTCGTAGCGCGCGCGGAGCACGGTGGCGGTGAGCAGGTGGTCGAGCGCGGCCAGCGCGAGGAAGACCGCGATGGCGGGCCCGATCGCGACGTCCAGCAACCCCTCGGGTGCGGCCGCGGCAGTGCCGGGTGGGCCGGTCGGGAACTGCGAGGTGACGGTGATGGCGAACCCGTTGGCCAGAAGCAGGACGGCGACCACCTGTACGCCGTGCAGCAGGGTGAGCCCGAGGTTCCAGCGACGTAGCCCGGAGAGAGTCGAGTCGTTGACTGCGCTGACATCCATGACGGTCCTCGGTAGGAGTGGCATGCGACGGTGACGCGACAGTCCCCGGTCCTGCGCTTCTCAGGACGAGGGACTGTCGGTGTTGCGGTGGGCGATACTGGGTTCGAACCAGTGACCTCTTCGGTGTGAACGAAGCGCGCTACCACTGCGCCAATCGCCCCAGGCTGTGCAGGTTCCTGCAGATGCTGCTGTCGAGATGATGCGCCAAAACCTTAGCGCAGGTCCAACGGGTGGCTGGACACCCCCCATGGGTGGTCCGAGAACGCCCCCTTCCACCGCCCCCTCGTGGTCGCTTCGCATAGCCTTCGGTGATCAGCACGTCACATAGTGGTCAACGCCCGACTAGACCACCAGCCATGGAAAATAGACCAGTGGCTTGGGATTTGTAGCCCACCCCCCGGATTAAACGGACATATCGGAATTTGCTCTGTCAGGAGTGCCAAAGCCTGCGCAGAATCAACCCAACGCGTGGAGGGCGCGTCAGGGTTTCTGGAGGGAGACCCTGCAAGTACAAGGGGAGAAACGATGAAGCAGACGAAGACCGCCCAGGTCATCACCGAGAACGTGGAGCTCGAGTTCGTGGACCCCCAGGGGGAAGCCACCTCGATCGACGCGGACCTGGTCTTCGACCCGGCCGACCCGTACGCCGCGACCATGGTCTTCCGGACCGGCGTGCAGGAGGTCCTCTGGACCTTCGGCCGGGAGCTGCTCGTCGAGGGACGCTACGAGCCCACCGGTGACGGCGACGTCCACGTGTGGCCCTGCCTCAGCTCCGACGGCAGCGCCGTCGTCATCATCGAGCTGTGCTCCCCCGACGGCGAGCTTCTGGTCCAGGCCTCTTCGCGGAGCATCGACCATTTCGTGACCGCGATGCTCGGCTCGGTGCCCGACGGCCAGGAGAGCGCCTTCGTCAACTTCGACGACGAGCTCGCCTCGATCCTCGCCGGCTGACAGCTCGCGCCTCGACAGCCAACCCACCCGCCCGTCACGGGTCAGGGTTCGCGGCCTCCCGGGTCGCCCACACGTCCATCAGGTGTCGTGTCACGGGCCCGGGAGCGACGAGCTCGCGATCGTCGATGCGGTGCACCCCCTGCACGTCTCGGGTCGTCGACATCAAGAAGATCTCGTCGGCCGTGTCGAGCACCTCGATCGGCTCATCGGTCTCGACGACGTCGTACCACTCGAGAAGCAGATCCCGGGTCACCCCGGCCAGGCAACCAGACTGGAGCGTGGGTGTCCGGACCTCTCCCCCGACGACGTAACCGACGTTGGACCCCGTGCCCTCACACAGGTGCCCGGCCAGGTTCGCGAAGATCGCCTCGCTCGCACCTCGTCTGGCGGCCTCCGCGAGCGCGACGACGTTCTCGGCGTACGACGTCGACTTCACTCCTGCGAGCGCTCCGCGCTCGTTGCGTGGCCACGGCACCCTGGCGACGTACGTCGTCTCCGGGGCCGGCTGCATCGGAGCAGCCACGACCACCAGGGTGGGGGACGAATCTCCGCGGCCCGAACCGAGCGGCGCCGGCCCGCCCGTGTAGGTGACGCGCACGCGGCCCAGCGTCAGGGGTTCCTGGGCCAGGACCTCCATCACGGCTTCGCGGACGGCTGACAGGTCAGGCTGCGGCAAGCCCAAGGCCTTGGCGGAGCGGGAGAGGCGCGCCAGGTGCCGGGCGAGGGCGAACGGCTGGCCGTCAACGACCTTGAGGGCCTCGAACACCCCGTCCCCGACCGTGAACCCGTGGTCGGTCACCCCGATCACCGGGCCGTCCGGATCGTCGAGCAGCTGACCGTTCACCCAGGCGTGCATACCTGCGAGATTAGCCCGTGCAGGCGGGGGTTCCCCGGTGTCCGACGCGCCAGAGATGCCCCGAGTTTGTGCCTGTCCCGGGTTCGGCTATGGTTTCCTTCGCACCGCAGGGAGACCCGCGGCGCAGGCGGACGTAGCTCAGTTGGTAGAGCGCAACCTTGCCAAGGTTGAGGTCGCGAGTTCGAGTCTCGTCGTCCGCTCGGAGAAAAGCCGAACCTCCACGGTGGGTTGGCCGAGAGGCGAGGCAACGGACTGCAAATCCGTCTACACGGGTTCAAATCCCGTACCCACCTCGAACAGCACAGCTAGGGCGATTGGCGCAGCGGTAGCGCGCTTCCTTGACACGGAAGAGGTCACTGGTTCAAACCCAGTATCGCCCACAGTAAACATGCAGGTCAGAGGCCCTTCAAGGGCCTCTTTCCTATTCCCGGAGACATTCGGGGAACAGCGAACCGGGACATTCGGGCCGATCGTTGAGGTGCGAGACGCGTCAGCGCCGAGCCTGGAAACCCATCTCCGTCACGCCGGCTGCACCCCCTCGTGTCAGTCGTAGAAGACCGAGCGGTTGAGGATCGACCGCTTCCAGAGTGCGTTCCGGTCGGCCTCGCTCAGCCCAACGGCGTCGGCGACATCGAGCCACTGTGCCTGGATCGTGGAGACGATGTGGTCGACGATCTCCTTGGCCTCGGGTCGCGACAGTCCGTAGTCGGCAGCTGCCGAGACACACACGGCGAATTGGCTGCCTCGGCTGCCGTCCCTGCCGACGTCCATGGCTTGGGCCGAGGTGTCGGTCGAACGCACCTGTGGCGTCAGGTCGAACGCGGGGGTGAGTTCGAGGGACCGACCATCCCAGAACGCTGCGTGGTTGCGAGCGTGGTCGTCGTTGTTGCCGATGGCGACGTTGAAGACGACCCTCTCGAAAAGCGTGCGACCCGCCTCGCGGGGTGCGCGTCCGTGCTCACGTAGCACGTCGAGCAGCTCGGGGTAGGAGCCATAGCGTGCGCCGAGGTGAGCATCGAGCGCGAGCATCGTCAGTCCTGACACGACGTGACGGCGCTGACCGCCGGCTAGCCGGTCGAAGCGCTCGACGAGAAGCACGTTGCGGCCCATCGACGTGATGACTCGCGCGTTCGGAACATCCAGCCCACACTTCCTCGCGAGGTCGATCGCGACGGCCTCCGCCCTGATGACGGGGTGCACGTCGGTGGAGACCGACAGCTTGGCGATGTACTCGGTGCCGTCGTCGTCGGTGAGAATGACCTTCGGGTGCGCGCCACCGATGGCGGTGCCGTTGATGAGTGCGTCGCCGATGGCCGGGCTCAGCGGCAACCCGGCGAGCACCTTCTCCGCAGCGTCGTACAACTCATCGAGGGTGGCGGTGTCCAGGCGTGGGCGGTAAGCCGTGGCGCTCTCCTGGAAGTCAATGGCTCCGAACCGGTTCGAGCCGGACTCCAGCATGTAGGTCTCGATGCTGAGCGCCCGGTCCCCGGCCCCCAGGCGGTTGCCGATGACGCGCTGGCCCCAGGAGTCCGGGGTCGCGTCGTTGAGGCAGGCGGCGATGGTCAGCCCGTCGAGCGCCTCCTGGGCACCACGCCGCAGCGGGAGCTCGGGGGCGTAGAGGCTGATCGCAGCCTCGTTCTCGAGGTAGGACCGCGCGTAGGTGAAGTCGAGACGGGCCGGGCCGACGCGATCCACGGCCCCCGCGACCACCGGCTGCGACTCGCCAGGCAGCCAGGTCCATGCGAATACGCGTCGTTCCCGGAGCGGGTCAGAAGTCATCGCCGAGCTCGGCCTTCTTCCGTGGTGCGTCTACGCGGGTGGGCAGCAACGCGAGCCGGTCGCGGCCTTCACGACGCAGGCGCGAGAGCTCTGCCCGGTCCTCGGCGCCGAACAAGGGGACACCCAGAATGTCGGCGGCGTTGAAGACATTGCCGATGGAGACAGCAGGATCACCCGCCTCGATGGCAGCGATCGTGCGTCGGTCCACGCCGACGCGAGCAGCCAGTTCCGCCGCGGTCCATCGGCGCGCGAAGCGGGCAGCCTTGATCTGCTGCCCGAGAACAGCTGCGGCATCGGCCGCACCCTTTCGAAACGAAACGCGGAGGCGTGCCATCAATGCTCCTTACTTTGAACACAAATTAGCATTAAGCACAAAGTAATGCACTCCGTGAGCCTATGAGGGCAAGGCTTCGACCGCGCCGACATGCGACCCTGAGTCGTCACGCACCACGAATGACCGCAGCTGGGTCAGGGGTTCGCGATCGTCGATCGGGGTTCACGCCTGCGCCAGTGCCCGGTCACGGGACTCGATCAACTTCCGGCGCCTGGCCGACACGAGCAGCCCTGTGTCTCCGAGCTCGATGGAACTCGTCGCGTGGCCGGCAGGTATTCCCGCAGCTCGCATCAGGGTGCCCGCCCGGTCGGACACCGACCCCGCGATCCCGAAGTGCCCGAGCAGGTCCTTGGTCGTCATCCCAGCCGACCAGACACCTGCCGTCCGGTTGCCCGTGCAGATGACCCAGGCGATGGCAGCGGCGCCGCGCACCGGCGAACCCTTGCGGGCGAACACCTTGGGGTCGTTGCGTGCGGCCCGAGCCAGGAACCGCCGCATCGCGGTCCGGGTCTCAACGTCGAACAGCGCCTCAGCACAGCCATCACACTCCTCGAGGATCGCCCGCACAGTCGGCCGGATGCCCTCCCCCACGCCCACCCAGTCGAACTCCTCGTCCGGCAGTGGCACGTCGTCGAGCGCCATCAGCGCGTCCATCCCGCCCACGTCGCGGGCGAGGTACTCCAGCGTCCACTCGCTGTCGCTCAGGCCATCGATCCGCCCGGTCTCGAGCAGCGACGCTGCCAGTTCGGCCATAGCCGATTGCCGGTCACTACGGATCAGCTGGAGGTACTCCGGCTCGTAGTGATCGACTGCCGCCAAGGTCTCAGCGGTCAGGTCGGCGCGAATGCCGTTGCGGTCATGGCAGTAGCGGATGTAGGCGCGCACCAGGTCCGGGAGCTTCGCCAGGTACGCCAGCTCGGCGATCACCTTGCGCGGGAACCAGTCGGACAGCAGCATCTCCACCGTCACCGGGCTCCACCGCCACGGGTCCCCCGGCGCATAGTCGGTGCAGAACCACAACACGCTCTCCAGCAGGCTGCGATGCTCATCGTCGTCGTGAGCCTCCCCGAACGGGGAGGCGAAGAACTCGTCCGCGACCGCGACCGTCTCCTCCCGCGACCACTCCTTCCACTCGGGTGCCACCCCACCGGCAGGCAGCATCCGCACCATCCACTCGACCAGCGGACGGCACATCGGCCAGCTGTCCGAGGTCAGCGGCGGGAAGAACCGCGACCCGGAGTCGATCGCCGCCTCGATCACCGCCCGCGCCGTGGCCGGATCGGTCCGCGTCAGCGACTGGTCCACATCGTCGATCAGGCTCCCCATCTTGATGGCCAGATCCTCCAGCGGCTCGGGAACAAGGAACGCGTCCTTCACCACCGTGCCGAGGTTGTGATCGACGTACACCAGCGCGGACAGCGCCTCCCCCGTCGGCAGCGTCACGCCCAGCAGGTAGTCGTCCCCGTCGCCCAGCACGTGGGTCATGAACCAGACATCGGAGTCGAGGCGCGCGTCGTCGAGCCCGGTCAGCCAGCCAGGCAACGGGTGCCCACGACCATCGAGCTCGCGGCCGATCCGGGCAGCGAGCACCTCCTCGCTCACCAGCGCCTTGATGGCGGTCAGCGCCGCCGTCGTCTCGGCGTACGGCGTCCCGATGAACGACTCGACCAGTTCAGCAAGACCAGTTCGCCGCTCGTCCGGCGCGAACGGATCCCGGCCCCGCGGATCGGTGACCTCGAGGAATCCGCTGACGATGGCCAGCAGATCCAGCGGCTCACCAGAGCGCAACGCCGCACGCAGGCTCTGGAACAACTGCAGTTCCTGCGCGCCGTGCGGCGGGCGCACCGGCTCAGAGGTGGAGTGTCGTCGCTGCGGCTGGCTCCCCCGGCCATGCTTCTTCTTCGGCACAGCCCGACCCTACGAGACCAAGCCGTCGCGCGACACCGACGGGCAGGACCCCCATTGCCCTCGCGGTCAGTCCCTCCACACCCATTTCCGGTACACCCCGGCGGCTGCCGCCTGTGGTAGGCATCCCCGACGATGAGCCAGGCCATTGCGAGGCAGCCGATGACCAGGAGTGAGGTGAACGCCGCGCGGCGGCGGCCGGAAGCCCGTCGCTCGGTCCGACCGAAGCCCCGGCGCCTGCTGCTGGAAGGACAACGTTGGGGAACGCACGGGGAACCGTGAGGACCACATCTGACGCCTTGTAACGCGCCTTGGCCGACACCCCAAATCCAGAATATGCCTTACTTGGTTGGTGAAACGCGCTCCACGGACCCGCAGAAGGCCGGGAATTCGGCTGTAGCTCGGCGTGTTCAA